>NZ_JAEHQU010000008.1:0-197706 GCF_016238105.1 Proteus sp. PR00224 | reverse complement strand
CTTCGTTCTCTCGGCTAACTCACTTAGCGTGGTTTGCCGTGACAACGAGGGCGCATTATAGGGAGTTTTGTGAAGCTGGCAACACTTTTTTTGAGTTTTTTTACTGACCGTTGAATTTTCAATCAAATTGCACTTAAAGCGCCAGTTTTCTGAGCGATTCAAAACCAAAACCCGCTAAAACAGGTTTTAATAATTCGCTATTCTCATCTTCTTTTAAGCAATAAGCGAAGTTAATTTCATTTGAACCCTTTATTTTCGCTTGATTTACGACTAACCACGCAGTTCTTCGTGCAATTGCAGCGCCAGAATCGATAATTCGGGTACCATCAGGTAAAACAGAAAGAAGTTCATCAGCTAATAAAGGGAAATGAGTACAACCTAATACCACAGTATCCGGTGGCTCTTTCATTTTTAGCCAAGGTGTAAGGATTTTACGTAGCTCGTCTAAAGAAACGGCTTCACCATGAAGTTTTCTCTCAGCCAATTCCACCAGCTCTGCCGAACCTAAAGAGTGAACTTTGCAATCAGTCGCAAAGCGTTCAATAAGTTCATGGGTATAAGGACGTTTAACTGTTGCTCTTGTTGCTAATAATCCAACTACTCCATTACATGTTAATTTAGCTGCTGGTTTAATAGCAGGTACAACGCCCACAATAGGAATATCAGTAAACTTGGCACGTAAAGCAGGGAGGCTCACTGTGCTTGCTGTATTACAAGCAATAACGATGGTCGCGAGATCATGTTTTTCAGCAACCGCGCTAACTATTCGAACAACACGGTCAATAATGAAGTCTTGTGATTTCTCACCATAGGGGAAAGCTTCATTATCGAAAACATAGATATAGTGAGCATCCGGTAATTTTTCACGGATCTCACGATAAACAGATAAACCGCCAACCCCTGAATCAAAAACCAATACAGTAGGGTTAGCGGTAAGTTGTGCATCAGAAGTTGTAGCTTCCTGTGAGGAAGTATTCACGTCCTGGCGTGCGATAGCCATAAGCTGTCTCATAATCTTTATCAAACAGGTTGGCTATTCTACCACGAATTGAGAGATGTGATGTAATAGGATATGAAGCAGTTAAATCCCAAATACTCACACCACCTAAAGAAACATTCTCATAAGTCCCATAATCTTTATCTGTCCGTTGACCGATATATTGGTAAGTCACCCCCATATCGAGTTTCTCGACTTGCCAATCAAGCTGATATTTCAGTTGTTGACGAGCGCGACGATCAAGACGTTGATGCGTTTCTTTATTTCTTGCATCTATATATTGAAGGTTAAAGGTGTGATGAAAAATCCACGTATCCATTTCACCCGTAAATTCCACACCTTTAATTAAGGCCTTACCAACATTGTAGTTACGGTATGGATAACTCGATTCACCTTGGATCAAAGAATTTACATCATTACGATACGCAGTTAATCGCCACGCTAAAGGCCCCGTTAATCCTTCAAAGCCCCCTTCCCACTGTTTACTCTTTTCAGGTTGTAAGTCTGGATTACTTCCCCACTCACTATAAAGTTGCATCAGTGTCGGTGCTTTAAATGCCGTACCATAACCACCAATCACACGATAACCCTCAACAAATTCCCAACCTAGGTTAGTTTGCCAAGTCGTATGCCAGCCATATTCAGAGTGTTTGTCCGAGCGTACTGATGCTTCAGCAATAATATCGCCTAACTTTTGCTGTCCAGTTAGATACAAACCTGTATTGTCGAAGTGTTCTTTATTAGGAAATCCACTAGAGCCAGCTTTAATAGATTGACGTTGCCAATCGACACCACCACCGATACTGCCATTCCCTAATAAAAGGTGATTTCCCCACTGCACATTATATTGTTCAGAGTTGGTAAAACGGCTTCCTTTACCATAGCGACCATAACGAGGATCATAGTCATAATCTTTGGTGTAGTTATAGCTGGTATTTAAAGAAGAAGAGTAGTTATCACGATTAAATTTCACACCACCATCATAAGTACGACTAAATAATGCTCTTGTATCCGTTAACATATCGTTATAACTGTCATAATAAGCATCATAAGCCGTGCGATTATCAAAACCATAAGCGCGTGCATATAAAGAAACATCATCGTTAATATCGTGATTAACCCCTAGCCATAATGACTTGTTCATAAAGCCATCACGATCGGGTTGTGGATGTCCACCAGTATTTCCATTCGCTTCTACATCATAACCTTTGGTATAGAGATAACTGCCAGCGACTGTTAATGTGGTTTTATCACCGACTTTTTGTTTTATCGAGCCATCATATTCTTGATAACCATGAGAACCCATTGTGGCATTAAGTGTTCCTCCTTCCGTTTTCCTTTCTGTGAGGATATTAATCACGCCACCAATCGCATCAGAACCATAAACAGAAGAACGAGGCCCTCTTATATATTCAATACGTTGAACAAGAGAAAGAGGAATTTGGCTGATATCAGAACTACCAGACACATTCGCCTGATTTAAACGCACACCATCCACTAAAATAAGAACATGACGAGATTCAGCTCCACGTACATAAATAGAGCTCATCTGCCCTATTCCACCGTTTTGCCCCACATCAATCCCTGGCATTCTGCGTAATACATCAATAACACTATTACTCTGCCAACGTTCGATTTGTTCACGTTCAACAACTGTTATCGGCGCTAAAATAGAAGAGTTAGGCTCTTGAAAGCGGTTTGCTGTCACGCTTAACGTATCACTGTTATTTGCAAACGCACCAAAACTGCCCGCCATAACACTCAAAGCCACACTGGAAATGAAAAAAACTTTTTTATTATTCATGAAAATCTGCATCCAACAGAATAAGTAGCAGGATGCCGCCAAAATTAAATAAAACGCGTATTTAATTTAAGATGCGACAGGTCTTCGGCAGGTCTTCGGACTTTAGGTTAAAGAAACAAATTTATGTCTTTAAGATAATGACTTCCCACTGCACTTATATAAGTGCTTTGCAGTGTCTTTTATTATCCTTGATCCTATTACCGCTGCGCGTCAGTTCTGGCTTTGCACCAGATTCCCTTTTAACTCCTATTAGGAGACCGAATAACTATGCTACGATTTCAAATCCACTGAGTCCAGAAATTGAACATGAAGAATACTGGACATCTTCATGAGGATCTCTACAATTTCGCTCGCTTAACTTTATTACTGCCAAAAAAAGGCGAGATACCATGCAGAATTCATTACCAACGCAAACATATCAGTCTCAACTGAATGAAAAAACACAACGTCTACAAACAATGATGGCTCCTTTTAATGCGCCTGAAGCAGAGGTTTTTTCATCACCAGAACAGCATTATCGTATGCGTGCGGAATTCCGTATCTGGCATGAAGAAGATTCTCTCTATCATATTATGTTTGACCAAGAGACTAAGCAGCGTATTCGTGTTGACCAATTTCCGGTTGCCAGCCAGCTTATTAATAAAATGATGGTTGCCTTGTTGGCAGAAATAAAAGATAAACCAACACTCAGAAAGAAACTGTTTCAGATTGATTATCTTTCTACGTTGAGTAATAAAATTATTGTTTCCCTGCTTTATCACAAGAAGATTGATGAAACTTGGCAGCAAGAAGCAATAGCATTACGCCAATCATTAATTGTTCAAGGCTTTGATGTTCAATTAATTGGTCGAGCTTATAAAACAAAAATTATGCTCGATAATGATTTTATTGATGAAGTGTTACCAGTGGCAGGTAAAGAGATGATTTATCGCCAAGTTGAAAATAGCTTCACGCAACCTAATGCACAGGTCAATATTAAGATGTTGGAATGGGCATTAAAAGCAACAGAAAATGCAAAAGGCGATCTGCTTGAACTGTATTGCGGCAACGGTAACTTTTCATTAGCGCTTGCACGTAATTTTGAGCGAGTACTGGCAACAGAAATTGCAAAACCGTCTGTTCATGCAGCCCAATACAATATTGCAATGAATCACATTGATAATGTGAAAATTATTCGCATGTCCGCAGAAGATTTTACGCAAGCAATGAATGGTGTAAGAGAATTTAAACGCTTAGAAGGGATTAATTTAAAAGATTACCAATGTGAAACCATTTTTGTTGACCCTCCTCGTAGTGGTTTAGATGAGAAAACTGTAGAATTGGTTAAAACTTACCCTAGCATTTTATACATTTCTTGTAATCCAGAAACACTGTGCGAAAATCTAGAAACCCTAATTAAAACACATAAAATCAGTAAATTAGCATTATTCGACCAATTCCCCTACACCCACCATATGGAATGTGGCGTATTATTAGAAAAAAGATAACAGCTTATTTCTCACGTTAGAATAGAAAATCTTTCAATAACGCCAATAAAAACAAAAACACCAGCAAGATAGCTTGCTGGTGTCAAAATTTCGCTGTGTTTACAACAAAGAGAGGAGTACAGGCTAGTACTGTTCTGCTCGTGATGCTTTTTCAGCTTCTTCTGCCTGTATACGTAAGCGTTGACGCTGTTTGAATTGACGATAAATCCACAATGCAACGATAACGATACAAACTGAAGAGAAGAAATTTGAACCCCATTCAGGGTTAACGGTTCTGGTGTAAGCGTTATAACCGAATAAGCCTAATAAAAAGAATGAAAAAATCAGCTTAGGCATACCATCGGTCATGGGTTGATTTAAGTAGCGCTGATATAAACAGTAAACTGCCAAAATTAAGCTGACGAGTGGGAAAACTGACCACGTCTCAATAAACGGGTTAAAAAGGCTTGAATAAGTACCATGTAAAGCGACACCAATGACTGTGGCAAGTAATAGCGTGCTTTTTTCACAGCGATTTTGTTCCATCATTTGTCTCCTTTCTGATGCGTTTTTTTCTTTATCTCTGGGTTATCTTGTAGAGGTATTTGCGTTTCTTGCTCACGTCGATACCAATAATAGGCACCTTTAGCAATCATTCGCAGTTGTATAACTAATCTTTCTTCTAATTGTTGACGCTTTTCAATATCGATATCCAGTGCTTCTGCGCCTGCACTAAATACAATAGTGACCATTGCTTCAGATTGCATTTCTGTAAAATAACGTGGCATATGGCTTTCTTGCTCAAGATAGTCTGCCAGTTCTGCAATAAAATGTTGGATCTCTCGTGCGACAGCCGCACGAAACTCAGCTGAAGTCCCTGAACGTTCACGAAGTAATAATCGAAACGCATTAGGATTATTACCAATGAATTCCATAAAAGTTGCTACTGATGTTCTGATAACACTGCCACCTTTCGCAATGCGTTGACGTGCTTGGCGCATTAGTTGACGTAACATCAATCCACTTTCATCAACCATGGTGAGCCCAAGTTCATCCACATCTTTAAAATGACGATAAAATGAGGTGGGTGCAATACCAGCTTCTCTAGCCACTTCTCGTAAACTTAGACTTGTAAAGCTACGCTCGGCACTGAGTTGGCTAAAAGCAGCTTCAATTAAAGAGCGACGGGTTTTTTCTTTTTGTTTAGCTCTGATGCCAATATTATTACTCACAGAAATCCTGATAATCCTAATTTGGTTTATACCCAATATATCAAACTTTGTTAAAAAAGCAGTGCGTACAATCATCTCTCAAGACACATTCTCATAAAAACTCAACAAAGTGTGACTAATGCCCTTAATGTCAGTTGGGCTATTATTCATTCTAATGTTAATATAGCGTTGTCGGTTTGTATAAAACAGGTCTTTTCCTATGCAACATTCTCATTTCGATGCAATTGTGATCGGTTCAGGTCCTGGTGGTGAAGGCGCGGCCATGGGGCTTGTTAAACAAGGAAAGCGCGTCGCAGTTATAGAACGTTATAACAAAGTCGGTGGGGGCTGTACTCACTGGGGAACCATTCCTTCAAAAGCCCTACGTCACGCAGTAAGTCGTATCATAGAATTTAATCAAAATCCGCTTTACAGTGACCAATCTCGCCTTATTAACTCCTCTTTCTCTCAAATACTTCGTCAAGCCAGTACCGTAATTAGTCAGCAGACTAAAATGCGTCAAGGTTTTTACGAGCGTAATAATTGTACGATGTATTCGGGTGAAGCTGCATTTATTGACGAGCACAGGATCAGCGTGCGTTATCCTGATGGTACGTGCGATATTCTTTCAGCTGATAGTTTTATTATTGCAACAGGCTCACGTCCTTATTGCCCGCCAGATGTCGATTTCTCTCATTCTCGTATTTATAACAGTGACACTATTCTCGATTTAGAGCATGAGCCTCACCATGTCATTATTTATGGTGCTGGTGTCATTGGTTGTGAATATGCCTCTATTTTTAGAGGATTAAGAGTAAAAGTAGACCTAATTAATACTCGTGATCACCTATTGTCTTTCCTTGATCAAGAGATGTCTGATGCACTTTCTTATCACTTCTGGAATAACGGTATTGTTATTCGTCATAATGAAGAATATGAAAGCATTGAAGGTGTCGATGATGGTGTTATTGTTCATCTAAAATCAGGTAAAAAAGTCAAAGCAGATTGCCTACTTTATGCGAATGGTCGAACAGGAAATACTGACACACTGGGCTTAGAAAACGTGGGTATTAAAACAGATAGTCGTGGACAAGTTTCTGTTAATGCTCATTACCAAACCAGTTGTGAACACATTTATGCCGTCGGTGATGTAATTGGTTATCCAAGTCTAGCTTCTGCCGCCTATGATCAAGGTCGAATTGCTGCTTTGGCAATTACCACTGGAAAATCAGAAACACATTTAATCGAAGATATTCCAACTGGGATCTATACCATTCCTGAAATTAGTTCTGTTGGTAAAACCGAGCAACAACTCACTGCAATGAAAATTCCTTATGAGGTGGGACGTTCTCAATTTAAACATCTGGCAAGAGCACAAATTGCAGGTATGAATGTAGGGAGTTTGAAAATTCTCTTCCACCGTGAAACCAAGCAAATTTTAGGTATTCACTGCTTCGGTGAGCGTGCCGCTGAAATTATTCATATCGGTCAAGCGATTATGGAGCAAAAAGGTGAAGGCAATACTATCGAGTATTTCGTTAATACTACCTTCAACTATCCAACAATGGCAGAAGCCTATCGTGTTGCCGCACTTAATGGTTTAAACCGCTTATTTTAATGCACTCTGTTTTTCTGCATAAAATGCGGTCATATGTTCACGGATTGTCTCTGCTAACTGTTCATAACGATTACGCAAAGGCGATCCGGGACGATAAACCAAAATAATAGAACGTGATGGATTGGGATCAGTACATTCTAGATAACAAACCCCATCACGTTTTTGTTCTTGAGGTACCGATAAATCAGGTAATAAGGTTATTCCACTACCAGCAGCGACCATATTACGCAGAGTCTCTAAACTCGTTGCTCTAAAATGAGTATCTTCTTTTGCACCCGCTTGGAAGCAGAACCCTAACGCTTGATCGCGTAAACAGTGCCCATCTTCTAACATTAATAAGCGCTGACCCGCTAAGTCGCCCATCGGCACAGATCCACGCTCATTCCACGGGTGTCCTTCATAAATTGCTAATTTCATTGGCTCTTCAAATAGGGGCACTTCAATAAACGGCGCACTCTCTTTTACCATTGCTAAAATAGCACAATCGAGTTTTCCGCTATCTAATTGAGCTAATAAGCTATGAGTTTGTGCTTCATGAAGATACATCTCTAACTTAGGGTAGTTTTTATGTAATTCAGGAATGATATGAGGCAATAAATAAGGGCCAACAGTAGGGATAAGCCCAATATGTAAAGGCCCTGCCATACTTTCGCCTTGCAATGAAGCCATTTCTTGTAGCACTTTGACTTCACGTAAAACGGTTTTCGCTTGATCCACCAGCAACAAACCTTGTTGAGTAAACAGAACCTTACGGCTAGTTCTTTCAAGCAACATCACACCAAGTTCATCTTCAAGTTTACGAATTTGACCACTTAATGTTGGCTGACTCACATGGCAAGAATCTGCCGCACGACGAAAATGTTTATGCTCAGCTAGAGCCACCAGATATTCCAAGTCACGGATATTCATTGCAGATCCCACATTTATTGCTGATAGTTAATGTCTATAGATAATATAGTAACTGATAAATTTTTCTATCAGTCGAATGTTATTCTGCCTCTCTTTTTCGATATTATCGGCAATTTAAAATAAAAGAACAGAGTGAGATCCACCCTGTTCTTTTTGAATAACAGTAAGTTGTCTTAGGTAAACGCTTTGCTTATTTATCCATATTTAAGACTTCTTTGGCTTTTACTATCGCATAAGCGACCTGTTTTTGAGAAACGCCCCCTTTTGCAAGACGTTTATCTAAACAAGATTGAAGCGATAAAATATCGTACACATCAATCATAATTTTACTATTAAACATCTGTAATTCAGAAAGAGGGAGCTCTTCAATCGCTTTACCTTGCTCAATGGCGCAAACCACCACTTCACCTACAATATGGTGAGCTTCACGAAATGGCACACCTTTCGCAACAAGATAATCGGCCAATTCAGTGGCATTAGCATAACCTTGCTTCGCGGCTTCTTCACAACGAGGGCGACGGATTTGGATCCCATCAAGAACAAGCGTTGCCATATGCAAACAATCAGACCATGTATCGATAGCGTCAAACAGCCCTTCTTTATCTTCTTGCATATCTTTATTGTAAGCGAGAGGCAGACCTTTTAAGGTCATCATCATGCCAGTTAATGCACCTTGCACTCGTCCACATTTTCCACGGATAAGCTCAAGTGCATCTGGGTTTTTCTTTTGTGGCATTAATGATGAGCCTGAAGTTACCTTGTCTGATAATTCAATAAAACCCGCTTCACCACTATTAAAGAAAATAAGATCTTCTGCAAAACGCGATAAATGCACCATACCAATGGCCGCAGAAGATAATAGCTCTAAGACATGATCACGATCGGAGACACTGTCTAGACTATTGTTGGTTGCACTCGCAAAACCCAGCCATCCAGCTAATTGTTCACGATCGATATCATAAGCCGTACCTGCCAGCGCACCACATCCTAATGGGCTGACATCTAAACGCTTCAACGCATCAGCTAAACGGCTTTCATCTCTAGCTAGCATTTCATTGTATGCTAAACACCAATGTGCAAAAGTCACCGGCTGAGCACGCTGTAAATGGGTGTAACCTGGCATCACCGAATTTTGATTTTGTTCTGCGGTGATAACTAAGGCTTTTTGTAGCTCAACAATGGCTTGGCGTAGATGAATAACTTCTTCTTTACACCATAATTTTAAGTCTGTTGCGACCTGATCATTACGGCTACGACCCGTATGTAATTTTTTACCTAAATCACCCACTTTGGCAATAAGCTTACTTTCAACCCAGCTATGAATATCTTCCGCATCACTCTGCAAAATAGACTGCGGGTTTGCTGTTACTTCTTCTGATAATTCATTTAAAGCTTGCTCAAGTTGAGCTTGTTCATCTTGCGACAATACGCCAACTGTGACTAACGCTTTAGACCAAGCTACTGAGCCAAAGATATCCTGTTGTGCCAGTCGAAAATCAAACCGCAGTGAATCATTGAATTGTTTAAACCGTTGATCAGCTTCCTGACTAAAACGTCCACCCCAGAGTGCCATAATCGCTTCCTGTATTTATTCTATGTAATAAAAGAGTGAGAGTGATGCCTTATATACTTATATAGATATATAGCATCACTCTATTGTTTAACCTTATTTCTTACTCAATGCACGGATACGTGATGGTAAGGAATATAAACGGATAAACCCTTCAGCATGGCTGTGATCGTAAACTTCATCTTCACCAAAGGTTGCAAACTCTTCAGAATACAGACTGTTATCTGATTTCTTCTGAATAGCATTAACATGACCTTTATACAGCTCTAATACCACTTCACCATTCACATCTTTTGCCAGTGACTCTGCCGCCGCTTGCAGTGAAGCGCGAATTGGCGTGAACCAACGACCATCATAAGCCACATAAGACATCTCTAAGCCCAGCTGTTGACGCCATTTAAAAGCATCTCTATCGAGTACAAGTTGCTCAACACCACGCAGAGCCGCCATCATGATAGTGCCCCCCGGAGTTTCATAGCAGCCACGAGATTTCATTCCCACTAAACGGTTTTCAACAATATCAATACGACCGATACCATGTTTAACGCCTAATGCATTTAAGGTATCTAAACATTCAAAAGGTGATTGTGTTTTACCATTTACGGCAACGACTTCCCCCGCTTTTACGGTGACAGTAACGAGTTCTGGTGTTTCTGGTGCTTTCTTCGGATCAACCGTCCATGCCCAACAGTCTTCGTTTGAGGCATTCCACGGACTTTCTAATACACCACCTTCTGTTGAGATATGCCATGCGTTTTCGTCACGGCTATAAATTTTCTCAAGCGTTGCTGTGGTTGGGATATTACGAACTTTTAGATAATCCAGTAATGCTTCACGAGAACGTAAATCCCACTCTCTCCAAGGCGCGACCACTTTAAGTTGTGGAGCAAGTGCCGCATAAGTACTTTCGAAACGAACCTGATCGTTACCTTTACCTGTTGCACCATGAGCAACTGCATCGGCACCGAGTTTTAAGGCTAGTTCAACTTGCGCTTTAGCGATAACAGGACGTGCCATTGAAGTACCTAATAAGTAGCTACCTTCATATAACGCACCCGTTTTTAATACTGGGTAAACATAGTCTTTGATAAATTCTTCGCGTAAATCGACAATATGACACTCAGAAGCACCTGATGCTAAGGCCTTTTGTTCCACACCCACTAAATCATCACGGCTTTGACCCACATCAGCGACAAAAGCGACAACTTCACAGTTATCATAATGTTCTTTTAGCCAAGGAATGATTGCCGAAGTATCCAATCCGCCAGAGTACGCCAGTACGATTTTTTTTATACCTTTAGTCATAGTGATAACCTTCAATTCCTAATTTGTTTAAATTCTGCCAACTATCAAATAGCGATAAGGTTTCTAGAAAGATTTTTAAGCTAAAATACGGGTTCCGACTGCAACACCATTAAACAGAGCCGTTAGTTTTTCAGCATGGCGCCAACTTGCAATTTCAACTGGTCGTCCTAACGTTTTAGCCGCTTCCAATGCTGCGTTTACTTTCACTATCATGCCGTCAGTGATAATGCCTTGGTCGATTAATGTCTGTGCTTTTTCTGCTGACATCTCGGCTATCTTCTGGCCTTTACCATCTAAAATGCCACTGACGTCTGAAAGCAACACTAAATCAGCACCTAACGTTTCAGCGATAGCGGTTGCCGCTTGGTCAGCATTCACATT
Organism: Proteus sp. PR00224; assembly: GCF_016238105.1. Lineage (NCBI taxonomy): Bacteria > Pseudomonadati > Pseudomonadota > Gammaproteobacteria > Enterobacterales > Morganellaceae > Proteus > Proteus sp. PR00224. Next base: position 186,445 of record NZ_JAEHQU010000008.1, on the reverse strand, counting down.
CATCAGTTCACCTTTTTCAGTCATACCGATAGAACTGATAATAGGTAGATAGCCAGCACCCAATAATAAATTGAGTAAATCAGGAGAGCCGGGATTTGCATTTCCTACATGGCCTAGCTCTTCATTGATTTGAGTGACTTTAGCTAATTGTCCATCACCCAAAGAAAGCCCCACACCATTAAGCCCAAACTGAGTTGCCCACGATAACAAGGTTTTATTGGCACTTCCGGCAAGTGCCCCTGTGATGATGTCTATTTGATCAGCCGGTGTGACACGAAGCCCCTGCTTTTTCACCACAGGCAATTGCAATTTACCCATCAACTCATCCACCAAACAGCCACCACCATGTACGATGACTAAGGGGCGAGAATGTGTTGAACGATACTGTTGTAATGCAGTGAAAAACCGCGTTAACGCTTCTTCATTATCAAGGAGCACACCACCCAGTTTGATAATTAATGGTTCCATGAAACTTCCCTACTCATTATTTAAATAAGTGATTCGGTTTCAGCGAAACCAAACCGAATGTTCATACATTGCACCGCTTGTGCAGCAGCCCCTTTCAACAAGTTATCTTCAACACCGACCACAATCAGATGTTCACCTTGTTGAGCAAATCCGATATCACAGAATGCGGTTCCTACAACGGCTTTTAATGCAGGTAACCCTTTTTCATAAACACGCACTAATGGTTTATCTTGATAAGCATCTTCAAAGACTTGTCTTACATCCTCTTGTGTCACACCCACTTTTAACTTACAGGTGATAGTGGCTAAGATCCCTCTGGCAAAATTACCCAGATGAGGTGTAAAAATGACATCAATACCCAGATGTGTTGCAATTTCAGGTTGATGGCGATGCGTAAACACGCCATAAGGTTGCAAGCTCACTTCGCAAAAGCTACTGGTTAAAGAGGCTTTTCTACCAGCACCACTCACACCGCTGGTAGCATTAATCACTGGCCACTGTGCTGTATCTAAAAGTCCCGCTTCCACAAGCGGTTTTAGAGACAACTGAGACACCGTTGGATAACAACCCGGCACTGCAATTAATTGAGCCTTACTAATAATGTCGGCATTCCATTCAGCTAACCCATAAACTGCCTGTGATAACCAATCAGTATTCTTATGCTCGAATCCATAGTATTGTTGATAAAAATGCTTGTTTTGTACTCGATAGGCGCCAGATAAGTCGAACACCACGCAACCTTGCTCTAGAAAAATAGGGGCAATGTCATGGCTGACTTCATGTGCTGTTGCTAAAAAAACGATATCAATATTTTCAACGGCTTTAGCCACATCAACCATCGGCTCTAGTGGGAGATCTACTAAACCACGATATTGTGGATGAAGTTCAGAAAAGCACTTTCCTGCATCTGCACTTTGAGCTGATACCATCAGTCTGCTCAAATTCACATGAGGATGCTGCTGAAGATAGGCGGCTAATTCAGCGCCAGTGTAACCACTTGCTCCTACAATCAGAGTATTTAACATGTCATTCTTACCTTGTACTATGAACACAAACCGATTAATGTATTTTTATTCAAAAAAAGTGCATGAATATTGATACTATTATGAAGAAAGGCTGTCAACAGTGAATATTAAATTACCTACATTTATTGAGATTTATCGTCAATTAATTGCAACTCCCTCTATCAGTGCAACAGATGCTAAAAACGATCAAAGCAACGAAGCATTGATTAACCTGCTTGCTAATTGGTTGGAAACATTAGGTTTTTCAATTGAAATTCAACCTGTACCCGAAACGCGAGGAAAATTTAACCTTCTCGCAACATTAGGGACGGGGAAAGGCGGATTATTACTCTGTGGTCATACTGACACTGTGCCGTTTGATGAAGGCCGTTGGACGCAAGATCCTTTTACGCTGACAGAAAAAGAAAATAAGTTATACGGCTTAGGTACAGCGGATATGAAAGGCTTTTTTGCCTTTATTCTTGACGCATTACGTGACGTGGATACTAAAACACTAACGCATCCACTTTATATACTTGCTACCGCTGATGAAGAAACCTCTATGGCAGGGGCGCGTTATTTTGCTGCTAATACAGCAATCCGCCCTGATTTTGCCATTATTGGCGAACCTACATCGTTAAAACCTATTCGTGCTCATAAAGGGCATTTATCAAATGCAATACGCATTACTGGGCAATCAGGACACTCTAGTGATCCAGAAAAAGGGGTGAATGCGATAGAACTGATGCATGAGTCTATTACTCACCTTAGTACACTGCGCGATACGTTAAAAACTCGCTATAACAACCCTGCGTTTGTTATCCCTTATCCAACAATGAACTTTGGTTATATTAATGGCGGTGATGCAGCAAATAGAATTTGTGCTTGCTGTGAATTACATATGGATATTCGCCCATTACCGGGATTAACACTGCAAGACTTGGATGATTTACTTCACGAAACATTAGCGCCAGTCAAAGCACGTTGGCCGGGTCGTTTAAGTGTTGAGGCATTACACGATCCTATTCCGGGTTATGAGTGCCCAACCGATCATAAAATGGTTGCCGTGATCGAAAAACTATTGGGTGAGAAAGCGCAAACTGTAAATTACTGTACTGAAGCGCCGTTTATTCAAGATCTCTGCCCTACCTTAGTTTTAGGCCCAGGTTCTATTGAGCAAGCACATCAACCTGATGAATTTATTGATATGGCATTTATTGAGCCGACGCGTGAATTAATGGGGCAATTAATTGAAAACTTCTGTTTAACAGAGAAAGCCCAATAATAATAAAATAACCCTATCGATTTATTTTGATAGGGTTATTTATCTTCAATCTGACTTAATAACTAGCGTAACCAATTAGTTTTCGCGAGTTGAACAATCTCATCACCGCGACCATTAATAATCGCTTTCATCATATACAAGCTAAACCCTTTCGCCTGTTCGAATTTAATTTCAGGGGGCATTGAAAGCTCTTGTTTTGCGGTTACCACATCCACAATCACAGGGCCATCATGTTCAAAAGCTTCTTTCAGTGCATTATCCAGATCTTCACCTTTTTCTACTCGAATGCCTTTGATACCAGATGCATTAGCAATAGCCGCGAAATCTGGATTATGCAAATCCGTACCATCCGTCAAATAGCCACCCGCTTTCATCTCCATCGCGACAAAACCTAATACACTGTTATTAAAAATAATCACTTTTACAGGCAAATTCATTTGAGCTAATGAGATAAAATCCCCCATTAGCATGGTAAATCCACCATCACCACACATTGCCACAACTTGACGCTTTCTATCTAACGCCTGTGCACCAATGGCTTGAGCCATCGCATTTGCCATAGAGCCGTGATTAAACGAGCCCAGTAAACGACGTTTGCCATTCATACCCACATAACGTGCCGCCCATACCGTTGGTGTACCTACGTCACAAGTAAAAATAGCATCATCATTTGCCAGTTCACTTAATCGACGAGCCAGATATTGTGGATGAATAAGCTCACGTTCACTCGGTTGTGCAAGTGCATCCAGATCTTCTCGTGCTTTAGCATAATGTTTCAGTGAAGCATCAAGATGAGTGGTATCTGTTTTCTCTTTTAAACGAGGCTGTATCGCATTGAGTGTGGCTTTAATATCGCCAATCATCGCCATATCGACATGGCAATGCGAACCAAGGCTACTTGGATTAATATCAATTTGAATAATATTGGCTTTTGATGGATAAAATGCACGATAAGGGAATTGCGTACCTAATAACACTAACGTATCGGCATTTTCCATCGCATGATAACCCGATGAAAAACCAATTAATCCAGTCATTCCTACACTATAGGGATTTTTCCACTCAATGTACTCTTTCCCTCGCAATGCGTGTACAACAGGGGCTTTTAATGTTTGAGCCAGTTTAATCACTTCGTCGCGAGCTTGAGCACATCCAGCACCGCACATTAAAGTGATATTTTTTGCATTATTTAGCGCATCGGATAATTTTTCGATTTCGAAACGATTTGGCATGATGAGTGGAGATTGCAACGGATACCAGTTTTCATGCGCATCTTCTGGGGCTGGTTTTAGTGCAACATCTCCCGGTAAAACAACAACAGCGACTCCTTTTTTCAAAATAGCGGTTCGCATTGCAATGGCAAGCACTTGAGGGATCTGCTCTGGGTTTGAGACTAATTCACAATAATGGCTACATTCGCGAAAAAGTTCTTGAGGATGTGTTTCTTGAAAGTAATTACTACCAATTTCAGCAGAAGGAATATGCGCAGCAATGGCTAACACTGGAACATGATTACGATGGCAATCAAAAAGCCCATTGATAAGATGTAAATTTCCTGGTCCACAAGAGCCAGCGCAAACCGCTAATTGACCATTAACTGCTGCTTCTGCTCCTGCGGCAAAAGCCGCGACTTCTTCATGACGGGTTCCCATCCATTCAATCGTTCCCATCTTTCGCAAGCTATCACTTAATCCATTGAGAGAATCGCCTGTCACGCCCCAAATACGTTTCACACCTGCATTATGGAGTACTTTAGCAATATAAGTTGCAACTGTTTGCTTACTCATGGTGATGTCTTTCCTCAGTTTTGGGTGAATTACGCCTCTGCGAGCTACACTTATCTCCTTCCCATATTCTGTTTCTCTTCCTCATCAGCTTGCAGAGAAAATTATCTTACTAACTAAAATATAAAGAATAACACCAATCACTATAATGTCACTGTGGGGATAAAATCAGCCCTCAAAAATACAAAAAATAAAATATCACTTCCAAATACATTCATTAAATTTATAATAACCGCATCAAATAAGAATACATCTCATTAATAACGTATTATTCTTTATTAAATTATAGACAATACTTTCTTATAGTATTATTTTAATAATTAAAATAATTTTTAATTGTGATTTTTCTCTTCACATTTTTATTAACAATTAAGCTGACTCATTTCAGCCTTACTCACTGTCTTTATTAAAAAATTTAACTTTCTCCTATTTGTTAATAAATTTATCACCATTGTATTATTTCATGCACCATGAAAAAGAGGTATGAAATAAACATGACATTGGTCACGCTACCTTTTGCTTTTTGTCCTCTAGAATAAAGCCTGATTATTTTTCAACGGAGATTAACGGATGGACAAAAGTAGAAGTCCGATAAAGGTTTTCTTTATTAGTATTCTTGCAGTCCTTTTCTTAATTTTTATTTCACAATATGTCATTGGTAAAAAAGAAATTAAGATTGGCATTGCGGTAATACCTATTTTACCAATGCTATTTGCTGTAATTATTGGTATGTGTATATCTGCTGGATTTACCCGTAAAAAAATTAAAGTATGGGGTAAATTATTCACAGAAAAAGAAGAAGGCTTCTGCGGTAAAATGGTAGGTTTCAGCCTACTTATTTTAGGTACGCAATATGCGGGAATGATTGTTCCTAATATTAAAATGATTTTAAGTGTCGGTATTCCTTTATTTGTTCAGGAACTCGGTAACTTATTGCCAGTATTAATTGCGGTACCATTAGCCATTAAATTTGGATTTGGTCGTCGTGCAATTGGTGCTTGTTCATCTATTAGCCGTGAACCGTCTATCGCTGTTATCCAAGGTAAATTTGGTACAGGCTCTCAAGAATATATTGGTGTATTAGCCATTTATTTATGTGGTTCTGTTATCGGTACTTTATGGTTTAGCGTATTAGGTAGTATTGCTCCACTAACTGGATTACATCCACTTGCTCTTGCAGCAGGCTCTGGTGTGGGTTCTGGTTCAATGTTAAGTGCTGCATCAGGTGCATTAATTAATGGTCTTGATGAAGCATTAGCACAGCAAGTATTAAGTGTTGCCGCTGCATCTAATTTATTATCTTCCGCATTAGGCGCACTGTCATTAACCTATTTAGGTTTACCTCTTTCAGAAAAAATTTATAAAATTTTCACCAGAGGCAAAACTGCATGAAAAATATAATTATTGATATGAAGTTTGTATTCGTTGCTATTTTACTGGCAATGTTTACTCAAACATTAACATCAGGGATCGCTCTTTATGCAATGTGGGATAGCTTTATTGCTATGTCATTAGTGGTATTTATTTCACTCGTTGCAAAACATTATTTACCTTCATCTTTACCCACATTTGCTTATGCAACAATTATCGGGATCCTTATTTGTTTACCCGAAACTCCGGTAAGAGATTTCTTTATTAGTTCTATTGGTAAAGTTTCTTTCTTATCTTGTTGTGTTCCTTTATTAGCATTTGCGGGTTTATCTGTTGGTGGTCAATTAGAAGAACTTAAGAAAATGTCATGGAAAGTTATTCTTATTTTCATGATTGTTTCAACTTGTTGTTTCTTTGGAGCATCAATCGTCGCGCAAATTGGATTTAGTATCCAGGGAGTTATCTAATGAATAATATTTATAATGTCAGTGAAAAACTCTTTCAATTAAATGACTTTAGTAAAAAAACACGACAAGACCTGCACAAAATACCTGAGCTATCAGGTGAAGAATATAAAACATCTAAATACTGTCGTGAATTAATGGAAAGTTTTGGTTATAAAATTAAAACTTTTGATGGATATACTGGTTTCACAGCAGACTTAATTGTTAATTCTGAATTTCCATTAATTGCTATCCGTGCTGATATGGACGGACTAGAAATGCCAGACTTAACCAATAATGAACACAGTTCAGTTCACCAAGGTTGTGCGCATAACTGTGGCCACGATACCCATATGACCATGGCATTAACCAGTGCTAAGTATCTTGCCGAAAATAAAGAAGAGATGACGTCAAATGTCCGCTTTATTTTCCAAATGGCGGAAGAAGATATGCGTGTACCTGGCGCTGAAAAAATGGTGGAAATGGGTTGTATGGAAGGCGTTGATGAAACATACGCACTTCATAATGATGCCGCTATCGAAACAGGTTGTGTTCGCTTTAATGATGGTGTGATGTCGTCTTATGGTTCAGCATGGACATTAGATGTTTATGGTGTTTCTGCACATGGTTCAACACCACACAAAGGGTTAGATGCCATTCGTGAAGCAACGCGCTTAATTGACTATATGGATTATGTTGTTGCGAAAAAGACAGATCCATTTAGCCCTGCGGTATTTGGTTGTGGCATGATCAATGGGGGAACAATCCCTAATGCATTAGCTGATCACGTACAAGCGCGCGGTACTATCCGTTCTATGGATGAAAATACCGATCAAATACTGAAAGCCAGCTTCGACGAAATTGTTGCCCGCAGTACGGCTGGTGGATTTAAAACCACATTAAGCTATAGCGGATACCCAGCTGTTGTGAATCATCCAACTGCACATCAGCGTTTATTAGATGCGATGCGTAAATTCTTACCAGAAGAGAATATTGAATCAAACGGTAAGCCAATGACAGGCAGTGAAGACTTTAGCTATATGGTTAACGCCACAAAAGGTAAGGTCGGTGCCATGTTCTTCTTAGGAAGTGGTAACCAAGCGAAAGGGATTAATAATTACCTTCACGCCAATCCTTATTTTGTCGATGATGATTGTTTATTAGTGGGTGCTCAGATTTTTGTGAATATTCTGACTCGCTAATCTTTCTCTTGTTCTGCCTAAGCCCGTTATTGCCCCCGCAAAACGGGCTTTATTATTACTTTTATTCTGTCGCGATATTATTAATATTCACAGAACGCAAATCAGGCAATCCCTGATAGACCTCTTTACTGTGCCATTGTGTTTCCCACTGCTCTGGCATCTGAATAATATTTCTATCAATATGGGGGGCATAGAGAGAAATAAACTCATGCATATAATCTTTCATATGGGTATGTTTACTGACACAAATATGGGTATAACTCGGTTGCACTAAGTGATCGATATTAATACATTTTAGTGCGCCACCATCTTCTGTCTCATCATATGAAGCAGCTGCAATAACGCCGATACCTAAATGTCGCTTAACATAGTATTTAATAATCTCTGTATCCGTCGCAGTTAACGCCACATTAGGCTTAAGATTATTTTTATAAAATACCTTGTCTAATTTAGATCCTCTTGTAAAACCAAAAACATAAGTAATCAGTGGATACTCCGCCATCTGCTCGATGGTAACCAGCTCATCGTCTTTCAATAAAGCAAGAGGGTGGTCATAAGGGACTAATAAGCTACGAGTCCAGCGGTAACAAGGCAGTGTAATTAGATCTTCATAAAGGTGCATAGATTCTGTGGCAATCGCAAAATCCACATCACCATTTTTAACCATTTCCGCTAATTGAGCTGGTGCGCCTTGATGAAAATGTAGAGAAATATTGGGGTAATAGCGACGAAAGTGATCAATCACATTCGGCAATGAATAACGAATTTGCGTATGCGTTGTCGCAATATGTAAATCAACTTTTTTATTACGATCTTCTTCCGCCACAATGCTTTTGATTCGGTCAACTTGCCCAAGAATATCACAAGCAATTTTATGGACTTCTTTACCCATCGGGCTTAATGCTAATAAGTTATTATTTTTACGAACAAACAGCGATACACTTAATTCATCTTCTAATATCTTTAGTTGCTTGCTGATTGTCGGTTGTGAGGTATAAAGTTTTTCAGCCGCATTAGTAATGTTGAAATTATTTTTCACGACTTCAACAAAGCTTTTCAGTTGATTAATGTTCATAGAGGTACCTGGGTTAATTTGCACAAATGCGCGGTTAATTATTAAATTTATAAGTTGTTATTCTAAATATGGGGAATGACGAGGCTATCTTTAATATCTCTGTCATGATATCCCGTCATACTATCTTGATGTAATCAATAATAAGAATAGCGAGATCTATTCTATTATCCACATTTTCATCTTCACTATTCGAAAGAATAATAAAGTAAAATAAGGCGTTATTATTTTCTATTTACCTTTCGGTATTTGTATTATGCATAATGCTCATATAAATGCGTTAGCTTGTATCAAAAAACACAACAAATTAGATTAACCAATTGTTATTTATGATAAAAATTGATCTTATTTTTTGATTTTTCTTTTCGATATTTTAAGTTTACTTAACGTAAATTTAAAACCTCTCACACTACAAATTTTACACAAAAGCAGAATTACGTTATGATAACGATCACATTTTAATACTAGAGGCTATGTTTTGTTATATCAAAACGACAAAGAAAACTTCCTAAAATCTTATTTAATCTCATCTATACTTAATAAATATTCTCTTATCTATTAGCTTAATACCACTATTTAAAATAGGTAGAAGTAAGCTGTTTTTTAGTGAATTTTTATTACTCACTCTTCTCGCTATCAAATAGTCACTTCATTTCTTTTAATTAATTGAATAACAAGAAATTACGAATACCTTAATAAAAGGTCACTTAATATGAAAATGAAGAAGAAAAGAAACAAACCATTACAAATCAATGACATAACAATTATTGATGATAGTAAGCTGAAAAAAGCCATTACCGCCGCGGCATTAGGTAATGCCATGGAATGGTTCGACTTCGGTGTCTACGGCTTTCTCGCTTATGTTTTAGGTCAAGTGTTTTTCCCTGGCGCATCTCCAGGTGTGCAGATGATTGCAGCCCTTGCCACATTCTCTGTACCTTTCCTTGTAAGACCATTAGGTGGCATTGTGTTTGGGATGCTAGGGGATAAATTTGGTCGTCAGAAAGTGTTATCTGTCACCATCATTATTATGGCGCTCAGTACGTTTGCCATTGGTCTGATCCCTGCTTATGAAACTATTGGGATCTGGGCTCCCGTTTTATTATTACTCGCTAAATTAGCACAAGGTTTCTCCATTGGTGGTGAATATTCAGGAGCGGCGATTTTCGTTGCTGAATACTCACCAGACCGTAAACGTGGATTTATGGGAAGCTGGTTAGACTTTGGTTCTATTGCTGGTTTTGTTATGGGTGCAGGTGTTGTTGTACTTATTTCTACTATCCTTGGAGAAACAGCATTCCATGAGTGGGGATGGCGTATCCCGTTCTTCTTAGCATTACCATTAGGTCTTATTGGTTTGTATTTACGTCATGCTTTAGAAGAAACGCCTGCATTCCAACAGCATGTTGATGAAATGAACAGCGATGACCGTAAATCTATCGAAAATCCACCGCGTGTTTCATTACGTGAAATCGCCTCAAAATATTGGAAAAGTTTGACCGTCTGCGTGGGTTTAGTGATTGCCACTAACGTCACCTACTATATGTTATTAACGTATATGCCGAGTTATTTATCCCATAACTTAAACTATTCGGCAGATCACGGTGTTTTGATTATTATCGCGATTATGATAGGGATGTTATTTGTACAGCCTGTGATCGGCTTACTCAGTGATAAAATTGGCCGTAAACCGTTTGTTATCGGTGGTAGTATTGGGTTGTTTATTCTTGCTTACCCTGCGTTTATGATGATTAACAGTGATGAAATCGGTTTAATTTTCTTAGGATTATTAATTCTTGCGGTTCTACTCAACTGTTTTACTGGGGTAATGGCGTCTATTTTACCTGCCATATTCCCAACGCATATTCGTTATAGTGCATTAGCTATTGCATTTAATATTTCTGTATTAGTGGCAGGTGCAACACCAACGGCAGCGGCATGGTTAGTTGAAGCAACTGGTGACTTATATATGCCTGCTTATTATCTGATGATTGTTGCCGTTGTCGGTTTGATCACAGGGATTAAGATGATTGAAACCGCAAATAAACCTTTACGAGGTGCAACACCTGCGGCATCAGATAGATCAGAGGCAAAAGAAATTCTGTCTGAGCATTATGATAATATCGAGCAACGTGTTGAAGATATTGAAGCTGAAATTGAGGCATTACAGAAAAAACGCCAAGCGCTTATCGATCAACATCCTAAATTAGATTAAGAGAGGTCACATGCACCCGTCTTCTGTTCATTTGGTCTGGTTTCGTAATGATTTAAGAGTGACGGATAACAAAGCACTCTTTAACGCTTGCCAAGATAAACAAGCACAGGTGCATGCTCTTTTCACCGTAACGCCTGAACAATGGAAAGCCCACAATATGGCTTTGTCATGTCAGGCGTTCATTCATAATGCTTTGCTGGATCTTTCAATATCACTGGCAAAACTCAATATTCCACTGACAATCGTGATTAGCGATACTTATTCAAATGCAGCCGATAAAGTGGCTGAGTATTGCCAACAGCATCAAGCCACCGCCCTTTTTTTCAATCACCAATATGCCCTTAATGAACAACGTCGTGATGAAAAGGTCACTGAGTTACTGAAGAATAAGACAACCGTTTATGCTTATCATGACAATGTGTTTATTCCACCAGGTAATGTAGTCACCCAACAAGGGGAGATGTATAAGGTTTTTACTCCCTTTAGAAATGCATTCCTTCGGCTCTTTTTTTCACAAAATAACGCTTCGTTACCTATCCCAGAGATCAGGACACATCAAAAAGCGGTATCACCTTTAAAAGCACCGCTATTTTCACTTGAAAATACAAGCTTGCCCTCTTTTATCTCTACTGAAGAAGAGGCACTTAAACGCTTAAAGCAATTCTGTTATGAAAGCGTCCCACATTATGCAAAATGGCGAGACATTCCCGCAGTTGATGGTACAAGTCGATTATCCCCCTATCTTTCGATTGGATTACTGTCTATTCGACAATGTTTTAATCGCCTTTATCAAACTGAACCTGATTTCTTAGAAAACAGCACATCAGGTGCATTTGTTTGGTTTAATGAACTTGTTTGGCGAGAGTTTTACCAACACTTAATTGTGGCAAATCCCAATTTATGCAAACACATTGCTTTTCAGCTTTGGACAGAAAAAATCAATTGGCGTAATAATCAAGATGAATTTAATGCTTGGACTCAAGGCTCAACGGGTTTCCCTATTATTGATGCTGCGATGCGACAGCTTAACCAAACAGGTTGGATGCATAACCGCTTACGTATGCTCACGGCGAGCTTTCTTATCAAAGACTTGTTAATTGATTGGCGTTGGGGTGAGCGTTATTTTATGTCACAACTGATTGATGGTGATTTCGCATCAAATAATGGGGGTTGGCAGTGGGCCGCATCAACAGGAACTGATGCCGTACCTTATTTTCGAATTTTTAATCCTACCACTCAAGGTCGTAAGTTCGATCCTGATGGTGAATTTATCCGCCATTGGCTTCCTGAACTCGCCAATGTGCCGAGTCGATATATTCATACGCCTCACGAATGGGCAGCAAAAACCAATAATTCTCTCGATTACCCATTACCCATAGTTGATCACGCAAAAGCACGAATAAGAGCTATTGAGTCTTATGAAGAAGCAAAAAAATAAAACCAATATCAGAGATAAGAGATAAAAAAACAAAAAACAGCGCTATTATTAAGCGCTGTTTTTATTTCTAAATACTGATGCCTCTAGCCTGTATTACGCATACCTGCCGCAATACCTGCAATAGTGACCATTAGTGCCTGTTCAATACGAGGATCCGACTCACTATGTGTACGAGAACGCTGTAATAACTCGGCCTGAAGTACGTTTAATGGATCAGTATAGACATTACGTAGTGCGATAGATTCTGCAACCCAAGGTAAATCTGCCATTAAGTGCTCATCTTTTGAAATCGCCAAAACACTCTTAATATCATCAGAAAGTTGCTGACGTAATTTAGCTCCTAGTGGCCATAAACGCTCTTCAACTAAACGTTGATCGTAATATTCCGCTAACCATAAATCCGCTTTAGCATAGACCATTTCCAACATCGCAATACGTGTATTAAAGAACGGCCAGTTCTCACACATATCGTCTAATACCGCTTGTTTCCCGCCATCAATTTCATGCTGTAATGCGGCACCAGCGCCCAACCAAGCAGGTAACATTAAGCGGTTTTGAGTCCATGCGAAGATCCACGGAATAGCACGCAAGGTTTCGACACCACCAGTAGGACGACGTTTTGCAGGACGAGAGCCTAATGGTAGTTTACCCAACTCGCCTTCTGGAGTTGCCGCTCTAAAGTAAGGAACAAAGTCTTCTTGCCCTCGCACATAGTCACGATACATTGCACAAGAAACGTCAGACAAAGAATCCATGACCTCAATCCAAGGTGCTTTTGGCTCTGGTGGTGGCAATAAATTGGCTTCTAAAATTGCACCAGCATAGTGAGCAAGACTGCTGATTGTGACTTGTGGTAGTCCGAACTTAAAGCGGATCATTTCACCTTGTTCTGTCACACGCAGACCGCCTTTTAAACTTCCTGGTGGTTGAGAAAGTAAAGCTGCATGTGCTGGCGCGCCACCACGACCAATCGTACCGCCACGTCCATGGAATAGTGTTAATGTTACGCCTGATTTTTCACAGAGTTTGATTAATGCATCTTGAGCACGATATTGCGCCCATGATGCCGCCATCACACCCGCATCTTTTGCTGAGTCTGAATAGCCAATCATCACCATTTGTTTGTCATCAATTAGATCACGATACCAAGGGATATTAAACAAACGGGTCACTACGCTTTCAGCGTTATTTAAGTCTTCAAGCGTTTCAAATAAAGGAGCAACAGGTAAGCGAATATTCGCACCAGCTTCTTTCAGTAATAGTTTTACCGCTAATACATCAGAAGGCACTTTTGCCATTGAAATCACATAAGAGGCAATAGAATCTTTAGGTGATTGTGCAATGACACGACAAGTCTCAAATACTTCTTGAGTCGCTGCACTTGGTTGCCAATTTGTCGGGATCAATGGGCGCTTAGAATTTAATTCTTCAAGTAAGAAAGTTTGTTTTTGCTCTTCAGACCAATTTGCATAATCACCAAGCTCTAAATATTGTGTTAATTCAGAGAGTGCTTCAGTGTGATTGGTGCTTTCTTGGCGAATATCCAGTTTCACCAGTTGTAAGCCAAAACAACGAATACGGCGTAATGTATCTAACAGTTGCCCATTGGCAATAATACGCATACCACATTGAGTTAATGATTGATAACACGCGTATAACGGCTCCCAAAGTTCTTCATTATCAATCAATAAGCCTTCTGGCGGTAACGATTGTAGCCCTTTAATGCGTTGCTCTAGATAATCGCGAGTCACTTGTAAACGTGTACGCAATTGTTTAGCAATTTCACGATAAGGCTCTGCAACTTCAGCACCACCCGCTAATTCACGCAGTTCAGGTGTACTTTCTGTCATTGAAAGTTCTGAAACAAGGACTTGAATATCATTTAAGAATAAATCAGCAGCTTTCCAACGGCTTAATAGTAAAGCATGGCGTGTGATTTCAGCCGTCACATTTGGGTTACCATCACGATCTCCACCCATCCATGAGGTAAAACGAATAGGAGAAGCTTCTACTGGTAAGTTGTAATCAATGGACTCTCTAAGCTGCTCATTAAATTCACGTAAAAAAGCAGGAACACCTTCCCATAAGCTATTTTCAACAACCGCAAAGCCCCATTTTGCTTCATCAATTGGTGTTGGGCGAATTTTTCTAATTTCGTCAGTATGCCATGATTGAGCCACTAACTGGCGCAGACGGCGCATAATATTAGTACGCTCGTAATCCGCTAAATCATCGTGGTCGAGTTGAGATAAACAGGTATTTACTTCAACTAATTTATGAATAAGTGTGCGACGTGCAATTTCGGTTGGGTGTGCCGTTAATACCAGCTCAATAGAGATTTGCTCTACGGCTTCTTTTAATTGCTCGTCGGTAAAATTCTTATCTTTTAGTCGGGTGATCAGTTTTGCCAATGCCACAGGATTGCTAGCCGCTTCGCCATGAGGCGAAATGCTATGGTATTGTTCTGCCACGTTCGTCAGGTTTAAGAATTGATTAAATGCTCTAGCAACAGGCAATAATTCATCATTAGAGAGATTTTGTAACGTCAACAACAGTTTTTGTCGCTGAACTTCATTACCTGCTCGTGACGATTTAGATAATTTTCGAATAGATTCAACCTTATCTAAAATTTCTTCACCGAGTGCTTCTTTTATCGTATCTCCAAGTAGCTTGCCAAGCATACTGACATTGCTACGCATAGCAGAATATTGTTGATTCATAAGACTCCTGACCTTGTCTTTGTGGCGGTAACAACATGCTTCTTCCTATTAGAAAAGTCATGTCCTCCCAGTTGTGTAATTAACTTTCATTTCTGATGTGACTTTATTTTGATTTTTGTGATAAGCCACACTGCTTTTTTTACTTAGCCTACTATTCATATCAGAAAATAATCGGTTTGGGGGATTTTTCTGAAATTTAATTACGGCTTTAGTGTTATAAGAATGGCTAATATTCATGTTGTTTTGGCTCAATTTTGCCAAAAATAAGGACATATTTTTGTTTCTTATCGACTAAGAAGCGTTTTTTACTAGAAAGGGCAAGATACGTGAGGGTTTATCTGGCGGTAAATTTAGATGATTTTTTTTAATATTGATAAATTGTCTGGTCTATTTTTTGATTCTTAGCTTATTTCACCGATGGGCTATAACTCATGTCTCTATTTTATTCCTTATTTTTCTTCTCTTTTACATTTTTACTCGATTAAATTTTCCGATTAAAATTTTCATAAGATAAAAACGAATAAAGCGCTGAATATCAGCGCTTTAAATTAAGAATAACGAATTGTTCTTTCAGTAAGTTAAGTTGTCTGTTGTAAAACATGTGGTTAATCGAATTGTACTTTAAATAACGTTCTAACACGTTGTAACCATACTTCCACTTCAACTTCCACTCAAGATGCTTAAATTTCACATCATGAGCTACTGACAAAAGTTCTCTTTAGCTTGATGGTTCACCTCCGTCATTTCATTTCTTAGTGGGACAATCTGTCTTACTACCTTTGACATCAATCGCTCCTTTGTGACTAGAGATAAATTAAGTATAGCCAAAGAAATTAAAAAAATTGGGTGATATGACACAAAAATGACAAAAGGTTATCAGCAGAAAATAACCCGCTGATAACCTTTATAAAAAAGAAATAATTAAATTACAGTAATTGAGAAAGACGGTTTAAATCTGACTGAATTGCGCCTGCGGTCACATCTCTGCCAGCTCCCGGCCCTCTGATCACAAGCGGATTATCACGATACCAACGACTTTCAATCGCAAATAAATTATCCCCTGGTAATAGCGAAGCGAGGGGATGATCTTTTCTCACGGCTTCAACACCGACTTTAGCTTTACCATTAGCATCAAAACGGGCGATATAACGTAATACCATGTCCATTTCATTTGCAGCAGCTAATCGTTGTGCCATTTGTTCATTAATCAGCGCACTGTTATCAAAAAATTCTTCTAGCGAACCTGTTTCAGCTTGCACAGGTACTAAAGATTCAACACGTACCTGCTCTGGCTCGATGTCATAACCCGCTTCACGAGCAAGAATAACCAGTTTACGCATCACATCTTGCCCTGATAAATCAATTCGTGGATCAGGCTCTGTTAATCCTTGTTGCCAAGCTTGTTCCACCAACTCACTGAAAGGAACTGTGCCATCAAATTGCAAAAATAACCAAGAAAGTGTGCCAGAGAAAATACCGCTAATGGATAAAATAGTGTCACCACTTTCACGCAGATCACGCACCGTATGATTAATGGGTAAACCCGCACCCACTGTAGCGTTATATAACCAATGGCGACCTGTTTTAGAAAACGCATCTCGTGTGGCACGATAGCGTACACCTGAAGCCGAGCCAGCAATCTTATTTGCACTGATAACATGAAAACCGTAGCTAGCAAAATCTTCATAAGAAGCGGCAAGAGACTCATTGGCAGTAATATCAACTACCACTAAATCATCATAAGGATGTGCTCTCATCCAAAGATAGAGTGACTCTTCCGTATGTTCAGTTGCTTCGTCATCAAAGAATGCCAAAGCACGACTAGGATTAATCCCTTGGTAGTCCAGCAAACTGCGACGGCTATCGACCACGCCCGCAAGGATAAATTCAAAATCACTGCGTGCTGATAAAGGCTCTTGTTCGCGAGCAAACAATTCTAACCAACGTGAACCAATATTCCCTTTACCAAACAGTACTAAGCCAATTTGTTTTTCAGCTCTAAATAACGTTTGATGCAAACCTTGCAGCAAGTGCTCAGTATAATTACGTAATACCGCAACTAAACTGATGTTATCTTCCGCATGCCAAATAAATTCAACTGGTTGGTCTTTAAGTTGTTGATAAAAACGATGACAATGCAGAGGATTTTTACAAACACCCGCCCCCACTAAAGCCACTAATGAGAAGCCTTCTCGTAAATGTAATTTACCTGGTAAAACTGCATCTTGTAGCACGTCCAATGCACTATTAGCCACTTCACTGGTATAGCAAAGTTGTAAAAGTTGACTGTCTTTATCCACACCAGTAGCTAAAGGGCGAATTTGTGCACGCTTAAGTAATTCATCAACCTCTTTCGCCACTTGTTCGAAATTTTGATGTGATGGAAGTTGGAGCTCAATCAAACAAACATCATCATGGCTAGTCACTATTTTAGCGCCCGTTCCTGATGCCAACACACGTTCTATACGTGTTGATCCTTGCTCTGGTTGATAGCTACAACGAAGTTGTAAATCAATATTACTGCCTGAAACGGGTTGAAGTGTACGCGTATGTAAAACTGGGGCGGCTAATCGAGCCAATTCACTCGCTTCATCTAAACGCAACAAGGGTAATAAACAAGCATCTTTTACTTTGCGAGGATCTGCACTATAAACACCCGCAACATCACTCCAAATTGTAACTTTACCAACATCGGCTAAAGCCCCAACTTGTGTTGCAGAGTAGTCACTACCGTTACGACCTAATAAGACCGTTTCACCTTGTTGATTGCGACTAATAAAACCCGTTACAACAAAACGGCTTTCAGGATGTTTAGCTAAGAGTGCTTGAAGTAATGGGCGAGA
The DNA here is from genome assembly GCF_016238105.1 of Proteus sp. PR00224. Lineage (NCBI taxonomy): Bacteria > Pseudomonadati > Pseudomonadota > Gammaproteobacteria > Enterobacterales > Morganellaceae > Proteus > Proteus sp. PR00224. Next base: position 168,600 of record NZ_JAEHQU010000008.1, on the reverse strand, counting down.
TAACGTTTCGTTGACTTGTGGCTGAGCCGCTCTTTCAGCACACAAGAACTCACGCGCATCTAACCACACACTAGGTAAACCTTGCTCTGTAAGCAAATTCGCCATTAATCTTGCAGACCAAATTTCACCGTGGCCGACAACTTCTGCATAAGTTGCGTCTGTAATTGGTTTATCTAACAAATAACTTAAGCGTTCAAGATCAGCAATAAAGGCTTGGGAAAGTAATTCTGCATTCTCTTTTGAAAGTAACCCTTCAATTAAAGATAACTGGTAACGGCGCAACGTTTGCTGAACTTGATGGGCAGAAATACGATCACTTTGGCTAAGTTTCAGCCAGCTAATCAACTGATTCGTCGTGGAGCCCGCCGCAGAAACCACCATTAGGTCATTAGGTTGGCTATAGTTCGTCATGATATTCACGACACGTTGATAACATTTTATGTCCGCAAGACTGCTACCACCGAATTTATGTAACTGACGGCAAATCGGCTCCGCCTGTTGTTTAATCGCCACTACGCTCATGATCCATGGTTACCTTTTAGTTGCTGCATCAAACGCACTTTGCAAATCATTGATTAAATCCTGGCTATCTTCAATACCCACCGAGATACGAAGTAATGAGGGGCTGATCCCTGCTGTTTTTTTCGCTTCTTCTGACATACCTGCATGTGTCATGGTGGCAGGGTGACAAATTAAGGTTTCTACCCCACCTAAAGATTCTGCCAGTGTAAAGAGTGTTAATTGAGATAAAAAGAGTTTAATCACATCCAATCCCCCTTTTAACTCAAAACTTAACATTGCACCGAAACCTTGTTGCTGTTTTTTTGCTATTTGATGACCAACATGATTTTCCAGTGCGGGGTAATACATTTTTTCGACTAATGGCTGTGCTTGTAAAAACGCCACTAATGCCTGTGCATTTTCTTGCTGAAGTCGAATTCGAGGAACTAATGTTCTTATGCCTCGTAATAATAAATAGCTATCAAATGCGCCAGATGTGACGCCAATATTATTCGCCCACCAGCTTAGCTCCTCAAGCTGTTTCTGACACTGACAGATAACAACACCAGCGACAATATCTGAGTGTCCATTAAGATATTTTGTGCATGAGTGCACAACAATATCAGCGCCTAATGCTAACGGCTTTTGCAAGACAGGGCTCATAAAGGTGTTATCAGCAACCACTAAAGCACCTTGTTGATGAGCAAGTTCACTGATTTTTTGAATATCCGTTATTCTTAAAAGAGGATTACTTGGTGTTTCGATAAAAACAATTTTAGGCTGATGCGCTAAAGCTTGCTTAAGTGCAATATCATCATTTTGATCAACGAAAATCACACGGTAAGCACCACGCTCTTGTTGGCTGTTAAAAAGGCGATAGCTTCCTCCATAACAATCATGAGGCGCAACAATCACATCGCCAGGTTTTAGAAAAACCGTACAAATTAAATGAATAGCTGACATTCCACTGCTAGTGACAACTGCCCCCACTCCACCTTCTAGCTCGGCTAATGCCTTTTGCACCATATCGCGTGTTGGATTACCTCGACGAGAATAATCATGAGCACGGGGCTGATTAAACTCTAAAAAATTATAGGTACTAGAAAGATAGATAGGCGGTACGACACAACCAAATTGAGTGTCTTCATTTAGCCCATTATGGATAGCAATTGTTGCTGTTTTCTTCGTCATACAGGCACCTTGTCACAGCGATAAGTGGAAACGTCGAATGACAGCATATCCAATTAGACACCAAGACGTCAATACATCTAGCCATCTAAACTACTTTACGGATAGATTAAGTAATGGAATAATACACAGATTAAGAATATCGCCAGTGACTGTTACTTTTTCTCTCACCTTCAGCCAGAAGAGTCGGTGGTTTTAGAAAAGTCATGATAAACTGGTATTGCCCATCAGAATGTGGGTTAACCCTATTCTGACTTCAACTAAATGATATTAATTAAGGTAATCCATGGCTGAATGGAACGGTGAATATATCAGCCCTTACGCTGAGCATGGCAAAAAGAGTGAGCAAGTTAAAAAAATTACAGTTTCAATTCCATTGAAAGTGCTAAAAATTTTGACCGATGAACGCACTCGCCGTCAGGTTAATAACCTAAAACATGCAACCAATAGTGAATTATTGTGTGAAGCATTTTTGCACGCATTTACCGGACAGCCTCTCCCAAATGATGAAGACTTACGTAAAGAACGTAACGATGAAATCCCTGAAGAGGCAAAAGAAATAATGCGCCAGCGCGGGGTTGATCCCGATACTTGGGAGTATTAATCAGCGTCAGTTTTTGACTTATTGCTTGATTAACACGAACAAAAAAGCCCAAAGCAAAAACTTTGGGCTTCAGATTATGCCCCCCTAGCTTTTAGCGAGAGGGGGTTCTTTCGGTATGTATCGAAGATTGTTCTCATCAACCGCATGAACAAAATCCAGCAACACATCATCTTAAATTAATTTTTTAGGTCTATTTGTCATCACCCTAGACGAGATATACGCGAACTTGCTTCATCAAGATGACTACGTAACGCTTTAAGGCATGGAGAAAAATTGTCAGAAAAACAATTACAGCTCTCAGCTAAAGTATAAAACTGCTCGGCCAACTCTAAACATTCCTGCCAGATTTCACAGCTGATCCCATCAAGTAATGTCACTGGACGAAGTGTATTGACTATTTCACCACCAGACTTAGGCGCAAATCCCATTGGTAAAATATCGTAGGCGGGTGAAAGCTCATATGGGCGGCCATGTCTACTGATAAACGACAAATTGCCATGATGCATATCAGTATTTCCAATCAACATACCAAATGCCCAACGGCGTGCCGTGCTAATCGCAGCCTCTGAATGAACTCGTTTTTGCTTAATTAGCTCATTAACTAATACTGGCCAAGGCTCCCTTGCCCGTCCTATAAACTCAGCATCTAGTGCTTGTAAAGAAAAAAGACCTATACGACCTAGTGGGCCTACACGATCAAATCGTGGGATTTCGAGGAAGCGTTGCCCTTCAAAATCAAATACCTCTGTTTCAACTCCAAGTACTTTTAATGCCAGATGCTCAGCTTGAAGCAGATCACGCCAACGCTCACTAACAGCATTATCGTCAGGCGCCGTAAATTTTACGATAACATGACCTTTCTCTGTATAGGTGCAGAATTTGGGTTGCTCCCCACCAGCGGATGAACCAGGATCCTCTCCCGAACTAACAGCTCGTGCTAATGTGGGATAAGTTTTATCACGCTCAACAATTTCTGGTGTCTGCATACCCAAAAATTGATCTCTTGCCTGCTCTCCTATTAGCAGATTTCCCACTGCATCATGTCCATGAGTCAGTAATGCTCTGATTATATCGGTATCAGACCAACGATCTGGGTTTTGGGGCAAACCAAGCTCAGCCGAATAGGCTGAAGCATATGCTCTCCCAAGATATCCTTGGGGACGCATATCCAATAACCACCATGGCAAACCTTCACTATGTCGGTTCACATTGTCTATCCGCTCCATGACGAAACCTTCTGGGAAAACTGGCGTCAATTTACCTAGCGGCTTGACCTTACCTTCTTCATTTATACGATAAATAGGAACTGAATTAAACCCACGGGAACTATCGCGTAAAGCATATTGAATAGAAGATCCTGAACCAATTCGCACAATATCATCACTTAGCGCGTTTAATGCCCGTGACAATGTTGGCTGGCTAATATTCATAATATCAGTAAGTTGTCTTGCTGACCTAGGTTCATTACGTAGTATTTGCCGTATCAATTCAGAGCGTATTGTCATGATATTAATTGCTTTATGAATAGGTAAGTGAATAGATGGATGAATAGATAATTTATCAGTTGTGATCTGGCTTGTCACTACCAAAAACGTTATCTAAAAAGAGAGGACTTTGCCCATAAAAAAAGCCCAAAGCAAAAACTTTGGGCTTTTCTTCAATTCCGAACTGTCTGCAAGATGCCAGACTAGGCTGACATCTTGTGACAACAAATATCTTATTTGCTGCCTGGAATTTTGAAGCGTTTGTTGAACAGATCAACACGACCACCAGTTGCAACATCACGTTGTTTACCAGTATAGAATGGGTGGCATTTGTCACAAACGTCCAGATTCAGGTTATGACCTGCAGTGGAGTTGATTTTCATAACGTTACCGCAAGAACAAGATGCAGTAATTTCTTCGTATTTAGGATGGATATCTTTTTGCATGGAAAACCTCTACTAAGGCCGTGTCGCCATTCAGCCCACAGCCGAACACCACACGTCGTGTTGATTGAAATTAAGTGTTTGGTAATTTATCTACCAAAGGGGGCGGATCATACAGAATATCCGCTAAACGCGCAATGAAATCTGCACACTTTTTGTGATATTCTTAGTGTCATCTTTTCGCTAAAACTCTCGGAAACCCTGATATGACTATAGTTCAGGTAATTTTACCTGTACCACTATTCTCCTCTTTTGATTACCTGTTACCAGAAGGGATTGATGCGCCTGTTATCGGCAGTCGGGTGATCGTGCCTTTTGGTAATAAACGCCGCTCTCTTGGTATTGTCAAAGGACTCAGTACACACAGTGAGTTTCCTATCGAAAAGCTAAAGCCAATTGATGAGATCCTTGATAGCGAAACACTCTTTCCGGGTGTTTTGTGGGATATGTTAAATTGGGCATCGGCTTATTATCACTATCCTTTAGGGGAAGTGCTATTTCATGCTATGCCGATTTTATTACGACAAGGAAAACCCGCAGAATTCACACCATTATGGCAATGGTATGCTACTGAAGAGGGGATTAATCTCGATCTCAATAGTTTAAAAGGTGCAAAAAAACAGCAACAAGCATTAGCTGCCCTTCGCCGTACACCTTTATATCGCCATCAACTTGATGAATTTGAAATCACAACTGCAACACTTAATAACTTAAAAAAGAAAGAGTTTGCAGACCTTCGCCCTATTCAACCAGCTCCTATACACTGGCACAATGATCTTGCGGTTCAAGGCGAACGTTTTAAGTTAAACACAGAACAAGCTATTGCAGTAGGTGCAATCACCGCGCAGGCTGACCAGTTCTCACCTTGGTTATTATTGGGTATTACAGGTTCAGGAAAAACGGAAGTTTATTTAAGTGTATTAGAAAAAATTCTCGCGCAAGGTAAACAAGCACTGGTACTGGTGCCTGAAATTGGTTTAACACCCCAAACAATCCGCCGTTTTAAAGCACGCTTTAATGCCCCTGTTGATGTGCTTCATTCAGGATTAAATGATACTGAACGCTTAGCCGTTTGGTTACGAGCAAAACGAGGTGATAACGCCATTATTATTGGCACACGATCGGCACTTCTAACCCCTTTTCAGCATCTTGGCATTATTATTATCGATGAAGAGCATGATGGCTCTTATAAACAACAAGATGGTTGGCGTTACCATGCTCGTGATCTCGCCGTTTTCCGAGCAAAGCAAGAAAACATTCCTATCGTGATGGGAACCGCAACCCCATCAATTGAAACTAGTTTTAATGTTGAGCAAAAGAAATATCAACAACTCACGCTGACTCAACGTGCAGGCAATGCAAAACCCGCAACAGAGCATTTAATTGATTTAAAAGGGCAACCGCTGACAACAGGGTTGTCTCCAATTCTGATTAAAGCAATAAAAGAGCACCTTAATGCAGGTAACCAAGTAATGCTCTTTTTAAATCGCCGAGGATTTTCACCTGCATTGTTATGCCATGAATGTGGTTGGATAGCAGAATGCCCTCGCTGCGATCACTATTATACGATCCACCAAAAACATGGCATGCTACGTTGCCATCAATGTGATAGTCAGCGACGAATTCCAGCACAATGCCCACAATGTGGTTCAACTAATTTAATCCCCGTAGGATTAGGAACCGAACAACTTGAGCAAGGAATTGGTAAATTATTTCCTGATACACCAGTGACGCGAATTGATAAAGATACAACAAGTCGCAAAGGTGCTTTAGAGCAACAACTGGAAGATATTTATCAGGGTGGCTCACGCATTCTTATTGGTACACAGATGCTAGCCAAAGGGCATCACTTTCCTGATGTCACCTTAGTGGCTTTACTTGATGTGGATGGCGCTCTGTTCTCCAGTGATTTTCGTGCAGCCGAACGCTTTGCTCAGCTTTATATACAAGTATCAGGTCGTGCGGGTCGTGCGGGTAAACAAGGCGCGGTGTATTTACAAACTCACCAGCCTGATCACCCTCTTTTGCTGACACTATTAGAAAAAGGTTATGACGCTTTCACTAAAGAAGCTTTGCAAGAGCGACAAGCGACTTTTTTACCGCCTTATTCTAGCCATATTATGATCCGCTCTGAAGATCACAATAATCAGCGTGCGCCTCAGTTCTTACGACAGCTCAAACAGTTTTTTGAACAACACCCAATGCGAGACGCGAATTTATGGGTAATGGGACCCGTTCCAGCAATTCAAGCTAAACGAGGTGGAAATTATCGTTGGCAATTATTGCTCCAGCATCCTTCACGGGGTTATTTACAAAAATTGATGTCTGTCACTTATCCTCAGATTGTCGCCTTACCTGAGAGTAAAAAAGTGAAATGGAATATTGATGTTGACCCAACAGACTGTTAAGGATCTTTCCTGCTCAAATGGGGAATATTTTAGTCAGACTTATGTTGCGGATACAATTTTGCTTGAATACTCGTTACAGCCCGAGATTATTTATCAATTTTGCGAACTACCTCATAAAAACGATTGGTATCACATTTTTTATGCAAACTAGGTAACAGTATCTATTTAAAAAGTGGGTAGAATAACAATTTAGAATATTTCTTGAATTAAAAACCGTCGATAAAATCCTTTTTTGAATATTGGCGGTTTTTTTGCAACAAAAAAGCAATCGTTTAACTAAACCATCCAGAAGGGAGGTATGGGGTTTGCAACAGAATAATAAAGATAATACGCAAGCAACAATGAAAGATGTTGCCCTTGCAGCCGGCGTGTCCACAGCAACTGTGTCACGTACTTTAATGAATCCGGAAAAAGTATCCTCACAAACCCGTCAGAAAGTTGAACAGGCTGTTCTTGATGTGGGCTATTACCCACATAACCTGTCAAAAAACCTTAAGCGTAACGAGTCAAAAACGATCCTTGTGATCGTACCTAACATCAGCGATCCATTTTTTACTGATGTTGTGTGTGGCATCGAAGAAACCGCTGCTCAACATGGTTATCTCGTGTTAATTGGTGATTGTAAGCATCAGCAAAAACATGAAAATGCCTTTATTAATCTCATTATCACCAAACAAATTGACGGTATGTTACTTCTTGGCTCACATATCCCTTTTGATGTTTCCAAAGAAGAACAGAAAAATTTACCACCGATGATCATGGCAAATGAGTTTGCGCCTGAACTCGAATTACCTACCGTGCATATTGATAATCTCACGGCATCTTTTAGAGCAACACACTATTTACAGCAAATGGGTCATAAGCGTATTGCATGTATTACAGGCCCTGAAGATATGCCTTTATGTCGTTATCGCTTGCAAGGCTATATTCAAGCTATGCGTAGAACAGGCGTACCTTTGCGTGAAGATTATATTATCCGTGGTGATTTTACCCATGAAAGCGGTGCAGAAAGTCTGAAAAAGCTGATTTCTTTACCTGAGCCACCAACAGCCGTGTTCTGTCATAGTGATATTATGGCAATTGGCGTTATGTGGCAGGCGAAAAAATTAGGATTAGAGCTCCCTAAAGATCTCTCTGTGATTGGTTTTGATAATCTTGATATCACACGTTATAGCGAACCAGCCCTAACAACAATGGAGCAACCTCGTTATCAAATTGGTCGTGAATCTATGTTGTTATTACTCGATCAACTACAAGGTAGACCTGTTGCACCTGGTTCTCGCTTATTAGATTGTGAGCTAATTATAAGAGAGAGTGTCTGTCGGCTTAAAAGCTAGGCAAAACACACTATGTTAAGTAACATATCGTTTGTGATACCTATTCCTTTAATTATCAGCGAATCGAACTGTGGCACAACGAGACTATGTGGGACGAGGGCAGACATCTGCTCGTCGTAAAAAGACAACGAAAAGTAAAAGCAAAAAGGCTGCTAAAGGGCTGCCTTTAACGACGCTTATTGCGGCAATCGCTATTGTGGCGCTGTTTATCGGCGGCCTCTATTTTATTACACATGATAAAAAAGAAGCCGTAGAAACAACGCCAACCATCACTGGGCAACATCCAGCGAATAGCCTACCGCCAAAACCGCAAGAGCGTTGGCAATATATTAAAGAATTGGAAAATCGTCAGGTCGGTACGCCTTTACAGCCTGAATATCCTTCATCGGGTAGCCAGATTAATCCGAAAGCAACACTTTCGCCTGAGCAGTTACGTTTTTTACAACAAATTGAAGCGGATAAGCGTCAACCTGCTGTTCAACTGCCAGAAGTGCCTTACAATGGTGAAGTACCGCGCTCACAAGTGGTTGTAACACCACCTGCAACAACAACACCTTCTGTTGCACAACAGCCTGTACAAACTCAACCACCGCAAGTACCTGTACCTGCAATTGTTACACCGCCTAAACCTGCTGTTACTGAAGCAAACTTTTTAGTGCAATGCGGCTCATTTAAAAATACCGAACAAGCTGAATCAGTGAGAGCAACTCTGGCTTTTTCGGGTGTTGAAAGCCGAGTAACGAAAGGAAATGATGGTTGGATCCGCGTCTTATCAGGTCCTTACAGTAAAGAACAAGCCAACTCTGTGAGTAGACAAGCAGCTGGAGCTGGCGTATCAGGTTGTATTCTTCGCTCTTCTGGGGGTTGAAAAATAAATTTTCTCCCCCACCTATAATTCTAATTCACACAACGGGCAGTGCTTTATCTTAAATAAAGACACTTCCCGTCTCATTTTTATTGATTAAACCAGGGGCTGACTCATGACTACAATCGTAAGTGTTCGCCGTAAGGGTCAAGTTGTAATCGGTGGTGATGGACAGGCGACGATGGGTAATACCGTCATGAAAGGCAATGTTCGCAAAGTACGCCGTCTTTATAACGACAAAGTCATTGCGGGATTTGCTGGCGGCACTGCTGATGCTTTTACTCTTTTTGAACTGTTTGAGCGCAAATTAGAACTTCACCAAGGGCATTTAACTAAAGCTGCGGTAGAACTTGCTAAAGATTGGCGCACAGACAGAATGCTACGCAAATTAGAAGCGTTGCTTGCTGTTGCAGATGAAAATACATCTCTTATCATCACAGGTAATGGTGATGTGGTTCAACCAGAAAACGATTTAATTGCTATCGGTTCCGGTGGCCCTTATGCACAAGCAGCGGCTAGAGCTATGCTAGAAAATACTGAACTTTCTGCACGAGAAATTGCTGAGAAAGCACTTAGCATCGCTGGAGATATCTGTATTTACACTAACCATAATGTCAACTTTGAAGAACTCTCTTCAAAAGAGTAAGGATTAGAGAGCATGTCTGAAATGACTCCTCGCGAAATTGCCAGTGAACTTGATAGATTTATTATTGGTCAAGATAAAGCGAAACGTGCTGTGGCGATTGCCCTACGTAACCGCTGGCGTCGTATGCAGCTTGATGAAGCGCTACGCCATGAAGTCACACCTAAAAATATTCTGATGATTGGACCTACCGGTGTTGGTAAAACTGAAATTGCACGCCGTTTAGCAAAATTGGCAAATGCACCTTTCATCAAAGTCGAAGCAACTAAATTCACCGAAGTGGGTTATGTGGGTAAAGAAGTCGATTCTATTATCCGTGACTTAACCGACTCTGCGGTAAAAATGGTACGTAGCCAAGCAATTGAAAAAAATCGCTTCCGCGCTGAGGAAATGGCTGAAGAACGTATCCTTGATGTACTTATTCCACCAGCAAAAAATAACTGGGGCGTAACAGAACAAGCATCAGAACCTTCAGCTGCACGTCAATCTTTCCGTAAAAAATTACGTGAAGGCCAATTAGACGATAAAGAGATTGAAATTGAGTTATCTGCAACACCAATGGGTGTTGAAATTATGGCTCCTCCAGGAATGGAAGAGATGACGAACCAATTACAATCTATGTTCCAAAATTTAGCGGGACAAAAGCAAAAAGCGCGCAAGATGAAAATCAAAGATGCGTTTAAGCTTATTGTTGAAGAAGAAGCTGCTAAATTAGTTAACCCTGAAGAGCTTAAACAGCAAGCTATTGATGCGGTAGAACAACACGGTATCGTCTTTATTGATGAAGTAGATAAAATCTGTAAACGTGGTGGACAAAGTTCTGGCCCTGACGTTTCTCGTGAAGGTGTACAGCGTGACCTCTTACCACTGGTTGAAGGTTGTACAGTTTCAACAAAACACGGTATGGTAAAAACAGACCATATTCTGTTTATTGCATCAGGCGCTTTCCAAGTTTCAAGTCCTTCTGATTTAATTCCTGAATTACAAGGACGTCTGCCAATTCGTGTTGAACTTCAAGCGCTGACAGCAGAAGATTTTGAGCGTATTCTAACTGAACCTAATGCATCGTTAACAAAACAGTATGAAGCATTAATGGCAACCGAAGGTGTGTCTATTAGCTTCACCGAAGACGGTATTCGCAAAATTGCTGAATCAGCATGGCGCGTAAACGAAACCACTGAAAATATCGGTGCTCGTCGTTTGCATACTGTTTTAGAACGTTTGATGGAAGAAATTTCCTACGATGCAAGTGAACGTCAAGGTCAATCAGTATTGATTGATGCAGAATATGTGAAACAGCATCTGGATGAGCTTGTCGCAGATGAAGATCTGAGTCGATTTATTTTATAATCAACTTGTGCGATCCTTATCAGCAATATTTACGTGGGAGGCTTGCCTCCCATTCTTATTTTTATAATAACAACGAACATGAGTATCGAATTTCAGCATGAGCTCTCTAAATTCCACTAGCCGGACCCAAGCCTGGCTTGAAAGTTTACGACCCAAAACTCTACCTTTAGGGTTAATTGCCATTGTGACTGGTTCCGCATTAGCGTATTGGATGGGTCATTTTGAGCTACCTATTGCACTGCTTGCTATATTGACAGCAGGAACGTTACAGATCTTATCAAACCTTGCCAATGACTATGGTGATGCCGTAAAAGGAACAGATACTGAAGAGCGTTTAGGGCCACTTCGTGGAATGCAAAAAGGCATAATAACAGCGGCTCAAATGAAAAAAGCGCTGATCCTAAATGTTATTATTTCCTGTATCTGTGGTATTGCACTGATTATTGTCGCCTGTAAAAAGCCAGAAGATGCTATTGGCTTCTTAGTGATGGGTTTACTCGCTATTGTTGCTGCGATTACTTATACCGTGGGTAAGCGCCCTTATGGTTATATGGGGCTGGGTGATATCTCTGTTTTAATTTTCTTTGGCTGGTTAAGTGTCATCGGAACTTATTACTTACAATCCAACACTTTTGATATTGTTACCCTACTTCCTGCCACAGCCTGTGGTTTACTTTCTGTCGCTGTTCTAAACATTAATAATATGCGAGATTTAGAAAGTGATATTCAGGCAGGTAAACATACATTAGCTGTTCGCTTAGGCCCTGCTGGCTCACGAACTTACCATACGTGTGTTATTTTTCTCTCTATTGCCTGCTTAATTATCTTCACTCTACTTTATATGCATCGCTGGACCGCGTGGTTATTTTTACTCGCCACCCCTATGCTTTTACTGCATATCAAACGTGTGAATGCCGATCATTCAGGTGAGGCGATGCGTCCACTACTCGAACATATGGTAAAAGCAGCACTGTTAACTAACGTTCTTTTCTCTTTAGGTTTAGTTTTAGAATAATTTCACTCGATTGTTGATTTGACTCACTGAATTTTCAGTGAGTCTTTTGCCAACCGCCCCTGTTAAGGGATATACTGGACTTTCCTGTGGCAACCTGACGTAATCTCCTATGAAATATGATACTTCTGAACTCTGTGATATCTATCAAGAAGATATCAATGTCGTAGAACCGCTTTTCTCAAACTTTGGTGGTCAAAGTGCCTTTAACGGGCAAATCATCACCGTTAAATGTTTTGAAGATAATGGCCTGCTTTATGACTTACTCGAAGAAAATGGCAAGGGTCGTATTCTTTTGGTCGATGGCGGTGGCTCTGTACGTAAAGCCTTAGTTGATGCTGAACTAGCGCGACTTGCTGTTTCTAATGAATGGGAAGGCATTGTCGTTTACGGCGCCGTACGTCAAGTTGATGCATTATCAGAGCTTGATTTAGGTATTCAAGCAATGGCTGCTATTCCTGCGGGTTGCCAAAGTGAAGGCATTGGTGAAAGTGATATCCGTGTTAACTTCGGTGGTGTTACCTTCTTCTCTGGTGATTATCTTTATGCTGATAACACAGGGATCATTTTATCTGAAGAGCCATTAGGCTTAGATGAAGATTTGATTGAAGAGTAATTGTTACTTTTTATCTGCGTTCTTACGATTTCAATACTCAAAAGCCACCTAACGGTGGCTTTTGTTTTTTAGGCTTTAAGCAAATAAAGACAATTATTGCACGTCTTCCATTTTGCCTAACAGCGCGCGTAAACGCTCTTGCCAAGTTGATTGCTCTTGTTTCAGTTCTTCATTTTCACGAACAAGGGCTTCGCGTGATCCTGCTGCTTCTTGAACTTCTTGGCTCAGCGCGTTATTTTTTTCTTTTAACTCTTCGATTTCCATCTGTAATAACGTGATGGTATCAATTGCTTGTTGTACTTTTGATTCTAACTTCTCGAAAACTTCAAATGACATACTGTAATCCCCCATATAATCGATACTTCCGATTGTAAGTAGCCTATCAACAACTGTCTAGCATCTTCCGAGGAATTACATTCTTTTTTCAATTTATCAAAAATACTGGTCAGATCACATTACAAATGTCGAACAAGTCACTAATTAAGAGCGTTTTCACTCATTTTCTTGATGAGACACACAAATTTCAATTTCGCTTATTCTCGTTTACGCTCATTAACGATAAATTCACAGTTATCTTTTCAATTCGAAAAGAATACTAACAATAAATAACCCTCTTTCAGGATAGAATATATGAGCCAGACGAAAACCTCTCTTATGGGTCAATGCATTTCTGAATTTATCGGAACTGCGTTACTAGTCTTCTTTGGTCTTGGTTGTGTTGCTGCGGTACGTATTGCAGGCGCAGAGCTAGGACTGTGGGAGATAAGTATTATCTGGGGGCTGGGTGTTGCCTTAGCCGTTTATCTTACCGCGGGCACATCTGGTGCTCACTTAAACCCAGCAGTTACCGTTGCATTTTGGTTATTTGCTTGCTTTGAACGCAGAAAAGTTATCCCTTATATTATTGCACAAATGTTAGGTGGCTTCTTTGCCGCTGCTATTGTGTATTTTATGTACTACAGTGTTTTCCTCGACTACGAACAAGTTAATGGCATTGTCAGAGGCTCACAAGAAAGTCTCTTCACTGCTGGTGTATTTTCAACTTATCCTGCAGCTCAAATTTCCGTTGTACATGCCTTTTTTGTTGAAGTTATCATTGCCGTTATATTAGTTGGCTTAATTTTAGCCTTAACTGATGATGGTAACGGTGTACCTAAAGGTCCATTAGCACCTTTATTAATTGGTATCTTAATTGCCGTAATCGGTGGTGCATTTGGCCCATTAACTGGATTCGCCTTAAACCCAGCTCGTGACTTTGGTCCAAAACTGGTTGCGTACTTTGCTGGCTGGGGTGATATTGCGCTGACTGGTGGACGTGATATCCCTTATTTCTTAGTTCCAATGATTGCTCCATTTATCGGTGGTATCTTAGGTGCATTGGCTTACCGTAAATTAATTGGCCGTCACTTACCTTGCGATACCTGCAAAATTGAAGACGATAAATAAAATTAAGAGCAATATTGTTGATTATCAGAACAGGTTACTAACATGACGACAGAAACAAATACATCGAATACCGAGAAAAAATACATTGTTGCACTGGATCAGGGTACAACCAGTTCACGCGCCGTAGTCATTGACCACGATGCCAATATCGTCAGTATTTCACAACGTGAATTCACCCAAATCTATCCTAAGCCAGGCTGGGTTGAACACGATCCAATGGAAATTTGGGCGACACAAAGTGCAACCTTAGTTGAAGTATTAGCAAAAGCAGATATTCCATCCGACCACGTTGCAGGTATTGGTATCACAAACCAACGTGAAACCACCATTGTATGGGATAAAGAAACGGGTAAACCTGTTTATAATGCAATTGTATGGCAATGCCGTCGTACTGCGGATTTCTGTACTCGCTTAAAAGATAAAGAAGGTGTTGAAGAATATATCCGTCAAAACACGGGTTTAATGGTTGACCCTTATTTCTCTGGTACAAAATTAAAATGGATCCTCGACAACGTCGAAGGCGCTCGTGAAAAAGCAGAAAAAGGCGAATTGTTATTCGGTACTGTTGATACTTGGTTAGTTTGGAAAATGACACAAGGTCGCGTTCACGTTACAGATTTCACTAACGCCTCACGTACCATGTTATTTAATATCCACTCTTTAGATTGGGATCAAAAAATCCTCGATCTGCTGGATATTCCTCGCAATATGCTACCAAAAGTAGTGCCATCTTCAGAAGTTTATGGCCAAACAAACATTGGTGGTAAAGGGGGGACACGTATTCCTATTGCCGGTATGGCGGGTGACCAACAAGCTGCACTTTATGGTCAGCTTTGCGTACAAAGCGGCATGGCAAAAAATACCTATGGTACGGGTTGCTTCTTACTGATGAATACAGGTAAAGAAGCAGTTCGTTCTAATCATGGTTTGTTAACAACAATTTGTTGTGGTCCTCGCGGTGAAGTGAACTATGCCCTAGAAGGTGCGGTATTCGTTGGTGGTGCTTCTATTCAATGGCTACGTGATGAGCTAAAACTCATTGATGAAGCTACTGACTCTGAATACTTCGCAACTAAAGTTAATGATACTAATGGCGTCTATGTTGTTCCTGCATTTACAGGTTTAGGCGCACCATATTGGGATCCGTATGCCCGTGGTGCTATTTTTGGTTTAACCCGTGGCGCTAACCGTAATCACATTATTCGTGCAACCTTAGAGTCTATCGCTTATCAAACACGCGATGTGCTTGATGCAATGCAAGCTGATTCAGGCGCACGTTTACAATCACTGCGTGTTGATGGTGGTGCTGTTGCCAACAACTTCTTAATGCAGTTCCAATCCGATATTTTAGGTACGCGTGTAGAACGCCCTGTTGTTCGTGAAAGTACCGCATTAGGTGCTGCATTCCTTGCTGGTCTTGCTATCGGTTTTTGGAGTGATTTAGAAGAAGTGAAAAACAAAGCCGCTATTGATAAGGAATTCCGCCCTGGCATCGAAACCACTGAGCGTAACTATCGCTATAACGGCTGGAAAAAAGCCGTCGCTCGCGCTCAAGAATGGGAAGATCGCGGTTAATTCAGTAAAGGTTGCAGTAAAACTGTTTGAGAGAGAAGTAGCCTAGGCTACAAAACCAAAATGCCGAGATTTTTATCTCGGCATTTTTTATTTCAGTCACTACATCAATCAACTAAATAGTATGTTCTTCATGGCTAAAACGATGAGCCAAAGGAAGCCAACAAAGCATAATCACTACTGACATAGCAAACATAATCATACCTAAACTGAATTGATTATGTTGTGGCAGTAAAGCAGAAAACCATGTTGCTACACCGGAACCTACATTTTGTAAACCACCCACCAGTGCACCTGCTGAACCCGCTAAATAAGGGAATGGCTCCATCGCCCCTGTTGTTGCTAATGGGAATAGCATACCTGCACCAAAGAAAAATAGTGCTGCGGGTACTAATAAAGTCCAAATATTAATAATATTTAGCCAACCGGGGATCCACATTAAAATCCCTGCGGATAAACAACAAAACACAGAATGCCACATCAGCTGTACAAAGGTTTTGCCTTCACGGCCTGCATACCAAGCACCAAAAAATGCAGCGGGAATAGGCAAAATAAATAATATACTGATAGTAATACTATTTAATCCCAACACGCCGCCCATCAATACACCGCTTGATGCCTCAAAGACCGCAATACCTGATAACGCACAAATCAGCATAATTAAAAATGCACTGAAGGTACTGTTTGAAAGCAGTAAGTAAAATGATGATAACATTTTACGTTTTTCAACTTGTACAGGACGTGTTTCAGGCATCCAACGATACATACAGAAAAGAACGCTACTTCCCAATAATAATAAGAAGATATAACACGCATGCCAGCCAAAGAAGTGAGCGACAACACCACCAATCATCGGCGCTAATAATGGGCTAACTAAAACGCCCATATTTAACAAACTATTGGCGTAACGTAATGCAGTTCCTGTATATAAATCACGAGGTTGGGTACGTGTCATTACACCTGCAACACCGGTTCCCATCCCTTGTAAGGTACTTGCAATCACCAGTGTGGTTAAATTTTGCGAGAAAATCGCTACGAGTGTTGATAAACAAAAAATAGTCATACCAACTAAAATAACAGGACGGCGCCCTACTTTGTCGGAAATAGGTCCATAAATTAGCTGTGAAAAACCATAAGAAAAAAGATAGGCACCCATAACTTGCTGTACCGCTCCGGTTGGCTCACCAAAGTAAACGGCCATATCAGCAATAACAGGAACATAAATAGTTTGAGTCATTTGACCCACAGCAACCAGTGCAATTATCAATAATAATAGATTTGCATGCTCTAACTTTCTCATTTCTTTTCTTTGCTCAAGAATTTCAGATAAATAAATTAACGGACAGGCACACACCACAGAGAATTTATAAAAATAAACTCCGCAAAATGCATGCCTTTTCAAAATGAGACTAAGTTAACAAATTTGGAGAAATTTGCGAGATAGCCAGCAATTTTTGTATGACACCTAATGTCAGAGAAAAACACCATAGCTGTCAATATAAATGTACATATTGTGTCATTGATTGACAAAATCTCAGATAAATAACATCACCACACCATCTTGATAAATAAAAAATCGCTTCCTATTTAGAATAAATAATCAACATAAGCATATTTATCAAAAGGAGATAATCTCTATGGCTAATTGGGTGAATGGAAAAGTTACTCAAGTTCATCACTGGACTGATGCGTTAATGAGTCTTGTCGTCAATGCTCCTATTGATAAGTTTACAGCTGGGCAATTTGCAAAATTAGCGCTAGATATTGATGGCGAGCGAGTACAACGAGCCTACTCTTATGTGAATGCACCTAATGATCCCAATTTAGAGTTCTATCTGGTGACTGTGCCTGATGGAAAATTAAGCCCTAAATTGTGCGCACTAAAAATAGGTGATGAAGTTCTTGTGACCGAACAAGCCAGTGGCTTTTTTGTATTAGAAGAAGTACCCACCGCGAATACACTTTGGATGCTTTCGACAGGCACCGCTATCGGCCCTTTCCTCTCTATTTTACAATTAGGTGAAGATCTTTCTCGATTTGAAAATATCGTTCTTGTCCACGCTGTTCGATATGCTAATGACTTAAGCTATTTACCTTTAATGGAAAAACTCGTTGAACGTTATCAAGGCAAATTACGCATTCAAACCGTTGTCAGCCGTGAAAATCATATTGGCTCATTAACAGGACGTATTCCTGCACTCATTGAAAGTGGGGCTTTAGAAAAAACAGTTGGCCTAACCATCAGCCCAGAAGAGAGCCATATTATGTTGTGTGGTAATCCACAAATGGTCAGAGACACTCAACAACTCTTGAAAGAGCAGCGGGAAATGCGTAAGCATTTACGACGAAAACCCGGGCATATCACCAGTGAGCAATATTGGTAATATGAAAAAGAGAAATAATAATAAGGGCGAATTCTTCTCTTTCGCCCTTATTAATTTATTTTAATAAAAAGTATTAGCGTAAGCGTCGGTAATCCACTTGCTCAGTTTGTTTACCAAAATAGTTTTCACCGTCATTACCAATAAATACACCACAATCAAGCAACATAATCATCCCAATAAAAGAAGGAAGAAAACGTCCAATCGCCCATTGCCAAAAAGGTTCTAAACTACTGGTATCGGCTAATCCTAACATCACGGCAAGTAAGAGTAATAAGAGCCATATTCCTCTTTTATTTCTATCATGCAGTCTTTTTGTAAAAATCGCGCATAAAGGATAAAGAATAAAAAAGATGAGTATCCACATAACAATAGCTGGTAATGGATAAATCATATCATTAATAATAAATAAGCCTAAAAAAAGAGCAAAACAAGCCCCTAAACCAGCCCAGAAATCACGACGTCCAATTCGTCCTTTGAATGAAAATGCCCAATGTTGTAAGGTCATAAATTCTCAATAATTTACTTAATTTGTGAATTACACTGTCCATTTGGTATCAAATAATACAGACTAGCCAATAACAGCACAGATAAGCGGAGGACAGATGATAAAAGCAAACACACTTTCTACGTTATACCTGATAATCATAAGTATTGCTCTTTGTTTGCCAACTTCTGTTTTTGCAACAGAAATGTCTGTCACACAAAAACAGCCCACTAAAGATGATATTGCCTATCTTAAACAAGATGCACCTGTTTTTGAGATAACCATTCCAGAGCTAAGAGCTAAGTTCAATCAACAAAATCCGTTGTTATCGCTTAACGAATATAAAATTATTACTAATCACGATATTGCGATCCCTCTTGTTAGAGCTGCAACGCGTATTACGCCTTATCTCTATTCATCTGCAATATTAGAGCGCGGGAGTGAAAAAATAAAAAGTTTACAACTCACGCTGATCCACTCCCCAGATTCACCTGAATTAGAAAAAATAAATCGCGAGCTAACAACACAATATATTATCACTTTGATCGCCCAATTTGACTCATCAATAACCCAAGAGCAAATTCAAGAAGCTCTCAATTTATTCGCATTTAAAAATCAAAATTCTGATTACATTAGCCATGATGTGGGTGCTATTCGCTATATTATTGCCCATGAAGATGACCAATTAACCACCTTCGCCATTGAACCGATTAAGCTTTCTTTAAACAGCAAGATCGTTTCAGCTATTCCGTGATAAAAAACAAAGCTATTCTATTCATTGTTCTCTATACTGTTGTGCATCAACAGAATTCGTGTTTATTAGCAAACTAAATTTAAACCACTCGGTTGGAGGAAAAGTTATGCGCCATCCATTAGTCATGGGTAACTGGAAACTCAACGGCAGCATTCATATGGTTCATGAATTAATTGCTGCATTACGTAAAGAAGTTAGCGGTGTTGCGGGTTGTGATGTTGCTATCGCACCACCAGCAGTTTACCTATGCCAAGCACGCCATGAAATTGGTGGAAGCCGTATTGCATTAGGTGCTCAAGATACAGGTGTTAACTTATCAGGTGCTTTCACTGGTGAAACTTCAGCAGAAATGCTGAAAAACGTTGATGTTAAATACGTTATCATTGGTCACTCTGAGCGTCGTACTTATCATAAAGAATCTGACGAGTTTATCGCTCAAAAATTCGGCGTGTTAAAAGAGTTAGGTTTAACACCTGTATTATGTATCGGTGAAACTGAAGCAGAAAATGAAGCAGGCAAAACACAAGAAGTGTGTGCTCGCCAAATTGATGCTGTTTTAAATGCACATGGTGCAGCAGCATTTAAAGATGCCGTTATTGCTTATGAGCCAATTTGGGCTATCGGTACAGGTAAATCTGCAACTCCAGCACAAGCTCAAGCGGTTCATAAATTTATTCGTGATCATATCGCGAAAAAAGATGCTGCTATCGCTGAACAAGTGATCATTCAATACGGTGGCTCTGTTAATGATAAAAATGCAGCCGAACTGTTTGGTCAACCAGACATCGATGGCGCATTAGTTGGTGGCGCTTCACTGAAAGCGGACGCATTTGCCGTTATCGTTAAAGCAGCAGCACAAGCTAAAGCGAAAAAATAATTTTTATCTTTCTGGCCTATGCCATTAATCGATAAAAAATAGAGAAAATCACCTTACTGAAGATAAAGCAGAAGGTGATTTTTTTGTTTCTAGCCGTGTGATCAGCGACGACTTATTTCATCAAACACACCGCCTGTCGTAAAATGTGTTTTCTGTGCAGATTGCCAATCGCCAAAAACGTTATTAAGCGTAAATAACTCTAGTTTTGGAAAACTACTTTGATATTTTTCCGCTATCGCTTTATCTCTAGGGCGATAATAGTTTTTCGCAGCGATTTCTTGTCCTTGTGGTGAATAAAGATACTCTAAATAAGCGGTAGCGATTTCTCGTGTGCCTCGCTTATCAACCACTTTATCAACGACAGAAACGGTAGGCTCTGCAAGAATAGAAACTGATGGAGTAACAATTTCAAATTTATCAGCCCCTAATTCATTAATCGCTAATAAAGCTTCGTTTTCCCATGCAATCAATACATCACCAATGCCCCGTTCAACAAAGGTGTTTGTGGCTCCTCTTGCACCTGAATCTAACACCTCAACTTGCTGATAAAGTGCTTTGACGAAGGCTTTGGCTTTTTCACTGTCTTGATGATTGGCTTTTAATCCATATCCCCACGCTGCAAGATAGTTCCATCTCGCACCGCCTGAGGTTTTTGGATTAGGGGTAATAATTGAAACACCTGGTTTGATTAATGAATCCCAATCGACTATTTGTTTAGGGTTTCCTTTTCTGACCAGAAAAACGATTGTTGACGTGTAAGGGGCTGAATTATCAGGAAGTCGTTTTAGCCACCGTTTATCAATACTCCCTCTTTGAGCGATTGCATCTATGTCATAAGCTAGTGCTAAGGTAACAACATCCGCTTCAATACCATTTATTACCGATGTTGCTTGCTTTCCTGAGCCACCATGTGATTGACGAATAGTCACTTTATCTCCCGTTTTCTGCTCCCAATACTGACTAAATGCTTGATTATACTGCTGATAAAGTTCTCTCGTTGGATCATAAGAGACATTCAATAATTGAATATCTTTAGCCCATAAAATATTGGAAAAAAGTAATGCCATTAAAACGGTTGATAACACACCCCATTGTTTAAACATATCTATCCCCCTATCGTTAAGTATTTAACTAGGCTGACAGAAAGTTTTATAACGATGAAATAACAAAAAGCCGATGGATATACACAACAGGAATATATCTATCAATATAAAGGGGAGCAGAAGAAATAAAGGAGGATAGAGATCGCTAAATGAAATGTTTTCACTCGAGAAACTACTCTGACACAAAAAAGTATCAGAGCAGTTCACGAATAAGGATAGAACTCAGAAAGGCTTTGGTATTACGGTGAGGCTATTGCTTAGTACAATTTTTTCGCTGTTTCATACCAATCAGCCTTAAAGACACGTTTCATATTCATAACCGCATCAATAATATCATGGTGAACCAGTTTTTCGTTTTGAATACCGACACAACGACCGCCATAGCCTTCTAATAGCAGTTGTACAGAGTAAGCACCCATGCGAGAAGCAAGAATACGGTCGTAAGCAACTGGAGAACCACCACGTTGGATATGACCTAATACCGTTGCACGCGTTTCATGTTTAGTTTCAGCCTCAATAAAACGAGCCAAT
This sequence comes from Proteus sp. PR00224, assembly GCF_016238105.1. Classification (NCBI taxonomy): domain Bacteria; kingdom Pseudomonadati; phylum Pseudomonadota; class Gammaproteobacteria; order Enterobacterales; family Morganellaceae; genus Proteus; species Proteus sp. PR00224. The sequence continues at coordinate 146,998 of NZ_JAEHQU010000008.1, read as the reverse complement.
TCATGCACATCACAAACGTGCTCAGTGATTGCAACGATGGCGTGACGTTTACCACGTTCAATACCCGCTTTGATTTCTGCCAATAACTCATCACGATTAAAAGGTAATTCAGATTCAGGCAGAACAACAAATTCACAGCCCCCTGCGATTGCCGCAGACAGTGTTAAGTCACCACAGTAACGTCCCATCACTTCTACGATAGAGATACGTTTGTGAGAAGTTGAAGTATCACGTAAGCGGTCAATGGCTTCAACAGCCGTTTCTAATGCAGTGAAATAGCCGATAGTGTAGTCAGTACCAGCAACATCATTATCGATTGTGCCTGGTAAACCGATACATGGAAAACCTGCTTCCGTTAATTTTTTTGCACCTAAATAAGAACCATCACCACCAATAACAACTAAGGCATCAAGCTCATTTTGTTTCATGTTTTCGATAGCAACAGCACGTACATTGTCTTCACGGAACTCAGGGAAACGAGCAGAACCAAGGAATGTACCACCACGGTTGATCATGTCTGACACGCTAAAACGGTCGAGTTTTTTCATGCGATTTTCGTATAGCCCCATGTAGCCATCCATAATCCCATAAACCTCTAAACCTTCACTTAGTGCGGCACGGACAACACCACGGATCGCGGCATTCATACCTGGTGCATCACCACCACTTGTTAAAACCCCAATTCTTTTGATCCCATTGACCATGATTACCTCTGATTCTTATTCGATGTAATTATTGCAAAATTGTTGGAATAACTTTTTATTTCAATACCGGCTTATCTGGTGTAATTTTCCGATATCGTAAATGCTGAATTGATTCAACAATACCATTGTACGCATATTTTTTACCAGTTCATCATTATCGTACATTTTTTTTCATAAACTTGATGCGCATTAAACTAATCAGGTAGCCTGTATAAATATTATACTAGTCTATCTCAAACGCATTTCGCCAATAAGTTAACACTTTTTATACAGACACTTTACTGCCTTTTTGCATTCATCTCAAAAAAACGCTATTTACGCTAAAAAATAGCATCGGCATATTTTGATAAATATTCAGTTTTCTCTGGTGTGATGTTCTATCTACCGTTTATCTCTCTATTTTGTGATGTCATCCTTTCAACGAAAAAGATGATCTAGGGTACATTTGTGACCAGCCACAAAGTTCTCTGGTTGATTTACCGCTTTTCAATCTAGACTGATACAGTGGAACTCACACTTAATAGGAGGTTTTATGTTTGATTTAACGGGTAAAATCGCTTTGGTTTCAGGTGGTGCAAAAGGCATTGGTAAAGGTATCGTTATCGCCCTAAAAAATAGTGGTGCGAAAGTGATTATTGCCGATATTGATGATGTTGCAGGCAATAAAACAAAACAAGAATTGAATGTTGAGTTTATGCACCTTGATGTCACTCATCAATCTGCCTGCGAAAAAGTGGTTGATGAGGTAGTGAAAGAGTACGGTAAACTCGATATTCTTTGTTCCAATACCGGTATTTTCCCTCAAGCCACTATTAAAGAGATGACGGAAGCCGATTGGGATAAAATGCATACCGTTAACCTCAAGGGGATGTTTTTCTTAGTAAAAGCAGCCCTTCGCATAATGGAAAAACAAAAACAAGGTCGTGTAATTATCACTTCTTCTATTACAGGCGCTATTACGGGTTACCCGGGTTGGAGCCACTATGGTGCAAGTAAAGCAGGACAATTGGGTTTTATGCGTAGCGCAGCACTAGAATATGCACGTCATGGTATTACCATCAATGCTGTGATGCCAGGAAATATCCTCACCGAAGGCTTACAGGCGCAAGGTGAAGCCTATTTAAATCAGATGAAAGCGTCTATTCCAACACATACTTTAGGTGAACCAGAAGATATCGGCTATGCCGCCGCATTCTTTGCGTCGAATGAAGCCAAGTATATTACAGGTCAAACAATTATCGTGGATGGCGGGCAGATTTTACCTGAATCTCCAGAGGCGTTGTTGTAGGTCAGCATGAAAATCATGTAGACTGGTGCGGTGTATCTCCGCACCTTAAAATATAAGAATATAATTTATGGTTCCTGAGTTATTTCAGCTAAATATCCCTACTACAAATTACTCACATCCATTAAAGGAATAAGTCTCCTTGCTTAAAATCAACAAAATTATATTGTTATATTAAAAAATTATTTCACACTATATTATGAGCTCTACATATCATGAATAAAGAAAGTAAACGTAAAATTAAAGTTGGTCTTATCGTTGATGAGTTTTTTGGAGCTGCAAATACTCGCTTTGGTGGATATGGCTACTTAGCAAGATATTATATTGCTAAGTATTTAAAAAATGAAGAATTCGAATTCGATGTTTTATTAGGTAAAGGAAAAAGTCATTTCTTTGCTGAAAAAACAATTGTTGATGATGTAGCTCTTTATAAACTTCCTCGTAGAAAATGGTTTACTCAACAATTTTTAAAAAAGAAAGACTATGATATTTACTTTAGTGTTGAGCTTACACACGATAATGTATTAAAAAATGAACTAGATCCATCCAAACGTCTTATCCTTTGGATACAAGACCCTAGACCTATGTATGAATGGGATGAAATTTTCACAGTAAAATTAATTCCTGAAACATCTTACTACAACCAAAAAATCTATGATCTTGTTCATTCTTGGTACAAAGAAGGAAGGGTACGATTCATTACTCAAGCTCAATGTCTTAATCAGAAAGCCATTGATTTGTATAATCTAGATAAAAATGTTCCTATTGATTTTGCACCAAACCCAATTGATATTGACTACAGTTTTGATGTTTTAACTCACCCCAAACAAAACAATATTGTTTTTTTAGGTCGTATTGCATCTGTTAAACGTGGCTGGATTTTTTGTGAGATTGCAAAAAAAATGCCTGAGTACAATTTTTACGTTTTAGGTAAAATATTCAGAGCAGATGATAAAAACCATGACATCATGTCTGAATATGAAAAAATTCCTAACCTTCATTTTGTAGGGCATGTTGAAGGAGAAGAAAAGAACAAATATCTACGTGATGCAAAAGTGCTAGTCAATAGTTCTATCCATGAAGCACTTCCTGTTTCATTTCTTGAAGCTCTTTCATTTGGAACATTACTTGTCAGTAATAGAAACCCTGATGATTTAACCTCGAAATTTGGTATCTATGTTGGTGAAGTTTTAGGTAATGGCTTTGATAAAGTAGATTTATTTGTAGATGCAGTCAGAGAACTGATTGAAAATGAAGAAAAAAGGAAAACATTATCAATAAAAGCCATTGATTATGTTAAACAAATTCATAATGTTGACGATTTTATTAGAAATACACATGCAATCATCAAAGATGAATTAAAAAAATAAAATTTAAAGATGAGGATTATATCTTTTGATAAATCCTCATGACTAATACTGATAAATAGAAAAGAATAATATATGAATAATTTTGTAATTAGCTTGAAAGAAAATAATGGCAGTAGACGTGAACATATTACGGAACAATTTAGCGCAAAAAACATTCACTTTTCTTTTTTTGATGCAATAACAAAAGATAATTTAAGTATTGCTACTAATTTAAATATCAGTTTTGGTCATTCTAATCTAACTATGGGTGAAAAAGGCTGCTTTCTTAGTCACATATGCTTATGGAGAAAAATTATTGATGAAAATATTAGTGTTGCTGGTATTTTCGAAGATGATATTTATTTAGGAAAAGATTCAGATATATTAAATGATTATTCTTGGGTAAATAAAAATATTGATGTTATTAAGCTAGAAAAATCCAATGAGAAAGTAAAAACATCAGTTTCTCCTCTACAAAAAATTAATGATATCTCTATATTGAGATTAAAAAGCCGCCATCTAGGCACTGCTGGATATATCATTACAAATAAAGGTGCACGTTTTTTATTCAATAAAATCTCAAGTACCCCTATTAATAACCCCATAGATCATGAAATGTTTAACGATTTGTTATCAAATAAAGAATATATTGTAGGACAAGCTCTACCTTGTTTATGTATACAAGACTTTGTTTTAAACAATCATGATGAGAAATTTCCTAGTACATTAGAGAGTGATAGGATCCATCGTGAGATACCAAATCTCTCACAAAATAAAAATAAAGTAACTCGAGAATTTTCTAGAATAAAAAAACAACTAATAGATTTTTTATTAAAAAAAACAGTAGAAAGAAAACTTACTTTTTATCTTAAATAAAAAAAAAGCCCCTCTCCAGAGGGGCTGCAAAAGACAGGGATGGTGTCTATGGCAAGGAAAAAACTTCGTTGTTGCTACTTACTCTCTAACTAGGTACTGCTTTACTACACTCTTACTTCATTACTGATTCTGTTGAGCTTGTTGGTCAACAGATGACATTTGCTGTTGGTAATTCTTTTCCAACTGCGCTTTCTGTTCTGGGGTTAACAGCTGATACATTTGGTTATGGACTTTTGCCATTTCAACATGGCGCTCAATTGCTTGTTTATCCATATCTTGCATCTGTGCTCTTACAGCCGCTTCATCAAATTTCTCAGCTGTGACTAATTTATGCATATTCTCATGACGCTGACGGAAATCTCCGTTATATCTGTCTTGATGATGCTGGCGCATTAAATCGCGCATTTGTGTACGTTGTTGCTCAGTTAATGTAATTCCGTTAAACATATAGGAGTCGCCGTAGCCATTCCCCATCATATGTCCACCGTTATTCATCATATGGCCACGTTGTCCTCGGTGACCTCTATAATCACGGTCGCCATGCATTCCATTGCCATAACCGCAGTGGTAATTACCATTATACTGTTGCTCAGTAGGCGGATTGGTATTTGTAGTTTCAGCTAATACCATCGTCGGAGCTGCCAAAAACATTGATGCTAGTGCAACTACTGCTACTTTACGCATTGCTTCACTCCTAATTCGGTAAATTAATACCGACCTAATTAATATGACTTCAATGTGTATAATTCATATGTGTAATTCTTTGCTATGTGGATTACTATACCGTTGCGGCTGCAAACTAGCGTCAGAGCGTGTAAAAGAACGTAAAGTCATAGATTCGCGCTATTTATTATCGTATTTTTCTCTTGGAGGAATTGACGAATGCATAAAATCTTATTAGTGGATGACGATCGCGAATTAACATCGCTATTGAAAGAACTGCTTGAAATGGAAGGCTTTAATGTTGTAATCGCCTCTGATGGCGAACAAGCACTTAAACTTTTGGATGCTTCTATCGACTTGTTATTACTGGATATCATGATGCCACGTAAAAACGGGATTGAGACACTCAAAGAATTACGCCAAAATTTCCAGACCCCTGTCATTATGTTAACGGCAAGAGGCAGTGATCTTGACCGAGTACTTGGCTTAGAGCTAGGTGCTGATGACTATTTACCAAAACCTTTTAATGATAGAGAGCTTGTTGCACGTATCAGAGCTATTTTGCGTCGTTCTAATTGGAGCGAACAAAAACAGACTGACAGCAATACATCTCCAACATTACAGGTCGATAAGCTACAACTTAATCCAGGTCGACAAGAAGCAAGTTTTGATAATGAACCGCTAGAGTTAACAGGAACTGAGTTTACTTTGCTTTATTTACTTGCTCAGCATTTAGGACAAGTCGTATCACGTGAACATCTAAGCCAAGAAGTACTTGGCAAGCGCTTAACACCGTTTGATAGAGCGATTGATATGCATATTTCTAATTTACGCCGTAAATTACCAGAAAGAACAGATGGACAACCTTGGTTTAAAACGTTACGTGGCCGTGGTTATCTGATGGTTTCAATAACTTGATAAATATTCTTTATGATAAATAGTCTGTCAGCGCGCATTTTCGCAATATTCTGGCTGACGCTAGCATTAGTTCTCGTGCTAGTTATGATGGTTCCAAAGCTGGACTCGCGCCAGCTTACCCCTCTTTTAGAGAGTGAATACCGTCAAGGCGTTATGCTAGAACAACATATAGAAGCAGAATTAGCTCAAGATCCCGCTAACGATCTCCTTTGGTGGCGTCGATTAATTCGTGCTATTGATAAATGGGCACCACCTGGTCAACGCTTAATCATCGTTACCAGTGAAGGCCGTATCATCGGCGCTCAACGTAATGAGATGCAGGTTGTCAGAAACTTTATTGGCCAATCTGATAACGCCGATCACCCTAAAAAGAAAAAGTATGGCCGTTCTGAGATGTTAGGGCCCTTTTCTGTAAGAGATGGTGAAGATCATTACCAACTTTATCTCGTACGCCCTTCAAGTAGCCCTCAATCTGACTTTATCAACTTATTATTTGATAAACCGCTATTGCTACTCATATTCACCATGCTTATCAGCACACCATTATTAGTATGGCTTTCTTGGAGCTTAGCAAAACCTGCAAGACAACTTAAAAATGCGGCTGATGATGTTGCTAAAGGTAACCTCCGCCCTCACCCAGAGCTAGAGACTGGCCCTCAAGAGTTTTTAGCAGCAGGCACCAGCTTTAATCAGATGATAAGTGCTCTTGAACGTATGGTTGAAGCACAACAACGTTTAATTTCTGATATTTCTCACGAGTTACGTACACCATTAACACGCTTACAATTAGCTAGCGCATTGTTACGTCGTCGTAGTGGAGAAAGTAAAGAGCTAGAGCGTATTGAAACTGAAACTCAGCGCCTTGATGGCATGATTAATGACTTGCTGGTTCTTTCTCGTAATCAACATAAAAACGAGTTATTACGTGAAACAGTAAAAGCCAATGAATTGTGGGATGATATTTTAGATAACGCTAAATTTGAGGCCGAACAAAGTAATAAAACACTACAAGTGACAACACCGCCGGGAGCATGGCCTATTTACTGTAATCCATATTCTCTGGCTAGTGCATTTGAAAATATCGTTCGTAATGCCTTACGTTATTCCAACTCTCGCATTGAAGTTGCCTTTACTGAGCAGAACCAAGGTATCACCATTATTGTTGATGATGATGGCCCAGGCGTTAGCCCAGAAGATAGAGAGCATATTTTCCGACCGTTCTATCGTACTGATGAAGCAAGAGATCGTGAATCTGGAGGCACAGGCTTAGGTTTAGCGATTGTTGAAACCGCAGTTAGCCAACACAGAGGCCATGTTAAAGCTGACGATAGTCCATTGGGCGGGTTAAGAGTTGAGATTTGGTTGCCGAGGGCTGGGGCAAGTAATAAATCAACAACTGCTTAATAGAGTAATTAAACTGTTGTATCAAAATATACTGCCATCTATTGAAGAATAGGTGGCATATTCTTTTAGTTAGCGTTTGTTGATGCAATTCAGAATGATCTGGCTGAATCGACCTCTATTCCGATATTTATAATGCTAAATTACCCATATCTATCCATGGAAAGGAGCATTAATGATGAATAGCGCATAGTGAAAATTTATACACCAATTCTACCCAATATAAGATTCAACCATCAAAAAAAACTCACATCAATATATGTCTAGAATTAATCATTACTAACAAAATAAATTTACTAATTCTTTTTATACCATCCAAATTAAATTTAAAAATTAGTTATAATATATCAGCCAATGATATCAGATCTCAAAATTATGAATATTTTCATACATCTACTCAATTAAAAATAAATAAGCTTCTTAGCCAATGATCAATATGTTGTTTTTTTATATTTAAGTTTAAATGTTCTTTAACAGAAAGAAACTCATTTAATCTATTAATATTTATATCTTCAATTTTTTTTCTATCAAAACACATAATAAATTTTTCATCATAAAAAGGCGCCGTCTTAATATTATTATTTGTTGTAAGTATTTTTTTCCCCTTTCCCAAGGTTTCAATCGTACGCATTGTTAGCCCATTTTGCCCAGAACTGTGTATATCAAGTATCACTGAACTATTATTCATTATTTTTTCAACTTGACTATAGTCCAAGGCATCGAATGAGACATCTGATATATTTATATGCGCCCATTTTTTACTAATAAATTTATTAAAAAAGAAAAGTATTTTACTTGGGCAATAAAAAAACTTAAATGTTTTTTTATTATTAAGCATACCAAATATATTATTAACAACTTCATATCTATCACCATGAAGTGTTCCAATAAATGATAGATCGTATTGTTCAGAAGAATATTCTATATTATTTTCCGTTGAATAAAATAATGGCTTATATGATAATTTGTATTCTTGACAATCTATATTGTCAAAACTCCAAACATGATTTGCAAATGGTATTATTTTTTTATTCTGTGGTTTATTTTTTATTGAATCCCAAAGATAAAATATAATCTTTATCTTTTTTTTACGTAGCTTTTTTACAAACCATGCAGGAGTTGCTTCTGGATTGATTATTAATACAGTATCAACAAAACTTTCTATTATTTTTTTAAAAATATGATTATAATATGAGTATGTTAAAATAAAGCTAAGAGGAGAAAAATTTATTCTTAGTCCAGCTTTAATAAAAAAGGCATTACTTGGTCTTTCATTTAAACATATATAATCATCACAAATTTTAGATAATGATTTCTCTAGGTTATTAGAATAATTAAATACTGAAGGAACCAACATCAATACCTTATTTTCTATTTTTTTAGTCAGAAAGTTAGCCATAATTTATCTAGTTTTAATGATCCGTCCAGGTGAACCAACAATTACTGAATTATCAGGAAAAAAGCCTTTTATTGTTGAATTTGCACCGACAATACAGTTATTTCCTAATCTTGTTCCAGCTTGAATGACAACACCATATCCTATAAAACAATTTTTACCGATATAAGTATTATTAATTTTCGTGGGTTGTTCATGGATAGGTTTTGAAATATTTTCATATGTATGGTCAGTATCAGTAATAAATACATTAGCAGAGATTAATGTACCTTCAGATATAATAGTGCTACTTGAACATATTATATGAAATGATTGTCCTATAGAAATATTATCTTCAACTATTAATTTACCATTTCCATGTACTTCAATTCTAGCGTGAGGAAAAATTCTAACTCTACGACCCAAAAACACTTTTTTGATACCCAATAAGAATATAGGTTTTCCAAGATAGGAATAAAGCCCAATATTTCCAAAAAAAGGCTTAAGCAAAATAGCTCTGATACTCCAAAAAAATTTATAAAAATATTGAATTTTAATCATAATGATACTTTATTATATTTTGCCCAGATTAGAAATAAAACTATGCCAAATAGACGATCTGTATGCTCTTTACCATTCAAATGCTCATCGAACATTTTAGTATAAAAATGATAATTAATTATATCAGATCGTGAATTCAATATATCACCAAAAAATTCCTTCCATTTTCCCTCTCTGATCATCATACCTAGTGGTAGATTGAATCCTAATTTTCGTTGAAAATCGAACTCATCAGGTAATATTTTTTTTGATATATCTTTCAATAAAAATTTTTTCATTCCATCTCTAATTTTAAAATTATCAGGAACTTCATTAAATGCAAATTCAATTATCCTATAATCAAGAAGTGGAGCCCTAGCTTCAATAGAATTAAGCATTGAACATCGATCACTTTTAACTAAAATACTATCTCTTAAATAATGTTTAAAATCTGAAATACAACAATTTTTTAAAATAGAACTTGTAGTCTGTTCATTATTTATTCCCCACTTATCATTTTTCCAATAATTAGGATCTATATTAGGTAGTAATTTCGACAATCTATTTTCATCATAAAAAGATCTTATATTTGGAACATTAATATTTAAATCATATTCTAATGATTTTAGCCAATTTCTATATTTTGAGTTTAAAGGTAGTAAATTTCTAAAAGCTTTAACAGGCATAAAATTAAATAATGTTTGGTAACGTTTTTTTATATTATCTAATTTTTGCATTCTCTCATAATGTTTATAACCACCAAAGAGTTCATCCCCACCATCACCACCTAAAGCAACTCTGCAATATTTAGAAACTTCATAATTCACTAAATATGTAGGAAGCAGTGAAGAGTCATTTATTGGTGTATCAATACTTTTAGCAATTTTTAAAAATAAATCAGGTGAAATATTTACACCTTCAATTTCTGTATGTTCAGTGCCAAAATAATTAGCAATTAATCTTGCACTTTCTGATTCATCAAACTGACTATAACCAGGAAATTTGACCGTAAAGGTTTTCACTTGTTTTGTATGTGTGCTAGCAATTGCAGTCAACATGCTTGAATCGACACCACCACTCAGTAAAATAGAAGCGGGAACATCACATCTTAGCTGAAGTTTGACAGAATCATTAATTAAATATGATAACTTCTCGTAAAGATAATTATGATTAGCATTTTCTTTTTGGCCAACAGGAAGAGCCCAGTATCTTATTGTAGTTTGCTCAAGATTATCATTTAAATATATAGTTCTAATTGTGCCAGGCTCTAATGAAAAAACATTATTTATCCAACATTCATCATTTCCTGTAGCATAGCCATGCTGAAAATAATTAAAAAGAGAATCTCTACTCAATTTTTTTGGTATATTAGATAAAGCTAATAGTGCTTTTAAATCAGATGAAAAATAAAATTTTTCATCATAATTAGAGTAGAATAAGGGTTTTTCTCCAACCCTATCTCTACATAAAACAACTTTATTATTTATTAAATCATAGATTGCAAAAGCGTATGCACCATTCAATTTATCAAAATAACTTTCACCAAATAAATTATATCCTTGTAATATAACTTCCGTATCTGATTGACTTTGAAATAACACTCCACATTTAATTAACTCCTCTCTTAACTCAACATAATTATATATTTCACCATTAAATGTAATAGAGTTTCCATTTCTGACCATTGGTTGATGGCCAAGTTCAGATAATTCAACAATAGAAAGTCTTACATGTCCAAAATTTACTTTTTGACATGGTGATGTCCACACTCCCATCGAATCTGGGCCACGAAATCTCATGATAGATAAAGCTGGTTTTAGATCGACATGTTGAACATTATTTTCTTTTGATATGAAGCCAAGGATACCACACATAACATCACCGTATTAATATGGCTCTACGCCAAAATTTTTAACAATTGTACATATAATTCTAAATGATCTTGGATATTTTAGCATTAAGTCTATTATCCTGTATTTAAATTTTATTTTAACATTATTATTTTTATTTAATTTATAGTTAAAATAATTAGATAATAAATTGTAGTTTGAAATGTATTCGCTAAATTTTTTTGTCCTAAAGGCATTTAATATACAAATATATCGAATGTGTCTCTGCAATGCCATATACAAAAATTTCATTTGATCATTGGATAATTTTGAGGCAAAAAATAATTCTTGTTGTTTAACAAGATCTATTGCTGATAATATATTTTTTTTACCAAAACTTCTTGAATAACTACCTTGCCTAAATCTAGAAATAATTAATATTTCAGGAATAATTAGTGCGACATCAGCATAATAAGCACAAACTCTACTAAATAAAATATCTCTTCCATGCATTCTATCTGGTAAAAAAATAATTTCATTATTTATGATAAGTTGCTTTTTAATACACTTGTTCCAACAAACACCACTTATTCCTTCGGGTTGAAAAGATGATAGCAATATATCTTTTTTATAAAGCTCATGGCGTTGATAATTAGATTTGGAAATAGTTTTATTTTCTAAAAAATTTTTAAATTCATATCCAAAATTTATTATATCATATTTTTTTTTAGAAATTTCAGAATATAAAACATATAAAAGATTATCTAAAAATATATCATCTGAATCCAGATATAAAAAATACTCTCCAGTAGAAAACCTCATTGCATAATTTCTAGCGACATTAGGTCCAGAATTATTTTGATATAAAATTCTAAAACGATGATCATTTTTGGCAAACTCTGAAATAATTTCTCTAGTATTATCTGTAGAACCATCATCGATTAATAATACTTCAAAATTTTTATAGGTCTGATTGAATATGCTAGTTAAAGTATCTAAAATAAATTCTTGTGCATTAAAAATAGGTACTATAATAGAAAATTTAATATTCTCATTCACTTATAACACCTCTATCCATTGTTTAATAATTTCATCTTCATGAAATTTTTTACTTGTATTTAGTGCATTTTTTCTCATATGAATTAGCTGTTCTGAATCATATACACTCTGAATATAATTACAAAACTGATCAATATTATTATCACTACATAGAAAGCCATCAAAATTATGCGTGATGACTTCTGATGGTCCAACTAACGATTTATTGCTTATAACGGGAACAGAATATGACATAGCTTCAGTCATCGTCATTGAAAATGACTCACTCTTCGATGTAATAATATATAGTGATGCTTTTTTATAAAATTCATACACTTCATTCGTTGCTGGATGAAAAATTACAGTATCATTCAACCCTAATTTTTCAGACAACTTTTTAAGCTTATCTTGTTCGCTACCATCACCTACAATCCAGAAAATAATATTTATTTTTAAATCTTGTATTTTTTTTGCGATTTTTAAAAAAACCTCTATTTGTTTAACAGGTTCTAACCTTGCAACAGTTAAGCAAATAAATTTATCATTGAGATTTATTTTCCATTGTTCATTATCATTAAAATTAGTTGTAGAGTTATAAATAATCGTGGAATCTAAATTAATATTCTTGAAACTATCATAACCACTTCTGGTTTGAGTAATTATTCGTTTAACTTTACTATATGTCCACTTTCTTAAGAAACAGATAAGCTTTCCATGACTATTATAACTACTATGCTCACTAGCAATCAAATTTCTCATATTAAATCCTAGGAAATTAAGCATAATTGTAGTGATAGGGTGAGTACTTATATTCGTACAATTTTTGTTCAAGTTAATGTTGTTTTTTCTTAATTTATAACAAGAATATAGTGTAGTAAATTTATATTTTTTATCTGTAAATTTATATTCACTTACATATTCTAAACAAACAAATTCAGATATGGGATATAATGGCTGTGAATTTGTCTTATGTAAAGAGTATATTGTTACTTTATATCCATTTTTAGATAATGCATTAGCGAGGTTTATAGAAAATCTTTCTATTCCCCCTTTTAAAGTTATATCCAAAACGAATAAATTAATATTTTTTTTAATTTTCATATTTTAATTTAAATAAAATTAATTATATATTGATATTTAGGTAATGATGCATAAGTGAATAATTTATATGATAGAATAATAGATAATACAGTTATATAGAAAATTTTATTTATCATATATTTAGTATTCACTAGTATATATACGACTAATATTGATTCAAAAATAATAAAATAACTTGATAATCTTACAGTTATATCTTGAAATATAGGATAATTTATTAGATATAGAACAAAACCAAAAAAATAAATAAAAAATATTTTTTTTATAAAAAGATCATTCTTAAAATTAAATCGAGTTAGTATAAATACAAATACTATTGGGTATAATCGTCGAACTATGCCAATAATATAAGCCTCAACTGAGAATTTATTATAACTTTCAGATAAATACATATTAGCACCTCTTATGTTTAAAGTGTGTGCCAATACCTCAATAAATTGTTTAGATATTAATATCCATAGAACAGAAATTAGAATCATAAAAATTATTGAATAACTATTCAAATATCGTTCTAAGTTAAAATTTAACAATGGCCAAAATATAAGTGCAATTATTGCTGTCTTATGAAAAAGTGTGGCTAATATAATAGAGAATATAAATTTATATTTATATTTTCTCATTGCATAATAACCAGCAAGCATAATAATAGAAAGAGCAATACCTTGTCTTAATCCGCTAAGATTAAAATATAGATATATATCACTATAAATAATGGTAAATGTTGCAACTAATAAACCTACACCTAAGAATTTATAAATCGCATAAAAATAAAAAAATAAAGAAAAAACGGCACAAAATAACAAAAAAGCATCAAAGTTAAAATAAATATATTTAAAAAAAACATTAAAGATATAAAATCCTGTTTCTATATCACCTTTAAAAGTATTTAGATTATTAAATATATTTAAATAATTAGCAGTATCTTGACCTACATCCCCCCTTAAACCGGAAAAAAGAGCAACAATAGTAAAGGCAATACATATTGGTATCATTCTTTTTTTGAATAAATTTAAATATTCGCAGAAAGATAATAAAACCAATGCAAAAAATACAACAAAATATGGTATCAAGTGGAAACCTCTATTTATAGATTTATATCTATTCCATATTATTTTTTCGATTCAAGTAATAATTTATAATTTTTTATCATTGATTTCATATCGCTAAGAACACATCTTGGATTATACTCAATTAAATCTCGAATTTTTTCGATATTAATTTCATTGAAGAAATCTATATCATTAGTTACGTGCCATTTTATTTCACAACCAGTGTTTTCAATCAAAACTTCAGCAAGTTTCTTTGCTGAAATATTTCTACCAGATGCGATGTTAATAATACCAGTAACTTTTTTCTGAATTAATTCTAAAGTAGAGTTAACTACATCACCAACATATACATAGTCTTTTTCATATTTTTCAGTCACATACATATTAACAATACCTTTATTCAAAGCATCACGTATAATAGAAGGTAAAAATAAACTACTTTCAATTGCTGCACCATAAACATTACTTGGTCTAACAATCAGACATCTTCTGCCACTCTTTAAACATAATTCTTCAGCCGTTAATTTTGATAAATTAAATAATCGTCTTGTATCAGTTAATGATATTGTAATATCTGAGGTTTCAGATGATTTATTATCACCTATATACACTCGAGTAGAAGATAGATAAGTTAGTGATTTGAACCTAGCTTGATATAACACTTTATTCAATAGGGTAAGATTAGCATCTACAACATTATAAGGATTCTCTAGGCAGTTACCATAACCAGCAGCATATATTACATGCCCCAAATTTTTCAAAAAAATAGATTGATCATCACGCTCAGGTATATAGACTTCATGTCCTTGCATTCTGAGTGTCTTAACAAATTCAGAACCAATAAAACCACGACCACCAAATATAGTATACATTATATAAAATATCTCTTTTATTTTATGATAATAAGTTAATTTAACTATTTCATGTATTATAATAATATATATTTAATTATTATATAATAGTCATTAATTATTTATATAAGTTTAAATATTCTATACAAGATTATTTTTCAAAAAACTTATAGAATAATCTTTTAAAAACTCTATTTTATTATTGATTGCATTCCAATCAATATCGGAATTAATATTCTTTTCAGAATATCCCCCCTCAACCAAAACTCGATCTTCCAATCCAAAAACACTTAATAAAGAAAGGAATCTATCTGCGCCTCTTTTATTATTTATAATACAATTAAATGGTTTATTAAAAATAATACAAAAAACACAGCCATGAAAAGAATCAGTTATAATATAATCAGAGTTATGTATATTTCCTAACCATTCTTCCATACTTAAAACATTATTAGATGAATTCCCATCACTCACTTTTTTTAAAGATAACTGTTTACTTTCAGCAATTTCAGATATTATTTTTTCTTTCTTTTTTGTATTATCTAATATGTATGCAAATAAATTCTTTCCTTTTTCTTCATATCCATTAAAACGAATTAAATTTATGTAATAATTTTTATCTATAACCATTGTAGGATCTAGCACATGAACAGCTTCTACTCCAAAGGTATCTTGACATATTTTTATACCACTTTTTTCACGTACTGAAATTTTTCTAAATTTTTTTAAGTTATCACTATGATATTTTATTTTTTCTATATCACCTAAAAATTTATCACCCCCAAATGATGCCGCATAAGCTAATTTAATAATATTTTCATTTAAAAATCCAAGAGAATAATCATTCTCAAAATTAGAATATCCCAACTTTGCAAAAACCTGATCACTACCTACAATACATGCATCAAAATTATTTGATAAGAAACATCTATATAATTCCTTACTATTATATACACTCTGACTTTTAGGATTAATTTCTAAATTAATAAATTGTCTTAATTTATAATTTTTTTTAGTTAAAATTGAATTACGAAATTTTTTTATAAAAAACAACATATACTTTTTTACTATATATTTCATTAATGATTTGAAATATTTTTCACTTTGGAAATTAATCAACACAGGTTCATGACCTAAGTCAGATAATAATTTCATTAATGCATACGCTTGAATAATTCCACCATAATTATTAATTAATGGAAATGTGATAACTGCTATTCTCATTTAAGTTAACCTTATTTTACTATTTTACTATTTTACTATTTTACTATTTTACTATTTTACTATTTTACTATTTTACTATTTTACTTATTAAATATTTAATTAAACCTTTCATACCTTTATTTTGAATGGCCATACATGTATATAGTATCTTATATTTCCTATTTAACTTTTCCATATTGTTTATAAAATACTCTATATCATTCATCTTAACAGCTTTCTCATAATAGGAATGTGACTTATTTGCTATTTCTATTCTCATATCTTGAACAAAACCTCTTAAAAAAGAAATATTATTTTCTGGCTTAACTCTTAATTGAGGATACCACTTTCCTTTTTTATTTAATTTGAATAGTCGATATGAAAGTTCATCATGTGTATGTCTATAATGAGCAGCTTGAGATTGAAATATTTTATTAGTATCTATTGATTGAAAATTTACTCTTTTATCTTTTATTGCATTCTGAATGATTCTATGAATAATATTATTTCTTACAATAATAATGTTATTCCCTAAACTATCCTTAGAATATTCAGGCAACCAAGCATCGCCAATAACAATATCAGCAGTTTCATTAAAAACATCATCGGTAAAATCTGAAGCAATTGGTTTAAAATATCCTAATCCCCAATTTTGCCCATGCAATTTATCTTTAGGTGCTATTACTGTTTTCATTTCACCATTAATTAATCCTGTCATCTTTATTGCATATTTATCAGCAGGGAATTCATCTAATTTATACCTAAAATCTATATTTTTCATATCTCCAGGTTTAATACCTACCTGCCATCCCATAAAATCAGCAAACCTTGCACTTTTTTGATGACCACAGATTAGTCCAACTGTAAAAATAATTCTATCATTGAAAATTGGTTCTTCTTGACACAATAACCTAACTGCTTTAATAAAACTTGGTATACCAACAATTGCATATTTTCCTGCATTTTTTTTTACTACTTCTAAAACTTTTGATAATTCAACAGGATAATATTTTGTCTTAGCTCCTTCTTTTATTTCTTTGATACTTTTTGAAATTTGATATTCAAAGAGAATTGAAGAATCTGAATCATTTTTATCTTTAACATGAATAACACCATCAATATAACTATTTTCAAGTAATTCTTTTAATATCCATGTACCAACACCTCCAGAACTTGCATTTCTTCTATAATCATCTTCTAATACATGTCCTGCATATAAAGACATATAATATCCAATCCTCTTATCATATAAACATCCATTCTGATTTGAGTATAATTTATTAGAAATAATATCTTCATTTATATCTTTATTTAAGTATGGTGACACTTTTTCTATGACCAATGATAATTCAGTATCTTCGGTATCTTCAATTACTTCTTCATATAACCCTTTATCATTCATTTTTATTTTTATTTTATCTTCTACTAATGAAGTAACTCCACTTACTTCACTAAAAACTTTTTTACTATTAAATTCTTTTATATTCATTCTTATTTACTCAAATTCAATTTTAACGACAACTATTACATTATTATTTTTACATTATAAATATCATTTATATAATAATTATAATTTTTTATAATTATTTTTCACACATACTATCAATTGATTTATTATATTTTTCTCATAACTATTCATTATAAAACCATATGAACACAAAAATATAAAAATCACTGAAAAAGATATAAATAACATTAATGAATATACTGATATAATATTAAATTGAGTCTTAATTATATAGATAATCGAAAATAAAATTACTATCGGGATAAATACTTTCATTATCTCTACCCAGAATTTTTTTATATTTAATCCTAATTTTAAATAATATATATTCATTATTACCCCATTCAATAAGAAAAATGCTATTGAAATGGAAAAAACAACCCCCCAATATCCATAATTTTTCACTAATATTAAGGAAATAAAAATTGTAAGTATAGCCATAATAGTTGCTGCCATGGATCTAAATGCAAATTTATTTTTTGCTTGTAAAATACTTAGCCCTAAATTTTGTATTAATGGTATTGAAAGAGGAATCATAATAATTATAGTTAAATAATATGCATCTTCATAAGCATGTCCAGCCCAATAATATATGAATTCTTTTCCAAAAAGAATAAAACCAAGAACAACCATAAATATGATAAAAGATTGTAATCGCCCTATTTTTATCATTTCTAAAGTTAATTCATTATTAGTGACACCTTTAGATATCATTTTTGATATTTTAGGTAACATCACACCACTAATAGCAGTGGATAACATTATAAATGTTGTATTAAATAATATTGATATTGAATATATAGCAACACTCTCTGTTCCTTTATATGAACCTATAACTAATTGACCGAAATTCCAATTTATTTGATCAACTATTAAAGCTAAAAATATAAATATAGAGTATTTAAAAACCTTTCTAAATACTTTAAAATTAAAACAATAAATACTAAACTTAATATTTATTGTTTTTTTATAATAAACATAATGTAAAAACATAAAAATAATATTAATAATAGATATGATTAAGATCATTGCGATCACACGATAATTAAAATAAATTGATAATATTATTAATAGAGGTATAGATAAAGAACGAAAAATACTTAATATTTTTATAAAAATAAACTTCTCATATGCAGTAAGAATAGATCTATAAATATTTAAAGGAATCATTAACGATATATTAACAGCTAAAATAATTAATAAAATTTTTAAAGTATCAATTTCATTTTTTGTCATTGCATCAGAAAAAATAGAATCTATATTCTGATACAATAAAAACATAATTATAATAGATGCTATACTAATGATAATATAAGATAATTTTATTGTTCCATATAAAATTTGTTGCTGTTTTTTTTTATTTTTTTCCAAATAATTAGAGGTAAAAACAACTATTGCATTTCCAAATCCAAAATCTAAAATAGCTAAATAAGTTAAGATTGTTATTGCCAAGGAATAAAGGCCATATTCTGACTGGTCTAAATATCGTAAAACAAATGGTGTATACGCTAACATAACAAATGTATTTAAAAAAATATTCAAATACGTTAGAGCCACTCCCATCTTTCTTTCATTTAATTTCATTATTTGATCCAATAATAATGATATATAGTTAGAATGAAATTCTATAAAAAATCTATTTCATTAATATATTTTTTCTTATTGTTTCAAAATTTGGTTGAGTTAAATCCTTTTCAGAAAGAATAGGTTTTTTTATAGGCCAATCTATATTAATATCTTTGTCATTCCAAAGAATCCCAGCTTCATCATTAGGATCATAATAATCTGTACATTTGTATTGAAAATCAACAATATCACTAAGTACTGCAAATCCATGAGCAAATCCAGGAGGAATATAAAATTGTTTTTTATTTTCTTCACTCAAAATGACAGATGCGTACTGACCAAAAGTACGAGAATTAACTCTCAAATCAACAGCAACATCAAAAACAATACCTCTTGTTACGCTGACTAATTTACCTTGTGGTTTTGTTTTTTGAAAATGCAATCCTCTTAAAACATTTTTAACAGATCTTGAACGGTTATCTTGAACAAATTTTTCTTTTATTCCTAATAAGCTAGAGTATCGATCTTCATGATAAGTTTCTAGAAAAAAACCACGATCATCGCCAAAAACTCTCGGTTCAATAATAAAACAATTCTCAATATTTGTTTGTATTACTTCAATCATTTATTTGCCTTTAAGGAATCAATAAGTATGTCATTTTCTAACAAAGATAATAGATATTTGCCATAATCGTTTTTGCTCATTAAAATTGAACGATTATATAATTCATCATCACTTAACCATTTTTGAGACCATGCTATCTCTTCTAAGCAAGCAACTTTTAATCCCTGCACATTTTCAATCGTTTGTACAAAAGATGATGCTTCATGCATACTTTCATGAGTACCTGTATCTAACCAAGCAAATCCTCGCCCCAATAATTCGACTTTCAAAGATTTATCTTCAAGATACATTTGATTAACAGATGTTATTTCTAGCTCACCTCTATGTGACATTTCAACTTTTTTGGCATAATCTATCACTTTATTATCATAAAAATATAACCCCGTTACAGCCCAGTTAGATTTAGGTTTTTGTGGTTTTTCTTCCAAACTAAGCACTTGATAATTTTTATCAAATTCAACAACACCAAATCGTTCAGGATCTTTTACATGGTAGCCAAAGATAGTTGCTCCATTTAAATTATTAGCAATATTTCTCAGAGTTCGACTAAAAGATTGACCATAAAAAATATTATCTCCTAATACTAAACAGACACTCTCTGTGCCAATAAATTCTTCCCCAATGATAAATGCTTGTGCTAAGCCTTCTGGTTTAGTCTGTATCGCATATTGGATAGAAACACCAAATTGGGAGCCATCCTTTAATAATCGCTCAAAATTACTTCTATCTTCTGGCGTTGTTATAATTAAGATATCACGAATACCAGCTAACATAAGGATAGATAGCGGGTAATAGACCATAGGTTTATCATAAACAGGGAGTAACTGTTTTGAAACGCCCATGGTTATTGGATATAATCTCGTTCCAGAACCACCAGCTAAAATAATGCCTTTCACTTTTTAACCTCTAATATATTTATCATTTTCTTAATACAACCACTGATATAAAACTATATTGCAAAATATTACTGTCAAAAGAATACCTATAAATTTCTTATTTTTATCAGTAAGATATTGATAAGTTTTATAAAAAAGCACATCAGAGCTAAATTAATGTAATTTATACCTTAAAAAACCATTATAAATAAGTTGTAAGATAAAGACTGATACCAATAGGTTGTTTTAAAATCATTATAACTATCTTAATATAATAAATTTTTTTATAATATTTTCAATAAACACAACATTATGAATTAGAGCAGCCATTAATGTAACCAATAGTAATTATTTAATAAATATTAACTTTATTACCAGAAATAAATTTAAATATATCACTTGTTTTTAAAACTAATAGCTAAAAAAATTAATATTTTCTAAACATTTAATATTATTGATTAGCCTAACTCTAGCTGTTTAGCCCATAGCTACCGCACTAGGTTATGGCTCCCAGAGTACCATTAAGTAGTAAAAACATACCCATTGCGCATGAAAACCATCCTTAGAATACATAAATATTTTTTATATTTATAAGGTTTGCGCATATAAATTTACTAGGTAAATTAAAAACGCTTAATAATATCATTAAACAAGAAGTGTGACCATCAAAGCAATTACCTTAAAGAATAGTCTTAAGATAAGAATAAGTTGAGATAATTAATTTAAATCATCGAATTATGACATTTAGCTAGCTCTTAACAAAATTTATCGAAAAATTATCTATGTAATACAAAATAGATACATTAATGTAAAAAGGATTTGTTAACACATTTTACTTACATGGAGTGTTTTTCAATAAGCTCATTAAGAAAAATCTTTTACTTAAAAGTATCTGAGAGTAAACCCCATGTTGTACTTGATTAAGGTATAATATCAAACACTATGCTAGATTATTATTTTGACTAAATTTCATATACCTGCAAGGTAACAAAATTAGAATAACACTATTAAAAAAATTTATTGAATAGCAATCATTAATAAAATTTTATTATTAAGGAATAATTTAATGAAAATCACCATCTCCGGTACCGGCTATGTCGGTCTATCTAACGGGATCCTTCTTTCCCAAAACAACACAGTTGTTGCGTTAGATATCAATAAAGAAAAAGTTGAATTGCTTAACAAAAAAATCTCTCCAATTTCTGATAAAGAAATTGAAGAGTTTTTAGCAACCAAAGAACTCGACTTTACGGCAACTTTAGATAAAGAGCTCGCTTATAAAGATGCGGATTTTGTTATCATTGCAACACCGACCGATTATGATCCTAAAACTAACTACTTTAACACTTCTTCTGTAGAGTCTGTTATTCGTGATGTTTTAGAATATAATCCGAACACGACAATGATTATTAAATCAACCATCCCTGTTGGTTTTACGAAAGAAATGAGAGAGAAATATAATACGGATAATATTATTTTCTCCCCAGAATTCTTACGTGAAGGTCGTGCACTTTACGATAACTTATACCCTTCTCGTATTGTGATTGGCGAGCAATCAGAAAGAGCACAAAAATTTGCTGACCTTTTACAACAAGGCGCATTAAAGAAAGATATTGATGTTCTATTCACTGATTCAACAGAAGCAGAAGCCATTAAATTATTTGCTAATACTTATCTAGCACTGCGTGTTGCTTACTTTAATGAGCTAGATAGCTATGCCGAATCTTATGGACTGAACTCAAGACAAATCATTGAAGGTGTCTGCTTAGATCCACGTATTGGTAATCACTATAACAATCCGTCATTCGGTTATGGTGGTTACTGTTTACCAAAAGATACCAAACAACTGTTAGCAAACTACGACTCTGTCCCTAATAATATTATTAGTGCAATCGTTGAAGCTAATCGCACTCGTAAAGACTTTATTGCAGATTCTATTATTGCTAAATCACCAAAAATCGTGGGTGTTTATCGTTTAATTATGAAATCGGGTTCTGATAATTTCCGCTCATCATCAATCCAAGGCATTATGAAACGAATTAAAGCCAAAGGCATTGAAGTAGTGATTTATGAACCGGAAATGAAAGAAGATACTTTCTTTAATTCAAGATTGATCCGTGATTTAAATGAGTTTAAAGCTATGTCTGATGTCATTATTACTAATAGAATGTCATCAGTGCTAAACGATGTTGAAGAAAAAGTTTATACTCGTGACCTCTTTGGTAACGATTAAATCGATTTCATATGCTCAATATCGTCTTATTTGAACCCGAAATTCCACCGAATACGGGTAATATTATCCGCCTGTGTGCTAACACAGGCTTTCATCTTCATTTGATCCAACCTTTGGGTTTTACTTGGGATGATAAACGTCTCCGTCGTGCAGGGCTTGATTATCGTGAATTTGCAGATATTAAACAGCATCACGATTATTATGCTTTTTTAGAAAGTGAAGGTTTAAACCCTGATAATGCACAATCACCGACAGGTGCGCGTGTATTTGCTTTAACGACAAAAGGGACTCCTGCACACAGTAATGTGAGCTATCAAGATGGAGATTATCTACTGTTTGGACCTGAAACTCGTGGTTTACCACCTTATGTATTGGATAATATGCCAACACAACAGAAAATCAGAGTCCCTATGCTTGCAGATAGTCGCAGTATGAACTTATCAAATACTGTTGCCGTTGTAGTTTTCGAGGCATGGCGTCAACTAGGTTATCCTGGTGCGTTATTAAGAGACTGAAATGCAAAAAGCGCTGCTCATAAATAATGAGCAAGCGCTTTTTTCTATTGGATCCAAATATATTAAAACTTCATTTAGTCTATTTTTGGTCGTTTTATTTCAGCAACAACCTTCGTGATATACCGACACCCTTCCCCTACATCCTTCAACACCAATGCGTGGGCGCCAATCACGGAATTATCACCTATATCTATCTCTCCGCCAATAATCGATGAGTTACAGCCAATATAAACGTTATCACCGACTCGAATATCCGCTTTGCCATCTTTCTCTTTTACACCGATTGTCACGCCTTGCATTAAAGTCACGTTTTCACCTAACTGACAGTAATTAGTTAGTACAATCCCGATGGGATGCGGTAATGAAAGACCTTTGCCTATACGTGTTCTTAGTGAGATATCGTTGCAATATTTACGATTATTCTTGGCACCTATGCGAATGCCTAATTTTTTAAGAAACGGGTTTTTAGAGAAATAAAAGAATTGGGCGACACGCCACCAAAATAGATAACGTGAGCGTTGGCAGAAAAAAACACGATGAAAAAGTCTTATCCAGCTAAAAGGCTTGTTATCACCAATATATTCAGCGTGTAAACAAGCCTTAAGTTCAGAGAGTGTGACTTCGGTTAATGCCATTAAATACCATCACCACATTCAAAACCGGGTACTACACCATTAAAGTGTTGATCCATATCGAGCGAAGGCTTGTCACTGGTCGGTTTACCCACAATGCGAGCAGGAACTCCTGCAACCGTAGTATGTGCTGGCACTTCATGTAATACCACTGATCCCGCACCAATTTTAGCACCGCGACCAATCTCAATATTACCAAGTATTTTAGCGCCGGCACCAATCATCACGCCTTCGCGCACTTTAGGATGACGATCACCGCAAGTTTTACCTGTTCCCCCTAAGGTAACAGATTGTAAAATAGAAACATCATTCTCTACGATAGCCGTTTCACCAATCACAATACCTGTTGCGTGATCGAGCATTATGCCATGACCAATACGGGCAGCAGGATGAATATCAACACCAAAAGTAACTGAAATCTGGTTTTGTAGGTAAATGGCGAGTGCTTTACGATCTTGCCCCCATAACCAATGGGCTATACGGTAAGCTTGTAAGGCATGAAAACCTTTTAGATAAAGCAGAGGTGTGGAGTATTTATCAACAGCAGGATCGCGTAAACGAACGGCGGAAATATCATAAGCGGCAGATTCAATCATAGAATGATCACTGCGATATGCTTCTTCAACAATCTCACGCACAGCAATCGCAGGCATTGTCTGAGTTGCCAGCTTGTTCGCCAACATATAACTTAAAGCACTGCCTAAATTTTCATGCTTGAGTAATGTCGCATGGAAGAAACTCGCCAAAATTGGTTCGCAATCTGCCAAACATCTTGCTTCATTTTTAATATGATCCCAGACTCTTTTTAATTCTTCTAGCGACATACTCACTCTCATTCTTTTACATTGAAGCCTAAGTAAAAACTTAGGCTTCTTATGTTTGAAACAGAAATAAATAGCTGACTATCTAAAATAGACTTAGAACAGATTGCTGTCTATCTCATCTTTCGTTGCGCGGCCTAATAAAGATAATGCCGCTTCTTTGGCATCTTTATGCTGATATAAAATCTGGTAGATCTGCTCAGTGATAGGCATTTCAACACCAACTTGTTCTGCTAATGCGCGAACTTCTTTGGTATTACGATAACCTTCAACTACCTGCCCGATTTTCTCTTGGGCGGTATCAACATCAAAACCTTGACCTAGCATCATGCCGAATCGACGATTACGAGATTGGTTATCAGTACAGGTTAAGACTAAATCACCTAACCCTGCCATTCCCATAAAGGTTGCGGCATCAGCGCCTAAGGCTTTCCCTAAACGGCTCATTTCAGCAAGACCTCGGGTAATCAGTGCGGTACGTGCATTAGCACCAAAGCCCATACCATCAGACATACCCGCACCAATAGCAATCACGTTTTTTACCGCGCCACCTAATTGCACACCGATAAAGTCAGGGTTTTTATAAACACGGAAACTTTTGCCACAATGGAAAAGCTGTTGAAGCTCTTCAGAGAAGGTATTATCCGTTGATGCCACAGAAATCGCAGTAGGTAGACCTGCCGCAAGCTCTTTCGCAAAGGTAGGGCCTGATAAAACTGCTAGCGGGATTTCATTACCTAATACTTCACGCGCTACATCTTGCAATAAGCGACCAGTATGTGCCTCAAGTCCTTTTGTCGCCCAAACAACACGCGCATCCTGACGTAAAAAGGGTTTGATCTGTTGCAATACATCGCCAAAAACATGGCTTGGGATCACAACCAGAATATTACGGCTGGCTTCAATGGCTTTTTGCAAAGAAGCTTCCATGTATAAACTATCAGGAAAGGAAACATCGGGCAGAAATGCCTGATTACAGCGAGCTTGCTCTAACGCAGCAACATGAGCAGGATCATGACCCCAAAGCACAACGTCATGACCATTGCGTGCCAGTGTAATCGCTAAAGCGGTGCCGTATGAACCGGCACCGATAACTGTCATAGAAGCGTTCATTAAGCTTCTTCAGCCCCTTCATTAGCGGCATCAGTTTGTTGCTGTTGTAAATAGTTCATAAACAACGCATCAAAGTTAACTGGTGCTAAATTCAGTTGTGGGAAAGTACCACGGCTCACTAAGTTAGTGATACATTCACGAGCATAAGGGAACAGAACGTTAGGGCAATATGCACCTAAGCAATGTGCTAATTGAGTGCCTTCGATACCTTCAACGGTAAAGATACCTGCTTGTTGAACTTCACACAGGAATGCAGTTTCGTTATCCATTGTTGCGGTTACAGTCACGCGCAGAATAACTTCATAGACGTTTTCAGCTAAAGTATTAGAAGAAGTATCCAGATCTAATTTAACTTCTGGTTGCCACTCTTTTTGGAAAACTTGTGGGGCATTAGGCGCTTCAAAAGAGATATCTTTTGTATAGATACGTTGAATTTGAAAAGTCATCTCTTGGTTTTGCTGTTCTGACATAATAATCTTACCTTTTTATATCCTTATTAATTGAATAGCAGTAAGTATAGAACTCAATCTGCCCGCTCGTTACTTTTTACCTTTAGCCAGTGGTAAATTCTCACCACTCCAGCCTGAAAGACCATCTTTTAAGATAAAGACTTTTTCAAAACCGAGTTTAATTAGGCTCTCAGCAGGTTTTGCACCTTCAATGCCTGATGGTGACACAACAATAACTGGCTGTGATTTATATTTCTCCAGCTCAGCAATATTATTACTTTTGATTTCAGAAGGCGTTAAATTGATAGAATCAATGATGTGTCCTTTGCGGAACTCATCACGGCTACGGATATCAACACACACCGCATTCTCTTTGTTTATCAAAGAAATCGCTTCTGTACGGGAAATATTTTTCGTCTTAGAAAAAAGCCCTTTAAAGGTCAATACAATGACCGCCACCAGCAATGCGACCCAAACAAAACTTAACAGGGTGTGCCGGTTGAAAAATTGCATTACTTCTTGCAGCATAGGATGCAATCACTCTCGTTAGTTAAAAATAGTATCAAAGAGCCAAAGTATACCTTTGTCATGGCGCAATTACAGCCTATTCCTGCGTTTCTCTTTCTATTTTTGCGGAAAGTTTCTCAACAATCATT
Source organism: Proteus sp. PR00224 (assembly GCF_016238105.1). Taxonomy (NCBI): domain Bacteria; kingdom Pseudomonadati; phylum Pseudomonadota; class Gammaproteobacteria; order Enterobacterales; family Morganellaceae; genus Proteus; species Proteus sp. PR00224. The sequence continues at coordinate 119,824 of NZ_JAEHQU010000008.1, read as the reverse complement.
TTTTTTATTGACGGATTTCTGTACCATTAGCGCCGGTTCCGTGAAAAATGATGAATTGAAAAGGCATTGCCTTTTTACTCTACAGGATCCCTCTTCAGGCAAGCTATTAATAAATCAGCATCCCTTATAATGGCTACTTACGTATAAAATCGCCCATTTTACGTAAGATTTATACCTGTCTGAGATACAACAACTATCTGTTATTTATTTAAAAGTATTGAGAACACGAGCATGTCGCAAACAAATCAAGTGCCTAAAATTGGATTCGTTTCATTAGGTTGTCCTAAAAATTTAGTGGACTCTGAACGTATCCTAACCGAACTGCGTACAGAAGGTTATCAAGTTGTTCCTACCTATAATGATGCTGATTTAGTCATCGTCAACACCTGTGGGTTTATTGACAGCGCAGTACAAGAATCGCTAGAAGCGATTGGTGAAGCACTCGATGAAAACGGTAAAGTGATTGTTACTGGCTGTTTAGGTGCAAAAGAGAACCAAATTCGTGAAGTGCACCCAAAAGTACTCGAAATCACAGGGCCTCATAGTTATGAGCAAGTTTTATCTCATATTCACCACTATGTACCAAAACCTGATCACAATCCTTTTCTCAGCCTTGTTCCTGAACAAGGTGTAAAATTAACGCCTCGTCATTACGCCTATTTAAAAATATCTGAAGGCTGTAATCACCGTTGTACTTTCTGCATTATTCCATCAATGCGAGGCGATTTAGACAGTCGTCCAATTGGTGAAGTATTAGGTGAAGCTAAAAGATTAGTTAATGCAGGCGTAAAAGAGTTACTTGTTATCTCTCAAGATACTTCTGCTTACGGTGTTGATACTAAACATCAAACAGGTTTTTGGGATGGAATGCCTGTCAAAACCAGTATGGTCAGTTTATGTGAACAACTGGCAAAATTAGGCATTTGGGTTCGTTTACACTACGTTTATCCATACCCACATGTTGATGATGTCATTCCTTTAATGGCTGAAGGCAAAATTTTGCCTTATTTAGATATTCCGCTTCAGCATGCTAGCCCTAAGATCTTAAAACTGATGAAACGCCCAGGTGCCGTTGAACGTACCTTAGAGCGCGTAAAACGCTGGCGTGAAATTTGCCCTGAATTAACCTTACGTTCTACCTTTATTGTTGGTTTTCCGGGGGAAACAGAAGAAGATTTCCAAATGTTGTTGGATTTCCTCACCGAAGCTCGTTTAGATCGCGTAGGTTGCTTTAAATACAGCCCTGTTGATGGTGCAAAAGCAAATGAACTGGCGGATCAAGTGCCTGAAGAAGTGAAAGAAGAACGTTATCATCGCTTTATGCAGTTGCAACAACAAATTTCGACTGAACGCCTGCAAGAAAAAATCGGCAAAGTATTGCTGGTTATGATTGATGAAGTCGATGAAGAAGGCGCGATTGGTCGTAGCATGGCTGATGCTCCTGAAATTGATGGTGCTGTTTACCTCAATGAGCAATTTGATGTAGAGCCAGGGCAAATCGTGCGTGTTCTTATTGAACATGCTGACGAATATGACCTTTGGGGTACTATCGTCGAATAATCTCTCTCGTGGACAGCGTGATATTCTACTGCGCTGTCACACAGATTGCCTCTTTTTTCCGCTCTCCTATTATTATTGCTTTATAATCTCTTATTAATTGAATAGATTACCTGTTAGGTATTATCTGAAATTTCGGCTTTATTTCGTGTTAGCTGGTCAGTTGTTTTGTGACATGAAATAATCTTACAAACTGTTATGAAAGGTACGTTGGTCAGATGGCAGAGAAAATGGATCTTCAAAAAAAAACACATCCGTCTTATCGTGTATTTTCTTTACCGTTAATCACGTTGCTTATTAGCACCTCTCTCTTTTCTGCATCCCCTGTTTTTGCGAACACATTAACGGATAATCGTAATCAGCTAAAAGATTTACAAACCACGATTGCTGAAAAAGAAAAACAGGTTCAAGAACAACAAAAACAACGTACAGCCCTTCTTAATCAATTAAAAACACAGGAAACCCAAATTTCTAGCGCTGGTCGCTCTGTGCATGAAACACAAAACCGCTTACAAACGTTAGGCAAAGAGATCAAAACCATTACCGCAAATATTGCACGCTTACAAAAACAGTATCAGTCTCAACAAGAATTATTAGCTCGCCAAATGGATGCGGCTTATCGTCAAGGTAAACATCAAGGTATAGAGCTTCTATTTCGTGGTGAAGAAGGCCAGCGTGAAGAGCGTATCTTAGCGTATTACAGCTATATTAATGATGCGCGTAAAGAAACAATGGCAGAGCTTGCTCAAACCTCAAAAGAACTTGAAGCGGAAAAAAACGCTCAACAAGCAAAACAAAATGAACAAAAACAAGTTCTCACAAAGCAACAACAAGAGAAGCAAAAGCTTGATAACGCATTAGCCGCTCGCCAAAAAACGCTAACTCAACTTGAATCAACATTAAAAGCGGATCAGAAAAATTTAGCCACTATGCGGGCTAACGAAGCACAGTTAAGAAATAAAATTGCACAAGCAGAGCGTGAAGCCAAAGCCCGTGCTGAGCGAGAGGCCCGAGAAGCCGCTCGCATTGCAGCAAAACAGCGTGAAGCACAACAACGAGGTTCAACCTATAAACCAACAGCCGAAGAGCAATCATTGATGTCTCGTACAGGCGGTTTGGGTAGACCTGCTGGACAAGCCATTTGGCCTATCAGAGGCTCTTTATTACACCGTTTTGGCGAGTCTATTTCTGGCTCTGGAGAATTACGTTGGAAAGGTATTGTTATACCCGCGGCGCAAGGTACCGAAGTGAAAGCTATTGCTGATGGTCGCGTGTTGTTAGCCGATTGGCTTCAAGGCTATGGTTTAGTCGTCGTGGTTGAACACGGTAAAGGCGATATGAGTCTTTACGGTTATAACCAAAGTGCTTTAGTGAATGTAGGTCAGCAAGTTAAAGCTGGACAAGCTATTGCTTTAGTCGGTAACAGTGGTGGGCAAGAGCGTTCAGCACTCTATTTTGAAATTAGACGTCAAGGGAAAGCGGTAAATCCAGTTCCTTGGCTTGGGAGGTAGGTTTGAAATTACTTGGCACATTACAACGCAAGCATTCTTTTTTACTTAGTTTAATGTTGCTAAGTCTGGTTGTGAGTACTCCCGCATTCGCAGCCAAATTAGCCATTGTGATTGATGATTTTGGTTATCGTAAAAAAGAAGATAACCAAGTTTTACAACTTCCTACGGCAGTGTCTATCGCTATTTTACCTGATTCCCCTCATGGTAAAGAAATGGCAACTAAAGCTCATACTCAAGGGCGAGAAATCCTGATCCACATGCCAATGGCTCCTATTAGCAAACAACCTCTAGAGCGCGATACCCTAAAACCTTCTATGGGTCAGGATGAAATTAACCGCATTATTCAGCATGCTATTAGTAATGTTCCTTTCGCTGTCGGTATGAATAACCATATGGGTAGTGCGATGACCTCCGATAGACAAGCGATGGATAGAGTCATTAAAGCCCTTAATCACTCAAACCTCTATTTTTTAGATAGCGTGACCATTGGTAATACACAAGCGGCCATTGCTGCAAAAGCCGCAGGTGTTCCTTCTTTACGCCGTCATGTTTTTCTCGATAACGTACAAACCGAAGCTGAAACAAGACAACAACTCGCTCGCGCTATTGCTTTAGCACGAAAGAATGGCTCTGCAATTGCGATTGGACACCCTCACCCTTCAACCGTCCGAGCATTACAGCAGCAGTTGCCTTTATTACCTGCTGATATTCAACTGGTTGCACCGAGTACTCTATTAAAACCACAGGCAGAAAAACCAATACAACCAGAACCACCCAAAGTTGTACCGCCAACAGAACAACCACAAGAGCCAAAACCTGCGTCTTGGTTAAAACCCGCACAAGAAGCCATTATTTCGATGAAAAAAAGTACGCTGATTAATACCTTATCAAGCGGGTTTAGCTCCTCAGAAAAAAAGAAAATACCGCCTACGCCTACTCCGAACGAAATCGGTGAAGTTGAAAAATAATGCAACAAAAAAGAGCCTTAAAAGGCTCTTTTTTTGCTTAGCTATCACATATCACTGCCAATCTAAAATCACTTTACCCGATTGACCTGAACGCATGATATCAAAGCCTTTTTGAAATTCATCAATTGGGAATTGATGAGTAATAATAGGCGAGAGATCAAGGCCAGACTGAATAAGTGCCGCCATTTTATACCATGTTTCGAACATCTCACGGCCATAGATACCTTTAATAAACAATCCCTTAAAGATAACTTGTCCCCAATCAATCGCCATATCAGAAGGCGGAATACCTAAAAGGGCAATACGACCGCCATGATTCATAGTATTCAGCATGGTACGAAACGCAGGTGGTGCACCTGACATTTCTAATCCCACATCAAAACCTTCTGTCATGCCTAGCTCTTTCATCACATCGATTAAGTTTTCTTTGCTGACATTAACTGCTCGGGTAACACCCATTTTTTTCGCAAGATCAAGGCGATATTCATTAACATCCGTGATCACCACATGACGTGCACCCACATGTTTACAAATTGCAGCAGCCATAATACCAATTGGGCCAGCACCAGAAACCAGCACATCTTCTCCCACTAAATCAAAAGATAACGCGGTATGAACGGCATTACCAAATGGGTCAAAAATAGCTGCTAATTCATCAGGAATATTGTCTGGAATTTTAAATGCATTAAAGGCAGGGATAACCAGATATTCAGCAAAACAGCCCGGGCGATTTACACCCACCCCAATGGTATTACGGCATAAATGCGTACGACCACCACGGCAATTACGGCAATGACCACAAGTGATATGCCCTTCACCAGAGACGCGATCACCAATATTAAAACCTTTCACTTCCTGTCCTATCGCAACAATTTCGCCGATATATTCATGACCTACAACCATAGGAACAGGAATTGTTTTTTGTGACCACTCGTCCCAGTTATAAATATGAACATCAGTGCCACAAATTGCTGTTTTACGAATTTTGATCATCACATCGTTATGACCAAGTTCAGGTACTGGAACATCGGTCATCCAGATACCTTCTTGCGCTTTTAATTTTGACAATGCTTTCATATGGGAACCTTATGCAATCACATTAAGTTGTTTGCCGATTTTGATAAATGCCGCCACTGCACGCTCAATTTGTTCAGTAGTATGTGCTGCCGACATTTGTGTACGAATACGAGCTTGGCCTTGTGGTACAACAGGATAGAAGAATCCTGTGACATAAATCCCTTCATCAAGTAAGCGGGTTGCAAACTCTTGTGCTAATTTAGCGTCGCCTAGCATCACTGGAATAATCGCGTGATCAGCACCCGCCAATGTAAAGCCTGCCGCACTCATTTTTTCACGGAAAAGCGAAGCGTTACGCCATAAACGAGCACGTATTTCATCGCCTGTTTTCAGCATATCTAAAACAGCAATAGAGGCAGAAACAATTGCAGGTGCTAACGAGTTGGAAAATAAATAAGGGCGAGAACGCTGACGTAACCACTCAACCACTTCTTTGCGTGCTGCGGTGTAACCACCCGATGCACCGCCTAAGGCTTTACCTAAAGTGCCCGTGATAATGTCGACTCTGTCCATCACATCACAATACTCATGAGTTCCGCGGCCTTGTTCACCCACAAAACCCACGGCATGCGAATCATCGACCATCACTAAGGCACCAAATTCATCCGCTAAATCACAGATACTTTTAAGATCTGCAATCACACCATCCATAGAAAATACGCCGTCTGTCGCGATCATAATGTGGCGAGCATTCTCTGCTTTAGCTTTTTCAAGTTGTGCGCGCAGTTCTGCCATATTGTTATTGGCGTAGCGATAACGCTTCGCTTTACATAAACGCACACCATCAATAATAGAAGCATGGTTTAAGGCATCAGAGATAATCGCATCTTCGGGCCCCATTAATGTTTCAAATAATCCACCATTGGCATCAAAACAAGAGGAATACAAAATGGCATCTTCCATACCTAAAAATTCAGCAATTTTATTTTCTAATGTTTTATGTGAATCTTGAGTACCACAAATAAAACGTACAGATGCCATACCAAAACCGTGGCTATCCATACCTGCTTTTGCCGCTTCAATCAATTTGGGATGATTGGCTAAACCTAAATAGTTATTAGCACAAAAGTTAATAACATGGCTTCCGTCAGCAACGGCGATATCTGCGTTTTGTGAAGAAGTGATGATACGCTCATTTTTAAAGAGGCCATCTTGACGAGTTTGTTCGAGTTGTTGATTAATTTGTTGATAGAAAGAGTGGGTAGACATACTTTCTCCTAAGACTACAGGGCGAAAAGAGGTAACATACATTTTTGATTATAATGTAGTCGTTATTGTTTCTTATTCTATGCCTTTGTTCTATTAAAAACGACAAATGTAAATAAATAATGTTATTTATGTAATTAAGATCACTAATACACACTGTGTTTTTCGAGAATTTCAGCCTGTTGTTCCGTGATGAATACTACCGTTAATGCTGTTCAGTGTTATTATAGACCTAGAGCTAATTTTTAGATTTTTATATGAAGGGGTAGCCACATGATTATCGTCACGGGCGGTGCAGGTTTTATCGGCAGCAATATTGTTAAAGCATTAAATGATGAAGGTTATACCGATATATTGGTTGTTGATAACCTTAAAGATGGCACCAAGTTCGTGAATTTGGTCGATCTGAATATTACCGATTACATGGATAAAGAAGATTTTATTGCGAGCGTTGTTGCTGGTGATGATTTCGGCGATATCGATGCAGTTTTCCATGAAGGTGCTTGCTCATCGACCACTGAGTGGGATGGCAAATATATGATGGATAACAACTATCAATATTCTAAAGAGCTACTTCATTTTTGTCTTGAACGCCAAATTCCTTTCTTATATGCCTCTTCGGCTGCCACTTATGGCGGTCGTACAGATAACTTTATCGAAGATAGAAAATACGAAGCACCTTTAAATGTCTACGGTTATTCAAAATTCCTATTCGATGAATATGTACGCCAAATTTTACCTGAAGCAGAATCGATGATTTGTGGCTTCCGTTATTTTAATGTTTATGGCCCTCGTGAAGGACATAAAGGCGGTATGGCAAGTGTTGCATTCCACTTAAATAACCAAGTAAATGCTGGACAAAATCCTAAGTTATTTGAAGGTAGCGAAACCTTCCAACGCGACTTTATTTATGTAGGTGATGTGGCTGCGGTTAATTTATGGTTCTGGCGCAATAATGTATCGGGAATTTTTAACTGTGGTACAGGCCGCGCTGAATCATTCCAAGCGGTTGCAAACGCAGTTATTGCGCACCATAAAGATAAAGATCTCTCTATCGAACATATTGAATTTCCAGAAAAATTGAAAGGTCGTTATCAAGCCTTTACACAAGCAGATCTCACAAACTTACGTAAAGCAGGTTATACCGCACCATTTAAAACGGTTGCCGAAGGCGTTGAGCTTTATATGCAATGGTTAAATCAAGGTAAGTAATCGCTGTTTATGAAAATCTTTGTGGTAGGGCCTTCATGGGTCGGGGACATGATGATGTCTCAAAGTCTTTATCGTACATTGAAAGCATTACATCCTGCGGCAACGATTGATGTGATGGCACCAGCGTGGTGCCGTCCATTACTTGAAAAAATGCCAGAAGTTGATAATGCCATCCCAATGCCGTTAGGTCATGGTGCATTAGCGATTGGTGAGCGTCGTCGTTTAGGAAAGCAATTAAGAGAAAATGGTTACACGCACGCTTATGTATTACCTAACTCGTTTAAATCTGCATTAGTCCCTTTCTTTGCAGATATTCCTAAGCGCACAGGCTGGCGTGGAGAAATGCGTTATGGCCTATTAAATGATTTACGCCCTTTAGATAAAGATGCCTTCCCGCTGATGGTTGAACGCTATGTGGCTCTAGCTTATGACAAGCAAAAAGTCCAAAAAGCGACAGATTTACCTCAACCTCTGCTTTGGCCTAAGTTATCGGTTACAGAGCGTGATATATCTACCACATTGACTCAATTTTCATTATCTACACAGCGCCCTGCAATTGGTTTTTGCCCCGGTGCTGAATTTGGTCCTGCAAAACGTTGGCCTCATTATCATTATGCAGCTTTAGCACAAAAATTAATTGCTGAGCAGGGTTATCAGATTTTCCTTTTTGGCTCTCAAAAAGATAAAGAAGCGGGTGAAGAGATAAAACAAGCCCTAACACCAGAAGCACGTGAAGCCTGTTTTAATCTGGCTGGCGAAACCAGTCTTGAACAAGCGGTTAATTTGATTGCGTCTTGCAAAGCCGTCGTCAGTAATGATTCTGGTTTAATGCATGTAGCAGCTGCATTAGAACGCCCATTAGTCGCACTTTACGGCCCAAGTAGCCCTGATTTTACACCTCCGTTATCCCATAAAGCGCGTGTGATCCGTTTAATTACGGGTTATCACAAAATCCGTAAAGGGGATGCTGAACAAGGCTATCACCAAAGCTTAATTGATATTCAGCCAGAGCAAGTCTTTGCGGAACTTGAACACTTATTGTCAACGGAGCCATCAGCGTGAAGCGGGTATTAATCGTTAAAACCTCCTCTATGGGAGATGTTTTACATACATTGCCCGCATTGACTGATGCAATAAATGCGTATCCTGATATCCGTTTTGACTGGGCTGTTGAAGAAGGCTTTGCACAAATTCCAAGCTGGCACCAAGCTGTTGATACTGTTATTCCAGTAGCAATACGCCGTTGGCGTAAAAATTGGTTTAGCGCGCCTATTCGTACTGAGCGCTCACAATTTCGTCAAGCGATTCAAGCTCATCATTATGATGCTGTGATTGATGCTCAAGGTTTACTAAAAAGTGCATTTTTAGTGACACGCTACGCCAAAGGCACTAAACACGGCTATTCTCGTCAATGCGCCCGCGAGCCTTTAGCTAGTTTTTTCTACAATGTTCGCCATGATGTCAGCAAAAAAATGCATGCGGTTGAACGTATTCGCCAACTCTTTGCGCTGAGCTTAAATTATCCCATTCCACAATCTCAAGGTGATTATGGGATTGCACAGCATTTTCTCTCTCTTCCATCCTTTGATGAACGCCCTTATTTGGTATTCTTGCACGCAACAACCCGTGATGAAAAACACTGGCCAGAATCTCATTGGCGAGAATTAATCGCCCTACTCGCTGATTCAGGATTGCGCATTAAGTTACCTTGGGGCGCAGAGCATGAACATCAACGCGCTATCCGCCTAGCTAAAGATTTTGACTATGTTGATGTATTGCCAAAAATGTCGCTCGCGGATGTTGCTCAAGTGATTGCTGGTGCAAAAAGTGTAGTTTCTGTGGATACGGGGTTAAGCCACTTAACCGCGGCATTAGATAAACCGAATATCACTCTATTTGGCCCTACCGATCCTGGTTTAATCGGTGGTTACGGTAAGGCACAAATGTCTGTGAAAGCAGAAGGTGGAGATATTGGTGAGATAAAGCCACAGCAAATATTCGACCTTCTTGATATTTAGTCTTATAAACCCCAAAGATCACTAGCCTTTTAGGGTTTTATTGACTGCATTAAAGACTTCATCAACCGTTATAAGATCCATTGATGCCTGTATTCCTTCATTTAAGCTAAACTTCTTATTGATAATAGTATGTAAATGAAGATCTTGATAAGGCCCAGTCCATTTAGGATCAGCGGTTGCAAATAAACTCACTGTTGGACGCTGTAATGTAATAGCCAAATGCAAAGGTCCAGTATCTCCTGTGACTAATACATCCATTATTTTTATCTGACTTAGCAACTCAGGTAATGAAGTTTTACCTACTAGATTTTCAATATTGTTATGATATTGCTCTGGCAACAATATAAAAAACGCTTCTGGTAATTCTAACTCTCTTGGTGAACCAATTAGCTTAATCCGTAAAGATGGGTCACTATCAATAAGTTTTTGAGCTAGCTCTACAAAGCATTTAATAGGCCACCTACGCTCTTGCGTTGATGCTCCCATCTGAAACCCAACAATGTGATAGTTTCCTTTATCTAATTGTTCTATTTCACAAGGAATTTCCATTCTTGTATCCGTGCTATCTATTCCTAAATAACGAATAATATTAAGTTTACTTTGGATAACATGACAATTAGGAGGCTGATACTCAGCAATAATCCATTTCTGAAACCACTCTGGAATAACATGAAAAGTATTACGTAAAATATACTGACAACCAGCCATTACTGCGAATAGCACATCATAAGGGAGGTGAGAATGTAAAATTACAGCTAATTCAGGCTTATATTTTTTTGCCTGTAAGGCAATAGGAAGTAAGTTTTTTATTTTATTATCCCAATAAATCACACTGTCTATTTGGTCATAGCTTTCAACTAATAACCTATTTTTCTCACTCGAAACTAATGTGATATGAGCATCTGGATAATGCGCACGAATGGCTCTTATCGCTGGGGTATTAAACATAAAATCCCCAAGTGCAGTCGTTGAAAAAATAAGAATACTGTTAAATTGAATATCTGATGAAAACGTATCCGTTTTTTTCATCTTGCCAAAAAGTGGGTTATAGATATTTAAGAAGTTATGTACCCATTTTAGTTTTTTCAACTTCATCTTACTTTGCCTGTACCTTACTTTGATAATACTCAGCCAGCGTCATGCCCTGCACTTTATCTTTTAAGAAACTAAATAGCGTTTCTAAATCGTTATATAGCCCTTCGATATCTTTTTCTGTGCGGAATGTGGGGCTACCACCTGGCATAAATTCAGACGAGTGCAACATAAACTCAATATGATCATGACCTTGTGCTAAAGATTTTTCTGCTACTTCAATCATCTGTTGTGCATTTCCGCCTTTAGGACGTAGCCAATTTACAGAAGGTGCCCGCTGTTTACCTCTTAATTTATCGTAACCTTGCTTAAATTTATTCATTAAAGGTGAGTGCTTATATTGAATACTCATCGGCACTTCTAGCAACGTTGAATTTCCTGCTTTAGTGATATCCTCTAGATCCATAAAGTAAGCATGACTTGGAAAATCAGTGTAATTTGTTCCACCCGATTGCGCGGGATCACCTTTGGTAAAACGCCAATCCACTTTAGGTGTTACAGAGCAATCAACTTGATAACCAAATTCAACTAAAAGCTGTGCATAAATTTCATTAAATGCCCAACGACCCGCTCGATGACTTAACATTTTGGTTTGTAGTTTATTTTCAAGTAAGTCAGTCATTAACGCGATTTTTTCTCGCATTTGATCTTTAGGATATTCAATTAAGTAAGGCTGATGATGTAAATCATCATTGGTTAAAGGTACAAGTGGTGGGCTATTCCATGCATGTAAGTGCATACCAATTTCACCCGTATTACGTGCAATAACATCACGAGCAAACTCAATATAGGCATCATCCATTACCATTTCGTAATTTGTTAGCCAAACGGGTTTAAAATGAAAATGCTCGCAAAGTTGCTGAAAGCGGGGTAAAAAATGCGTATTTTGTGTAGTGATATCACGTTCGTTTTCCCAAAGATTATCGCCTTCGGTATCTAATGTGATAATAAATGCTGGTTTAGTCATGCATTCCCCGCCAACTTATGGATTATAGGTTCATAATTGAATGAATTGTTCTATGTTACGCAGTAGAAAACGGCAATTCAATCAATATAAATACAGTATGGTAGATGCATTCTGTGGATTTGTTTACAATTAGAGTATCTCACTAAAGCTAAAGTAATTATGACTAATATAAATCAATCATTTAATAGAATACTGGTTATTAAACTCCAACATCATGGAGATATGTTATTAACGACGCCCGTTATATGCTCATTAAAATCAGCTTATCCTAATGCAACGATTGATGTTTTATTATACAAAGAAACATTACCTATGCTTGAGCACAACCCATTCATCAATAATATTTTTTATCTTGATCGTAATTGGAAACATCAAGGTAAATTCACTCGATTAAAAAAAGAGTGGGAGCTTGGTCGAATATTACAAAAACAACAATATGATTTAGTTGTTAATTTAGCTGATCAGTGGAAAGCTGCCATTTTTGCTTTAGTTACTAAAGCACAAGTGCGCTTAGGTTTTGAATTTGAAAAGCGCAAAAACAGTCAGTTTTGGCAAAAATGCCACAATATTATTGTCTCTACGGCAGATCATGGACAGCTACACACTGTTGAACAAAATCTGAGTATCCTTGCTCCACTTAATATTCCTATTATTTCAGATGTTATGATGGCTTATAGCGAAGCAGATAAACAGTGGTTAACTGAGACTATTGAAAAATATCATCTCCCTAAAAACTATATCGTTATACAACCAACCTCTCGCTGGTTTTTCAAATGCTGGGATGAAGATAAAATGGCGACTTTAATTACAAAGCTTCAGCAAAATCATTATTCCGTAGTGTTAACTTCGGGCCCAGAAGCAAAAGAATTAGAGATGATACAAACTATTTTGGCACGCTGCCCAAACAAAGATGTGATAACGGTTTTAGCTGGGCAAACATCTTTATCTCAACTTGCTGTATTAATTGATAATGCAGGACTTTTTATTGGTGTTGATTCTGTCGCAATGCATATGGCTGCTGCATTAAAAACGCCTTTAGTTGCTCTTTTTGGTCCTTCTAAACTTGAACATTGGCACCCTTGGCAAGCAGTAGGTGAAACAATATGGGCAGGCAATTATGACGATATTCCACACCCAGACCATATAAAGACAGACACCCAACAACGTTATCTTTCCGCTATTCCGGTTGATGTGGTTTACAACACAGCTATAAGGCATTTATCTTAATGAATCACCCGTTACGACTCGCCATTGTCAGACAAAAATATCGCCCAGATGGGGGAGCAGAACGCTTTATTGCGCGCGCATTAGATGCATTATCCAACGATGACCTTGAACTCAATGTGATCACGCGAGAATGGCAAGGTGATACTAATTCAGATTGGCATATTCACTTATGCAATCCACGAAAATTGGGCAGGATTAGCCGAGAATCGGGTTTCGCTAAGGCAGCTAGAGCATGTTGGCAGGAAAATCATTTTGATATTGTTCAAAGCCATGAACGTATCGCAGGTTGTGATATTTTTCGTGCTGGTGATGGTGTACATCGCCGATGGCTATTACAACGCCAAAGAATATTGCCTAATTGGAAAGGGCGTTGGCTATTTTATGATAGATACCACCGCTATGTAATGAATGCAGAAAAACAGATGTATGCCGATCCCGCATTAAAACAAGTTATCTGTAATTCACAGATGGTTAAAAATGAAATTATTGAGGATTTTGGTGTTTCTGCCGATAAAATAACTGTCATTTATAATGCAATTGACCATAATGCTTTCGTACCTGCAACAAGTTCTCAAAAAGAGACCTTAAAAACACAATATAATATTCCACACGATGTACCTTGCTTTATTTATGTGGGATCAGGCTTCGAACGTAAAGGCTTAGCAGCTGCTATCTCAGCAATAGCAAAGACATCAGCTATATTGTTAGTAGTTGGAAGTGATAAAAATCAGCGTAAATATGAACAACTCGCAACACAATTAGGTTGTGAGCAACGCATTTTCTTTTTAGGTATGCAGAAAAAAACACTCGATTTTTATCAAATCGCGGATGCATTACTACTTCCTACTCTTTATGACCCTTTTCCTAATGTTATTCTTGAGGCATTATCGTGTGGTTTACCGGTGATCACCTCAACGACTTGTGGTGGTGCAGAGTTTATTCAACATGGTAAAAATGGATTTGTTTGTGATGCATTGGATATTTCAGCATTAACTGATGCAATTACACAGATCCCAAAAGAAACAGCGTGGACTGAGATGTCACAAGTGGCGAGAGAGACCATTCTCCCTTATACACCACAACGATTATCAGGCGAGCTTATTTCACTTTATAAACGGATATTAGCCTTGTGAGTCAACAACATATACTTTTTATTATTGATGGATTACCGGGTGGTGGCGCTGAAAATGTCACGCTCAGGCTAGCTAATGGTTTTCATCAAGCAGGATACCAAGTCACATTATTATCCTTACATAATAAATTAGCGTATGAACTACCTGATTTTATTGATTATATTGTTGATCATGATAACTATCGTGGAATTTTTAGAAAATTAACTGAAATATCGCGTAGAGCAAAATCGCTTGATAATGTACTCACTCAACTTTTTGCTAAAAAAGGGCGCCCAGCGCTTGTTCTTTCTAATTTACATAAAACAGACCGTATTGTTTGTCGCTCTAAACAACTAAAAAGCTGCAATGTTTGGTACTGTATTCACGGCATTTACTCTCAATCTTATCTTGGTAATAAATCAGGATTTTCATATTGGTTGAAAAAAATAAAAATCCAACGAGTTTATCGAGATAAAAATCTCGTTTGTGTTTCTAATGCGGTAAAAGATGATCTAATCAATGCCATTGGTATTCATGCTGAACAACTAAAAACTATTTATAACCCATTTAATATTGAAGAAATACAGCAAAAAGCTACCCTTTCTAATCCATTTGCCGAACAAGATTATATCTTGCATGTGGGTCGATTACATGAAGTAAAAAGACAAGACAGATTAATTGAGGCTTTTGCTAAAGCCGATTTACCTTGCCAACTCATTATATTAGGTGAAGGTACTCCCACCGTTAAACAGCAATTAGAAGCTCAAATTAAACAACTTAACTTAGTGGAGAAAGTCACACTTGCGGGTTTTATCCCAAACCCTCTCCCTGCAATCAAAGGCGCTAAAGTGGTTGCATTAAGCTCTGATAGTGAAGGGCTTCCTACTGTATTAATTGAAGCATTAATATGTTGTGTGCCTATCGTCAGTACTCGATGCCCTGGTGGGGTCAGCGAAATTATGACAGACGAGCTTTCTGATTACCTCTCTACAATGGATAGTGACTCTCTCGCAGAAAAACTTCGCCTTGCGTATTATTCACAGCCTCAAATATTGCCATCATCCTATGCAAAATTTGAACTAAACCATATTTTAAAGCAGTATATCGCTTTAATTCCTTAATCCGCGCTTACTTGTTTTACACACTTTCTCTCACACAGTGTGATACTATAAGCGTTCGTCCAGATAAGTGAATTTGATAGCATGTTGTTGCGTTTATATCAGGTACTTCTTTACCTTATTCAACCTCTGATTTGGTTGCGTCTTTTATTACGCAGCCGTAAAGCACCCGCCTACCGTAAACGGTGGGGAGAGCGCTATGGCTTTTGCAAAGGCAAAGTCGTCCCTCAGGGTATATTATTGCATTCCGTTTCTGTCGGTGAAACACTCGCCGCAGTGCCGCTTGTTCGTGCCCTTCGTCATCACTATCCTGATTTACCCATTACCGTCACTACTATGACGCCAACTGGCTCAGAACGTGTGCGTTCTGCATTTGGTGATGATGTTTACCATGTCTATCTTCCTTATGATTTACCCGGTTCAGTTAATCGTTTTCTTAAAACGGTTGACCCCAAATTGGTGATCATTATGGAAACGGAGTTATGGCCTAACCTAATTTCAAAACTTCATCAACGAAAAATCCCGTTGATTATTGCTAATGCACGTTTATCAGAGCGCTCTGCTGCGGGTTACCAAAAATTGGGCAGCTTTGTCAAAACGATGCTCCAAAAAATCACTTTGATTGCCGCTCAAAATCAGGAAGATGGTGAACGATTTATCGAGCTTGGTTTAAAACGTTCACATTTACATGTTACAGGTAGCCTAAAATTTGATATTTCTGTCACCCCAGAGTTAGCTGCAAGAGCGGTTGCTTTGCGCCGTCAATGGGCTGCTCACCGCCCGGTTTGGATAGCAACAAGTACCCATGAGGGTGAAGAAACCATTATTTTAGAGACACATAAAAAGCTACTGACACAATTTCCTCAGCTTTTGTTAATTTTAGTACCTCGCCACCCAGAGCGTTTTCCTAAAGCCGAACAATTAACGCGCGAAGCAGGGTTAAAATACACCTTACGAAGTACCGATGCTGTGCCAGATGCACAAACGCAAGTGGTTATTGGCAATACAATGGGCGAGCTTATGTTGCTCTATGGTATTGCAGATTTAGCCTTTGTTGGAGGAAGTTTGGTTGAGCGTGGTGGTCATAATCCTTTAGAAGCCGCCGCTCACGCTATCCCTGTTATCATGGGACCTTATACTTTTAATTTTAAAAATATCTGTGCCAAGCTTGACCAAGCTGAAGGATTAATTACGGTTACAGACAGTGAATCGATGGCGACTGCTATTGCTTCATTGCTTAATGATGAAGATTATCGCCGTTATTATGGTCGTCATGCAGTTGAAGTGCTTCATGAAAATCAAGGGGCATTACTGCGTTTACTTACCTTACTTTCACCTTATCTTCCTCCACGGAGTCACTAATGAGCCAAGGTAAGCGCCTTTCTGTGGTGATGATCAGCAAAAATGCAGCTGATATCATTGGTGAATGCTTAGACTCAGTACAATGGGCTGATGAAATCATTGTATTAGATTCTGGTAGCCAAGATGACACCTGCCGTATTGCGACAGAGAAAGGGGCTAAAGTCTTTATCAACAGTGAATGGCCTGGGTTTGGTAAACAACGCCAATTAGCGCAGCAATATGCCTCTGGTGATTATATTTTTATGATTGATAGTGATGAACGCGTCACTCCTGAACTCAAAAGCAGTATCCTCGCAGTATTGCAACAACCTGAAGAAAATGTCGTTTATAACTGTGCTCGCCGTAACTTATTTATGGGGCGATTTATGAAACACAGCGGTTGGTATCCCGATAAAGTGACACGTTTATATGCCCGTGAGCATTATCAATATAACGATAATTTAGTGCATGAATCATTAGAAACAAAAGATGCAACAGTAAAAACCTTGCAGGGTGATCTACTGCATCTTACCTGCCGTGATTTAATGGAATTTCAGCAAAAACAGCTAAAATATGCCTCCGAATGGGCAAAAGAACGCCATCAACAAGGTAGAACAACAAGTTATAGTTCTATCTTAAGCCATACCGCTGGTGCTTTTTTTAAGACATGGCTGTTAAGAATGGGTTTTTTAGATGGGAAACAGGGATTAATACTGGCATTTGTTAACGCACAGTATACCTTTAATAAATACGCCTCTTTATGGGAACTCAGCCAGAAGACTGTAAATCATGAAAAATAAAGCTATCTATCCCGGAACCTTTGATCCTATCACTTATGGTCATATTGATATTTTAACGCGTGCGGCAGGTATGTTTGATACGGTTTTATTAGCGATTGCTGATAGCGCCCGTAAAAATCCTATGTTCACCTTAGAAGAGCGGGTTAATTTAGCCAGAGAAGTGACAAGCCATTTACCTAATGTTGAAGTGGTGGGATTTAGTGAACTGATGGCTAACTTTGCTAAGCAACAACAAGCCACCATTTTAATTCGCGGTGTCCGCTCTGTTTCTGATTTTGAATATGAATGGCAACTTGCGAATATGAACCGTCACTTTGCACCTGATCTTGATAGTGTATTTTTACTGCCCTCTCAAAATCTTTCATTTGTCTCTTCATCGTTAATTAAAGATGTGGCGCGGCATGACGGTGATGTCTCTACGTTTTTACCTGAAGTTGTCACCACCGCCATGCTAAAAAAACTCGGTAAAATTTAGCTCTCATTTTCACCATGTTGGCAATGTCGGCAGAAAAATGTGCTACGTTGCCCTTGTTTAATACTTTCTATCGGTTGACCACAAATTAAACAAGGCTTGTCTTTACGCCCATAAACAAATAACTCTTGCGCAAAATAACCCGGCTTACCGTCTGACTGCAGAAAATCTTTTAGCGTTGTGCCACCTTGTTCAATAGAACGGGTTAATACGCGCTTAATCGCCGTGACAAGAACCGCACATTCTTCTTGCGTTAAACTATTGGCTTTTCTATCTGGCATAATTCCTGATGAAAATAGTGCCTCATTAGCATAAATATTGCCTACACCAACCACTAATTTATTATCCATTAACCACGGCTTTATCGCCGTTTTTTTATTTTTGGATTGTTGATAGAGATATTCTGCATTAAATTCATCAGAAAGTGGTTCAGGCCCTAAATGCGCTAATACAGAGCTTGTGGCTAAATCTTCACACCATAGCCAAGCACCAAAGCGTCGTGGATCAGTATAGCGGAGTACTTTACCATCACGAAAAATCAAATCGATATGATCATGTTTTTCTTCAGGTTGTTCCTCTAATAATATGCGTACACTTCCTGACATCCCTAAATGAATAATGATCCATCCTGTATTAAGTTCGATTAGCAAATATTTAGCACGTCGCTTTACACTTAAAATAGGTTCATCCAGTAACGTTTTTATTTTTTCTGAAACAGGCCAACGTAATTTGCTATTACGTACAATGGCATAGTGCAACACATTGCCCACAAGATGGGGCTCAATACCTCGGCGACTAGTTTCGACTTCCGGTAATTCAGGCACAGGTTGCTCCATGATTATCAGATAAGAGATACAGCGATAAACACATTTTTATTGTATGATCGCCACTCTATCAAAAGTATAAAGGATGATGGCAGATTATTATGATGGTGTTTAAAGACTATAGTAAAAAATCCCTGTGGAATTTATCCATTATTGGGCTTTACATTATATTGATCTACTTACCAGATATCACTCGCTATAAAAATATTGTGATGGGATTGATTGGTGCAACAGCTTTGTGGTATCTGGTACGTGATTTTAAGACTATCTGCAAAATATTTAAAAATAACCTGTCATTCTCACTGCTGTTTTTATTGTTGGTGATCGGTTATTCCATCCTAATTTCTGTCGAGCCCAGTATTAGTATTAAAGAAGTAAATAAGCCTATTTTAAATGGCTTACTGCTATTTTCTATTACCTTTCCGATTGTATTATATAAAGAAAAACCGACCGATATTGCAAAGATGGTGATGGTGGCGTTTGCGATTGGGCTATTGGTGATTATGGCTAAGGAGTTAGTGCAGTATTATTTGGAGTACCAGCAGAATATTTGGCCCTTTACAATAACAAGTCAATTAATTCATAGAGAAGTATCTTATGCTTTGCTATTTTTTTTCCCAATCATTATCTCAATTTGGTCATTAAGAAAAAATCATAATATAATTGAATGGATTATATTTAGCTTTATTACATTAGTTTTTATCGTATTGATCTTTGCCACATTAGCGCGTGGTGCATGGGTATCATTAATAATAATTACTCTATTTATACTACTGTTAAATCGTCAATGGCTAGTACTTTTATTAAGCCTAATATTTAGCTTACTTTTACTTATCTCTGCGACTCAATATTCTTATTTTAAAATCATCCCTGGATACTTACAAAATAAATTAACTCAAACTAATAGTGGAAATCGATTTGATAATGGCACCCAAGGCTCTGCTTTAGATCTTATTTTAGAGCAACCAATAAAAGGCTATGGTTATGGCAATCAGCTTTACCATAATGTCTATAATGAGCGCATTAAAGAACATAAGAATTGGATATTTAAAAAATCCATTGGACCCCACAATGTCTTTTTAGCTTTCTGGTTTGCAGGTGGTATTTTAGGGTTGATTGGTATTCTCTATTTTTGCTCTTCCATTATTGCCCAAGGTATTCAGCTAATAAGAAAAAACCAAGGTATTATTCGCCAAGCTGCTTTAATGTTATTGATGTCATTTTTAGGTGTTTATGTACTGCGTGGATTATTTGAAAATGCCTATATCAATCAGGTGGGTATTTTGGTGGGATTAATGTTGGCGTTGCGACACGCTTTACTCAATAATCAATCAGCAACACTGTTAGATAAACAGCAATAGATCACTGAATTAACGTCTCTATTGTCTTTAGAATAACCTCAGCCCGTTTATCCCAGTTGTAATAGTTTTCAACTAATGAGCGGGCATGGGCGGTTTTTTCACTTGCTCGTTGTGGATTATCTCTTAACTGTATTATCTGTTTTGCAAAACTTTGTGCATCGCCACTATCTGCAAAACTTACCGATTTTTCATCTACAACATCACGGATTGAAGGAAAATCTGAAATCACCACAGGTTTTTCCATCGCCATATACTCAAATAACTTAAGTGGTGAAGTATAACGGCTTCCAATACTGGTTAACGTCAGTGGGAGTACACAGATATCGTGCTGAGCAATCGCTTCAAAGCGTTTTTTCGGATCAATAAACCCCAAAAAATTGACCTTATCTTTTACATCCATTTCTTGCGCTAATAAGGTTAATCCTCCGATCTGCTCTGGCGTTCCCCCTGCGATATTCAACCGTGCGTTATCAAGATATTTCATTGCTCGCATCATGGTAGGAATACCCTTCCATTTATGCAGGCTACCTAAATACAGCACTTCAGTTATAGTTTTATCTAATAAAGAAGGAGTAATCTGATAATCCGTCGCGGCATGTAAATCAACACCATCAGGGACAACCGTTATTGGTGTAGTAACTTGATATTGCGAAACAATATCATCTCTGAGTAATGAAGTAAGAACAAAAATACCTGTCGCTTGGCTGTAAACCAATTTTTCCATTTTTAATAACTTATGATATTTAGCACGATTCTTTTTTTTCTCAAATGAATGAGACTCGGCAAAAGATTGCGCAAATATTTCATGGCTTTCAAAAAAAAGAGGAATTTCTGGATAGCTTTCACAAAGATAACAAGCCAGTTTTAAATTACGGGTAAACAACGCATCAACATTATTTTGCTTAACCCAACGCGCTATCTGTAATGAGAAAAGTTTTTGTGAATTAAATGGAAAATACCATTTACGACGAATATCTCTTAAGGAAACTAAACTTGCATTAGCATGGATTGAACGACCTAATATATCGCTATCTCGATATTGTCCTTTTGGTGTAACTAAAGTGACATGTGCCCCCGCTCTGGCAAAAGCATCAACATTTTGCAAAATTTGCAATGAAGCAACTCGTAAGTCAGGAACTGGGTAAGGATCAAGATAGGCAATCTTCATTATTATGACGCCAATGTCTGTAATAAACGTTGTGCAGAATGTTGCCAAGTATAACGTGTTTCTATACGTGAACGTGCATTCTCGCCCATTGTTTTACCTCTGTCGGGTAATTGGCGAAGATGATTAACTGCCATCACAATTTCATCTGCATTGCCTGGTGCGACCAATAACCCTGCAGTGCCCTCATTACCCACCACTTCAGGAATACCCCCGATATGGCTCGCAATAACCGGTTTGGCGCACGCCATTGCCTCTGCAATCGTAATACCAAATGCTTCATCCCCAGTACTTGGGAAAATACCAGCATCACTGGCTGCATAAAATTCAGGTAATTGGTTATGCTCAACGGGCTGATGAAAAATAACTTGTTCAGCAACGCCTTTCGCTACCGATTTACTCTTCAATCGTTCTAGATCATCACCCGTACCGATAATCAAGAGCTTAACATCTTCACCTTTTAGCTTTTCAATGGCATCTATTGCGACACTCAAGCCTTTCCAACCAACTAATCGTCCAGCAAATGAGAGTAAAAAAGTAGACTCACCTATTCCTAATTGCTCACGTAACGAGGTAGTCATAGGTTTAAATTTTTCAATATCCACACCATTATAAATCACACTAGGGAATTGCTTAAAATGATGTTGGATTTGCCAAGCATTAAAATGGCTACATGCTACCCATGCTGAAATCTTTTTACCTAATCTGCGATCACCTTTAAAAAAGCTGGTTCCTCCACTCATATAGCAAAAACGCGTTGAGGATGATTTAGGCATCATAGAAGGCCAAAAAAAATCAAAAGGTTTCGTTAAAATAACCCAATCGAATTTTTGATTGATAACATCTTTTTTAGCGTGTCGTGCAAAAGTGTAGCGCTCAACAATACGACGAAAACGACCACCAAGATCGATAACTTTATCTCGCGGTGTATAAGGATAAGTGTGTACCTGTATTTGGCGTCCAGCCAGATTGTGTCGAATATCGCCATTACCACCATAAAGATGAACTTCATGCCCCGCATCATGCAATTGCTTAGCCAGTTCCCAAACCGCTGTTTGGATCCCGCCATAAGACATGGTGATTGTGACATCAATTATACCGATCTTCATGGATTACTTTTTCACCTTCATTCCATCAATGATATTACGCACTGCACCCCACACTTCTTCGACTGATATATCAGCCATATTATCTTCACGGCGGGCATTGTCCAACGACGTTGGATGCTGGATAACCTGACAACAAGAATGCTGTAATGGCGCTAAATAACACCCTGGGTGATAACTATGATATAACGCCACCATTGGGATATCTAAAGCCCCAGCTAAATGTGTGGGACCTGTATCTACCCCAACATAAAGCGATAAATTCGCCATAATTGCCGCATTTTGCCGCATTGAAACTCGACCCGCTAAGGCTAAACAATGTTGTTCACCCATTTGTTTAGCTAAATCAATGGATAATTGTTCACTTTCCTTACTACCTAATAGCAAAAAGTACGCACTCGCGTCATGGGTAATAATCTGTTTTGCTAATTGTAGAAAATTTTCCACAGGCCAATCTCGATAGGCTTTAGCTGGAAAACTTTGCAGTTGAAAACCAATAATATTCTTATTAATTAATGAATTATCTTTTAAAAACTGTTGTGCAAAAGTCGCTTCTCCCTCATTGATAAAGTAACGCAATTGCCAACAACTCGGATAAATCCCTAATGCATTAATTAATAAGGCACGTTCTTTTTGTGCAACTATCGGCGACTTGGGACGAGCAACCCAAGTCACATTGCCTTGTTGCTGAGAAATATCAGCAAAAGCAACGGTATGATGAGATTGGCGACGAGCATAATTCACCAAATCACGATCATTACCGTATACCAAAGCCAAATCATAAGGCTTATGAGGTAACCAACCAGCCCAAACCGCCCTTTTTTTAGAAAAATGCCTAATGCTATCAATATCAGGGTTATGCTCAAGAATGCATGCGCTACGCTTATGTGCAAATACATGAATATGAGCATTGGGCCAGCGCTGTTTTAAGGCATGAATAACGGGAGTGATAAGTAATGTATCACCAAAACGCGCTACCGCTATAACCAATATATTTTTCGGATCCATATGCTTTTTATTTGGCTTAAATGATACATTTACTTCTCAGACTATACACTAAAAAGTATTACAAATATTCATCAATAAGATGAATACACCAAGTTGATAATAGAGATAATCGTTTCACGGCTTTATTATCAACATGAATCATACTGATTTATTTTTATTGTTGATTGCCTGAATAAAGATCCTTTCCATCTTATCTAACATATTATCTAAACTAAATCGTGAAACGGCATGTTCAAGCGCTGCTTTTCCCATTTGTTCACGCAATTCATCTGAGCTCATTAATTTAGCTAAATGACGGGTTAATAATTCTTGTACTTGCGGTACTAATGTAAATCCTGTTTTACCATCAATAACTGCTTCGCTAATCGCGCCAACCGTAGTTGACACGACAGGTAAACCACATGCCATCGCCTGCATAATACCTTGTGGCACACCTTCATTACCAAAAGAGGGTAACGCAAAGAGATCCATTGCATTTAAACAATCAGGCACATCATTACGATTACCAAGGAAAAAGATACTCTGTTCTAAACCAGCCTCTTTCACCATTGGCTCTAGGTTTTTACGCTGAGGTCCATCACCTACAAAAATTAATTGCCAGTCTGGAAACTGCTGATGTAACAATTTCCATGCTTCTATTAAATATTTATGTCCCTTCCATACTCGCATAGTCGCAACAATACCTAATGTCGGTTTATTTGGTATTCCAATTTTCTCTCTAGCTTTTTGTTTATCTTGTGGAAAGAAACGTTGCAAATCAATTCCTGTAGGAACTGATGTCATTTTTTCTAATGGAAATTTATTATGCTGATGGAGTGTCTGGCGTAATTTCTCACCCGTTGTCACAATATGGGCACTGGATGAAAGATAAAGCCATCGTGTTGGTAATAAACGTGAAACATCCGTAGAAACATGACGAGTTCGAACAATAACGGGTGAATGACGTAATGTGGCACAAGAAGCGGCAACTAACCATGCATCAGTTGAACTATGGGTATTGATAACATCAAATTGATGACGATGTAACTTTAACCATTGGCGAAGTGCTTTTAATGCTGAACCGCGTTTTTTTTCAATCGGTAGAGTGAAAACCTCAATACCATAATCCGGTGCAGCCTTAGCAACTTTAGATGTAGGGCAACACACTAATGCAACTCGGTGCCCTCTGCGGATCATGCCTTGAGATTCCGTCAGTATTCGAATTTCCTGACCACCCCAGCCACAAGATGACTCTGTGTGTAATATTGATAATACTGACTTGCTCATCCGCAATCCATTCACCCGATGATTTTAAAAGAGCCATAGTATAACTAAAGAGTAAGCGAAGATCACAATAGCTTTACTTTGTTATACTTAGCGGGCTCCAGATAACAAAAAACCCGACACTAAGGTCGGGTTTTTTAAGAAAACTAAAATTATTTAATTTTAGCTTCTTTATAAAGCACATGTTGACGAACAACTGGATCGAATTTTTTCATTTCCAGTTTTTCTGGCATAGTGCGTTTGTTCTTCGTAGTGGTATAGAAGTGACCTGTACCAGCAGAAGAAACGAGTTTAATTTTCTCGCGAATACCTTTAGCCATTTTTCAGCTCCTTAGAACTTCTCACCACGGGCACGTAAATCTGCTAATACAGATTCGATGCCTTTCTTATCAATCACACGCATACCTTTAGCAGATACACGCAGAGTTACGAAACGTTTCTCAGACTCAACCCAGAAACGGTGAGAGTGCAGGTTTGGCAGAAAACGGCGTTTAGTCGCGTTTAATGCGTGAGAGCGGTTGTTTCCACTCACAGGACGCTTGCCGGTAACTTGGCAGACTCGGGACATGTCTATTCTCCAAAAATCTAATCAGCTCGAGCTTTAATATCAGGTTTGACCGCCTCGTCAGGCTTTGGAGCCCATCTCAGCAACTTTTAACGATTGAAAAACTGTGTAAACACCTCAGAAAAAACTTGCTGAGATAGGCTCTTCTCGCCAAACCCAAGATCCTCAAAGGTGGCGTAGTATACGCCCAATGGCCTCAACGCTCAAGACCCGTACAAATAAAGATTGACAATAATTACAAAAATATTTGCTATAACCAACCACGTTCTGCAAAAGAAACACAGTTATCATGCCCTATCACAAGGTGATCGAGTACATTTATGCCAACCAACTGACAAGCAGTAAAAATTTTTTCAGTCAATTGTTTATCTGCAAGGCTTGGTTCTGAATGACCAGAGGGATGATTATGAGCAAGAATGATAGATGTTGCATTCTTTTTTATCGATTGACGGACAATTTCTCTCGGATGAACCTCTACTCGGTTAATTGTTCCTTTAAACATTTCTTCAAATGCAATCAATTGGTTTTGATTATCAAGAAACAACACCACAAACACCTCTCGGTCTCGCCAATGAAGTAATTTTTGCAAGTAATATTTTGTGTCTTCGGAAGAAGAAAGTACATTTTTATACATAAATTGTGTTGTAGAAAAACGCTGAGCCATTTCATTGATAGCTTGCAACTGGGTAAACTTTCCCACGCCAACACCTTTAAAACGCCCTAATGTTTCATAATCAGCATTAATAACGTGATAAAGAGAGCCACATTCTTTAAGTAAAAAAGCAGCAAGCTCTAATACAGATTTTTCATAAGTGCCGGTGCGTAAAAAGAGCGCCAATAACTCAATATCAGTGAGTGATTCCACGCCATAAAGTAATAGTTTTTCTCTAGGTAAAAGTTCACTAATCGATTGATTTTCCATCCGTGGACTCCTTAATAAGTAAAGGTAGTGGCATTAATGATCTATTTTATTTATTCACATAATCAATAGGATTTAGGGGAAACATTACTCATCATTAAATGCTAATCGCAAAACAACTGTTGTTTTATACAGTTAATTTACTATAAACTGCTAATCTTGTATAAAAAAGACACATATCAAATTTATGCGAGATGAATCGCAAAAATTTAACCTATAAAACATGAAGTTACATAGAATTCCGAATTCACGATTACCTTGTGGTAAAATTACGGGCAATTATTTATGTACTTAGGCATTTCATCATGACTACACTTCACGACAAAAAGATTATTCTTGGTATCAGTGGTGGTATCGCGGCCTATAAAGCACCAGAACTTGTACGCCGTTTACGTGATAAAGGCGCAATTGTACGAGTTGTAATGACACCCGCTGCTCATGCATTTGTGACGCCTTTGTCACTACAAGCGGTTTCTGGTTTTCCTGTTGCTGATGATTTACTTGATCCAGCAGCAGAGGCCGCTATGGGACATATTGAATTAGGTAAATGGGCTGATTTAATTCTACTTGCACCCGCGACTGCCGATCTTATTGCACGTTTACGAGTGGGTATGGCAAATGATTTACTTACCACACTCTGTTTAGCGAGTAGCGCGCCTATCGCTATTGCGCCTGCAATGAATCAGCAAATGTACAGAGCCACAATTACACAAGAAAATTTATCTGCTTTAGAACAACGTGGCTGTTTAATTTGGGGGCCTGACTCTGGTAGTCAAGCTTGTGGTGATGTAGGCCCAGGACGAATGTTAGATCCTCTAACTCTCGTCTCATTAGCTGAAAAACAACTTGCTTTACCGCCACAAGATTTTGCCGGTAAAAAAATCACGATAACCGCAGGGCCTACTCGTGAAGCCTTAGATCCAGTGCGTTTTATCAGCAATCATAGCTCAGGAAAAATGGGGTTTGCAATTGCACATGCAGCCGCATTACGTGGGGCTGATGTCACACTTATCGCAGGACCTGTCACATTACCGACACCGACTTGTGTTAAACGTATTGACGTTGAAAGCGCACAAGAAATGTACGAACAAGTGATGTTAATCGCACCTTCACAAGATATTTTTATTGGTTGTGCAGCTGTTGCCGATTACCGCGCTAAACTTATCGCGACTGAAAAAATAAAAAAACAAGGTGATGAAGTCACCATCACTATGGTAAAAAACCCCGACATTGTCGCGAGTGTTGGAAAAATGGTTGAACACCGTCCTTTTGTTGTTGGATTTGCAGCTGAAACCCAGAATGTGGAAGAATATGCCCGCAAAAAACGAGAACAAAAGCAGCTCGACTTGATCTGTGCCAATGATGTTTCAGCAGAAAATCAAGGCTTTAACAGTGACAATAATGCATTACACCTTATTTGGGCTAATGGAGAAACGCGCTTACCACACAGTAGTAAAGCACAACTTAGCCATCGCCTACTTGACGAGATAGCCAAACATTATGATGAAAAAAATTGATGTTAAAATCCTTGATGCACGTATTGGTCAAGAATATCCACTTCCTGCTTATGCCACAACAGGCTCTGCTGGTTTAGATTTACGCGCTTGCCTTGATACACCATTGGTTCTTGAACCAGGGCAAACCGAATTATTACCTACAGGTCTTGCTGTACATATTGCCGATGAAGGATTAGCAGCAATGGTGCTTCCTCGTTCAGGTTTAGGCCATAAACACGGTGTTGTATTGGGTAACTTAGTTGGACTGATTGATTCTGACTACCAAGGTCAACTTATGGTATCAGTTTGGAATCGCGGTCAAACAGCATTCACCATCGAACCAGGTGAACGTATTGCTCAAATGATCATCGTGCCCGTAGTTCAAGCTGAATTTAATATTGTTGAAGATTTTACTGCAACGGAACGTGGTAGCGGTGGCTTTGGTCACTCTGGCCGCCAATAATAAAGACGTCTTGCATTAATTATATCAATGACGATATCACTCCCTTTGCACTAAAAACCTTAGTGCAAAGGTTTACTGATTTGTTTTGCTTTTAGCAGGGGCCTTATCAGTCATGGCAGAAGAAAAAGAAACCAAAAAGAAAAGAAATAGACGGGATGAAATCTTACAGTCACTTGCCCAAATGTTGGAATCAAGTGACGGTAGTCAGCGCATTACAACGGCGAAGCTTGCCGCTACTGTTGGTGTATCTGAAGCTGCGCTCTATCGACATTTTCCAAGTAAAACCAAAATGTTTGATAGCTTAATTGAGTTTATCGAAGATAGCTTAGTCTCTCGTATTAATTTGATTTTAAAAGACGAAAAAGACGCTGTGGCAAGAATTCGCTTAATTCTTGTCTTGATCCTTGGTTTTGCTGAAAAAAATCCAGGGTTATCTCGTATTTTAACGGGTCATGCTTTGATGTTTGAACAAGACAGATTACAAGGGCGAATAAACCAGCTTTATGAACGCATTGAAGTCCAGCTTCGACAAGTTATCAAAGAACGTAAAATTCGTGAAGGGAGTGCCTTCTTACATGATGAAGCATTACTTGCTTCACAATTACTCGCTTTTTGTGAAGGCATGCTAGCGCGCTTTGTACGCACAGAATTTCGCTATCAACCCACTCAAGAATTTGAAGCCCGCTGGCCATTAATTTTGGCACAGTTACAATGAAATGATGGACTCGTGATTTAACTCAACAATTTGAAATTTACAGATATGCCGTTTTTTTCTTATTTGTGTTAACATGCGTCCTCTGGTACATAGTTACCTAAATGTATTTATCAGGAATGGCACTCGTGCAGTTCCTACATTGTGGCATTAGCGACTCGCTTTGCCCCTGCTGTAAAAGTCCTTTTTATATTTCAATATCTGTGATAATTGTCGCAGAAGATTCATTGTACTACTCACCCCGCCCATAATTGGGCGAGGGCTTTTTTTTATCTATAATCGGCCAACTCGTTTATCGCGTATTAACTTTATTAATTCACACCGTAGCGTTCACGATAAGCTTTAACCGCAGGTAAATGCTCAGACAGAGTCTCACTCTCACTTAGGTAGCTAATTAAATCATCCAAAGTAATAATCGAATACACTTGGCATTGATAGTCACGTTTTAACTCTTGTATTGCAGAAAGTTCTTCTCGCCCTTTCTCTTGTCTATCCAAACTTAATAACACCGCAGAAAGCGTTGCATCATGCTGTTTGATGATTTCCATTGACTCACGAATTGCAGTACCTGCTGTAATGACATCATCAACAATCACTACATTACCTTTCAATGGGCTTCCTACTAATGTTCCTCCTTCACCATGATCTTTAGCCTCTTTGCGATTAAAACAGTAAGGGATATCGATATCATGATGTTCAACCAATGCGACTGCCGTTGTAGTTGCAATAGGGATCCCTTTATAAGCAGGTCCAAACAACACATCACAAGACACATTATTATCTAATAATGTTTGCGCATAGAACTGCCCCAATAAAGCCAAATCACGCCCTGTATTAAATAAACCGGCATTAAAAAAGTAAGGACTCACCCTTCCTGATTTCAGCGTGAACTCACCAAATTTCAGGACATTTTTTGCTAATGCTAGTTCGATAAAGCGGCGTTGGTAGGCTTTCATTTCTTTCTCCTCTCTACGTTACTTGATGACAAATTTTAGGCATAAAAAAAGCGACTTCTCAGTCGCCTTTAAAAATAGAATTTATTGCTTAAGCGCCTCTTTTTGCGCTTCAAATATTTTCTCTAATCCCCCCTTCGCAAGGGCGAGTAAAGCAAGTAATTCTTCATGGCTAAATGGTGCGCCTTCTGCCGTACCTTGAACTTCAATCATACGACCATCATCGATCATCACCACATTCATGTCTGTTTCTGCTGCTGAATCTTCAACATATTCAAGATCGCATAATGGTTCACCATCAACAATACCCACAGAGACTGCAGCTACCATTGATTTCAGAGGGCTTTTTTTCAGTTTGCCTTCTTCAACCATTTTATTTAAAGCATCAACTAATGCGACACAAGCACCAGAGATAGATGCAGTACGTGTACCGCCATCCGCTTGGATAACATCACAATCTACAGTGATGGTAAATTCACCTAGTGCTTTTAAATCAACCGCGGCACGTAATGAGCGAGCGATTAAACGCTGGATCTCCATAGTACGACCCGTTTGTTTACCGCGAGCCGCTTCACGAGCATTACGACTATTTGTTGCGCGAGGAAGCATGCCGTATTCTGCGGTCACCCATCCTTGCCCTTGTCCTTTCAGAAAACGAGGTACACCGTCTTCTACAGTGGCATTACACAAGACTTTAGTATCACCAAATTCGACTAATACAGAACCTTCAGCATGTTTTGTATAGTGGCGAGTAATGGTAATAGGACGTACTTGGTTTGCTTGTCTGTCTGCTGGACGCATGGTGTTATCTCCGCTTTCTCTGACATATTGGGGGCGCATTATACGACCTAAAATGGCTTATGCCTATCCTTGTATTGATGCATAGGGTTATAATCATATCATCTTTTACATTATTGAGACCCTATTATGATCCGTAGCATGACCGCTTTTGCTCGCCGAGACATCAAAAAAGACTGGGGCACTGCCGCTTGGGAACTGCGTTCCGTAAACCAGCGCTACCTTGAAACTTATATTCGTTTACCTGAGCAATTACGTAGTTTAGAGCCTGTTATTCGTGAACGTCTACGTAATCGCTTAACGCGCGGTAAAATTGAATGTAACTTACGTTTTGATCTTAATGCTCGCTTTCAAGGTGAATTAAATCTTGATGAGAATCTCGCAAAACAACTGATTGTTTCTGCCAATTGGGTAAAAAGCCATAGCCATGAAGGCACTATCAGCCCTTTTGATATTTTACGTTGGCCGGGTGTGATTTCAGCACAAGAGCAAGACTTAGATGCGATTGGTACTGAACTTTTAGCCGAATTAGATCTAGCAATCGATGCTTTTATTGCTAGTCGTGAAGCCGAAGGACAATCACTCAAAGAACTTATCGAGCAACGTTTAGATGCGGTTAGCGCAGAAGTCGTTAAAGTAAGAGCTCAAATGCCAGAAATTTTACAATGGCAACGCGAGCGCTTAACCAGCAAATTAGAAGAAGCACAGGTTCAAATTGATAATAATCGTTTAGAACAAGAGTTAGTGATGTTAGCGCAACGCTTAGATGTCGCAGAAGAATTGGATAGATTAGAAGCTCACGTTAAAGAAACGCGCAAAATTCTTGTTAAAAAAGAAGCGGTAGGTCGTCGTCTTGACTTTATGATGCAAGAATTTAACCGTGAATCCAACACATTAGCCTCAAAATCAATTAATACTGAAGTCACCAATTCAGCCATTGAATTAAAAGTTTTAATTGAACAAATGCGCGAGCAGATCCAAAATATTGAGTAAGATTTCTTAGCTGTTTACAGCCCATCATTAAGCCAGCCAATACCTTGTATTAGCTGGCTTTTATCAAGAATAAAATTTAACATTCTCTTTAATAAATGAAAATCACTCACCCAACGCCTTTCTAATAAATCCTTTATTTTGGTTAAGCATCTGCGTGGCTTGCTGTGCATCTACGTTTGCTAAGATCATCAAAATTGCCGTTTTACAGTGACGCTGACATTGTGATAACGCTTCTTCAGCAATAGCTCTTTCACACTCTGTTGCTTGCATCACAATACGAACTTGGCGCTCAACAAGCTTGGCATTGGTGGCTTCAACATCCACCATCAAATTACCAAACACTTTGCCGATTTTTATCATCGCAGCCGTTGTTATCATATTTAAGATAAGCTTTTGTGCTGTGCCCGCTTTCATTCGTGATGATCCTGTGACCACCTCAGCTCCCACAATCGGTGTAATAGCGATATCTGCAATTTGTGCAATAGGGCTTTCAGGATTACAGCTGATGGCACCTATTGTCGCCCCTAATGATTTTGCATAATTTAAAGCACCAATGACATAAGGGGTTCTGCCACTCGCAGCAATACCCACTAATACATCTTTTTCATTAAAATTAAGTTGGCGTAAATCTTGTTCACCTAATTGAATATTATCTTCTGCATTCTCGACAGCTTGTAAAATAGCCTTGTGTCCACCAGCAATTAAACCAATCACCATATCATGAGGTGTACCATAAGTTGGAGGGCATTCACTGGCATCTAAAATCCCTAATCGTCCCGATGTACCTGCTCCGCAATAAATAAGGCGACCACCTTGAGAGAAAGCAATTGCAACTTTATCAACTAATTGAGCAATTTCAGGTAACGCTTTCTCGACTGCTAATGGCACTTTTTTATCTTCATTATTGATGACTTTTAGCATATCGAATGTTGAAAGTGTGTCTATATTTTCACTGTTATGATTTCTACTTTCAGTGACAAGATTGCTAAGGTCAATCGCCATTATCGCTCTCCCAATATTGTTATTTGTTTGATTAAGTCGAAGAAATAAACTGCTTTTATACCATTATTATTGGTAAGATTTTCAAAATCATTACAAACGGTACTCTACATGACATTTATTAAATCTATTTCGACCTTTATCAGTTTAATGACCCTTTTCTTCTCTTTTTCTTTGCATGCTAATTTTGAAGAACAAGAAAAAAGAGTGTTTGAACAAACCCGCACAGAAGCACTAAACCATAATGCACAAGCTCAATATCAATTGGCTGAAATGTATTTAATGGGAACGGGTGTAGAAAAAAATCTCTTCAATGCACAACTGTGGGCTAATGAAGCCATAAAAAATGATTATGCCGATGCCTACGCACTACTTGCTGATCTCTATTTATTTAATACTGACCCTTATTTTAAAAATCATTATGTTGATGCAAGAAAATTAGCAACAATCGCAACGAATAAAGGAAGCATAAGAGGAAAAATAAGTCTAGCAACAGCGCTGATAGCACCTTTATCTGGTGAAACCGATTATAAAAAAGCAATTGCGTTATTAGAAGAAGCCGCAGCAACGCATCAACCTGAACTTGTTTATGCGCCGATTTGGTTAGGTGTTCTTTATAGCGGAGTAGGTAATGTCCCTGTAGATACTAAAAAAGCGAATATGTGGTTTGCAAAAGCCAACGAAATAACTTTTGAAGGATTTGCTCAAGCAATGGCCTCTTTTATGTTCTCTGGTCAATATCATATTATCGAACAAAATAAGCAAAAAGCTGATGAATTAATGAAACAGGCTTGTGAAGAAGCCAAAAAAGTTGGCAATGAATTCTATTGCCAACAAGCATTTAATTAACCGAAATTTAATCTAATAAATAACCCTAACTCAGAAAAGAGATGGTAAATATTGCCATCTCTTTTATACCCTATCTGCCCTACCTAACGTTCTTTTACAGCGCCATACGGTATTCAATCACACCTGGTTTTTCTGCCACCCAGTTATATAAACGTTGACCGCGTAAGTTGGTTTCCTGTGTATGCCAATATAAACGAGCACAATCACGCTGTTTTGCTTGTTGATTAACAAATTCAATAAGTTGCTTACCTACGTGGCGACCGCGTATATCTGGTGAAACAAATAAATCTTCTAAATAACAAAAATCACTTTCAGCCCATGTTGAACGATGAAAAAGGTAATGAACAAAACCCAATACCTTTTCACCTTCCATCGCTACGGCACAATAAACAGGCTCTTTTTCATCAAAAAAACGTGCCCATGTTTTTAATGTAATTTCTTCTGATAACTCAACTTTATAAAATGCTTGATAACTTAACCAATGTGGCAACCATTGAGCATAATGCGCTTGTTCAACAAACTGAATTGAAACAGTTATTGGTGTTGTGCTCATCTCTTCGCTTCCTTCTACTTTCATAAACGGTATAAACAAAAGGTATCACCCTGCCTTTAATCGTTGCCATAGTACGTTTAATTTTGGTTCTCAATAAGGTACACTTTTTGTGTTTTTATAGGATCCACTTTATGAAACAGAAAAAAACAGCTTATTTTCCTAACCTTGTTTTAGAGGAAGGACCTATTGGTTCTCAGATTTATCACGCGATTAGAAAAGCTATTTTAGATGGGCGTTTATCTTCTGGTAGTCGCTTACCATCAAGCCGTACCTTAGCTGAAATGATGTCGATTTCCCGTAATTCGGTTATTGCAGGATTTGAACGTTTAATTGATGAAGGTTATTTATTTACTCGACGCGGTGCAGGTACTTTTGTCGCAAGTACAATCCCTGATGCCATTATTTCTTATAAGTGGGTTAAAACAACCAATCCAGCCTCTTCTTTGTTAATAGAAAATCCGTTAGAAATGCTAAATCCGAATATGCAAAAAGCACAGGATTTTTGGCAACAATCGCAACCCAATATAAACAGTAACCCTATTTTTCACGTCGGAGTCGGATGTGTTGATCTTTTTCCACATGAACTTTGGGGAAGATTATTAGGGCGTGTTTGGCGGCAATCAAAAAAAGCACTCGCAACATTTAATTCGCCAACAGGCTATACCCCATTAAAAGAGATGATATGCCAATATATGCAATCAACTCGTGGTCTTTATTGCCAACCTGAACAAATCATTATTGTAAATGGAACACAGCAAGCGATTAACCTCACCACCAGAGTATTATTAAAAGAAGGCGATGCCGTTTGGTTAGATGATCCTGGTTATGACAGCGCACGAGGGATCTTCACATCTTATGGTATAAAATCACACCCAA
This sequence comes from Proteus sp. PR00224, assembly GCF_016238105.1. NCBI lineage: Bacteria > Pseudomonadati > Pseudomonadota > Gammaproteobacteria > Enterobacterales > Morganellaceae > Proteus > Proteus sp. PR00224. Next base: position 85,243 of record NZ_JAEHQU010000008.1, on the reverse strand, counting down.
TAAATTCAGATATTGATGGAATGGATATTTTTCAAGGAATAGAGCAGTGTCCTGAAGCAAAACTTGTTTTTACAACACCTTCACATCAATTCCCTTTAGGTAATACCCTCTCACTTTCACGCCGTATTGCGTTATTAGAGTGGGCATCATCCCATGATGTGTGGATCTTTGAAGATGACTACAATAGCGAATTTCGCTATCACTCCAAACCCATTCAATCTCTACAAGGTTTAGATAAATACCAGCGCGTTATTTATGCTGGTACATTTTCAAAAATGATGTATCCCGGGTTTCGTTTAGGCTTTTTAGTCGTACCTCAAACTTTAGTTGACGTTTTTAAAGTCGCTAAATACTACACCGACTCTCACTCAGGCTTTTTAGAGCAAGCAACATTAGCGCTGTTTATTTCTCAAGGTCATTATGCACGCCATGTTCGGCGAATACGAAAAGCCTGCTATGAACGTTATCAAGTATTAACTAATGCCATAAAAACACATTTATCTCATGTTTTCTGTGTTGAACCGACAGACTCTGGGATCCATATTGTCTGCTGGCTACTAGCTGGCTACACAGAAGAATATATTGTTAAAAAAGGGCAAGAAATTGGCTTAGCTATACAGCCTTTATCACGTTACTGTATACAAGCTTATCCTAAACAAGGCGTATTATTAGGATATGCGGCTCATAATCCTACCGAAATTGAAAACAGTATTATGCGGCTTGCTCAAGTTTTATCTGAATAAATAATATTGATTATTTACAATATAAAAATCGAATAAGCTTTATATTCACCCTATTTTATTTTTGGTGTGCAATAATAAACCCAAGCAGGAGGAACATTTCGTATTACACGTCTTTTTTCCAAATGAAAATAACGAGATAATGTCTTTTCATATCGCGTTGTATATTGAAAAAGAACAAAGCAACCCTGTGTTTTTAATAACTCACTATGAACCCGTTTTAAGATTTTTAATCCTAATTTTCGATTAATAGATAGAAAAGGAAGCCCTGAAATAATCATATTATAATGACTATCTAATTTCTCTGCTGATGTGGTATAAATCCTTAAGCGTTTATCATCAATTTTACGCAGTTCAGTGGCGAAACTCGGTTCTATTTCAAAGACATCTAACGATGAATGTGCAGACATTCTTTTTAGAATTTGATGCGTAATAACGCCAGTACCCGCACCTAATTCTGCAATTTGAACATCTTGATGCCAGTTGAGTTTATCCAGCATTTCATAACATAACCAACGAGATGAAGGTGCGATAGTACCCATTGTGGTTGGTGAAATCACAAACCGCTTTAAATATGAGTAATATGTAGATAATGGAATGAATGTAGATATATCCATTTGCGCCTCCTAAAACCTTTTTATCAAGGTAAAATAAAAATCAGATAAAATGAAGAATATTCATCGTTATTTTTTATTTATGAATTTATGTCATCTCTTGGATAACGTTTTTCAGTATAAAGCTTGGAGCCATATCTAAGTAAATACGTTTTTCTTATATATTACACTATTTTACATTTTTCTATTTTTACTCTATTTTCTTAAACAAGAATATATTTTTATTTATTAAAAAAACGAAATAAGAAATAACAGAATATTCTTACACTTTAATGACTCATCCATTTTGCTTTTAACAAATTATTGATATTTGTTCGTTCTGTGGTTTCCTTTTGTTAACTCTATGCAGACTATAAGAAACGCTTCTAATTCTTTGGCAAATAATCAATAAATTCACTTGCACCTATCTCTATATTTTGTCAGGTTAGTGTGAGGTCTCTCACTATTCCTACAGACAAAGACAGGGTAATTACAATGAAAAATGTTGGTTTTGTGGGCTGGCGTGGTATGGTCGGCTCCGTTTTAATGCAAAGAATGGTTGAAGAACGTGATTTTGATGGGATAAACCCTGTTTTCTTCACCACATCTCAATTAGGTGAAGCAGCACCTGCTTATGGTAATCACCGTAGTACTCTGCAAGATGCTTATGACATTGATACCTTAGCATCACTCGATATTATTATTAGTTGCCAAGGTGGTGACTACACCAATGAAATCTATCCCAAACTACGCCAAGCCGGTTGGCAAGGTTACTGGATTGATGCCGCATCAGCACTGCGTATGAATGATGATGCAGTGATTATTCTCGATCCTGTTAATGGACAACATATTCAAGACAGCTTAAATAAAGGCATTAAAGCCTTTGTCGGTGGTAACTGCACCGTCAGTTTAATGCTAATGTCATTAGGTGGTCTGTTTGCTAACAATCTAGTGGAATGGGCAAGCGTATCTACTTATCAAGCGGCGTCTGGGGCTGGTGCTCGTCATATGAGAGAGCTACTGTCACAGATGGGTTCTTTACATAATCAAGTGGTTAAAGAGCTAGAAAACCCAGCCTCTGCAATCTTAGATATTGAACGTAAAGTCACTAACTTTACGCGCAGCGGTACAATGCCTACCGAACAATTTGGTGTTCCTCTTGCAGGTAGTTTGATCCCTTGGATTGATAAACAACTAGAAAACGGCCAAAGCCGCGAAGAGTGGAAAGGGCAAGCTGAAACTAACAAGATCCTAAATACAGGTTCTAATATCATTCCTGTGGATGGTCTTTGTGTTCGTATTGGTGCATTACGTTGCCATAGCCAAGCATTCACCTTAAAACTGAAAAAAGACTTACCTGTTGCAGAGATTGAACAGTTACTCGCAAGCCATAATGATTGGGTAAAAGTCATTCCTAATGATCGTGAATTAACTATGCGTGAATTAACACCAGCAGCAGTCACAGGTACATTGAGCACACCAGTAGGCCGTATTCGTAAACTAAATATGGGCCCTGAATTTATTTCAGCCTTTACAGTGGGTGACCAGCTGTTATGGGGTGCCGCAGAGCCTTTACGTCGTATGTTGAATATTCTGCGTTAAAATTCATTCTTTAGAATATCGGCCATTTTAAGAAAATAGAAATGGTTGATATTCTTATTTTCAATAGTTATTAGCTTCATTTCTTATTTTCCTCACATCTTTTTCTCATAAAACTATTTTTTAATTTTTCTTATTTTATTTATTTTTAATTTTATAGATCTTTATAAAACAAGTTTTCTACAATAATTTCAAAAACAACTCTAAAGAATTCAGGATGATTATTCAGCATAATCTACCTATTTTTATTCAAAATAGAGAGTAAAAATAAATAAAGCATTTTTTAACAACTGAAAAATAATGACGACAAAAATCTAAATATAATAATTTCTAATATATTATTCCTTTTCTCTTTCTTTTATATGAACTTCGGTAACTACTTATTATTTAAAAATAAATTTACTTTTTATTGTCATTTATTTAAGGTGATTTTTATTACTTTTATAAAAAGACGCATTATAAATATGACAACACAAACACAACCCAATAAAAAAGGTTTTTTAAACCGAGTCGAACGCATTGGTAATATCATGCCTGATGTTACGATGTTGTTCGTTTACGCCTTAGTGATCTGCTGGATATTTTCATTCTTCCTCTCATTTGTACATTTTGATTATTTCCACCCAGTGACTAAAGAGAAAATCGCCGTTATTAATATGTTTCAATATGAAGAGATCATATTATTTGTGACAAGTGCGGTGAAAAATTTCATTAGCTTTCCTCCACTTGGAATAACGATTGTTGCAACATTAGGAATTGGTATTGCAGAAAGCAGCGGTTTTATTAAAACGGCTCTAAAAAAAATGCTTTCGTTTATTTCTCCTAAAATGCTGACACCAACGGTTGTTTTTGTTGGTATTGTTGCACACTTAGCTTCCGACTCTGCTTACGTTATTCTTATGCCAGTCTCTGCGATGATGTTCTATGCCAGTGGTCGTCATCCTTTAGCTGGTATCGCAGCCTCATTTGCAGGTTTGGCGGGTGGATTTACAGCAAGTTATACACCGTCAATTATTGACCCAATAATGCAAAGCTTTACTCAAGAAGCAGCACAAATTATGGCTCCGGGATATAGTGTTAACGTTTTATGTAACTACTTTTTTAGCGTAGGTGGAACATTTGGCGTTATTTTAACTTGTTGGTATATCACTGAAAAAATTGTAGAGCCTTGGTTAAATAAAAACTGCCCTTTCTCTTCTAGTATTGATACTAAAGATGCAGAGTTAGGTGAAATCACACCAATAGAAAAACGGGCATTCCGTTTTGCGGGTTGGGCAGTGGTGCTAATGGGAATTGGTTTATTTGCACTGTTATTACCAGAAACCTCACCATTACGTTCACCAGAAGGCAGTTTAACCAGCCCTAAAGCCCCAATTATGCAAATTGTGGTGCCTTTACTGTTTATCTTCTTTTCTGTACCCGGTTTAATTTATGGCTATATGACAAAGTCTTTTGCGTCTACAAAAGATATTGTCAAAGCAATGGAAAATATCACCAAATCACTGATCCCATTTATCGTTTTCGCCTTTTTTGCGGCTCAATTTCTTTACTCTTTTCAGCACTCAAATTTAGGTACACTATTAGCATTATCAGGTGCGGAATTACTGCGCACGCTTAATATGCCTTCAGGTATGACTGTGTTGGGTGTGATATTGCTGACTGCAATCTTAAATATCATGATCACCTCAGCAACATCGAAATGGGCAGTGATTGCACCAGTATTAGTGCCAATGTTAATGGCTGTCGGAATTTCACCTGAATTAACGCAAGCCGCGTTCCGTGTTAGTGATTCTGCAATGAATGTGAGCACACCAATGTTCCCATTCTATCCACTGATTTTGATGTATTGCCAAAAATACTATAAAGGTGCAGGTATCGGTACACTATGCTCAATGATGATCCCCTTTACTATTGGCTTGCTTATTGTATTAACCACCACACTGTTTATCTTTTGGGGATTAGATATCCCTCTTGGTTTTGACAGTGGATATACATGGCAACCTGCATAAATCATTCTTATAAAATAACAGTATTAGGAACAACATTATAATGAACACCCTAGGTCAAAAGTTAGAACAGCGTTTCTTCCGTTATCTGGCAGTTGAAAGCCAAAGTGATGCATCTGCTTCTGTGGTACCCAGCACACAAGGGCAACTTGAGCTAGCAAAGTTACTGGCTAAAGAGCTAGAAACTTATGGATTAAAAGATATTTATATCAACTCTCATGCCATTTTATATGCGATGAGACCAGGTAATAATCCCAATGCGCCTAAAGTGGGTTTTGTTGCTCATCTTGATACGGTTGATGTGGGAATATCACCCAATATTCACCCTCAAACACTGCGTTATGAAGGTATAGATCTCTGCTTGAACCAAGAGAAAGACATCTGGTTTAAAGCTCAAGAACACCCTGAAGCTGTGCCTTATATCGGTGAAGAGATTATTTTCAGTGATGGCACAAGTGTATTAGGGGCTGATAATAAAGCGGCGATCACCGTTGTGATGGAATTAATGGATAAACTGCAACAAGCTGATTTTGATTGTGGCGATATCTATGTCGCGTTTGTACCCGATGAAGAAATTGGATTACGCGGTTCTAAACTGATGGATTTATCTCGCTTTGACGTTGATTTTGCTTACACTATTGATTGTTGTGCATTAGGTGAAGTGGTGTATGAAACCTTCAATGCCGCGTCAATTAAAGTGTCTGTAAAAGGTGTTACTGCGCACCCAATGTCCGCGAAAAATGTATTGTTAAACCCAATTCGTGTTGCTCATGATTTTATTGGCTGTTTTGACCGCTTTGATACACCAGAGCATACCGAGCATCGAGAAGGTTATTTCTATGTCACCGATTTAATAGCCAATCCTGATAATGCAGTGATTAAAATGGCTATTCGTGACTTTGATAAACAAAGTTATGAAGCTCGTAAACAGTTTATTAAACAGTCTGTTGCTTTGATCCAAGCTCGCCATCCTCGTGCACAAATCAACTATGAGATTGTCGATGTGTATAGCAATATCAGTGATTCGATTGGAGAAGATCGCACTGCTATCGAACTTATTTTTGAAGCATTAAAACAATTAAATATTCAACCTAATGTGATCCCAATGCGAGGAGGTACAGATGGCTCTGCGCTTTCAGCAAGAGGATTACTCACACCAAACTATTTCACTGGTGCACTGAATTTCCACTCTCGTTTTGAATTTTTACCTGTTAGCTCATTTGAAAAGAGCTATTTAGTGACAGAAATGCTGTGCCGTTTGGCTGGACAACGCGGATAGTGTGATTGTTGTAGCCAACAAAAAAGCGGAGCCGTTTTCACAGCTCCGCTTTTTTTATCTAGTTTAGAATAAAACTAGATATCAATATTTGCCGCTTTCAGCGCATTCTCTTCGATAAAGGCACGACGAGGTTCAACTGCATCACCCATTAAGGTGGTAAATAATTCATCAGTTGCGATCGCATCTTTCACGGTGACTTGCATCATACGACGTGTATCTGGATTCATGGTGGTTTCCCATAATTGCTCTGGGTTCATTTCACCAAGACCTTTATAACGCTGTACAGCAAGACCACGACGTGATTCTTTTGTTAACCACTCAAGTGCTTCTTCAAAGCTTGAAATTGGCTGACGACGCTCACCACGCTCAATAAACGCACCCTCTTCAATTAGGTTACCGATAATGTCACCTAAATGCGTAATGCGTTGATATTCGCTACTGTGGATAAAGTCATAATCCAATTTGTAGTCTGTATCCACACCATAAGTACGAATACGTAATACAGGTTCGAACAGACGATTTTCATCATTTTGAGCGATGGTGTAGCTATAAGTGCTGCCTTGATCTTCGGCTTCGTTTAAGCGGTTAACCAAGCCACTCATCCACTCTTCAACTTTGGCTTTATCAGATAACGCATCTTCTGTCAGCGTTGAGTGATACACCAAGCTGCTTAACATGCTAAGTGGATAGATACGCTCCATACGACGAATAATCTTATGCGCTGCATGGTAATCAACAACCAATTTTTCAAGTTGCTCACCGTGCATTGCGGGTGCGTGTTCACTCACATAAAGTGCTGCGCCATCAAGAGCGATCGACATCAGATACTCGTCCATTGCGTCATCATCTTTGATGTATTGCTCTTGTTTACCTTTCTTCACTTTGTAAAGAGGTGGCTGAGCAATAAAGATATGACCACGTTCGATAATTTCTGGCATTTGACGATAGAAGAAGGTCAGTAACAGAGTACGAATGTGAGAACCATCGACGTCCGCATCCGTCATGATGATAATGCTGTGATAACGCAGTTTATCTGGGTTATATTCATCACGACCGATACCACAACCTAATGCAGTGATTAACGTTGCAACTTCTTGAGAAGCCAGCATTTTATCAAAGCGTGCTTTCTCAACGTTTAGGATTTTACCTTTTAACGGAAGAATAGCCTGTGTTTTACGGTTACGCCCTTGTTTTGCAGATCCACCCGCAGAGTCCCCTTCCACTAAATACAGTTCAGAGAAAGCAGGATCACGTTCAGAACAGTCCGCTAATTTACCTGGTAAGCCACCTAAATCTAATGCGCCTTTACGACGTGTCATTTCACGCGCTTTACGTGCAGCTTCACGCGCACGAGCAGCATCAATGATTTTACCAACAACGATTTTCGCGTCATTTGGATTTTCTAACAGATATTCCACCAGCTTCTCATTCATCAGCGTTTCTACCGCTGTTTTCACTTCTGAAGAAACCAGTTTATCTTTTGTTTGTGATGAGAATTTAGGATCTGGGACTTTAACAGAGATAACCGCAATCAAGCCTTCACGAGCGTCATCACCCGTTGCACTGATTTTCGATTTCTTATTAAAACCTTCTTTATCCATATAGTTGTTTAACGTACGTGTCATTGCAGTACGGAAACCAACTAAGTGAGTACCACCATCACGTTGTGGAATATTGTTGGTAAAGCAATAAACGTTCTCTTGGAAACCGTCATTCCACAACATTGCCACTTCAACACCAATATTGTCTTTTTCTGTTGAGAAATAGAATACGTTTTGATGAATAGGCGTTTTGTTACGGCTTAAGTATTCAACGAATGCTTTAATACCGCCTTCATAGTGGAAATGATCTTCTCGGTTATCACGTTTATCAATTAAACGGATAGAAACGCCTGAGTTTAAGAATGACAACTCACGAAGACGTTTTGCTAGGATCTCATACTGGAATTCAGTCTCACCTTTAAAGGTTTCAAGACTTGGCCAGAAGCGTACAAATGTCCCTGATTTTTCAGTATCGCCAATCACTTTTAAGCGATCATCAGGCACACCATGACGATAAATTTGTTGATGGATATTTCCATCACGATGGATTGTCAGTTCAAGTTTTTCAGACAACGCATTAACAACAGAAACCCCTACACCATGAAGTCCACCAGAGACTTTATAGGAGTTATCATCGAATTTACCCCCCGCATGCAGAACGGTCATAATAACCTCTGCTGCTGAGACACCCTCTTCTGGGTGAATGCCGGTTGGAATTCCACGACCATCATCTCGAACAGAGACGGAGTTATCTGAATGGATAGTGACAATTATCTCATCACAAAAACCCGCGAGGGCTTCGTCGATTGCGTTGTCGACCACCTCGAAGACCATGTGATGCAGACCGGTTCCATCATCTGTATCCCCGATATACATCCCCGGGCGCTTACGCACCGCATCCAGCCCTTTTAATACTTTGATACTTGAGGAGTCATATGTATTCGACATCAACGTTTCTCGCTTTATTCCTATGGTTTAACCTCTATTTTGCCACGTTCTACGCTAAATAGCCTGCTATTTACATCTAGCATATCTTTCACTTGCCCTTGTGTTATCGCACTGACAAACACTTGAGCTTGCGTAGACTTTAGACGCTCGGCTAATAACTGACGCCGACTCGCATCTAATTCGGAAGCAAAATCATCGAGCAGATACAGGCATCTTTGCCCATTCTTACGAGTGAAATATTCACCTTGTGCCAGCCTCAAAGCACACATCAACAACTTGAGCTGGCCTCGTGACAACATATCTTCTACTGGCGTGCCGTTTGCTCTAATACGTAAATCCGCCTTATGAGCACCAAGTGAGGTATACGCTAACATTTTATCACGTTCAAATTGACGTGCTAGCAACTCACCATAATCAGTTTCTTTATCCCATCCCCGTTGGAAGCTCACTTTCAACGAAAATTCAGGTAAAAACAGACGACACGTTTCTTCAATATCTTTAGCGATATCTTCGGTATATTGAGCTCGCCATTCACTTATCTGTTCTGTTAATAAGATAAGCTCTTTATCCCAAGGCATCAGTTGTCGATAAGACGTTGCTTGCCTCAGTGCTGCATTACGTTGTTTTAATACACGTTTTAAATCTGACCATGCAGCAAAAAATCGAGGTTCATTATGGAAACAACCCCAATCAATAAAAGCGCGACGATATTTAGGCCCACCATTCAGAAGTGTAAAGCCTTCAGGTGTTATTAATTGCATAGGTAACAATTTTGCTAATTCTGCAATTTTATGACCATCGCTGCCATCAATACGCACTGTACTATTGCCTTCGCGATCTTTACTTAATCCAATCGCATAGCCACGGCTCTCTTCATTTAGCCCACTTAAGCGCCCATGAAGAATAAATTCATTTTCATCATGCTGGATCACGCGATTAGCTTGAGAACTACGAAATGCGCGTCCGTGGCCTAACGTGTAAATCGCTTCAAGTATACTTGTTTTACCACTCCCGTTAGGTCCAACAAGGAAATTAAAGCCATCCGCTAATGGCAGATCCGCCTGTTCAATATTTCTAAAATGACGGATCAATAAACGGGATAAAATCATGTTAGTGACTATTATAAACGCATTGGCATAACAACATAAGCAGCCGCAGAACTTGCCACATTCTCTACTTGAACACTTGAAACAGCATCTGTTAGTAGAAGTTTAACTTCTTCACATTTCAATGTATTAAGTACATCAAGGAGATAACTGACATTAAAGCCAATTTCCATTTCTTCACCTTGATATTGAACATCAACAATCTCTTCTGCTTCTTCTTGCTCAGGGTTATTAGCTGTAATTTTCAATTGACCGTTGGTGAGGTTTATACGCACACCACGGAATTTCTCATTGGATAAAATTGCAGCACGAGAAAATGCCTGTTTAAGAATATCACAACCCGCAGTCACTGTTTTCGTTGGATTTTTCGGTAATACACGACGATAGTCAGGGAAACGACCATCAACCAACTTCGAGGTGAAAATAAAATCCCCCACATGAGCACGTATATTATTACTACCGATTTGCAATTGCAGTGAGCTTTCACCACCACCATCAAGTAAACGCATCAATTCAATAACACCTTTACGAGGAACAATAACAGAATGTCCTGGTAAAGATTGCCCAATATCCATTGAACATACCGCTAAACGGTGTCCATCTGTTGCAACTGTGCGTAACTCTGTATTTTCAGTTTCAAACAACATGCCGTTGAGGTAATAACGCACATCTTGATGCGCCATTGAAAATTGAGTGGCCTCAATCAGACGTTTTAATGTTGCTTGAGGCAAAGTAAATTCAACCTCACTTTGCCAATCATCTAAATTAGGAAAATCAGATGCAGGTAATGTTGATAAGGAGAAACGACTACGACCTGAACGCACTAATAGGCGATCACCATCGAGCTCAACACTAATTTCAGCACCTTCTGGTAGCCCACGCCAAATATCAAAAAACTTACGCGCAGGAACAGTTGTGGCGCCAATTTCATGAGATTGGCTAAGATTAACTCTTGCCACCATCTCCATTTCAAGGTCAGTCCCCGTTAGCGATAAGGTATTTTCAGTGACCTTAAGCAATAGGTTACCTAAAATAGGTAATGTTGGACGACCACCTAAAGGGCCACTTACTTGTTGTAGCGGCTTAAGAAGCTGTTCACGTTCAATGATAAATTTCATAGCGCTAGGATGATAATGTTCTGATTAAGTTAGAAAAATCTTCTTTGATGTCATGACTTTCTTCACGCAATTGCTCTATTTTTCGGCATGCATGAAGGACTGTTGTATGATCACGACCACCAAAGGCATCCCCGATTTCAGGCAAGCTGTGGTTTGTTAATTCCTTCGCCAGCGCCATTGCCATTTGCCTCGGACGGGCAACCGATCGGGATCTCCGCTTTGACAGTAAATCAGCGACTTTAATTTTATAATATTCAGCAACCGTTTTTTGAATATTATCGATAGTGACTAATTTTTCCTGCAAAGCGAGCAGATCACGTAATGCTTCACGTACAAAGTCGATAGTAATCGCACGACCTGTAAAGTTTGCGTTAGCAATTACTCGGTTTAATGCACCTTCAAGCTCACGGACGTTAGAACGAAGTCTTTTAGCAATAAAAAAGGCCACTTCGTCAGGTAACTGAATTTGGTTTTCATCCGCTTTTTTCATCAAAATCGCCACTCGGGTTTCAAGTTCAGGTGGCTCAATAGCAACCGTTAATCCCCAACCAAAGCGCGATTTTAATCTGTCTTCAACACCATTTATCTCTTTAGGATAACGGTCTGACGTTAAAATAATTTGCTGATTTCCCTCTAACAATGCGTTAAAGGTATGAAAAAATTCTTCTTGTGAACGCTCTTTATTGGCGAAAAATTGAATGTCATCAATTAATAGTGCATCCACAGAACGGTAATAGCGTTTAAAGTCTTCTATCGCATTATTTTGTAATGCTTTTACCATATCTTGTACGAATCGTTCAGAATGCATATACACGACTTTTGCATTCGCTTTGCGTTCCATAATGCTGTTACCCACGGCGTGTAACAAGTGCGTTTTACCAAGCCCTGTTCCACCATATAAAAAGAGTGGGTTATAAGCTCCACCTGGGTTATCAGCAACTTGTCTTGCCGCTGCTCTTGCTAACTGGTTTGACTTACCTTCAACGAAGTTATCAAACTTATGTTTAGGGTTAACGTTAGAACGATAATTGAGTTCAGGCAGCTGAGATGCCGGTTGATTATCCCAACTAGGACGAACAGGCTGACTATGTGTTGGAGCGGTATTCACTGTCGGATGTACAACAGCTTTAGGAATACTTTCTGTAGTACGTGCAGATGCGGGTTTATTACCCACTTCAAAACGTAAAGAAGGGACTTCAGAGCCACAAAAATCCACTAATAATGCGTTGATATTATTAATGTATTTTTCTCTCACCCAATCTAAGACAAAACGATTAGGTGCATACAGCGCCAGCGTATTATCGCTTAGTTCTGCCTGCAAGGGACGTATCCACATACTAAATTCAGTGGCAGGTAACTCATCCTGCAATCGGGCAAGACAATGCTGCCAAAGCGAAAGTGACACGGCGAACTCCCCTAAAAAAACAAGACTAAAAAATAAACAGGAAAAATGCAGTTAAACACTGTGCGCCTAAATACAAAGTGCACAACACCGTTCCTCTTCAATTCTTAATAAGGAACAACTCTTGGTGACAACGATTTTTTTACATCGTGACTCACGATCGCAGACTGGCTATTCTGATCGTGACGGGGGATCATATCGCAAAATGAAACGAAGATCCTCTTTCTTTTGCACAGTTTTTATGGTTTTTATCCACAGGCTTGCCGATTTGTGATAATTCACCAAATGAAATATGCAAAGGCGTTCTAGTGTACTTGAGTCGTCCTACAAATAGCAATTGGGGATAACTTTCTCTTTGCATAAATATCTCTTTCTTATAGTAAGTGATCAAATATCTCTCATTTGATCCGCTAAAGATCCTTGCGCTTTCACCGTGAGTCCGTATAATCTTGCACCCTGCGTGCTTGTACCAACAAAGTCACTTATTAAGACTTTTTTAGGTCGCTAATAAGCGTACTCGTTGCGCATAAGTCAGGATTGATTATCGGGTTTGCTAAAAAAGACGACAAAAATCGGTACTTAAAGCGTCATCTTCATTGACGCATTTGAGTGATTTTATTACAATCCCGCATCTTTCCATCATTGATGCTGCGATTGAAGTACTGGTTTGTTTATTTATTGCACGCCTGTCTGTCAACGCATTTGCTGAATCAGTAATTATATTAAGTAGGTAGAAATCGCCATGAAACGCACTTTTCAACCGTCTGTACTGAAGCGCAACCGTAACCACGGCTTCCGCGCTCGTATGGCCACTAAAAATGGTCGTCAGGTTCTGGCTCGCCGTCGTGCGAAAGGCCGCGCTCGTCTGACCGTTTCTTCGAAATAATAAAAGCTAACCATTCCGTGGTTAAGCTCGCTTTTCCAAGGGAGTTACGTTTGTTAACTCCCAAGCATTTCAATTTTGTTTTCCAGCAGCCACAACGTGCGAGTTCTCCAGAAGTTACTATTTTGGGTCGCCAGAATGAGCTGGGGCATCCCCGCATCGGTCTAACAATCGCAAAGAAAAACGTTAAACGTGCTCATGAGCGCAATCGTATTAAACGATTAGCCCGTGAATACTTTCGTTTACATCAGCATGAATTACCGCCGATGGATTTTGTGCTATTAGTAAGAAAAGGGGTTGCTGAACTTGATAACCATCAATTGACGGAAGTGTTGGGTAAATTATGGCGTCGTCATTGTCGCTTGGCTCAAAAGTCCTGATCTTGCTGATTAGGGGCTATCAACTGGGGATTAGTCCTCTGTTGGGGCCTCGTTGTCGTTTTAATCCTACGTGCTCTCATTACGGAATTGAGGCATTGCGCAGGTTTGGAATGATAAAAGGTAGTTGGTTAACAGTGAAACGCATATTAAAATGCCACCCTTTACACGAAGGTGGTGATGATCCTGTCCCACCTAGAAAAAACGACGATAACAGAGAAAATTAACGATGGATTCGCAACGCAATCTTCTATTCATCGCTTTGCTGTTCGTTTCTTTCCTGATCTGGCAGCAGTGGGAGGGTGATAAAGTTTCACAAAACACCACCACTACCGCACAGGTCTCGCAACAAGCGGACGTGCCAAGCAGTGATAGTCTTGCTGTAACTGGTAACAGCAATGAGCAGGCAAAATTGATTACCGTAAAAACTGACGTACTTGATCTTCGCATCAATACTCAGGGCGGTACTATCGATGAGGCTGATTTGTTAGCCTATCCCGCCGAGCTTAATTCGACAACACCTTTCCGTTTACTGGAAACTACACCACAATTCCTGTATCAGGCTCAAAGTGGCTTAATCGGCCCAGATGGTCCAGATCAGAAATCTCGCCCAGTTTATAGTGCTGATAAAAACGAATTCGTACTTGGTGAAAATCAAGATGAATTACGCGTACCTATGACTTTCGTAAATGAAGAAGGCGTAAAATTCGTCAAAACCTTCATTCTGAAGAAAGGTCAGTACGATATCGGTATTGATTACAAAATTGAGAATACAACAGATAAAACATTGACCATGAACTTCTACGGTCAGTTAAAACAATCTGTTAAATTGCCAGAAAGCCGTGATACAGGTAGCAGCAACTTTGCGCTACACACTTATCGTGGTGCGGCATACTCATCAGATGAAACCAACTATAAAAAATACAGCTTTGGTGATATCGAAGATAAAAACTTATCTATAACCACCAACAATGGTTGGGTTGCAATGTTACAACAATACTTTGCAACAGCATGGGTTCCTTCTAAAGAGAGTCAGAACAATAGCTTCTACTCAATCACTTTAGAAAACAAATCTATTGCTCTGATTGGTTATAAATCAGCACCAGTGACAATTGCACCAAATAGCAGTGCTGATATCAGCTCAACATTATGGGTCGGTCCTGAAATTCAATCAGAAATGTCAGCCATTGCGCCACATTTAGACCTATCTGTAGACTACGGTTGGTTATGGTTTATCTCTCAGCCACTGTTTAAACTGCTGAAATTCCTTCACAGCTTTATCGGTAACTGGGGCTTCTCCATCATCATGATCACCTTTATCGTTCGTGGTATCATGTACCCGCTGACTAAAGCGCAGTACACCTCCATGGCGAAAATGCGTTTACTGCAACCAAAACTGGCTGCACTGCGTGAACGTATTGGTGATGACAAACAACGTATGAGCCAAGAAATGATGGCGTTATACAAACAAGAGAAAGTGAATCCTCTGGGTGGTTGTTTACCACTAATTATCCAGATGCCAATCTTCCTTGCGTTGTATTACATGCTGATGGGCTCTGTTGAATTACGTCATGCGCCATTTATGTTATGGATCCAAGACTTATCTGCGCAAGATCCGTACTACATCCTGCCATTATTAATGGGTGTGACAATGTTCATCATTCAGAAACTGTCTCCTACAGCAGTGACTGATCCGATGCAACAAAAAATCATGACCTTTATGCCGGTTGTGTTTACTGTATTCTTCCTGTGGTTCCCATCAGGTCTGGTTCTGTACTATATCGTCAGTAACTTAGTGACCATTATCCAGCAGCAGTTAATTTACCGCGGTCTGGAAAAACGTGGCTTACACAGCAGAGACAAAAAATAAGGTCACATGAGGAAAAACCTCTTCCTTGGTTACATTCAAAGGAAAGTGACATAAAATAGCGAAGGCGGTCTACAATGACCGCCTTCTGTTTTTTATATTGATATGATTATTCTGATTAAGCGAGTACACCATGCATAGCACTGATACTATCGTCGCTCAGGCCACACCTCCGGGAAGAGGCGGTGTTGGTATCCTACGCGTTTCTGGCCCTAAAGCAGCACTTGTGGCACAAACTGTCTTAGGTAAATTACCTAAACCTCGTTATGCCGATTATCTGCCATTTCGCAATGATGATAACTCCGTGCTTGATCAGGGTATCGCTCTTTTCTTCCCAAATCCGCACTCATTTACAGGCGAAGATGTTCTAGAACTACAAGGTCATGGCGGCCCCGTTATTCTGGATTTATTACTAAAACGTATCTTACAAATTCCTGGTGTGCGGATTGCCAATCCTGGTGAATTTTCTGAACGCGCATTCTTAAACGACAAACTCGACTTAGCACAAGCCGAAGCCATTGCTGACTTAATAGATGCCAGCTCAGAACAAGCGGCACGTTCAGCGATTAATTCATTACAAGGTGCATTCTCCTCTCATATTAACGAGATGGTAGAGTCATTAACTCACTTACGCATCTATGTTGAAGCGGCCATTGATTTCCCTGATGAAGAAATTGATTTTCTTTCTGACGGTATCATTGAAGGAAAACTTAACGCTGTTATTGCAGAATTAGATGATGTTCGGGCTCAAGCACGCCAAGGCAGCTTACTGCGTGAAGGGATGAAAGTAGTTATCGCGGGTCGCCCTAATGCGGGTAAATCAAGCTTATTGAATGCATTAGCAGGCAGAGACGCGGCGATTGTTACGGATATTGCTGGTACAACGCGTGATGTATTGCGTGAACATATTCATATCGATGGTATGCCTTTGCATATTATCGATACAGCGGGTTTACGTGAAGCCAGTGATGAAGTTGAACGTATTGGTATTGAGCGTGCTTGGAAAGAGATTGAGCAAGCAGACAGAGTGTTATTTATGGTTGATAGCACCACAACTGATGCAACAACCCCTGAAGATATCTGGCCTGAATTTATGGCTCGTTTACCAAATACCTTGCCTGTTACTGTTATTCGTAATAAATCAGACTTAACGGGTGAGAATGTTGAGATCACGGCTCAAGGTAATTACCCGATGATCCGCTTATCCGCACGCGATGGAATGGGTATTGAATTGCTGCGCGATCACCTAAAAGAAGCTATGGGTTTTAATAGTAATACTGAAGGTGGTTTCTTAGCGCGTCGTCGCCACTTACAAGCCTTAAATACCGCCGCAGAGCACTTACAGCAAGGTCACGAACAATTGGTTTATGCAAAATCAGGTGAATTATTGGCAGAAGAGTTAAGACTAGCTCAACAAGCGTTAAGTGAAATCACTGGTGAATTTACCTCTGATGACTTATTAGGCCGTATTTTCTCTAGTTTCTGTATTGGGAAGTAAAGCCTCATTTCCACTACCTATGGCGTGTAAATAGAAAATTAACCACACGCTATAGGCTCTTTAAAAACAACTAAGTGATATTCTTATTTATTTTCGTAGTTCGTTTTTTAAACAAAAATAGTTGTTTCTACCCCTCTATATTGCTATATTTTCAAACAGGAAAACCGATAGGAGATACCTATGGCTACTACTTCTTTTAGTAAAAGCTTTATTGTTAAAGATAAGCAATCTATTGATTTTATCCAACATGATTTAAGCTACCCACGCCATGTAAAAATAGTTAAACGGAATTACAAAGCAGAAAATAAACAAGGGATTGCGCTATTAAAACAACGATTGTCCAACTTAGAGAACTGCTAAAAGAGTTTGGTGAAGAAGCAACAATTAAGCTTTTACGCAGTTTTTCTAATAAATTAAATAGCGATGTTGAAAAGTTTTTAATCTCTCCAACTAAAGCAATTAGATTTGAGAAAACCAATAATGCGAGAACTTATTTGATTTTAAATGATAGTGGTGAAATTCTTGCTTATTTTTCTCTATCCTTTAAAGAGCTTATACTTGATAACGTTAAAATAAGTAAAACAAAGAGACAGCAACTTGATGGTATTTCTAGAACTGCAGAAAAAGTTAAAGCTTTTCTTATTGGGCAGATAGGAAAAAATACATTAATAGTTGATAACCCTATTTCGTTAGCACTTATCTTACAAGAAATTTATGCTGTATTATCAGAAGCTCAAAAACTTATTGGTGGTAGAATTATCATATTAGAATGTGAAAATAATGAAAGGCTACTTCAACTTTATAAATATCATGGTTTCACCTTAATCGAAATAGAAAACAACTCACCCTCCACTCTTCGAACACTGTATATTCATATTATTGAAAAATAATAGTTACTTGAATATTAATAAATACTATTAAGCTAACTAAAAAATATTTATTCTCACACTTTTTTTAGTGTATCAACAACGCAAACGTTTACTTTCTCTTCTTTATTTTTTCTAATATAAATAGATTTTAAATATCGCATAAATACGCATCTTAATTATGCTTTTTAATGATCTAAATATAGTAAATCAACTAATGATAATGCTAAACTTCGTTTTTAGTTAACTGGGTAAATATCCCCCTTTTATTTAAGAGTCTATCGTGAGAACGCTTTACTTTACTGCACTGACAACAGGCATTCTTTCTGCCATTTGGGCATTTGTTGCTAATCAATTTGACTTATTAAGCTGGGCTGGCTTTTTAGGTTGTACCGCCTATTTTGCTTATCCTAAAGAGGGTATTAAAGGATTAGCCGTTACTATGGCTACCATTATGAGTGGCGTAATTTGGGCATTGGCGATTATTTATGGTAGCCAAGTCTTTAGTGATATATCTATTTTTGGGTATGCAGTAACAGGTGTTATTGCCTTTGTGATGTGTATTCAAGCTAAAAGTGCATTACTTGCTTATATCCCCGGTACATTTATTGGGGCATGTACAATATTTGCAGCACAAGGGGATTTAGCTCAAACTATCCCTTCATTAATCGTTGGTGTTTTATTTGGTTATTCGATGAAAATGAGTGGGCTTTGGGTTGCCAATAAATGGCCGAAAACAGCGTAATTTATTTATGCTAACGCAAATCTAAAAGCGGTGTTTAGTCATGCTAAAGCCGCTTTTTTATCTCCTCAAAAGACATTATCTAAAATCAATCTAAGGTATATCCATAAGCGCTAATATTGATATTTTAAATTAATTTAATTAGAAGATAATTTATATTTAAAAAATCATATATTGGCCATTTAAAATGATAAAAATAAAGACATTTGTTATTAAAATTATAATTAACTAACAATATTTAATATTGTGCTTATTTTAAATTTCCGTCAAAAAATAAAGGGAGAAAAACACATTTAAAAGGAAATTAATTATGAGTGCAACACAATCAACAAACTACAATATTATCGTGATGTCAGATCCTCAGCCTTGGAGGCTAGACTTAGATAATAATGATCCTAATGATGATCAATCTCGTTGGGAATCAACGATAAAAAAAGTAAGGGATAGTATTCAATTATTACACCATGAAAAATCTTTTGTTTTTGGCATTATTAATGGTGATTTGACAGAGTTTGGTCGCCGTTATCAACGTGAAAGTTTTCGCTCTTTTTTTGCCCCTTCCCCCTTAGGGTTTATTACTTATGTTGGTCTTGGTAATCACGATTATCAAAATAACGTGGGTGATTGCTCTGAACCCAGTAATTCTGATTTAAGTATGAATGCTTGTGCGCGAGGCATGGTATTTGATATGCATTATCGTATTGAAGAATACCGTGGTTATTCGACTTCAGGTAATTTTAGATATGACAGTAGCGAATATTCAGGCAGTAAAGCGTATTCGTGGGAATATGGTGATATTCATTTTGTCCAATTACAAAATTATCCCACTTATCATGTCGTACTCGACCACTGGGCAGCATCGACCATTAATGTGACAGACTCTATTGATTGGTTAGAAAAAGATTTAATCCAAGCACGGAATCGCAATAAAACTATTATTTTAAACTTTCATGATGGTCACCAACATTTTCCTGAAAACTCCTCACAAGAAGAACTCTCATTCTTTAAATATATGCTTGAGCATTATGGCGTGAAAGCGGTGTTCGTCGGCCATACGCATTATGTTGGGCAAGATAACCGTTATGGTGGTAGTGAAATATTTGGTGATGTTCCCGTTTATAACAGTGGCGCTTTATTTAAAGGGGATTACTTATCTGTTGGAGTTAATGGCTCACAACTCTCTATTGCTGTTTATAACGGACTATCAGGACAACCTCAATTAATCGAACAATGGAACTAATTTTAAACAAGGAGTGTTTGTTATGTATTTAAACCCATTAAAAGTCGCCATTAGTCCTTCATCACTACCCGCAACACAGCCATTAATCTGTATCGACTACCAAGAACTCCAAGAAGGTATGTTGGATATGATTAACCGCAACAGTAATGTCTTACCCACCATTGTAGATAAATTCAATGAGCAAGATCCTTTAAATGCCCCCATGATTGTAGGGCAAACCGTCATCGGGCATATTATTGGCTTAATCCCTGTTGTCGGTGGTGCATTATCAAAAATCACCTCTGCGCTCTTTGGTTTGATGAATAAAAATATGAAAGATAGTTCGTTAGCTAATCAAATTATCGAACATGTCTCTCGTATTATTGACGCTAAAATCGCTGATAATAACGTTAAGATAATCAAACTTACCACAGAGGGAATATCTGACGTTTATCAGTTATTTTCTGATTCACTTGCTCGTTATCTTGATCCCACAATGCGTTATTCGGCTCAACAAAAACAAGATTTACGGGAACAAGTACTCAACCGTTTTGATGATGTCATTACTACTATTGTTTCTCAACAACCCTTAGTATTAAATTTAGCGCAATCAGCAGGCTTACCTTTTTATTGTCACTGTTGCGCCCTTTTTGTTGCGGCACACTACGATATTCTCACCAATAAAGATAAACTCGAGTTAAGTGATAATTACTTTAAAAGCAATCTAAAAACATTAAGAGAAAGTATAGATAAATTTAATAGTGCTATTCACACTACAATTTATCAGCAAACCTCTGGTGTATTTAAAGATGATTACAATAAAAGTAATACCTTTTTATCTGGTATTTATATATCAGGATTATCTTTTTATCAGACTTGGATAAAAAAGAGTTTTGAAATCGAATTTAACACTCCTTTTTCTCGTTGGAATAGCTTAGAGCTATATGGAAACGATTATAGCCATGATCCTAAAATCAGCTATTACAAAGCTTATTTTGATATAGGCAAAGATATATTACACCGAACATCAATGTTACAGAGTATCGAAACCTATTCTCATATTGATGCCGTTATTCGTATTAAACACAACTACTTAAGTATTGAAAAAATAGCAGATAGTTCTCAATATGAAGGCTGTTATGGTGTAACCGGTGATAGCCGTGATGTATTAAAAACAGAAACCTTTTTTACGCCAGATAGCAGTAAGTCATATTTATCACCCAATCAAATTTTACCTTCTGTACGTTATATTTCTGACACCCCTTGGGGCGCATTACACTATATGGTACTTGATGACGTAAACAATAATAGTTTTACCATTGGTCAAGGCGGTCGCGAGAACAAGTCTTATCTCAATATTCCTGGTTACTGTTTTAATGGCGTAAACCTTTATTTAAGCCGACATAATGGCAAACAATGCCATGATGATTCTGGTGCTTGGCTAACAGAATCGGCACCTATATTCCGTTTTTATGACGGTTATGCATCTCTTACGCTAGAAACTAAAAACCACTTACCAATACCACAAAAAAGTTACGAACTGGATTTAAATCATGGGTTTGATACGCAACTAAGTAAAGCTCAGTATGGGTATAGTGATATGCTGGTAGGTAAAAATTGTATTTTGTTAAATCAAGAAGCCTATTTTTGCTTGCCTTCAGAAGAAACTATTGGAAAAACAGATAATTCACAAAAAATGAAGGTGTTATTACAGTGCGCAGCTGAAAGTGAACAGTCACTTTCAGTTTCAGTGAGAACAGGTAATGCCATTAACGGTACCTTAATTGCTTCAAATACATTTTCACTTGGCCTAAATCAGGACAATGTCGTTTATAAAATAACGCCTCTACTTAATCATCCAGTAACAAATAGCAAAGCCTATTTTCGTACTTATCAGCTTGAATTAGACTATTTATTCATACGTGAAAACGAATCCAATCTTTATTTTTATTTACACTTTTCTAAACCTGATACGGTATTAGCGGATATTACTGTGCTGTTTTAGCCATCAATTCTAATAAAAACACCTAAGTCAAAATCACGCTTAGGTGTTTTCGTTAGCTCATTAATTTAATTGAAAATCTAATGCAACAATTAAAGGGTTCAATAGGCCTTCGGGTTTAGGGCCAATGGGTTTTACGCGTTTAACCGCCGCAATGGCCGCATTATCAAGAGAAGAAATACCTGAAGTACTTTCTATCTCAACCCTTGAAACCGCACCTTCTGATGTTAGTGAAAAACTCACCACTACCTGACCTTCATGTTGCATGCGACGCGCTTGTGAGGGATAACGTTTATGGCGCTCTATTTCTCGACGCAGTGAACTAATATAGTGATTGTCAGATTCACCTTGCCCTATCCCTTTCTCGCTTAATGCGTGACTTCTTCCTGCTAACGAGCTTGCAGTATGTTGCGTTAAGCTTTCTGCCGATGATTCAGATGTCGTTTGTGCTATTTGGTTTTCTAAATCACGCTGTTTTATTGGCTCTACTTTTTTTTGTACCACAGGCTTTTTCACTGGTGTGATTGGTTTTATGGGTATAGGTTTTTCAGGTATTTTCTTTGGTGCTTCAACAAACTCTCCTTTTTCTGCACTGGGTAAAACAATGGGCGTTTCTTGAGGTTCCGTTTCCACTAAAGGCTCCGGCACGACTGTCGATTGTTGAGGTGGTGAAAATACCACTTGATAGACAGATAATGTATTTTCTTGTTGCTGATGAATATGGTGCGCACTTTCTGTCATAGAAAGTGAACGTAACACCCAACTTAATATGGCGATATAAACTAACGATATCCCTATTAGCCAATAATAAATATTAAACGGATGCCTGACAGAAAGTGCCAACATAAATAAAAGCTCCTTACTCTCTTTTAATTAAAATTGTGCAGTCACACCGAATCGGAACGTTCTTCCTGGTGCAGGCATACCTGATCGCGTTAATGGATCAATGTAATATTCGTTTAATAAATTACTGCCCGTTATTTCAAAAGATAAATTAGGACTATATTGATAGTTAATATAGGCATCAACGGTAAAAACTTTTGCCCAACGCATCGGGTTATTATTTTGACCGTACATGTCTCTTGGTAACTTTTCTTTTAGCCATTTTTCATCTTTATTTTCTACTTCTGATGAATAGAGCCAACGGCTTCCAACTTCTAATTTATTATCTAGCCAACGAGTCCCTAAATGTAAATTAACTGAATATTTAGGTTGAATAGAAGTACGTAAAAAACCTCCAGGATAACCACCCGTCATACACTCTTTAATCCCTAATAACCCAGAAGGATCATAGTTACTAAAGGCATTTTTATCGCACACCTTATTTTTATGACTGTACACAAGAGCAGTATCCATAAAAATAAAACCGTTATCAAAACGTGCTTGAACTTCCAACCCTTCTAATTTTTGCTTTTCAAATTGCCTAATTTGCCAATTAGCATCTCTATCAAACACATTTTCAATATTGGTATAAAAATAATTTATTTTAATATCAGCATGGCGCTCTATATTAAGCCAATCGGTCAAATCAAACACAACACCAAACTCTGTACTTTTGGCTCGTTCTGGTTTTAATTTAAAGCCGTAATAACGGGCTTTTGACCCTGAAAAACCACTGGTGTCTTCAAATAAATTAGGTAATCGCAGTTGCTCAGTATAACGCCCATAAAAACGTAATATCTCGTTGGCATACACCGTCGCAGAAACTAGAGGTGAAAATGCCCCATGCTGATAGCTAGGCTCCGGTGCAAAATTATCTTTATCATCATCAAGATAAATAGGGATTGGCTTTGTCACACCCATTTCATATTTATTAACCCATTTACCTGTAATTGGGTGAACTACTTTTTCATCCATATTAAGATAACCGTTTAACAAAATATTATTACTTTTTAATAACTCTCCATTTTCATCAAACCCCCAATATAATAACTCTGTTTTCATTGGGATCATTGTAGTAGAGTTAACCACAATATTTTCATTTTCATCTCGGAGATATTCTTTATTTTCAAAATGTACTTGTTTTGAAGTTTTTATTATACGATTAATTTCTTTTTTTATATTATCAGGTAATTCTTCATAGTCTGGATGAGTTAATTTATATTCTTGTACTCCCCTTCTTTTTTCTCTAAGTTCAGAATTTCCCATTATTCTTTTATATTTTTCTGGTAATTGTTTTTCCGTAATTCCACATAGAGCACCAATTAAATAACACTCTTCCTGTGTCAATGTTCTGTTATATCTTACGATATATCCTCTAACAGAAGGCGTTCTCTCATAACCCTTTACTTTATTTTTCCGCTTATTATTTAAAAAAGTATCTGTTAAGTGATAATAGTGATATTTGCCGCCAGCAGTAATGGCTAACCAAGAAAGCGGTTTCCAATCTGTGGAAAGGGCTAAATTAATTTCATGACGTTGCCCGCCACGCCCTGAGGTAACAAAATCAAAACCTGCAGGTAAGTCTAATTCATCACTATCTAATTTTTCAAATTGATAATGACTGGAGAATGAAATGGAAAATTGGGGTGATAATTTAAATATCGAAGATAAATCAATACCGTAACGGTTATTTTCTTGATACAGAGAAGAAGTATCAATAAATCCAGTATCATAACTGAGTTCCCATTCGGTATTTCTATTAGCAAACGAATCAACTTTTTTTGGCTCTCTTGGCTTACCACCACGAGTATTGGTATGTCCTGTGGTTAAATTTCCCCACAATCTTAATAATAAATCTGCTTGTTTATCTTCTGGTTTATATTGATAAGTTAATACTCCTGCTTGTTGTGTAATATTTCCTAACGGCCATTGATTTACCAAATTTTTATCATAGCGAACCCAACTTAAACGTGATGGCATAATATCGCCAAACAGTAAATCTGTGTATCGGTAATTAATGGAAAAACGGTGCATTGATTCAGGAAATAATGTTCCCTTAACTAAAATAGAGCGACTGCGATTGGAAGTGTTCGGTACTTCATTATTTGGGCGATAAATATGAGCAATAAAAGGCAAATAAGGCTCAAAGTTTCTTCCCCCATCTTTTACATGAACTGATTCAAGTAAATCCTTATCTGTTTCACTATAATTTCTAGCATTTCTCTTTCCTGCAAAGTAATTTCCTTTTTCTCGTAATGCATAAGCAAATAATAAATTAAATTTTTCTTCTTCAAAACCTACCCCAAGACGAAATGAATAATCTTGAAAGTTTTGTATTTTACTTTTTTGAGGGGTGATTTCTAAGGCAGGATCAATAATGTAAGCATTTTGCTGATAGAATTTCGGATAATAGCGATAATCTTCAATCATATTTGTATAAACTTCTTTATACCGTGTAGCGTTATTACTAATATCTCCTTTAAAATTAATACCAAAAGAGTCACCGATAGGCACAATATCACGAATATCTAAGGTTTTTATGGCTATACCGCCACCAATCCCTGTTTTCATATCTGGGGTTAATGAAGGGCCTTTTTCAATATAGATACTACTAATCAAATTAGAATCAATATAGTTACGATTAGAGGCACCACTATAACCACGATAAACGGTAATCGCTTGCTCTGTCCCATCAACAGTAACAGGAATTCGCCCTTGCCCTTGAATACCGCGAATATTTGGATCAAGCGCCCCACCATTACGCGCTTCACCACTATAAACTCCAATTGCGCTTTTTAGTAAGTCCGCTGGCGATACCCCTTGATAACGCTCTAATAGTTCTTTGCCTAAATAAACATTAGAGACATCTTTTTCATAAACTTGAGCATACCCTTGTTTATCTTTTTCTTTATTATCTGAAATCTGAATATGACCAAGATCGGTTTTATCTTCTTTGGCTTGCAGATAAAAACACGGGGAAAATAGCGAGAGAGAAACGAAGATTGAAACAATTTTCCGCTTTCTAAAAAGCATTATATGCATTGTTTTACCTATTCAATTGATAAAGGAAGTAACTTATTTAATTAAAATTGTTTTTCTAATTTAAATAACACTTCATGTTGCTGATACTGATATAACCAATCCACATTGCTTAATCTTCGGGTATAACGTAATTCTATTGCGGGATAAAACCCTAAAATAAAGGGTGATTTATTTTTAATATTGGTTGTAAAAACAAAGCTATTATCTTTTCTTCTCTTTTTTAATAAAGGGTTATAGTTATTAAAGTGTTTAAATTGATACTGTAAAAAAAGAGATATATGCCAATCTTCTAACAATGGATAATAAACACCTATTTTTATACCATACAGCTGATAATTTAATAAAGTGTTTTTTTTACGACCTAATTGATAATTTAATTGATTAACTAAATGAACTCTATTATTTAAATAATAGTTATGATTAGCACTATAACTAAGTCGCTGACTATTTAAATTATTTAACGCTATTTGATATTTCTTTATTTTATAATCAAAAGATAAATTAATAGTTTGCTTTTTATTAATAAAATAAAAAAATTGTGTTTCACTTCCCCATGCTTGATATTCATATTGAGCTTGTGATTTTTTTATTTCGTAATAAGGTGTCATTAACCATTGATATTGAGGCTTTTGGTAGCGATAACCCAGTTGTGTATATAATGCAAAAAAATTAGCGCTACGATGAGAGTGATAATCTATATATCGTACATAATTATAAGAAGAAAAAGTATGGTGAGAATAAATGATAAAAGGCTGATAAAAAGAAAAGTAATGAGTAAGACCTGTTGATGCAATGGGTTTGGCACCTCTTAGTGTTATTTTTCTTTGAGTGGAATGCGAGACGATTTTCTCAGGTAAATCAGGTGCATGGTTAATATTATCATCATAAAAGAAGCTAAGTTGATAGAAACGTTGGCCTTGAAAATAAGAGGCTAACTTAACCCTATAAAACTCAATAGATTGGATAATATCTTTAGGTAAATCAACCATATTGCTCAGTTGATTAAGTTGTAATTGTGCTTTTTTATATTCTCGCAAATGAAAATAAAGCTGAATTAACCCTGTTTGAGCTGGGATAAAATCGGCTTTTTGTTTAAGTTGCTGCTGATAATAAAATTCAGCGTTTAAAAAATCGCCTCTATTTTGTGCCAGTAACGCCTTTGCATAATTGACAAGTAAGACTTCATATTGAGGTAGCTGTTGATAATAAAACAGTAATTTTTCTGCTTTTTGCCACTGCTGTTGTTGCAAATAGTGATAAAGTTGCTGACCAATTTCCGCGACACTTCTTTTATTAAATTGATCACGCAATAATTTATCATTATTTTCTATCGCCATACTATTCAATGATAATAAAATAAGCAGTAAAGCCAATAACCGTCTGATTAAAGGTCGATAATCATTCATGGTATATCCTTATAATAAAAACCAACCTATTCCTTAAGATTGGTTTATTTTTGATAAAAAAAAACAGATAACCCTATACCAGATTATCTGTTGCTAACATTTAGCTTAATGACCACTAATACCACTTTTAAAAGAATTAACCGATTGTATTACCAAACAAATTTATAATATTATTTTTGAAAAAATTAAGAAGCATCCGTGCTTGCTGTTGTTTCTTCACTTTCACTGCTATTTTTCGTACCACCAAAACCGATATCTTTTGTGTGATCCGAACTAAACACCACAATACCCGCTAACACTTCTGCGCTTTCACCAAAGAAAGCACCTTCAACAACCCCTGATGTTGTGCCTTCTTTCGCATCTGCAGAAAACGTTACTTGGTTATTTGCGGTATAAAGATTTCCACCTTCTAACTCAACTGTGCGTTGGCTATTCGCTAATGAACCTTCGATTTTCTTTTGTGAAAAATCAACATCAAACGTACCTGAAAGTAGGTTACTACCAGTGTATTGACTCATACCTGTTACCGTATAAGTCGCACTATCTGTCGGTAATGTGGTTGTCACATCTTTACCGACATAATAGGTTTGATGTGTCGCATCCGTTGCTGATGTTGTTTTTGCCCAGTCACCAAAATAGACATTAGCATCCGTGATTTTAGCAAAATGAAAAACGCCCATATTACTGTGACTTGAGGGAGAATTAGCATTAGGTTGAATAGTATAAACACCATGAGTATCCGCTCCACCACTCATTCTTGGCGATGTTAGCGAAGCAAAACCAATTTTTTTTCCACCTCCGACGGTACTAATACCAACACCTGGTGCACCACCAGGCATTTGATGATCACCACGTTGGATAGGATCACTTGCCCCCACTTCCATCGTCGTTAAAGGCCCGCTTTGATTAGAATGGATTTCTGCTTGTACAGCATGAGTGCCCATTAATATAAATAATGCGCATACTAATTCATTACGTTTTTTCATAATAATTTCCATATTATTTGTTTGAGGGTGTGGCTACTTATTATAAATAACAAGTAGCCACTTACAGAGATATTCATATTTTATCTTTACAGCTTCACTTTCGAATATAAAGCTTGCTGTTTCTGGCGTAGGTAATATTAAATAAATCGCTTTTATTGTAAATAACACATTTTAATTAAAAAGATTTTAATTAACCCTACTTATATGAGGAGAATTAAATTAATTAAATGATTTAACTTAATTTTTTATTTAAACACATAAAAAAACAACAAATATTCCATGTTTATTTTTGTGAACAAACTCGCAATTATTTATCTTTATTTCTTTTAAAACTAATTAATATTTATTAGGTATCTTAGCTTTATTATAAGTTATATATTGAAAATATAATCATAATTAAAATTAAAACCTTTTTTTATTCATTATATTTTATTTATTTCCTCAGAAATTATTTTTATAAAAATATCACGATCTTTATTCTGAATATTATTATTCCAAATAACACCTATTTTCCATTGTGTATACAAACCCGATAGCGGCAATAAAGTGACTTTTTGCTTGTCACAAATAAGTTCTGCATTTTTAGGCACCAATGCCATTCCTAATCCAGCAGCAACTAACGCTAACTGCGTTTGAATATCTTGCGATTGCTGTAATACACGGGGTTTGATTTGATGATGCTGCAAAAAATCATCGATTTGTTGATGCAGTTTTTTTCCTTTTTCAGGCACCAACTGAATAAGCCCAAGCGTATTAAAGTAGTGTAATGGATCATCATCAACCTCTAACACCCGAATAGTTTGCGTGGGGATTGCTAACATCAATCGCTCTTGTACTAATGAAATACCTTTTAATGGCGCTGTAACGGGTAAGCGTGAAAATGCAAGATCAAGCTCACCTAAAAGCAACTTATCTTCCATTTTGTTAGAAGGCATATCATCAATATGGACGGTAATATCAGGGTGAGCGTGATTAAATTTTGCCAATACTGGTGTAATAAAATTTAATGAGGATAAACCCAATCCTGCATAAAGTTCTGCTTTTTGGGGTTCACTTAATTGACGAGCCTGTTTTTCTAGAACTCGAGCTTCTCTCAAAACTGATTGAGATTGATTCAGTAAATACTGACCTTCAGGCGTTAATTTTGCACCATGACGTCCACGTTGAAAAAGAGTGATACCTAATTGAGATTCCAGCGTTTTTATTTGTTTAGTGAGTGCCGGCTGGCTAATACAAAGCTTTAATGAGGCTTCACCAAAATGTTCTGTTTCCGCTAAAACAACAAATGCGTTCAATAAACGTGTATCCATGATTAATCATTAATCCTACATTATTTTCCTTTATTATTATTCTAACATAAAATAAATAAATAAAATTAATAACCAAAAAATGCATTGATAAGCACTTATTCTTTACTTTTGATAACCTTTTGGAATGAAACAAGATAACAGCTAGAAATAACAGGGTTATACATCTCTGTTTCACGGAACAAATACCTTATTTTTTGGCATCATAATGGCAATCAAGGAGTATTTATGTCTGCTAAGTCCCTATTTATAATTCTTTCATTATTAGGATTATCGTTCTCTTGTTATTCAGGAGATGGACTGGTGGATAGAACATGGGGATCTTCTAGGCTTGATACGCAAAGTTATCGACAAGCATTAAGACAACCGACCGCAACCTCTCGATATACTCTTTTTAATATCACGCCAGATATGCCTGTTCCAGGTGGTGCAAGCCATTCTGATCCTCAAGGTATCCGTTATATTGCAATGAAATATGGCCCTTATGGTCAGCCTGAACACTATAAAACCTACCAAATTATGTTTTCTCACTATTCAAATAGTAGTACAAAAAAAGTTCGCTATTTAGGTGAGTTATATACTGTTGTCGGTGATATCTATTTAATTGATCCTTTTGCAACAACCAATGAATGGCAACGTGGTCGTAGCCAAATCGTTGAAGAGTACTATGAGATATTAGATGCTCACGGAAATAGAACCGGCAAAGGATTACGCTTTAATAATTGGGATAAACCAATTCATATAACTAAATGGTCATCAAATTAATATATTCTTAATCAATATTCCTTTTTATTAACTCTCTCTTAATGTCGTCATTTTTCCTTTTATTAAAATAAGTATTTTGAATATTAACCCACGTTAATACTTTCTAATTTTATATAAATAAAAAATATAAGCATATCAATAACTGACATTATTCTCTTAATTTCTATTTAATTTAATTATTTCTTTAGATAGAAGTTTAACTCACAGAAAAATTAGTTTTTATTTCACTTATCTATTTAAAATAATCATTAGCTTATGAAAATCATAGAATACTACTTCAAACAGTTTCGAACTATCGCATTACCTGATCGAGTGTATTTAAAGAATAAGTTTATTCGTAACTTAGGCTATCAACCAAACTTTAAAAAACCAACGTCACTTAATGAAAAAATCAATGCACGTATGTTATTTGATAGAAACCCAATTTATACGCGCTTAGCAGATAAAATCAAAGTCAGAGATTATGTAATAGAAAAGATTGGCCCACACTATCTGGTTCCTATCATTAACACCTATTCTCATCCTGATGAAATCGATATCACTCAACTTCCTTCACGTTTTGTACTCAAATGTAATCATGATAGTGGTAGTACAATTATCTGCCTTGATAAAGCAACGTTTGATTTTGAAAAAGCAAAGAAAAAGCTTCAATTTCATTTAAAACGTAATCTCTATCCCGTCACGCGTGAATGGCATTATAAAAATATCAAAGCTCAAATCATCTGTGAAGAATATATTGATTTATTTGACACACAAAATCCAATGATACCAACGACTTGTCGTCTTCACTGTTTTAATGGTCAGCCTCATTATGCTGAAATTGATCTTTCTGATACCAAAGGGAATGAGTATATAAATGTATATGATACAAATTGGCAGTTACAACCCATCACATTAGAAGATCCCAACACACCAGAACTTGTTGAAAAACCAATTCAATTTAAAAATATGTTGCAATTAGCCGCTAAAATGGCAAATGACTTTAATTATTGTCGAGTTGATTTTTTAATGTCTGAGAATAGGCTTATCTTTAGTGAAATGACCTTTACCCCAAATGCAGGACGTATCCCCATCAAACCTAAAGAGTGGGATTACAAGTTAGGGGCATTGTGGCCATAAAAAAGAAAAATTAAACAGGTGCCAATCGTTACATAAAAAGATTACACCTGTTTTTAAATTTTTCATTTTATTTAGTCAGTCAGTCGTTGTGGATGAGTAAAGACCGTAGCTCTTCCGCGACGGCAAAACCCCACCAGCGTAACATTATATTTATTAGCAACGTCAACCGCCAAAGAGGTCGCAGCAGAAACAGCAAATAAAATTTCTGCACCACACATAGCCGCTTTTTGTACCATTTCATAGCTTGCTCGGCTTGAGACCAATACCGCGCCTTCATGCCACTTTTCTTGTGCTTTCATACCTAAAAGCTTATCAAGTGCGACATGACGCCCGACATCTTCACATCCTCCTTGCATTTCACCTTCTGGCGACAACCAAACAGCAGCATGTGTACAACCCGTTAGCTCACCGATTTCTTGAACGGTTGTCATCTGCTCTAAGGCTTTATCAAGATTTGAAAGTGAGAACGTTTGTGTAAAAGGTAACGGTGCGATAGGTCGGAAAATCTCTTCTAGCTGTTCAGTTCCACAAATACCACAGCCAGTACGTCCTGTCATATTGCGGCGCCGCTCTTTTAATCCCATAAAGCGTCGGCTTGATAATTCAACTTGAACTTCAATGCCTCCGTTACAACTTTCCACAATTTCAATACTGCGAATTTCATTAGAAGACTCTATAATGCCCTCGGATAAAGAAAATCCGACAGCGAACAACTCTAAATTTTTAGGGCTTGCCATCATAACAACGTGAGAGATTCCGTTGTACACTAATGCAACAGGAACTTCGAGTGCAATATAATCGTCTTCTTGTATGCTAAGCGATCCTTTGTGTTGCACAATTGTTTGATCTACGCCAATGATCACACGTTTAGTTAACAATTTTGTCGATTTTGTTTCATCCATAAGATGAATTCCTAAATTTATTAATACATAATAACAATACGGGTAAAACGATTTTACACTACCTATCAGGCAATGAACCTGATCCTATTAAGGATAATAGGAATAAAAAAACAATCAGCTCCATTTTCGTGAAGAAAATCAGAGTCAGTAAAAGCAATGTATGATGAGGAGAGACCCCATGCAGGTCAGCAGAAGACAGTTCTTTAAGATCTGTGCTGGCGGTATGGCAGGTACTACAGCGGCGGCGCTCGGTTTTGCACCAGCAGTTGCGCTAGCAGGCTCACGTCAGTATAAATTACTGAGAGCCCGCGAAACCCGCAATACCTGTACGTACTGTTCTGTCGGTTGTGGACTATTAATGTATAGTCTGGGCGATGGCGCGAAAAACGCAAAAGAAACAATATTCCATATTGAAGGTGACTCAGACCATCCAGTAAACCGCGGTGCATTATGCCCTAAAGGTGCTGGTCTTGTGGATTTTATCCACAGTGAAGGTCGTTTAAAACACCCTGAATACCGTGCACCCGGCTCGGATAAATGGGTAAAACTCTCATGGGAAGAAACGTTTGATCGTATTGCGCGCTTAATCAAAAAAGACCGCGATGCCAACTTCCAGAAATTCAATAAAGAAGGTGTTGAAGTCAACCGTTGGTTAACAACGGGTATGCTTTGCGCCTCTGCAGCAAGCAATGAAACTGGGTTTTTAACTCAGAAATTCTCAAGAGCTCTTGGGATGCTGGCTGTCGATAACCAAGCGCGTGTCTGACACGGACCAACGGTAGCAAGTCTTGCTCCAACATTTGGTCGCGGTGCGATGACCAACCACTGGGTTGATATGAAAAATGCCAACCTTATCGTCGTTATGGGCGGTAATGCGGCAGAAGCACACCCTGTGGGATTCCGCTGGGCGATGGAAGCTAAAATCCATAATAACGCCAAGCTAATTGTTATTGATCCTCGCTTCACCCGTACTGCGGCTGTTGCGGATTTCTATACGCCTATTCGTTCTGGTACTGATATTACGTTCTTATCGGGCGTTATCTTATATCTGCTCGAAAATAAGAAATATCAAAAAGAATACGTTGAGGCCTATACCAACGCCAGCTTGATTGTCCGTGAAGACTATCATTTTGACGATGGTCTATTCAGTGGCTATGACGCTGAAAAACGTAAATACGACAAAACCACTTGGAACTACGAGATGGATGAAAATGGTTTCGCAAAACGCGACACCACATTACAACATCCTCGTTGTGTCTGGAATCTGTTAAAACAACACGTTAGCCGCTACACGCCTGATGTAGTTACTCAGATTTGTGGTACACCAAAAGATGATTTCTTAAAAGTCTGTGAATATATTGCTGAAACAGCAGCGAAAGATAAAACAGCATCTTTCCTGTATGCATTAGGCTGGACTCAACATACCGTTGGTGCTCAAAACATTCGTACCATGGCAATGATCCAATTACTGTTAGGTAATATGGGTATGGCTGGTGGCGGTGTTAACGCACTACGTGGTCACTCCAATATTCAAGGCTTAACTGACCTCGGCCTATTATCTCAAAGCTTACCAGGCTATATGACGCTGCCTTCTGAAAAGCAGACTTCATTAGAAACCTACTTAGCTGCAAATACGCCAAAAGCGACAGTACCGGGACAAGTTAACTACTGGGGCAATTATCCTAAATTCTTCGTCAGCATGATGAAGACATTCTATGGCGATAATGCTCAACGTGATAATGATTGGGGCTTCTCACTATTACCTAAGTGGGATAAACCTTACGATGTTCTGCAATATTTCGAGATGATGGATAAAGGTGAAGTTAATGGCTATATCTGCCAAGGCTTTAACCCTGTTGCCTCATTCCCGAATAAGAACAAAGTTATTCGTTCATTATCAAAACTGAAATTCCTTATCACTATGGATCCGCTAAACACTGAAACAGCGTGTTTTTGGCAGAATCACGGTGAAGAGAACGACGTTAAAACAGAAGATATTCAGACCGAAGTCTTCCGTCTACCAACAACCTGTTTCGCAGAAGAAGACGGTTCTATCGTTAACTCTGGTCGCTGGTTACAGTGGCACTGGAAAGGCGGTGATGCACCAGGTGTTGCTATCCCTGATGCTGAGATTTTATCTGGTATTTTCCATCGTTTACGCCAACTCTATAAAGAGGAAGGCGGTGCGATGCCAGAACAGGTGTTGAATATGACTTGGGATTACTTTGATCCTGATAATCCAACATCCGCAGAAGTTGCACAAGAAAGTAATGGTAGAGCATTAGTCGATTTAAAAGACGCTGATGGCAATATCATTCTGAAAAAAGGTCAACTGCTTAGCTCGTTTGCTCAGTTACGTGATGATGGTACAACAGCAAGTGGCTGTTGGATCTTCGCAGGTAGCTGGACAGAGAAAGGTAACCAAATGGCTAACCGTGATAACTCAGATCCATCAGGGTTAGGTAACACATTAGGTTGGGCATGGGCATGGCCTCTTAACCGTCGCATTATTTATAACCGCGCATCGGCAGACCCACAAGGTCAACCTTGGGATCCTAAACGTAAATTAATCGAATGGGATGGCAGCAAATGGACAGGTATTGATGTACCTGACTATAGCAACGCTGCACCGGGTTCTGATGTAGGGCCATTTATTATGCAGCCGGAAGGTATGGGACGTCTGTTTGCTATCGATAAGATGGCAGAAGGTCCATTCCCTGAACACTATGAGCCAATTGAAACACCATTGGGTACTAACCCACTGCACCCGAATGTGGTTTCAAACCCAGCTGCGCGTATCTTTAAAGATGACTGGGAAGATATGGGTAAAGCCGAAGATTTCCCATATGTCGGTACAACTTATCGTCTGACAGAGCATTTCCACTTCTGGACTAAGCACGCGCGCTTAAATGCGATTATTCAGCCACAACAATTTATTGAAATTGGTGAGCGTTTAGCCGCAGAAAAAGGCATTGTTCAAGGCGATACCGTTAAAGTCAGCTCAAAACGTGGTTATATCAAAGCCAAAGCGGTAGTCACTAAACGTATTAGAACCCTTGATGTTGATGGGCGCAAAGTGGATACCATTGGTATTCCTATTCACTGGGGCTTTGAAGGTGTTGCAGTGAAAGGCTTTATTGCGAATACGTTAACGCCATTCGTGGGTGATGCGAATACACAAACGCCTGAGTTTAAAGCGTTCCTTGTTAATGTGGAAAAGGTGTAAGGAGATAAATTATGTCACTGCAATCCCAAGACATTATTCGTCGCTCTGCCACCAATTCCCTTACTCCCGCGCCACAGGTGCGGGATTACAAGGAAGAAGTGGCAAAACTTATCGACGTAACAACCTGTATTGGCTGTAAAGCCTGTCAGGTTGCTTGTTCTGAATGGAACGATATTCGCGATAAAATTGGCACTAACGTTGGTGTTTACGATAACCCAACTGACCTAACGGCGAAATCATGGACAGTGATGCGCTTCTCTGAAGTTGAAGAGAACGGCAAACTGGAATGGTTGATTCGTAAAGACGGTTGTATGCACTGTGCTGATCCGGGCTGTTTAAAAGCATGCCCAGCAGAAGGTGCTATCATTCAATACGCTAATGGTATTGTTGATTTCCAATCAGAACACTGCATTGGTTGTGGTTATTGTATCGCTGGTTGTCCTTTCAATGTGCCTCGCATTAATGAAGAAGATAACCGTGCTTACAAATGTACGTTATGTGTTGACCGTGTAGAAGTCGGTCAAGAGCCTGCATGTGTAAAAACTTGCCCAACAGGCGCGATTCATTTTGGTTCGAAAGAAGCCATGATCAATCTTGCAGGTGAGCGAGTTGCAGAACTGCAAACTCGTGGTTACGACAACGCGGGTCTTTACGATCCACAAGGCGTGGGTGGTACGCACGTCATGTATGTTCTCCATCATGCTGACAAACCAAATCTGTATCATGGTTTACCAGAAAACCCAGAAATTAGCTCAACCGTTAAATTCTGGAAAGGTATCTGGAAACCATTAGCCGCTGTTGGTTTTGCCGCAACCTTCGCGGGTGCTATTTTCCATTATTTAGGTGTCGGTCCAAACCGCACAACTGAAGAAGATGAAGAAGAAGCGCTCAAAGAGATGGAAGCATCTTCTAAAACACAGACCTCTGTGAATAAGGAGGAGCAGAAATGATGAAGAAGAAAGGTGATAAAATTCTTCGCCATACCGCATCAGAGCGTATAAACCACTGGGTCGTTGTGATTGTCTTTCTGTTCACAGCAATCAGCGGATTGGGTTTCTTCTTCCCATCTCTGAACTGGTTCATGAATATTTTAGGTACACCAGAACTGTCGCGTCTGTTACACCCATTTGTGGGTAGTGCAATGGCCATTCTCTTTCTCTTTATGTTCTTCAGATACTTGAAGTATAACTTTATTGATAAAGATGACTTAGTCTGGGCTAAAAATATTCATAAAGTACTGCAAAATGAAGAAGCTGGCGATATTGGTCACTACAACCTTGGTCAGAAAGGTATTTACTGGATGTTAAGTATCAGCCTTATCTTACTGACTGTCAGTGGCATTATCATTTGGCGCCCTTATTTTGCAGAATATTTCTCGATCCCAGTGATTCGAATCGCCTTATTAGTTCACTCATTATCAGCAATCTTACTGATAATTACCGTATTTGTTCATGCTTATGCGGCGTTCTGGGTGAAAGGTTCAATTCG
This sequence comes from Proteus sp. PR00224, assembly GCF_016238105.1. Classification (NCBI taxonomy): domain Bacteria; kingdom Pseudomonadati; phylum Pseudomonadota; class Gammaproteobacteria; order Enterobacterales; family Morganellaceae; genus Proteus; species Proteus sp. PR00224. The sequence goes on along the minus strand of NZ_JAEHQU010000008.1, from coordinate 48,334 downwards.
TAGCATGATTGAAGGCTGGGTAACTCGTGGTTGGGCTAAAAAGCATCACCCTCGTTGGTATCGTGAAATTCTCGAAGAAGAGAAAAAAGAAGCCGAAAAGCAGTCACAGAAATAATGCCCTAAAGTGTATTTCTGAACAAACGGAGGCTTGTTAGCCTCCGTTTTTTATTCAATTTACGCCCGTTTTTAAGACGTAAAAAACAATAAAATCACGCTATTATTACCCACTGTCATGGCTTCGTGTTTGCATTTGATTTATTCTGAAGCCAAATCCTGTGGGTATTCACTATAAAATTTATGATAATAGGAAGATAGAACGTTATGAGTATTCGCATCGTTCCTAAAGAGCAATTAGGTAAAGAGCAATCAGAAAAAGGAATTAGTTTTATTCCACCCGTATTATTCCCTAATCTGAAAAACCTTTATCAACGTCGTGCTGAACGTTTTCAAACACTAGCAAAAGATAATCCTTTCGCAGATTACCTTGAATTTGCGGCAGAAATTGTCAAGGCTCAAGAAAAAGCACTTCATGACAATCCATTAGTCGTCGATCTTGCCCCACTCCTTACACAGCAAGTCGGTGTAGCGCCTTTAGATAGAAAAACATTCAAACGCAGTAAACATTGGCATGCTTTATTAGCCTCGATTATTGCTGAATTACGTCCAGTTGTGCCTGAAAGTGCTACTATCACTTTAGAAAATCTCTCTAAAGCTTCTGAAACTGAATTAGAAGAAATGGCAACTGCGTTACTCAATGATGAATATTCAAAAGTCTCAGCAGATAAGTCTGTCTTTATTTGGGCAGCCTTGTCTCTTTACTGGGCACAATTAGCGGCGAATATTCCTGGTAAGGCTAAAACAGAATACGGTGAAAATCGTCAATTCTGCCCAGTTTGTAACAGTATGCCTGTGGCAAGCATGGTACAAATCGGCACAACACAAGGTTTACGCTATTTACACTGTAATTTATGTGAAACGCAGTGGCATGTTGTACGCATTAAATGCACCAACTGCGAATTAACAGGTAAATTAAATTACTGGTCTTTAGACAGCGAAAATGCGCCTGTAAAAGCAGAAAGCTGTGGTGATTGTGGAAGCTATCTGAAAATTTTATATCAAGAAAAAGATGCCAATGTGGATGCTATCGCTGACGATTTAGCGTCTATTGTTCTTGATGCAAAAATGGAAGAAGAAGGCTTTGCTCGTAGTAGCATTAATCCATTCCTGTTCCCAAATGAATAATAATTAGGTATTAGCATGACAAATGATATGCGCTCACTTTACAGCCAACTACCGTCTATTGATAAGTTACTGCACCAAGCCGACATTCAATCCCTAGTGGCTTCTTATGGTCAGACATTTATTGCAGAGCATTTACGAAAGTTACAAGAAGAAGCGCGTATCATTATTCGTCAAAAAAATGAGTTGCCACAATGGCATAACCATTGGGTGGATGAATTAAAAAATCGCATTACATTACAACGAAAATCCTCGATTAAACCTGTTTTCAATTTAACAGGTACCGTTTTACACACTAATCTAGGGCGTGCATTAATGGCAGAATCCGCCATTGAAGCAGTTAGCCAAGTTATGCGCTCACCAGCAACCTTAGAGTATTCTCTTGATGGCGCATCAAGAGGACACCGCGATCGCGCTATCGCTGATTTGTTATGTGAGTTAACAGGGGCAGAAGATGCCTGTATCGTTAATAACAACGCAGCTGCCGTATTACTGATGCTCGCCACTGTTGCACCCAATAAAGAGGTTGTTGTTTCTCGTGGTGAATTAGTTGAGATTGGCGGTGCTTTTCGTATCCCTGATGTGATGACACAAGCAGGCTGTACACTCAAAGAAGTGGGAACAACAAACCGTACTCACCTTAAAGATTATCGTAACGCCATTAATGAGAATACTGGTTTGCTAATGAAAGTTCATACTAGCAACTATTGTATTCAAGGCTTTACCGCCGAAGTGCATGGCGATGAACTTGCCGCACTTGGTAAAGAAATGAACTTACCGACTGCTATCGATTTAGGCAGTGGCTCAATGACTAATTTAGCCGCATTAGGCTTACCTTCAGAGCCAATGCCTCAAGATTATCTACAACAAGGTATCGACCTTGTTACCTTCTCGGGTGATAAATTATTAGGTGGCCCACAAGCGGGGATAATCTTAGGTAAAAAAGTATGGATTGAGGCTATTCAACGCCATCCTTTAAAGCGTGCATTACGCGTTGATAAAATGACATTAGCTGCTTTAGGCGCCACATTACGCCTTTATCAGCAACCTGAAAAAATGGCTGTTGAAATTCCAACATTACGTTTGTTAACTCGGACACAAACAGAAATTAATGACATGGCGCAACGGTTATTGCCTCATTTTCAGGCATATTATGGGGATAATTACCATATCACGATATCCTCATGTGCTTCTCAAATAGGCAGTGGTTCGTTACCTATTGAAAGCTTACCGAGTGCAGCACTTACCTTTGAAGCCAAAAATGGAAAAGGTAGCCAGTTAGATGCGTTAGCCGCGCATTGGCGTAATTTAGAAAAGCCGATTATTGGTCGAATTACTGATGGTCGCCTGTGGCTTGATCTGCGCTGTCTTGAGGATGAAAATGCATTAATACAGGCACTTTAACTATGATTTTTGCGACGGCAGGTCACGTAGACCACGGAAAAACCACACTTATACAGGCAATTACTGGGGTAGATACTACCCATTTACCTGAAGAGAAAAAACGAGGCATGACCATTGATTTAGGTTATGCCTATTGGCGTCAAGACGATGGAACTTCAATTGGTTTTGTGGATGTTCCCGGTCATGAGAAATTTCTTTCAAATATGCTTGCTGGCGTTGGAGGGATCTCTCATGCGCTATTAATTGTGGCTTGTGACGATGGCGTTATGGCACAAACCATCGAACATATTTCTATTTTACGTCTTGCTGGCTGTCCTCAAGTTACCGTTATTCTCACCAAAGCAGATCGTGTTACCCCAGAACGAATAGAAGAAGTTCGCTCACAAACAACCGAGATGTTAGCTAATTTAGGTTGGTACGATCCTCAAATTTTTACCACCTCAGCCCCATCAGGGGAGGGAATTTCAGAGCTTCGCCACTATCTTGTTGATCTGCATCAGCAAGAACAACAACACCCTCAATGGCATAAGCGTTTTCGTTTAGCAATAGACCGTGTTTTTAGCATTAAAGGCGCGGGATTAGTTGTCACAGGAACTGCGCTTGCGGGACAAATTTCTGTTGGCGATACCTTTTGGCTAACGGGTGCAGATAAACCAGTAAGAATAAGAGCCTTACATGCACAAAACCAGCCCGTAGAACGTGCGGGTGCAGGTCATCGTATTGCAATTAACATCACAGGTGATGTCAGTAAAGAAAACGTCTCTCGTGGTGACTGGTTGCTTTCTCAAGCACCTAACTATCAATCTCATAAAATATTAGTCAGTTTAATTGCGGATGAACCTTTAAAGCATTGGCAGCCTGTACATATTCACCACGGTACACGTCATATTACGGGTCGTGTTGCTCTTTTAAATGATGCTAATGAAACACCACAGTTAGCGGAGCTTATTCTAGATGAACCCCTTTGGCTGGTGGATAACGACAGACTTATCTTGCGTGATATCAGTGCTCAACGCACCTTAGCCGCAGCGAAAGTCTTATCTTTACACTCGCCACGTAGAGGCAAACGACAAGCTGAATTCCTAACTTGGTTACACCAACTTGATAATGCAGACAGCGTCAGTGCCAATTTAGCGTTATGTTTACCAAAAGGTGAACTCTCTCTAAGTCAGTTTTCTTGGGCTCAACAATTAACTGAAAGTGCGCTGACTCAGTTATTAGAAACCTTTGACCTAGTGAGCGTTGCTGGCGTTATTCTTTCCAAAGAGAATGCTGATAACGCAAAACAGAAATTACTCGATACACTTGAGGAATATCATCAACAACATAATGATCAAATGGGTGTGGGTCGTTCTCGTTTAAAACGGATGGCACTACCTACTTACCATGATGAATTGGTCTATTACTTAATTGATCAGTTACGTAAAGAAGGTGCTATTAGCCAAAGTCGGGGTTGGCTTCATCTTCCAACTCATGGTCTTGCTTTTTCTCCAGAACAAGATGCACTATGGCAAAATGCTAAAGTCTATTTTGAGCAATCTGAACCTTGGTGGGTACGTGATCTAGCAAATGAAATGAAAAGTGATGAGAAAGTGATCCGCTCATTATTACGTAAAGCAGCACAATTAGGTTTAATTATTCCAATTATTGCTGACCGCTACTATACACACCAATCAATAGAAAAATTTGCCTCTATCATTGTGAAATATAATGAAAGTAATGGCAGTGTCACCGCCGCGGACTTCCGTGATGAGTTATCTGTTGGGCGTAAATTAGCAGTACAAATCTTAGAGTATTTTGACCGCACTGGATTTACTCGCCGCAAAAAAGATCTTCATATTTTACGAGACAAAGGATTATTCTAAATCCAAATGTTAAATAGGCTAAGTAAAATTATTTAGCCTATTTAAGGTTATCGCCTACAATATTTGTAAAATATCCCCTTGATTATTTATCGCTATACTCGGAAGAGATATGAAAAAAATATTAGGATGTGCTTATCTTGCACTTATTCTTATTGCCTCACTCTTTATTGTTTTTGAGAAAGCAACGTTTGTTTATACTGCACTTCTTTCCGTAGGTGCTTATTTTATTCTTTTTTCTCTTTGTTTTCTTTTATCAGCTCGTGTCTTATTTTCGGTTATTACCACCGGCACACTTTTCCTGATAACTAAGTTTATTAATCAACTCAAAGTTCATTATTACAAAGAAACATTAATGTTCTCTGATTTTGATTTGGCTTTTGATAGCTCTAATTTAGGGACATTAGGCCATTATTGGGAAGCCGGCATTGCATTGGTTGCGATGCTAATATGGCTGATTATCAATATGTCTATTGCGTGGCATTTTTCCAAAAAATCACGCCCAGTCTTGCGTATAAGTAGCTTACTCTTAATGGTTATTGGGTTTACTACTATCCATTTCACCGTAGAAAAATGGCAAGCTGAATGGGAAGGCACACTTCCAGGAGGACGAGGTACTGTCACTAATTTAATCATGTCTGGTTACCAAACGGCTTATCACCCTCCTTATTTCAAGGAAAATGCAGATTATTTCCTTGAACAAGCGAATAAAACCTTATTGCCAGAAACGCAAACTGACATAAAACCTGATATTGTCGTTTTATTACAAGAGTCGACGGTTAATCCTCATATTTATCAATTTGATACAGATGTTGCACTGCCTGATTTATTTATGTTTCAAAAAGATGAAAATGTCAGTGCACAAAGCCCTTTACGTGTACAAACCTTTGGTGGTGGTACTTGGCTTTCTGAATTTTCAGTATTAACAGGGTTAAATACGGATGACTTTGGTGCGCGTAAAAACTCTGTATTCTATTTTGTTGTCGATAATCTTAATGAGAGTTTATTCCGCCAACTCAAAGCAGAAGGTTATTACACGGTTTTACTCACTCCGTTTAATCGTAGTGCTTACCATGCAGGTTACGCTTATGAAAAAATGGGAATTGATGAAATCATTCAACCTCAAGAGCTTGGCTACCCTGGAATATTAGAAGAAAATCTCTGGAAAATATCGACGGTAGATATGCTAGGTTACGTTGAAGAGGTATTGAAAAAACGTACTGACAAGCCACTGTTTATATTCTCATTAACCATGTATGAACATGGTCCTTATGATGAATCACACAGAGATATGTACCAAATTACAGGTCATACAGAAAGCAGTAATGCACCGGGTAAATTTAGCCACTATATGGAAAAGATCATCACCAGTGATCCAGCAATTAAAGATTTCTCTAATTTTGTTGCACAAAGAGAAAAACCGACGATGTTCCTCTATTTTGGTGATCACCAACCCAATATTGAGCTAAAAAATTATCAATCACCTTTTAATAACCCTGCGTATATTACTCAGTTCACCTTAAGAGATAATCTATCGCAAGGTGCGCCAATAACAACGGGTGAGTTAACTGATATTAGCTTCTTAGGTGGCATGATCTTAGAGCGTGCTCGTTTGCCATTATCCCCTTTCTACAAAGCAAACATTCAAATGCGCCATTTATGTGAAGGCAAATTAAATGACTGTGAAGACGAGAAATTAGTTAACAGTTATAAAAATTATATCTACGACAAACTAAAAGTCGCTGGTGATACTGATAAATAATTTTAGTAACCTTGCATAAAAGGTGATCGGGATTATAAATCTAAAAAGATAAGTAATATCAAAAAGAAAGAGGCTAAATATTTAGCCTCTTTTTATATTTTAAGAGAATAGCGTCTCGATTATTTGCGTGTTGCTACAATCACACTGGATGCTTTCACTAACGCTAAAACATCACTGCCTTTTGCCAATTTCATCTCTTGTAAGCTTTCATTGGTGATAACCGCAGTCAGTTCTAAACCTTTCGCCGTTTCTAAATGAACAGTTGAGTTCACCGCACCCTGTACGATTTGAGTCACTTTTCCTGCAAATTGGTTACGTGCAGAGAAATTTAAACCGCAATCAGGCAGTGCTAATACAACCCACGGCGCTTTAATAATCGCAATAGCTTCGCCATCTTTTTTAATATTTAAGCTTTCACAACTTTCTTTGGTGATGATTGTAGCCAGTTTCTCACCGTGTGCTAAAGATAAAATCACTTCACTATTGACGGCACCATCAATAATATCAACAACTTTACCGACTAACTGATTGCGTGCTGAAACTTTCATTTATCCACCTCTATTGTTGATGAAAAATTATATTAATAACATTATCAAGTTATTGGGATAACTTTAGCATAAATATCATTAAATAAATTATTCTTAGATCATAGATTAAAGTTTATTTATTATTTAAATAACATAACGTTATAAACAAATAGAGATAGCGAATTACAATTAACTTATTAAAGTCGAATAAGTATAAATAATTTAGAAATTTATTTTTTTAGCACTATCGATATAAAAAATAGATAACTTAATGCCTCTCTGTATTAAAAGGAATTTAAGCTATCTATCATTCAAATTAACTAAATATACTTATTGCCCATTCTGAGCAAATGCCGCTAATAAGTGTAAAGCCGAAGAGTAATAATCTGTATCTTTACTTAAATCGACATCTTCAATAGGTGTTTTCATTGTTAAATCTCTCACTGCCATCATACCAGGAGTAAAGTTATATTCAGCGCGCTCTTGAGCATCAATACTTACCCAAGCAGGCGTCTTATAACGATCAAATTGCTGCCAATACTGCACAAAAGGTTGTAACGCTAATTCATCGTGTGCCCAAGCCAAATAGAGCGGAATACGTATTGCATCAAAGCTAAATCGTGCAGGCCATTTTTCACTAGGCTCTATCTTTCCATCTGGAAACAAACTTACCCAATCTGTTGGTAATTGATATTCACCAAACCGCATATTTCTAAGTAAAGACTGGCTATCATTAATTAACTCTTTCCAACGAACATCTTTGCTCGTGCGGTAAAAATCTTTCCATGCAGGGAAAATAAAATAGGATGGGTTAATAATAATTTCTTCTGGCGTTTTGAAGCCATTAATACCGGGTAAAAGTACAGTATAATTTTTTGTCTTAACTAAAGTATGTTCCAAAATAGCGTGTTGAATAGAATCAGAAGCTGAAAGATAACTTTCATCATTCCATTTCTCACCAGCTTTTAATAATGCCCACGCAATTAAGATATCACCATCTGTTGCATTATTAGGATCAGGAGTATGTTCACTATTTTCGGGTTCATAACGCCATTTAAATAAGCCTAAATCGCCACGATAAAGAGAAGCAGCTGTCCAGTGCCATAACTTATTAAATGTTTCATGATCATCACTCATCACAGCCATTAACATGCCATAGCCTTGACCTTCAGAGTGTGAAATATTTTTGTTAGCGCTGTCTATAACTCGCCCATCATCCTGAATATAGCGCTCTTTAAACTGTTGCCATCCTACTTGAGTATCTGCTGCCTGTATTGAGGGAGAAACCATAAGCAACAAACCTAAAAAAAAGGTAGAAAATAGATAATGACAACGAGATAAGTGCCAAAAAGACATTGCCTTTCTCTCCTGCTATTGCCGACCGCCATCTTATCTCGGTCGGCATATTGCACATTATTTCAATATAAACTCAAAAGATAGCAACTATCTTTTGTGCTTCACTTACTTCATCTTCTTCTATGACTTCTGTTCTGGGTAACAATGTTTTTTCACAAAAGTCCCGCATCCAAGAAGAAAATTCTTCTTTTAACACAGAATTATGGAGGCCATACTCAACAAAGGCTTTCATATATCCTAGCTTATTACCACAGTCATGTGATTTACCCACTAAGGTATATGCTTCAGCGACTTCTTTTTTCAATAATAAATCAATCGCATCTGTTAATTGAATTTCACCACCAACACCAGCAGGTAGACCATCTAATAATTCCCAGATAGCTTCAGAGAAAACATAACGTCCAACAACAGAAAGGTTAGAAGGTGCATCTTCAGGATTTGGTTTTTCCACAATACGACGAATAGGCGCCCAATTACCTTGAGGGCAGAAAACACCTTCACAATCTACAACACCATATTGTTGCACTTGGCTCATTGGCACAGGTTCAACCATAATTTGGCTACGTTCTGTTTTTTCAAAACGTTTTATCATTGCTGATAAATTATCATGTTGAGGATCGCAATAATGTGAATTTAATAAAACATCAGGCAGTAAAACAATAAATGGATTATTGCCAATAACTGGGCGTGCACAACAAATTGCATGACCTAAACCTAAAGCATGGCCTTGGCGAATTTGGACAATCTTGACATTGTTAGGACAAATTGAACGCACTTCTTCTAATAATTTATTTTTAATACGCTGTTCCAGCATATTTTCTAATTCAAAACTGGTATCAAAGTGATCTGCAATTGAATTTTTAGAAGAGTGAGTAACTAAAATAATTTCCTCAACACCTGCCTGAGCACACTCTTCAACAATATATTGAATTAAAGGGCGATCAACAATAGGCAGCATTTCTTTAGGAATTGATTTCGTTGCAGGTAACATACGAGTACCTAATCCAGCAACAGGGATAACCGCTTTCATCATAATAAAATCCTCTAATAGATATTTATCTAAAACTAATATTTAGTATTATTTTAAATTTACTCTTATATTTCATCAGGAATGCTAGATATATTTAAAAAACAGTTACCCCCCTCTTCGTTAAAAAGAGATAACGTTATTTTTAATATATCTTTACTAAAAAAAACTTTCTATTTAAAACCTTTTATTTAAAATCCGGAATAAAACCCATATTTATTACCACCCATTTCTTTTATAGAATAAAGTGTTTCATCTGCAGATTTTAATAATTCAGATAATGTTTTTCCATCTTTAGGATATTCAGCAATACCTAAACTAATTGAAGGAGTTAACATAAAATCCGAATTAATATTGATGGGCTTTTCCATTGATTTCCAAAGTGATTCTATTATTTCTAGCAAAATCACAGAACAAGAACGTAATCCTTTAGGGAAAAGCACAGCAAACTCGTCGCCACCAAGTCGCCCACAATAGACTTCATTATTTTCTAATTGTGACAACCGTTTAGATATTTCACACAATACCTTATCGCCTGCATGATGCCCGAATTGATCATTAATAGATTTGAATTTATCGCAATCTATAATACCAAGGCAAAATGAAGAAGGCTGTAAAACATTTAATCGTTCATTTTCAATTTTTTCGACAATACTTAGTCGATTAGATATTCCAGTTAATGAATCAATATAGCTTTTATTAAATAATTCATTTCTTAGCTCTACCTTATCAGTAATATCCAAGCTAATAAATACATAATGAGAAATTAAATTACTTTCATCAAACACAGGAATAATACTAATATCTTCCCATATATCTTGTTGAGTATCGTTATTTCTTTTGGCTTCTAATCGATATACTCCTTTATTATCATTATTACCATTTACACAACAATTGATTTGATTCTCGTCAATTAAGTTAAATAAGCTATATTTTTTACCTTTTATATTTTCAAAGTGAACATTATTGAATTCACAATATTTTTCATTTGCATAAATAATAATGCCATTAATATCTGTTACTAACATCATGAAAACATTATTAGTAAATTGCTTTATTAATAAGCATTTAGAATTATCATCATTAAATATCATTTCATTCATTTTTGACCTCCTATGCTCATCAATAAAGCATATATATTATTATTCGGCTGATGAGTTATGCGCATAGCGGAAAATAAAGACATCTTTTGCATCAGTAGGTTGGCGATGCACTTGCATTTTGGCATTACCACCTTGATTCGTTAACCAACCTTCATATAACCCTTCTAAAACACCCGCACTTGCTACACGCCACTGAGCATCATCTTGACTTTGCGTAAAATGAGGCCATGCACAATGAACCAGTAAAAGTTCGCTCATTGCAGGAGATATAGTGACAAACCCCCATTTAAATAGTGTTAATACGCGATTAATATGTGATTCAAGTAATTGAATATTTTCGCTTTCAGGTAAAGGATAACGTAAGGCAATATCTTTACCTATATTCCTTAATTTATTTCCAGCAGTAGAAATATCATTGTCATTTAAAATTTGAAAAAATAATAATTGAGTTAGATCTTGCCAGCCACTTTCAAAAGGTAATTGTAAGATATCACTGTCATGCTTATTCATTATTTGTCTCCTTAATTATTTAGACAGGAAGTCTGGGGTATATTTTAAGTGTAACCACATATTATCTTCAGCATAATCACCCGATGTATCATGCGATAAGCTGACACCTAACTCGGTTTCTTTGTTTAAATAATATTTCGCGTCTAAACCTAATCTATAAGTAATATTCGTTTCGTCTTGTTCTTCGTACTGAGATTTAATACGAGGATCGCTCGCATTCTGTTTATTTAATGCATTTTGCATATAACCATGCGTTGGGAAATAATCACTGCCTTTTTGTTTGTAACTTTGTATCCCTATAGCACCATTTAATGAGACTTCACCTTTTTCAAAACGACGGGTATAAGCAACAGGTAATGAAACAGACACATAATCTTGTGGACTAAAGTAACCACCGTGTCCTAATGAGAAGTAGTTTTGGTTATTTCTGAAGTTCATATAATCAACATGCACACCTGCTTTTACTTCTTGTTGATCATCTTTATAGAACTTAGCATAAGAGCCAATCCACGCTTTCACTTCATCATTACTCGCAACACTTTTACCTTCGTAGTTATAGAAACCACCACCAGCATAAGCCCCAATTTTTCCATCATCCCAAGCATATTGAACTTTAGCGCCGTTACGTGTTACACGACCCCAACTTTCGCCTGTCATTGGATCAGTACGCCCCATATAAGAAAGTAGACTATCTTTTATGGCTCTGCGCTCTGCTGTCAGTGTTAATTGCCCATTTTGGCTAATTTGAGGTGAATATGTGATACCACCGACAACCGTTGCCGTATCTTTACCTAATGGTGTGGAGCCAACATCAAAACTGACATCCTTGTCCGATAAACGCAGTCCTAATTCAACACCAGAAGCACGTTGACTACCGGCTTCATCGGCATTAATTTTGTTTTTCTCATCATGGTTATCGCTATTTTTAGCAAAGCGTTCAGCATGTTGAAGCTGACCAGAACCAAAGCGGTTAGCTCTTTCGCCTGAAACCGAACCACTTGTCATCGAAACAGGGTTAACACTAAATTCCCAACGAAACTCTTCTCCAGGCACACTCGAAATACTGATTGGCGCTGAAATTTCAGTGATGTTAGATAACCCTTTATCACCATTACGATGACGAACAGAAACACCACCTTGTACCCAAGGTGAAACTTTTTCTTCAAGTTCACGAATAGAACGTTGAACCGATGCCATCTCTTTACGTTCATAGATAGAACCCGCAATAACAGGATTATCACTTCCTCCTAATGCGTTTAATTGACCCGCAGAGGTTTTTAATGTGCTATCACTGTTTTGCCATTGCGCACTACGCAGTAACGTTAATGCTTTGCGATTCTCACCATTTAATTGCGCAATTTGCGCAGCTTGTAATAAATAAGCGGGTTGTGAAGATGAAGGAATTTGCTGCAATAATTGTTGTGCTTTTCTTCCATCTTTTTGTGCTAATGCCACTTCGATTTGAGCTTGGATTAATTTGCTATCTTTTCCTTGCTCTTTTTCTAAATAAGAAAGAATTTTGTTTGATTGTTCAGGCATTGATTGCGCTAAATAAACACGACTTAATGCCATTAATAAATCGGGATCATTCGGTGATGTTTTTAAAGCAACCACTAACGTGTCGTAAGCTGCTTTAATTTCGCCTTTTTCACGTAGGCTATCTGCTTGCGCAACTTTAGTGGCAACTTCTAAACGTTTCTTCTCAACAATCGGTGTTTCTTGTTGTAAAGCAGGATCATTAATCAAGCTAGATGCCTGTGTATAATGACCTAACTCATTGAGAACGTTGATATGACCAGCGTAGTTACCTACTGAACCTTTAGTGCCTTTTGCAATATCACTTTCAACCAATTTCAACGCTTCATCATTTAATCCACTATTAACTAATTTTTCAGCCAATTCACCCACATCATTTGGATAATCAGCCACTTGATTAATTAATGGACGTAAAATATTACGCATTGCAACAAGGTTTCCTGCCTGACGATAATGGTCAGCTTGCGCAAGTTGGCGATGAAAACGAGCACGCTGTAATAACTCTTTTTCAGCTTCAGTTTGTTGATTATGGCTACTTAGTAAGTTAAAAACTTTATCCCACTCTTTTTGCTCAACATAAAACAACGATGCCACATAATCAGAATCTCTTGTTCTACGGTTTTGTAGCTGTGAGATAATATTTTTTGCGCCAGCACTGTCACCATCAGCGGCCATTAAGCGCGCTAAATCGAGGTAAACCCAGTTATTTTGCGGGTTTTTACGCTGCGCTTGTAAAAGCAATTGTCTTGCTTGAACACGATTACCATTTTCTAACGCTTTTTGCGCGTCACGGCGTAATTTCTCAGAAGGATCTGTATTTGCAGTAAGTTTTTGACGCAAAGAAGCTGATTGTTGAGCCAATAATTGTTCTGCTTTTGTATTCTGCCCTTCCTGAACTAATAAATAGTAATAAGCAGAAATCACTTTCTCATTATGGCTATTTTGCTGATAAAGCCCTGACAGCAATTGGTGAGCCGCGGGTAAATTACCTTGCTTACGTAATAAGTCAGCTTGTAATAAATTGGCAGACAACCCTTTTTCACCTGAAGCACCCGCTAATGGGGCTAATTGATCGAGAGCTTGTTGAATATTCCCTTGTTTAGCGCGTTGTTGTGCACTGCGTAATTGCGCATAAAAACCCGCATCTTCCGCTTGTTGCTTCCATTTGCTGCCTTGTTCTCCACCTGATTGTGCAGCTTGGTTTAATAAACGCTGACCTGTGGTTAAATCACCTGAGCGTAATGCGATATAACCTAACCCCGCTAAGGCTTGCGCATCATTGTTATCTGCCGCTAAAGCTTGTTTGAAATAACCTTCGGCTTCTTTCAATTTACCTTTATTTAATGCGGTATAACCTGCTTGGCGAGCATTACCTTGAATAGCACCTTGGAAATGCTCTGCAACCGCTTTATCGTTCGGGTTTGCTTGCAAATAAGTCTTATATAACACTTCATCATCAGGACGAACATTCAGCCATAACAGTGCTTGACGCATACCTTTTTTGGCTGATTCATCACCCGAGATATTACCTAAAATAGTTATACCTTCACGGCGAGTCTCTTCGTTATAAGTTAGCGTTAATCCTAATGCTTTTTGCGTTTCTTTATTATCAGGCATTAATGCAGCACGTTGCTTTAACCCCGTAATAGCTTGAGGCAACATTGCGGGTACACCCGCCATGGTTTGATAATATTCTAACGCTAGTGTTTCAGGTGGCTCACTACTAACAAATAAACGTTGATACGCTTTTATTGCTTCTTCATGTTGCCCTTTTTTCGCTAACTCTCTGGCATATCCTAATTGTTGTTCACTAAATTGTGATGATCGGATATTTTTTAATCCTTCAATTCGTGGATCTTGCGGTGCAATTTGCGCAAGTTTTTCTCGCCAATATGTTGCTTGCTTTTCATTACCTTGTTGCGCAGTAAAGAATGCCATTAAATACAGCGCGTCCTGATTATTGCTTTCCATAATCAGTACTTTTTGCAGTGCTTCTACTGCACGTTCATCGTGTGCTCTACCGTGCCAATAATTAGCTTGCTCAATAAGAGAACTGACAATATTTGGATCAGTTGCTGTTGTATTTGCCTCAACTGCGGTTGCTTGTACTTGGCTTGATGCCCCTAGAATACAACCTGCATAGATGACTTTAACGATGATATTAAGTGCGTGATTTTTCATCTTATATCCCCTCTTATTTGTCTGAACGATGCTGTGATATCTGATGTAAACGACGAGTTGAACGACGTTGTAACCAGTAATAAGTCACGAAGCCCGTCAACGCACAAAAACCAACAGCTAAAAGACCCAGCAAATATACGTGTCTAGAGCTATACCAAAGGAATTGTTGTAAGAAAGGTAAGTCACCTTGCGAAAAGTGTTCACCTAAATGGAAACTTTTTACGGTGTCTTTACCACTAATAAGAGTGATGTCGCCTTTAATAGCCGCATTTATTTGGGCTAAATTTAAGTCATTGATAATGGTTTTTATCGAATCATTACCTTTAGCTGTAACCAATACGACAACTCTGTTGCTTGCCCAAGGTGAGATAAAACTCATCATGCCACGCCAATCTTTCAGTGAAGATAAGTAACTTGCAGCATCACCACTTTGAGATAAATAATCGCCAGCAATCCAACCTTTTGCCTTGTCAATCAATGATTGTGGTTTGATTTCGACGTTTTTATTTAAAAATGAGAACGTTTGTTGTGAAAAACGAGCAGGTAGAAATCCCTCACTATTTAATGAGCCAATCGCTAGCACATCATGTTGAGAGAGGTTATTTTTCTCGAGCTCTTTAGCACCTAAGAAAACCGAAGCATGAGAAACAGGTGTTCCTGTGGCATAACCTGATCTCGCCATTAAGTTCACTAAGGTATAAAGCTCTTCTATTGTTGGATTTTCAGGTAATAGCAGTGTGGTTTGTGAAAAATCCGCACGGCGACTAAATGGGAATGACGCTCCTGAAAAATAAGCCAAGTTCGGCATTCTTGAGTAGTGCCAAGTATTTTTAAATTGCAGTGTTGATTGCGGATCAATTTGGCTAATTAAGCTACTGCCATCCGTTAAAATACACGGTGAATCATCAGGCTCACGTAAATCAAAATAAAACTGTAATTGATTCTGACTATAAATTTGACGAGGATTTAAATAGAGCGTGCTATTTTGCTGTTCGCTCTCCATTCCCAGCCATTGTCTTAACATACCTAAAGGTTCTGAACGCGCCGGATACAATGCACCTAAGAATTGGTTATTCAAAGAGACAATTAATGAAGAGCGACGACTATTTAGTTTATCCGAATGAGGAAAAACATATTTCAAATCTAACGGCAGTGCATCACCATCCCACCAAAAGAGATCGGGAGAGACACGAAACGAAAACTGATTTGGTGCATGGTTAATGCCTTGGCGTGAGAAATCATCACTACCATTGGCAATTTGACTTAACGAAACAGGTTTATTGGTATTTAACCAACGAGGTGCATCGTAATCCGCACTCATTGCAAGCGTTTGAGAAGGCACCACTAAGTGATCGTTTTGTGGCAATTTACCGTTGTTTAATGCCCATACAGCTTGGCGAAGAGATTTCTCATTATCACCGCTGATCAGTAATAATTTGAAAACAGGATCGACTGGGTTATCAACAATGGTTAATTGCCCACTATTTCCTGAAGGTAATGTAATACCCGCAATAGTCTGCCCTGAATAACCAACTAAAATACCATCACTTTCAGGTAACTGATTCATTAAAACCGGTAAATCAACTTGCTTAATATCATGGCTAAAACTGCCAAACCATGATGCAGCAATGGCTGCTGTTGTTACCTCTGCATGGTCAGGTTTATCTGACAATATGATAGGTAACGAGGTCGCTGTCATTCTGTCAGGATCAAAGAACGGTAGGGGCAATCGTTCCAGACTATACCCGCCATTAATCCAGCGACCTCGATAATCTAATGATGAATCTGGTGAAATAACCAAACTTAATTCTTCAGCCAGTGGAGGAATACATTGGCTTTCATCCAATGCATCACGATTGGCTAAACGAAAGCTGAGATTATTCACATTCGTCAACATCATTTCAGGAATTTCTAAAACATATTCATGCTCTTGCCCACCTTCTTCTAAAGGTAGAAATCCCATAGGTTGACCATTTAGCATTAAGTGAAGTGTTTGATCAGATTGAATTAATCCTTGAGATGCTTTCACTTTCATTGTTAATGTGGCGTTATCAATAAATAAATCGTTCGCCATATTAAAAGTCACACCAGAAAGTAATTTTCTTCCTGATAGCACGATAGGCGATGGACTTCCCATTTGTGCCAAAGTTAATTGCTCTTCAATATTACGCGCTTCAGACAATACGCCATCTTCAAGTTGGATCGGGTTATTCGCCTTTTGTTGCACTGGCGAATGTGTATAAGCAGTCGGATCAGGTAAAAGCTCCCCTCCTAGCTCTAACATTCCGGTATCTGCTTGAGAAAGATTAATACTTGCGATCGCTATTGCCGTCAGGCTTAGCATTAATGTCAGTTTCTTTTTCATGCTTAGTCATCCCCGTTAATTGATTGCACAGAGAGTGAAGCTTTTGCTTTCGTTCTTATTGCTGGCGCTTTCACTTTTTGGCGACGACCAAAGAACAGTTCGAAAATACAACGTGTAATACCGGCCAATTCTTTAAATGGCTTGTCTTTATAATCTGCTTGATGGATCCATGCATCAGCACGACCAAAGACAATGCGCACCAATTTACGGCGAAGATTTAAATCAATAGGTAAGAATTCAAGACGTAGTTGATTGCTTTCTAAACTCACCATATCAACAGGAACGGTAACTTCATCTCGTTGTACATTCAGGGTGATTGAAGTGACATTACGTTGGCGAAGTTCAGACATTTTATTCACGGCAATGCGAACGCCACCCATTGAAATATCTTCTGTGGTAGTTGTTAATTCAGCGCCATCATCAAAATGTAACGTAATCGGTAAAGATGCATTGATTCGAGTATTTTTACGAATTTGTCGCGTCTCTTTACCTACTGCGATAGAGGCAAGAATGATAAATAAACTGTATGTCGCCCAAGCAAGGTTTAAAACAATAACCAGCGGGTCAATACCTTGGAAGTCATTTAATAGGTAACGGACAACAACCCATGAAATCCCGGTGATAAGAAGAAGTGCAGTGATAATTAATGGACGTACAGTGAGGTAATCCATATAGCTTTTATCAAGCAAGTCACCTTTATCTGTTACGTTAAATTTACCTAATTTTGGTGAAACTAAGCTCAGTAAAGTAGGGAGTACCAAACTAAATGCCATGACGGTTTCATAAATTTCACCCCAAAAAGAGTAACGGTATTTACCGATATTTTTCGAGTTTACATAAACCGACATGATTAAGTGTGGTAATGCATAGGCAAATATCATGCTGGCGGATGAAGCGATAATATTAAGGTTAAATAACATAAACAGTAACGGCGCAGTCAAGAAGATGATACGAGGCAAACCGTACTGAAAATGGAGCATGGCATTGAGATAACATAAACGCTGAGGGAATGTTAAACCACGCCCCAACATTGGATTATCAACACGGAATATCTGTGTCATTCCTCTAGCCCAACGAATACGCTGGTTAACGTGTAATGCTAAACGTTCTGTTGCAAGACCTGCGGCTAAAGGAATATCAATAAATGCAGAGTTCCAACCTAAGCGTTGTAATTTAAGCGCAGTGTGTGCATCTTCTGTTACCGTTTCAACAGCAATGCCACCAATTTCTTCAAGAGCACTACGACGCATAACAGCACATGAACCACAGAAGAATGTCGCATTCCAGTTATCATTACCACGTTGAACAGGGCCATAGAAAAGTGCGCCTTCATGCGGTGCATCTTTAGCCGCACTTAAATTTCGCTCAAATGGGTCTGGCGAGTAGAAATAGTGTGGTGTTTGGATCAACGCTAATTTTGGATCTTCAAGGAAGCTTCCTACTGTTGCTTGCAAGAAAATACGCGTGGAAATATGGTCACAGTCAAAAACGCAGATTAGCTCACCGTCTGTTAATCCCATCGCATGATTTAAGTTACCTGCTTTAGCGTGATCATGAACTTCACGTTCAATGTAAGTTACACCAACATCACCAGCGAATTGTTTAAATTCTTCACGACTACCATCATCCAATATATAAACTTTCATTTTATCTTGTGGATAATCGATAGCTTGTGCAGCAAGGACCGTATCACGTACAACATCCAAGCTTTCGTTATATGTTGGAATATAAATATCAACAGTAGGCCATTGAGAAATATCTTTAGGTAAAGGTGCTATTTTTCTATTTAATGGCCATGACGTTTGGAAATAACCTAGGACTAATATTATCCAAGAATAAATTTCAGCCATAAATAAACCACTACCTAAAACAGCCTCGATAGTTGTATTAAAATTTAAGGTATTTGTTGCACGCCAGTAGAGATAACGCGTTGACATCAACAATGAAATAAAAACCATTGTTAATAATCGTTTTTTTGATTTTTTAAAACCGATAACAAATAACAGCAATATATTGATAAGACCGAATATATATTGTTGTTCGGCGCTCATTGGCATAACAATGAGTGAAAACATCGTTATCAATAAAAAAGCCGTAATTAATGTTTTAAATATTTTATTCATAAACCCATACCTTTGTCATCGCCATAGATCTTTTCTTAAGACAAAGGCACCCTATCGACATTAATACATATCGAAAAGAAATAAACCTATCTTAAAAAATAAAATAACAATGGCTAAAGATTGACACCAGTCAATATTATTTATTTACACAAAGAGTTTTGCTTATTCAGATTAGATAGAGGCAATAAATGACAATATATCTTTTAGTGATATATTTTCATGAGCATGAACTCTATCAGTTTCTTTGCTATCAAATATTTTATTATCTGCTAACAAATTTTGCTTACTCTTAATTAAATTGTCTTTCTTTGCTTTAACAACTAAAGCATCCTGGTGATAAGAAGGGATAGACGATGAAGTAACAGGCTGTTTTGGTTCGTTTTTCACTATAAGTGAAGTTTCAGAAAACGTATTATTACTTAAATTACTAATTTTATTATTATCTTCTTTATTTATAACTACTGGTTCTATTTTATTATCAACATCTTGTATTGTAGAGGAAGAAAACTCTTGAAAAGCAAAGGCATCTTCCTGAAACTTATCTTTTAGGTTACTAATATCATCATACATAGTGTGGCCCCTTTAATAACAGTACTCTAAACCTTGTTCAATAATTTGATGCTCATCCAAAATAAGGGGGAGAGAACCTTATAGATAATTTTCACAATAAGTTAAAAATATATCTCTATAAATTCATATTTAAACTCTCATTAAATCATCAATTAATGAACATCAACTATGTAGGGTAAAATAATCTTATAAATACTAATTTATTTAATTACAAATAAACATCATCCAATTAGGAGTAATGATTATTTAAATTAAATTGTATAATTATTTTAATGAAAAAGACAACATCAAAAAAAGTGTAAAAAGTAAAACGCCACTCATTTTCACTTTATAAAAATGGGTACTTTTACTTAATTTCATATTTATTATTACTATCAAAAATAGCATCTTTTTTACCTAAAAAAACAGGTTTAAAAACCAGATAATAACTAGAGTTAATTAATAACAATTTGTATAAATTTTATAAATATAAAATTCTAAAATAATTATTTATTGATATTATTTCTTCTAAAAAGCAAAGAGCCCATCAAGATCAATTTTAATAAACCCTCTTTTTTCTATTCCAAAAAAGACTAAAAAAATAATAACTAAAAATGGAAAGGATTATTTATTCATATTGATCATCATCAAAATAGGTTCCTTTTTTACACCTAAAAAGTGTGTTTATTGCTTTTTATCATATTACGATCGTTCTATTTTATTAATAAAAAAATAAAACACATCAGTATTGGTTAAGTTTTAGAAAAAAACATTAAAATAAAAGACAAAAGTAGATAATCAATCTATGATTAGTTTTATTATTTACTTATAGTAAATACCGCTAAGAATAACCTGTATTCCAGAATAATTAACTTAAGTAATATTTTATCTATAAAATGATATTGTTAATTTAGCTTAACAAATACACAAGCGTGATTTAGTTCAAATAATAAATGTAACAATGAAAACAAGTATCTCAATTAAGCTAAGTTATTAAATTAATTACGTAATAGCTATTTTATTAGTTATAAATACCAATAATTAGTATAAATACCAATAAATGTGCTTTTTTATATTAAAAATACTTAATTAACTACACCTTTATACTAAGTAAGTAGTATCGTTTTAAGATTATCTTTTTGTGTGATTATATAAATAAAGAAACTCTTTAGTTCGATTTTTTTAAGAGTAATCCTAGTAATCTAAGCTCTATTTTTTTTATCATTCAGTAAAAACAAATCTAATTAAGATTAATTTAATAAGAATAATTTGAAAATAGCGGAATCGCTTCACCTATAAGCAGAATAGCAAAAAGGCTCTCTATCCTTCTTTACTTCTATGCTATCTTTATTAAGTGAATTAGGAGTATTCAACATAACGGAAAAAAAGATGGATTTAGAACAATTAAAAAAAGAATTTCGTGCAGGAAAGAAAATAAAGTACATCTACTTTTGGGGACACAAAAGTAAAGGTAATGACATCGCAAAAAGTTGTTTTAGCCAATGGTATCCAGCACCTTTTATATTAGATGATGTGCGTTATGCCAGCGCTGAGCACTATATGATGGCTGAAAAAGCAAAGCTATTTAATGATATAGAAGTCAGAAAGCGCATTATTACTGCATCTAACCCAGGCTCTGCAAAAGCATTAGGCAGAGAAGTCAAAGGATTTGACCAAGGTATTTGGGAACAACACCGTATGGATATTGTTATTCGTGCCAATATCGCTAAGTTTTCCCAAAATGAAGAACTCGGTAAATTTCTGATTTCAACAGGCAATCGTGTGCTTGTTGAGGCAAGCCCCGTTGATAAAATATGGGGAGTCGGTTTAAGTGAGCAAGACAATGAGATTAACAATCCTCTTCTTTGGAATGGATTAAATTTATTAGGCTTTGCTCTAATGAAAGTACGTAGTGTTTTGATTGAAAGTAGTAATCAATAGATAAAGAAAACTCAACTGTCACCAATCACTGTTCTTCTTTAACCTAGTGTATATAAGCAGTAGAGATAACTTAAGTATTGACTGAAATAGAAATGGCCACGTAACGACACCCTTGTCGTTGCTATAAATAATATTTACAGAATAATTAAGAGACTGATATGTATTATGGTTTTGATATGGGCGGCACAAAAATTGAGCTTGCCGTTTTTGATAAAGATCTGACTCAAGTATGGCAAAAACGTGTTCCTACACCTAAAAATGATTATCAGGCGTTATTGAATGTTTTTAAGGAACTGACCTTAGAAGCTGACATTGAATTAGGGTGTAAAGGAAAAGTAGGCGTTGGTGTTCCTGGTATTGTGAATGCAAAAGAAGGAACGGTATTTACCACTAATGTTCCAGCCGCTAAATACAAGCCAATGGTTCATGATCTTGCACATATACTCAATAGACCGGTTAAAGTTGAAAATGATGCTAACTGCTTTGCCTTATCGGAAGCATGGGATCCCGAATTTCGTCATCATCCTTCTGTACTTGGACTTATTTTAGGTACAGGTGTTGGTGGCGGTTTTGTTATTGATGGCAAAGTATTATCTGGCAAGAATGGGATTGCTGGTGAAATCGGTCATATGAATCTGAATGTGGATGCAGATAACGTGATTGGCGAAACAATGCCAAAAATCATCTGCGGTTGTGGTAAAAAAGCGTGTTTTGAAACTTATTTATCTGGTCGTGGTTTTGAACGTATGTATAAGGCATTCAATCATACTCCCAGAAGAGCCGTTGATATTGTTGAGCAATACTATGCTGGAGATAAGAAAACAGAAGAGCACGTTGATCGTTATATGAAAGTGTTAGCGATTTATCTAAGTAATATTCTTACTGTACTTGATCCACATTTAATTGTTATTGGTGGTGGATTATCGCAATTTAATGCACTGTATGACCAATTACCTGAATATCTCTCACACTGTGTCTATGGAAATGCTCAAATTCCAGCAATAGAAAAAGCACGTCATGGTGATGCAGGTGGCGCTCGCGGAGCTGCTTGCCTTAATTTATTAGACTAATAAATAAAAAAGAGCCTTTCTTCTTTTTATTAGAGGCTCTTCTATTTATAGCGTTTTATCAACGTCATTACATTATTAAGGCTACGTTATGGATAAGGTTTGGTTTAAAAAAAGGCTCACCTTTCTTGGTGGGTTAACTATCATATTAGTCTTACTTCAACTTATTAACTCACTATTACCCATATCTCTTTTTCAATGGGGTATTGTTCCAAGAACGGGTGAAGGTTTAATTGGTATTTTTATCGCACCTTTCATTCATGGATCTTGGTCCCATCTATTTAGTAATCTACTCCCGCTTCTTATTCTTAGCTTTTTATCCATGACACAATCTCTACGAGAATATGTACTATCCAGTATATTTATTATTATCATAAGTGGTTTATTAGTTTGGATTTTTGGACGAAATGCTATTCACGTTGGTGCAAGTGGGTGGATTTTTGGGTTATGGTCTTTACTTATTGCTCACGCTTTTACTCGACATAAAATTATCGATATTGTAATTGCACTCTTTGTTCTATTCTATTATGGATCAATGGCCTATGGCTTAATTCCGGGACAATTAGGTGTATCAACAGAATCACATATTTCAGGTGTCGTTGCAGGGTTGCTTTACGCATGGTGTGCAAGAAAACTAATACGCCGTAAAAGCCAAGTAGTAGAAGTGGCTAAATAGCCACTTCTGTATAAAGCGGTTACTTGTGACCAATTGGCAGTATTGTTCTGCCATACATCTCATTTAATACTTCAGCCATTGCAAGATAAAAAGCACTGGCACCACAAATAATACCTTCAAAACCTGCAATTTTTAAAATCAGTGCATTACCTGTGATATTTCCTATTGCCAGTAATGCAAATAAAATAGTCAGACTTAAAAAGACAAACTGGAGTGCTCTATTGGCTTTTAACGTGCCAATAAACATGAAAAAGGTAAAAATTCCCCATAACGCTAAAAACACACCCAAAAAGAGAGGTGTTGTGGGTTCACTTAAGCCCATCACGGGTAATAACCAAATACCAACTAATGTTACCCAAAAGAAGCCGTAAGAGGTAAATGCAGTGGCTCCAAAAGTATTGCCTTTTTTGAACTCAAAAATTCCAGCAATAACTTGTGCGATCCCACCATAAAAAATTCCCATACTCATAATAACTGAGACTACTGGGAAAAAACCGGCATTATGTATGTTCAACAAAATCGTTGTCATACCAAAACCCATTAAACCTAATGGACCCGGATTGGCAATGCGTTCGTTAGTCATAAAACCTAAAACCTCTAAAAATAACAGGGGAAAATTAAAAAAAATTTGAAGGCGCTGGATGATAAGAGGTAATACATCTAAAAACAATGATCCTACAAGGTATATTTTTGAATAACGGTCTACACTGATCCAAAGGGGAAATAACCAGAAGATTTAACTTAAAGAAAAGAAGTACTTAGTGATAGATGCTTATATTGAAAAAAACAACACTATAAAATATAACTCTAGTTTTAAAATAGTAATATCAATCATTTGATGTATTAATATCTAGATTTACCTTTATATGCTGTTTTATACATGAAGTTGAAATAAAATAAGTACTATACTTAGTTATATTTTAAACAGAAAGCGAGCTTGATATGAAAAAAATTCTTGTATTATTAATTGGTAGTACGTTGGCCTTTGCATCTCAAGCCAATACAACATCTCATAATGGTGGTTTTGTTTCTCCTCAAGGCACTATTCAATCAAGTGCAGATCAAGGAGGATTTAAAGGTCCTTCAATTAGCGAAACCTCCGTTGCAAAAGCAAAAGATCTTTCTGATGACACTTGGGTTATTTTAACGGGTAAAATTACCAAAAAAATTGGTGATGAGCTGTACGTTTTTGAAGACAGCACAGGCGGTATCAATGTAGATATCGACAATAAAAGATGGCGTGGACAAACAGTTACACCAGATAATACCGTCAGAATTGAAGGTAAAGTTGATAAAGAATGGACAAGCACTGAGATCGACGTAAAACAAATTACTATTATCAAATAATCGCCATCAAATAATTTGTTTTTAAATTAAAAATACACCTATTTATTTCAAAGCCAATACATTGAAAATATTGGCTTTTTTATTTTTATATTCTCTATATTTTATTTTCATCAATAAAATTGGATCCCTTATACAAATTTCTCCGCTTTAACCTCAAGTTAAGTTTAGGTTTATAGTTATTCCAAGTTAAAGCACAAACACTCTTCGCAAGAGGTGATTTAACTTATGAGATACCCTCATAGTCGTTTACATCCTAACTACTCTACGTTTACCCTGTTTTCTCCATTTTAAGCCTGCTATGCAGGCTTTTTTTCTTCTTATATCAAGTCATATTCTCGAAAAACATCAAAAAAGGATAAGCAAAGTATTATTTATATCTTTGTTTTCTATAAATATTTTTTTACAAAACTCTACGCGTTTATACCTTAATTAAATTGACCTTCCAGTAGGGGTAAAGATTATTGTTTCATCTATCAATTTAGTGAAAGGAATAAACAATGAAAAAATTATTACTGCCTTCTATTATTGCAATCTCCGCTTTTACAAGCACGGCTTATGCATCTAATCATAATGTTATTGAGGTTTATAAAACTGACAGTTGTGGATGCTGTACGTTATGGGCTGATGGCGTAAAAGAAGCAGGCTTCAATGTTAAAGTGAATATTGTTTCAGAGACAGAGTTAATGCAGAAATATCAACAAGCCGGTGTACCCAATAATTTATTAAGTTGCCACTTTGCGACTTACCAAGGTAAAGATTTAGTAGGACATATCCCCGTTGATAGTTTAAAAAATATCGACTTAGTAGATAAATCTAAATCAGGTATTGCCGTTGCAGGTATGCCAGCGGGAAGTTTAGGTATGTATGCAGGTGATTACAAAGAGCCTTACCAAGTGATTGCCTTTGATAAATCAGGTAACCAATCCCTGTTTAAGTCTTACAACTAGTTTTGTTCTTACTGTAGTGTTGTTTTAATAGCAATATATCTCTCCTATTGTGTTATTTTCCTCTGCCTGTTATCGATTTGCGGGCAGAGTTTTATTTTCTAGGCATAAAAAAACCAGCCTGCTTTTTACAGCATGACTGGTTCTTTTAGAATAAAGTTAACTTTGACTTTATTTATTCAACTGTAACCGATTTTGCTAAGTTACGAGGTTGGTCTACATCTGTGCCTTTAATTAAGGCAACATGATAAGACAACAACTGTAATGGTACAGTATAGAAAATAGGTGCGATAAGCTCTTCAACATGAGGTAAAGAAATTAACTTCATCGTTTCGTTTTCTTCAAAGCCTGCATCTTGATCCGCAAATACATACAGTAAGCCACCACGCGCACGTACTTCTTCAATATTAGATTTTAATTTCTCTAATAACTCATTGTTTGGCGCAATGATGATAACAGGCATATCCGCATCAATTAATGCTAATGGACCATGCTTTAATTCACCAGCAGCATAAGCTTCAGCATGAATATAAGAGATCTCTTTTAGCTTTAATGCGCCTTCTACCGCAATCGGGTATTGGTCGCCACGACCTAAGAATAAAGCATGGCTTTTTTCTGAAAAGTCTTCAGCTAACGCTTCAATCACTTTATCTTTCGATAGCATGCTTTCAATACGGCTTGGTAATGCATGTAATGCTGTTGAAACGTCTTGCTCTAATGTCGCGACACCTTTAATTCGTCCCATATATGCCACCAGCATTAATAGAACGGTTAACTGTGTGGTAAATGCTTTGGTTGATGCAACACCAATTTCAGCACCCGCTTTAGTCATTAAAACAAATTCAGACTCACGAACCAAAGAAGAGCCTGCAACGTTACAAATAGCTAAAGAAGATAAATAACCTAACTCTTTAGATAACCGCAATGCAGCTAATGTATCTGCTGTTTCACCTGATTGAGATAATGTAATCAGCAAACTGTTACGGCGAGTTGCTGGTTTACGGTAGCGATATTCTGATGCAATTTCGACATCACAAGGAATACCCGCTAAAGACTCAAACCAATAACGTGAAACCATACCTGCGTTATAAGAAGTACCACAAGCTACAATTTGAATATGTTCAACTTTAGATAAGATATCTTCAGCTTTAGATCCTAGTTCACTTAGATCAATCGTTTCTGATTTTAAACGACCTTCAAGCGTGTTTTTAATCGCCAGAGGCTGTTCATAGATCTCTTTTTGCATGTAGTGACGGTAAACACCTTTATCACCCGCATCGTATTGAACATTTGATTCAATCGTATCACGAACAACTTCTTCGCCATTCACATCAAAAATATGAACATGACGACGAGTGACCTCGACAATATCCCCTTCTTCAAGATAGATAAAGCGGCGGGTAACGGGTAATAGAGCCAACTGGTCAGAAGCAAGGAAGTTTTCACCCACGCCAAGACCTACCACCAGCGGGCTACCAGAGCGAGCAGCGACTAATAACTCAGGTGTACGGCTATCCATAATAACGGTACCGTAAGCACCACGTAATTGAGGAATAACACGTTGTACAACTTCACGTAATGTACCACCTTGGCGCTGTTCCCAGTTAACAAGGTGAGCAATCACTTCAGTGTCAGTTTGAGAAGCAAACTGATACCCTTTTTTAATTAATTCTGCTTTCAGTTCTTGGTAGTTTTCGATAATGCCATTATGTACAACTGCAATCGTACCTGATACATGAGGATGTGCATTATCTTCACAAGGTTCACCATGTGTTGCCCAACGAGTATGAGCAATACCTGTACCACCAATCACTTGTGTTTTTTCTGCTTCTTCCGCCAGCATTTGTACTTTGCCAGCTTCACGCAGACGTGTCATTTTACAGTCATTATCCACAACCGCTAAACCCGCAGAGTCATAACCGCGGTATTCTAAACGACGTAAGCCTTCAATTAAGATTTCAGCGATATCGCGTTGTGCAACTGCACCTACTATTCCACACATTGTGTTATTCCTAAAACTGTGCGTTTATTCGCACTTGGATGTCTTATACCTGATTGGTTTGTTCCCCAAGCCATTGTAGAAAGCGGGGATATTTTTTGTTTTTAGAATAATAGCGTACAAGAAAAGGGCGCTAATGAAATATACGCCCTTTTCTTAAAATTATTGTTTTTTCTTCACTGGACGTTTCCATCCACTAATATGAGTTTGCTTAACTCGACTGATCACTAATTCATTTTCATTCACGTTTTTAGTGAGTGTTGTTCCTGCACCAATTGTTGCACCATTAGCAACCGTAACTGGCGCTACTAATTGGGTATCTGAACCAATAAAGACGTCATCACCAATAACTGTTTTGAATTTATTCGCACCATCGTAGTTACAAGTAATAGTACCCGCGCCGATATTAACATTAGCGCCTACTTCAGTGTCGCCTAAGTAAGTCAGATGACCCGCTTTAGAGCCAACACCTAAGCTTGCTTTTTTCATCTCAACAAAGTTACCAACGTGAGCTTTATCCGCTAATTCACTACCCGGACGAAGGCGTGCAAATGGCCCAACAGTACACTCTTGAGCTAAGTTTGCATCCTCGATCACCGTATAGGGGCTGATAATAGAATTATCACCAATCACACAGTTTTTCAGGACACACCCTGTACCGATTTCAACGTTGTTACCTAAAGTGACATTACCTTCAATAATCACGTTAGTGTCAATGACGACGTCTTTACCGTGAGTTAACGTACCACGTAAATCAAAACGAGCAGGATCAAGCAACATGACGCCTTCTAATAATAAGCGTTCAGCCTGTTCTGTTTGGTAAATACGTTCTAATGTAGCCAGTTGTAAACGATTATTCACGCCTTCCATTTCACTATGACGACGAGGATGAGCCGTTTCAATTTTACGACCTTCTTTATACGCTAACGCGATAATGTCAGTAATGTAATACTCTTTTTGTGCATTATTATTATTGAGCTTACCTAACCAACGTTTTAAATCACCACCATTAGCGACCAAAATACCCGTGTTGATTTCAGTAATTTTGAGTTGTTCTTCAGACGCATCTTTTTGTTCGATAATGCCCGTCACTTCGCCATTTTCACGAACAATACGACCATAGCCAGTTGGGTTATCTAAAATAACTGTTAATAAACCAATACCGCCTTCTGGTTTGACTTCAATTAAACGTTCTAACGTTTCTTTAGTGATAAGTGGAACATCACCGTAAAGCATCAGGATATCTTCATCATCAGCAAAGAAAGGCGCAGCTTGTTGCATTGCGTGACCTGTTCCTAGTTGCTCTGCTTGTAGTACCCAATTAACAGGTTGTGAATCTAATTTTTCTTTCATTAGTTCACCACCATGCCCATAGACAAGGTGTGTTTGTTGAGCGCCTAATGACTTGGCAGTATCAATCACATGTTGAACCATGAATTTACCTGCAAGTTTATGAAGAACTTTAGGTAACTGTGAATACATGCGGGTGCCTTTTCCCGCAGCAAGAATAACAACGCTTTTAGCTGAATTAGACATAATTAACCCGATAACTCCCGTAAAGAATGGCAAGTAAACCTGTTTATGCCAAATAATACTACATATTTCGTCACACAAAATATTTCATGACGCAAAAAAGCCAGTTAGCGAAGAACCAACTGGCTTTTTTATTCATAGACTGCCTATTTACATCAACGTCGAGTCAATTCGATTACACGTAGTTTTGCAATCGCTTTGGCTAATTCTGCTGATGCTTGAGCATAATCAACATCACCATGAGAGGATTGAATGTGTTCTTCAGCTTTACGCTTAGATTCCAACGCTTTCGCTTCATCCAAATCACGACCACGGATAGCTGTATCTGCCAGTACAATGACGCCTGTCGGTTGAACTTCGAGAATACCACCAGAAAGGTAGATAACCTCTTCTTCACCCGATGTTTTTACGACACGTACCATGCCCGGTTTTATGGCAGTTAATAACGGGGTATGCTGCGGATAAATACCGAGCTCACCTTCGCTACCAGTTACCTGAATTCGTTTGACTTCGCCGTCATATAACTGCTTTTCAGCGCTGACAACTTTCAGGTAGAACGATGTATCAGCCATATCAACCTCCCGTCAGCCGTATTAAAGCTTCTTAGCTTTTTCTACTGCTTCTTCGATAGTACCAACCATGTAGAAAGCCTGCTCTGGCAGGTGGTCATAATCACCGTTCAGAATACCTTTAAAGCCACGGATAGTGTCTTTCAGGGAAACGAACTTACCTGGTGATCCGGTAAATACTTCAGCAACGAAGAATGGCTGAGACAGGAAGCGCTGGATCTTACGCGCACGCGCAACAACCAGTTTATCTTCTTCTGACAGTTCATCCATACCTAAGATAGCGATGATGTCTTTCAGTTCCTGATAACGTTGCAGGATAGACTGAACACCACGAGCCACATCATAGTGCTCTTGGCCAACTACCAGTGGGTCTAATTGACGACTGGTAGAATCCAGTGGGTCAACCGCAGGGTAGATACCTAATGAAGCAATTTGACGGCTCAATACAACTGTCGCATCTAAGTGAGCAAACGTTGTTGCTGGTGATGGGTCAGTTAAGTCATCCGCAGGTACGTATACAGCTTGTACAGAGGTGATTGAACCTGTTTTGGTTGAAGTGATACGTTCTTGCAGAACACCCATCTCTTCAGCCAATGTTGGTTGGTAACCTACCGCTGATGGCATACGACCTAACAGTGCTGATACTTCAGTACCGGCTAAGGTGTAACGATAGATGTTATCTACGAATAACAGTACGTCACGACCTTCGTCACGGAATTTCTCAGCCATAGTCAGACCAGTCAGTGCAACACGCAGGCGGTTTCCTGGTGGCTCATTCATCTGACCATAAACTAACGATACTTTGTCAAGAACGTTAGAATCTGTCATTTCATGATAGAAGTCGTTACCCTCACGAGTACGTTCACCTACACCAGCAAATACAGAGTAACCTGAGTGCTCGATCGCGATATTACGGATCAATTCCATCATGTTAACTGTTTTACCAACACCCGCACCACCGAACAGACCTACTTTACCACCTTTAGCGAACGGACAGATTAAGTCCATTACTTTGATACCGGTTTCAAGCAGTTCTTGTGAGTTTGATAACTCTTCGTAGGTTGGCGCTTCACGGTGGATAGACCAACGTTCTTCAGTTGCAATATCACCTTTCATATCGATAGGTGTACCCAGAACGTTCATGATACGTCCCAGTGTTGCTTTACCTACTGGTACTTCAATTGGGTGGCCTAAGTTTTCAACTTTTAAGCCACGGCTTAAACCGTCTGATGTACCCATTGCGATACAACGAACGATACCACCGCCTAACTGTTGCTGAACTTCTAGCACCAGTTTTTCTTTACCATTCATAACCTCAAGAGCGTCGTATACTTTAGGGACGCTATCCTGAGGGAACTCGGCGTCCACTACGGCGCCGATTACCTGGACAATCTTTCCAGTAGCCATCTTGAATCCTCTACGTAATTCGTAAACCTAGCTGTTATACCGCGGCTGCACCAGACACAATTTCTGTAAGTTCCTGAGTAATGCTTGCTTGGCGTGCTTTGTTGTACACCAATTGCAGTTCTTTAATCAGGTTACCACCGTTATCTGTAGCGGCTTTCATCGCGACCATTCGGGCGGCCTGCTCACTCGCTAAGTTCTCTACGACGCTCTGGTAAACTTGCGATTCGATATAACGACGCAGTAAAGTATCCAGTAACGCCTTAGGATCAGGTTCGTACAGATAATCCCAAGATTTTTCTTTCAGCTCTTCATCATCACCTGGTGGTAATGGTAAAACCTGAAGAATTTTAGGCTCTTGAGCCATGGTATTGATGAACTTATTTGCCACCACATACAGTTTATCTAAACGACCTTCGTCATAAGCCTGCAACATGATATTGACTGGACCGATAAGGTCTGACAGTTTTGGATCATCACCCATACCAGTTACTTGACCAACAACATTCCCACCTACTGAGCCAAAGAATGAAGCGGCTTTAGAACCGATTAGTGCTAAATCTACCTGCACACCTTTTTCAGACCACTCTTTCATGTCTGCCAGCAGTTTTTTGAACAAGTTAATGTTCAAACCACCACACAAACCACGGTCGGTCGAAACAACCAGGTACCCGACACGTTTAACTTCACGCTCTTCGAGGTATGGATGTTTGTATTCCAGATTCCCTAACGCAAGGTGACCAATCACACTGCGCATGGTTTCTGCATAAGGACGGCTGGCTGCCATGCGTTCCTGCGTTTTACGCATTTTCGACGCGGCGACCATCTCCATCGCTTTAGTGATCTTCTGTGTGTTTTGCACACTGGCGATCTTCGAACGTATCTCTTTTGCGCCGGCCATTTCTGCTTCTCCTCATGAACCAGACGGCCTAATGTTTAACTATTAGGCCGAATAGTTATTACCAGGACTGAGTCGCTTTGAAGTTTTCTAGCACGCCTTTCAGCTTCGCTTCGATTTCTTCGTTATAAGTACCAGTCTGGTTGATTTCTTTCAATAAATCAGCATGTTCACGAGAGGCATAAGCTAATAAAGCCGCTTCAAATGGCACAACTTTTGAAATTTCAACATCTTCCAGATAACCACGTTCTGCTGCAAACAGTGATAAAGACTGTTGTGCGACAGACATTGGTTCGTACTGTTTCTGTTTCAGCAATTCAGTCACTTTCTGACCGTGGTTTAATTGTTTACGGGTAGCATCGTCCAGATCGGAAGCGAACTGTGAGAATGCTGCCAGCTCACGATACTGCGCAAGAGCAGTACGGATACCACCAGAAAGTTTCTTCATGATCTTAGTCTGAGCTGCACCACCAACACGAGATACGGAGATCCCTGGGTTAACAGCTGGACGGATACCTGCGTTAAACAGGTTAGATTCTAAGAAGATCTGACCATCGGTAATAGAGATTACGTTCGTAGGAACGAATGCAGAAACGTCCCCTGCTTGCGTTTCGATAATTGGTAACGCAGTCAGAGAGCCGGTTTTACCTTTAACTTCACCATTAGTGAATGCTTCTACGTACTCAGCATTAACGCGAGCAGCACGCTCAAGTAAACGGGAGTGCAGATAGAAAACGTCACCAGGGTATGCTTCACGTCCAGGTGGACGACGAAGTAACAGTGAAATTTGACGGTATGCGACAGCCTGTTTAGACAGGTCATCATAAATAATCAGGGCATCTTCACCACGGTCACGGAAGTATTCACCCATTGCGCAACCTGAATAAGGAGCTAGGTATTGCAGCGCTGCTGATTCTGATGCAGAAGCAACAACAACAATGGTGTTTTCTAACGCGCCATGTTCTTCTAATTTACGAACAACGTTCGAAATAGTAGAGGCTTTCTGACCGATAGCGACATATATACATTTAATGCCAGAGTCGCGTTGGTTGATGATCGCATCGACAGCCAGAGCAGTTTTACCTGTTTGACGGTCACCGATGATCAATTCACGCTGACCACGACCAATTGGGATCATGGCATCGACGGATTTGTAACCTGTTTGTACAGGCTGATCAACTGATTGACGGTCGATAACACCAGGAGCAATCATCTCAACAGGTGAGAATCCATCATGCTCTACTGCACCTTTACCATCAATCGGCTCACCCAGTGTGTTTACCACACGGCCAAGCAGACCACGCCCAACAGGTACTTCCAGAATACGACCTGTACATTTAACTTTCATGCCTTCTGCTAAGTCAGCATAAGGACCCATCACAACCGCACCAACAGAGTCGCGCTCTAAGTTCAGTGCGATAGCGAAACGGTTACCCGGCAGTGCGATCATCTCACCCTGCATAACTTCGGCTAAACCGTGGATACGAATGATACCGTCACTAACGGATACAATCGTACCTTCATTGTGAGCTTCACTCACTACATTGAACTGAGCAATGCGCTGCTTGATCAGTTCGCTGATTTCAGTGGAATTCAGTTGCATATGCTCCAGTCCCCTTAAGACTGCAAGACGTCTGTTAATCGCTCTAAACGGCCACGAATACTGCCATCGATGACGAGGTCACCGGCGCGTATAATCATGCCTGCGATAACAGACTTATCAATTTTGCAATTCAGCTTCACTTTGCGTGATAGACGTTTTTCCATCGCTGCAGAAATGTTAGCTAGCTGCTGTTTAGTTAGCTCAATGGCAGAAGTTACTTCAACGTCAACCGTTGACTCTAGTACTGCGCGCAATTGAATAAATTGGCTCAATACTTCAGGCAACGTTGATAAACGGCCATTATCAGCCATAACACGAATTAAATTCTGAGCATGACCATCTAATTGTTCGCCACAAAGGTCGACAAAGATGTCAGCCAGTTTTTCTGATGCTAAAGAACCAGAAAGTAATTCGGTTACCTGCTCATTGCGTGCTACTTCAGCGGTGAACGCCAGCATAACCTGCCATTTATCGACAGCCTGGTTTTCCACAGCAAAGTCAAAAGCTGCTTTGGCGTAGGGGCGAGCTACCGTTGCTATTTCAGACATGCCCCTCCCTCCTTACAGTTCAGCGACCAGTTTATCAACGATGTCGCTATTAGCAGCTTCATCCACGGAACGTTCAATAATTTTCTCGGCACCTGCAATAGCCAGCATTGCGACTTGTTTACGAAGTTCTTCACGAGCACGTTTACGCTCTGCATCCAGTTCGGATTGAGCTTGTGCAACGATCTTACTACGTTCTTGCTCTGCTTCTGCTTTAGCATCTTCAATCATTTGAGTGCGTTGTTTATTCGCTGATTCAATGATTGCTTGAGCTTCTGCTTTTGCTTTTGCTAGCTGATCGCCTGCATCGGCTTTCGCTAAATCTAAGTCCTTTTTAGCACGTTCTGCAGATGATAAACCGTCAGCAATTTCTTTTTGACGTTTTTCAATGGCCGCCATAATTGGTGGCCATACAAATTTCATACAGAACAAAACAAACAGGACAAATGCGATGGCCTGGCCGAGGATTGTTGCATTTAAATTCACAGCACAATACCTCTTTCTTGGTTATTAACTAACTTGATGCTTTTACTGCTCATTGCCATCATTAGGCAACAGCAAACATCACGTAAAGGCCCAGACCCACAGCAATCATTGGGATGGCGTCAACCAGACCCATAACGATAAAGAACTGTGTACGCAGAAGAGGGATCAGATCAGGCTGACGAGCAGCACCTTCTAAAAATTTGCCTCCGAGGATTCCGATACCGATTGCAGCACCGATTGCAGCTAAACCCATCATAATAGCGGCAGCCATGTACAGCAGATCCATACTCAGGTTTTCCATGACAGTCTCCAGTTTGTTTCAGTTATTTCTTCAAAGAGTTAATAATTAATGTTCTTCAGATGCCATCGACAGATAGACAATCGTTAGAACCATGAAAATAAATGCTTGTAACGTAATAATCAGTATGTGGAATATCGCCCAAGGAAGGCTTAATAACCACTGTGACCACCACGGTAACAGACCAGCAATAAGAATAAAGATCAGTTCACCTGCATACATGTTACCAAACAGTCGAAGACCGAGGGAAACAGGTTTTGATAGCAGGCTTACCCCTTCTAAGATTAAGTTGACAGGAATAAAAATTGGGTGATTAAAAGGCTGTAAAGTCAGCTCTTTTGTAAACCCTTTTATGCCTTTCATCTTAATGCTATAGAAAAGGATCAGGATAAATACACCAATTGCCATCGATAGAGTAATACTCACGTCCGCAGTCGGAACGATGCGTAACGCAGGTAACCCTAAGATGTGTTCACCGATATAAGGGATGAAGTCGATTGGTAATAAATCCAGGGCATTCATTAACAGCACCCAAACGAACACAGTCAATGCCAAAGGTGCAATGACCTTGCTCTTTCCGTGATACATATCACGGACGCTGCTATCAACGAAACCAATGATCATTTCTACTGCAGTCTGGAATTTTCCCGGTACGCCACTGGTTGCTCTTACTGCTACTTTTCTAAACAGCCATAGGAATAGTGCTCCCATCAGTACTGAAAAGAAAAGTGAGTCAATATTTAACACCCAGAATGATGGCGCATTTTCAGCATGGGGATTGACCAACTCGAAAGTACGCAGGTCCAACTGAAGGTTATTCAGGTGGTGACCTATGTAGTCTCTAGTGGTTAATGCTTCTCCTGATGCAGACATGATGCCAATTACCCTTTTGTTGTTAAAAACGCTAACCGTTAATGACGGCTGGTGCAACGACCTGCATAACAAGCACCGCTAAGTAGGTCATGACCAGTGGTGCAAATGCCGCTTTAAACACTCCTAAAGCAACAATCAGCAAGGCTATTGATAATATAACCTTCAACCCTTCACTGAAAGCAAAAAGCCAGTTTATGCGAACTGGAGCTTCTTCTTCGTTGACTTTTTGTAAGCGCATTAACAAAAGAAAAGCAATATTGGGTAACCAACATGCCAACCCGCCTAAAAAAGCCGAAAAACTCCAGTCTGTACTCTTTAAGTAGAAACCCGCACTGAGAATAACAAAAGTCATAAACTGCAAAAATAACAGTTTCAGTGCAACTTTCCCGCTGTAGAGGGAGACAGACATGACGTTTGTATTCTCCAGACTAGCTATCGTAAAAGGTATTACTGAATGATGTATCAAACTGTCTTTGCTATAAAGTGTCAAGTGACAAAAACGAGCAAATTATACGGGGCGTGGCAATGAATTCAATCAATAAGTAGCGAAAAAGTGAAGATTAATTTAAATTTCTTACCAAGGTTCCATTTATGAAAAATGATTAAGAACAAAAAGAGTAAAAATAATAGAGCTGAATAAAATAAATAGCGTGATATACATCACAAATATAAAAGTATAAATAAAGCTTATTTCATAAAATATATAACAGAGTTAACAAATAACTTCCCTTTTATGAACAATTTAGTGGCAATTGAAAAATAATTAATCGATTTTTAATTAAATAAATTCAATATTTTTATAATGCACAGAATTATTAATTTATTTTGGAAATAAAAAGAGAAAAACGCAGGCAACAAAGGGAATTAAAGCAAAAGATAATATATTGTTAAATTATTGTTCTATTAAAGTGAATTTTAATACTTCGTATAATTCCCCCTAAAGCAAATGGCGATAACATTGTAAATGTTATCGCCAGAGCACAAAAAATGAAAAAAGGATCAGTGAAACACTAAATATTTGATTAAATAATCACCAAATGTCTTTGTTCATTCAATTCAGGTATGGATAAGCTAATCACTTTTTCAGGCATTTTTAATCCATTATCAGCAAGTTCATCCAACTCTTCTTGATGAATTTGTCCTTTCAGTGCATAGAAACGACCGTGTTCTTCAGTCACTAAATGAGAGCACCAAGAGAGCATATCGTTCATAGAGGCAAATGCTCGGCTGATAACACCATCAAAAGGCTTCTCTGTTTGGTACTCTTCAACACGGTATTGAACTGGCTCGATATTATTAAGTCCTAGCTCGTGCTGAACTTGTTTCATAAAGCGAACCCGCTTGCCTAAGCTATCCAATAATACAAAGTGGTGATCGGGACGCATTATCGCTAAAGGGATACCCGGTAAACCAGGCCCTGTACCCACATCAATAAATCTTTCACCTTCAAGATATTGACTAACAACAATACTATCCAAAATATGACGGATAAGCATTTGTTGTGGATCTCTCACTGATGTGAGGTTGTATGCTTTATTCCATTTATCAAGCATAGCAACATAGCCAGTGAGTTTTTCAGCTTGAATATCTGTAAGCTCAATATTGGCTTGCTTAGCCAGCTTTTTTAGCCGATTAAGTAAGTCACTCATGATGCGCTCCTGCGTAATAGGCCTTGTTTTTTCAACCAAACTAATAAAATGGAAATAGCCGCAGGTGTAACACCTGAGATCCGCGATGCTTGTCCGATCGATGTGGGTTTGTGATCGTTAAGTTTCGCAATAACTTCGTTAGATAATCCGCTAACTTGCTTATAGTCCAGATCTATCGGTAGCGCTGCATTTTCATTGCGCAGTTGTTTTTCAATCTCTTCTTGCTGGCGACTAATATAACCTTCGTACTTAACTTGGATCTCAACTTGTTCAGCAGCTTGTGGTTTTGAATCATCAATACCTGGTGCAAAACGAGGGATTTTTTTCAAAATGTCATACGTCATTTCAGGGCGACGTAATAAATCTTCACCATTAGCTTCTTTAGATAGTGGTGTATTAAGTAACTCGTTAATTTCAGAAATATTATCTGCTTTAGGATGAACCCAGATATCTCTTAAACGTTGGCGCTCTTTTTCAACTAACTCAACTTTTTCGCTAAATTGTGCCCAACGGTTATCATCAACCATGCCTAATTCACGTCCAATTTCCGTCAGACGTAAATCTGCATTATCTTCACGTAACATCAAGCGATATTCTGCACGAGAGGTAAACATACGGTACGGTTCTTTTGTGCCTAGTGTGCAAAGATCGTCAACTAATACACCAATGTATGCTTGATCACGACGTGGGAACCAACCTTCTTGATCGAAGGCGTAACGTGCCGCATTAAGCCCAGCAAGCATACCTTGAGCCGCCGCTTCTTCATAACCGGTTGTACCGTTAATTTGCCCAGCAAAGAATAACCCATTGATAAATTTGCTTTCTAGAGTTTGTTTTAGATCTCTAGGATCGAAGAAGTCATATTCAATTGCATAACCAGGTCTAATGATCTTCGCGTTTTCCATACCTTTCATGGAATTTACGATTTGCATTTGAACATCAAAAGGTAAGCTTGTTGAAATACCATTTGGGTAAATTTCGTTACTTGTTAAACCTTCAGGCTCTAAAAAGATCTGATGTGAATTACGATCAGCAAATCTCATCACCTTATCTTCAATAGATGGGCAATAACGAGGACCTATTCCTTCGATGACACCAGCGTACATTGGGCTACGATCGAGGTTATTACGAATAACATCGTGCGTTTTTTCGTTTGTGTATGTGATATGGCAAGGCATTTGTTCAGGATGCTGATCCACATTACCTAAAAACGAGAAAACAGGCATTGGAGTATCACCCAACTGAACGGCTAATTGGCTAAAATCAATAGTTCTAGCATCAATACGAGGTGGTGTGCCTGTTTTTAAACGACCTACACGTAAAGGTAGTTCGCGTAGCCTGTGTGATAACGAAACTGATGGTGGGTCACCTGCACGACCCCCACTGTAATTTTCTAAACCAATATGGATTTTTCCATCAAGGAAAGTACCTACAGTTAGAACAACAGACTTAGCACGGAATTTTAAGCCCATGCGAGTAACAGCACCTGTTACTTGGTCGTTTTCAACAATGAGATCTTCAACTGGTTGTTGGAAGATCATTAAATTAGGTTGATTTTCAAGAGTAGTACGAACAGCTTGGCGATAAAGAACACGGTCAGCTTGTGCTCTTGTTGCTCTTACAGCTGGTCCCTTACTTGCGTTAAGGGTTCTGAATTGGATCCCTGCATGGTCAATAGCGGTTGCCATTAATCCACCCATGGCATCGATCTCTTTTACCAGATGCCCTTTACCAATCCCACCAATAGCTGGGTTACAAGACATTTGGCCCAAAGTATCAATATTGTGGGTCAGTAATAGGGTTTGACGCCCCATACGAGCTGCAGCCATAGCGGCTTCTGTACCGGCGTGACCACCACCGATGACAATGACGTCAAAGTGTTCTGGATAAAACATGTGTGAACCTTAAATGTTACGAATGCTGAATGTGTTGCATTGGGAAAACGAATTCTACTCAACTTTTTGACAGATACAAGCGAGCAGATCCGCAGGTAATTATTTAAAGATCTTTTTATTTAAAGATCTCTTTATTAGATCTTTTATTAAGGAAGCGATCCTCTGTGGATAAGTGGATTTTCTATTTAAAGATCATAAAAGTGTAAAGGATCATATACTGTGAATGATCCGTGATCTATCTGCTGATAAGCTGGGATCAAAATGACGACTTATGCACAGGTCATTTCTTGATATAGCCTTATACAATGGATAACTACGGGTTAACCCCTGCTTTTAAGCAGAGTTATCCACATTCGTTTGCTGTTTTTTTGTGCAATTTAAAGTAAATTTTTCCAAGAAGCTATCCATTCTTCAGCTGGATCTTCCGGAATGTCGTACTTTTGAATATCAATTTCGAGACGATCGCCAAGGCGAGTAGCCCCTTTTTCCACCAATTTTTGATCCAATGTTCTGATCGCACCGCAGAAAGTGTCATATTCACTACTTCCTATGCCGATCGCACCAAAGGTGACATTACTAAGATCAACGGAGTCAGCCGATATTTCATTAGCAAAAGGCTGTAGGTTGTCAGGAAGATCACCTGCACCATGTGTTGATGTGACCACCAGCCAGATCCCTTCATTTGGAAGATCATTAAGAGAAGGCCCATGGTGCAGATCCGTCTCAAACCCTTCATCAGATAAGATCTCTGCAAGGTGTTCTGCGACATATTCAGCACTACCCATGGTACTGCCACTAATAAGAGTGACTTTTTTCATTAATGATCTCCTTATGTTTAAGACGCGCTATTGTACGCTGTGAATCACTTGGGATCTACCTGTGGATAATGTGGTTATAAAAAAAATAAGAATTTACCCTTATGGCTTGATCGTCCTTATTATCGGGTTTTGCAGTGAGATCAGAGTTTCTGTTGATTGAATTTCATCGATTGTCTGAATTTTGTTGATAAGTACGTCTTGTAAGGCTTCTATACTTTTACACATAACCTTCGTAAAAATACTGTATTGCCCTGTTGTATAGTACACTTCTACAACTTCATCTAACTTATCTAATTTATCTAATGCAGTGTGATAGTCTTTTGCACTCTTAAGAATAATGCCAATAAAGCAGCAGACATCAAAACCGAGTTGCTTTTCACTAATATCAACTCGCGTTCCCGTAATAATTCCTGCCTGCTTCATTTTCTCTACTCGAACATGAATTGTGCCAGGGCTTACTTCGAATTTTTTGGCTAATTCAGCGTAAGGTGTTCTCGCATTCGCCATTAATGCGTGAAGTATGTCACGATCGAGATTATCGATCTGATAAATATTGTCCATAAATCCCCTCTGTTTTTAACGATAATACATTTTTATAGCGTTATTTTTAACGATTTAAAACAAGCAAGGCTATTTTTAATGAAGTATATTGAATTTAGTACCTGTTTTGTTGCTTAATCTATATCAGCGAAACACGACATCACCACTAGGAATATAAAAATGGAAAAATCATTCATCCAGACTCAACAGCAAATTAGCTTTGTTAAATCTTATTTTTCACGACTGCTGGAAAAAGAATTAGGACTGATTGAAGTTCAAGGACCGATCTTAAGTCGCCTTGGTGATGGAACTCAAGATAACTTATCTGGTCATGAGAAGGCAGTACAAGTTAAAGTCAAATCTTTACCAGATTCTACTTTTGAGGTTGTCCATTCATTAGCTAAATGGAAACGTAAAACATTAGCTCGTTTTGGATTTAGTTCTGGTCAAGGTCTTTATACTCATATGAAAGCTTTGCGACCAGACGAAGATCGCTTAACTCAGATCCACTCTGTTTATGTTGATCAGTGGGATTGGGAAAAAGTGATGGAAGATAAAGAGCGTACAGTTCCTTATCTTAAGCAGACAGTGGGTAAAATTTATCAGGCAATAAAAGAAACTGAAAAAGCCGTCAGCGAAGAGTTTGGTCTGGTACCGTTCCTGCCAGATCAAATTCAATTTATCCACACTGAAGAGTTACTGCGTCGTTATCCTGACCTTGATGCTAAAGGTCGTGAAAAAGCGATTACAAAAGAATATGGTGCTGTTTTCTTAATTGGTATTGGTGGCAAATTATCAAGTGGCGAAGCTCATGATGTAAGAGCGCCAGACTACGATGACTGGACAACACCAAACGAAGATGGATTTGAAGGTTTAAACGGTGACATTCTTGTTTGGAACCCTGTTCTACAAGATGCGTTTGAATTGTCATCAATGGGTATCCGTGTCGACCCTGAAACATTAATGCGTCAGTTAACATTAACAGACGATACTAAGCGTCTTGAGCTGGATTGGCACAAAGCATTAATGCATGGTGATATGCCACAAACTATCGGTGGCGGTATTGGCCAATCTCGTTTAGTGATGCTACTGCTACAAAAAGAGCACATTGGACAAGTACAATGCGGTGTATGGGAAAAAGATACCCGTTTAGCTTTCGCCGATATGCTGTAATTATTGGCGCCAGCGTCGAAGTAAACGACTTTTTAATCCAGTATCAAAACGCCATATATGGTCAAAGATTTTCATGATACTGGGTTTACCGTAATTGGATAGGGTAACCGCATGGAAGCGATTGTGCTGTTGCTGTTGGATTTTTTTGATTTTGTTGATTAGGTTTTCGGGTAACCTTTGGGCGACAAAGTCAGAAATAACAACAGCATCAGCATCTTTCCATGCTGGGTTATTTAGTTTTTCTGCGACATTATCTAAACAAGCACTTAAGTCCGTACCCCCTCTAAATGACTGATTCAAAAACTTGATAAGATCTTGCAGACCATTAGACGATGACAATTGGTAATGTACTGTTTCTGTTGAAAATAACATCACATGACATGAACGATTATCAGCTAGTGCTATTTTCATCAATGCAAGCCCAAAAGCTTTAGCACACTGTTCGTTAAATCCCCCCATCGAACCGGATGTATCAATACATACAATAAAAGGTCCTCTTGGTCTTTCTTCATCATGATGATGAGTTACTGGACGCAATACAGTACGCTCTTGCCAATTATCTCCTTGTAATCGATAGGTATTGAGCTGTTTTTCCACCAGCTTTCGATAAAACTCATATTCGATTTCATTAATACCTAACAAGGCGAGCTCTGTAGGGAGTAAGCGTAAGATATCATCACTGAGCCCTATACCATTGACTTGCTCTGGTGTTGTATCTGGTGCTTTCTCAACAATAGTGACTGACTCAAAAATCACACTCTCTTCAGGAAGTGATTTCGCTGTTTTGCTACGACCTAGCAAACTTGCGAGTTTATGTAATTCAGGTTGTTGATCGAGAAAGTCGCTATAACGTTGAATAATTTTCTCATCGAAAGGCGTTTTTGTTAAAACACCTTTACTCATATCCCATAAACGCCCTGCTGCACGCTCATTTTCTGAAAATGTATTACTTAAGCTTCCACTTAGTGCCAAACGTTCCTGAAGCTCAGCAAGGAGTTGCTCTTGTTCTTGGTCAAATAGGGCTTTGTGTAATGCAGTGACTTGGAAAATTAAACTTATCCGCCAGTGTTGAATAAACAAAGCTTGTTGAGCGGGTGAAAAAGGCTTATTGGTTTTAATCAGTTGTGATGCTTCGTCAGTAAAAGAGGAGTCTAGCTTGTTTAATTCAGCCAGTATTTTCTCTACTTGCTGATTAAACATCGCATTACCAAATGACTGCGTTTGTTGATAAAGTGCAAACTCATCAGCAATCATTGTCGGGACTAATGTCTCTTTTACTCTTTGCTGTAAGCTTTTTTTCCATTGATGGATATCTTTCAATAAGGCTTTTTTGAGTCTTGGATGCTTTTCAAAAAATACCGCTAATTGAGGAGATGCAAGTACAGCAATAATAACTTCCTCAATAAGCTGTCCTTCATTTATGGCTAAAAGCATATCTAATGTTGAAAGTGTCAGCATAATATCATTACTTTATTTGGCTTTTTAATTGCGACAATTTGTCATTAATCTGAACAAAACTTTGTTCTATGGAAATAAGCCAATCATTATCAATAAATAAATTTGGTTGATGATGATTAAATTTTTCCTGCTCACCATAAATTTCTTGAGTCAGATCTTTTAACTTATCTTTCCACTCTTTGTTATCTTCAATAGGAACAGCGGGTGCTGTCTCTTTTTGTTGATAAAGAGATGTTGTTCGACGACTCACATCCAAAATTTCTAATACGCCATCTTGGCGTATTTGTGCATTAATTGATTGTGGGAAACCAATACCATTTAAACGTGCTAATAACTCATCCCCTTTTGCCAAAAAGTTTTCTAATGCTTTTTGTTCGATAGTAATAAAGTTAACCTGAATACTATGGATATGAAGAGGGATGTGTAAAAACAGGGTGAATTTATCAGCCTGCATTTTATCTGATAGGCTAAAATGTGCGTTTCGTCCAAACATTCCACTTTGTTTTTCAAAACGAAAAGCCTGTTGATCTTGCTTACTTCTTGTCGATTGCATCCACTCAGCCCATAAACTTTCTATTTTTCTAATCAACTCTAGCTGGTGGTAGGCTTGTTCTGTTAAAAGGTTTTGTAATAACTTATCTAATAATGCAAATGATGCTTGGTCATGCCATAGGCAATCTTTTAATAAAATAAGATCTAATGGTGAAATAGCACTACGACCATTAAAAAAGGCACTGGCTTGTAAAAGGCGTACCGCTTTTTTCCAACGTCTATCTGAAACATAAGGTGCAGCATCACTTTTATCTAAAGACTCACGAAGTTGATAAATTAAATCAAATAAATGGTCATCTAAAGTGACCTTTTCTAATTCTGATTGCCAACGTGAAAACTCTTCTGCGGTAATTTGGATATGTTCTGGAATATGAAAAGAGCCTACTTCTTTATTAATAAGTAATGCGCGAAAGTTTTTCTTATCCTGAACTTTTGTTAACCAAATACGAATAAGCATTCGGTCATATAGCGCTTCAAGACTACTGTCTGAATCAGGTAACTCATTAGAGGCGGATACTAACAAACGCATTGGAATAGCAACTTCAGCTTCTCCATTTCTAAATTTACGCTCATTAATCGCGGTTAATAACGTATTAAGAATAGCGGGTCCTGCTTTCCATATTTCATCAAGAAAGACAACTTCAGCATCAGGTAAATATCCTTCAACCAAACGCTGATATTTACCTTCATCTTTTAAGGCTTGAATAGATAAAGGACCAAAAATTTCTTCGGGTGTTGAAAAACGCGTCATTAGGTATTCAAATGCTTTAGCCTCTTTAAAAGCTTCTTTCATTCTTCTGGCTATTAAGCTCTTGGCAATACCTGGAGGGCCAAGTAAGAAAACACTCTCACCACTCAGTGCTGCAAGTAGACAAAGACGGATAGCTGACTGTCGCTCATAAAGCCCAGTTTCAAGATATTGGCTAAGTTGTGAAATCCGCTCTGCAAGTTGCATAAACACTCCTAATAATGGGTACTTATTTTCGTCATCATCCTGAAAATATCAGAAAAGGATTGCTGACATATAGTCAAACATTCTATTAGCACACAAATTGTTTATAACAAAAATCGATTCAGCTTCCTACTGCTTATTTTTGGTTCTTTTTTGTTTTACTAGCGAAACGTTTCGATGGTGATCACGTTTTTTCATTA
Organism: Proteus sp. PR00224; assembly: GCF_016238105.1. Taxonomy (NCBI): domain Bacteria; kingdom Pseudomonadati; phylum Pseudomonadota; class Gammaproteobacteria; order Enterobacterales; family Morganellaceae; genus Proteus; species Proteus sp. PR00224. The sequence continues at coordinate 3,370 of NZ_JAEHQU010000008.1, read as the reverse complement.
ATGTTGCTGAGATGATCGGTTTAAAATATTGAATGTCATTTATGCAATACATCTAGAATTTATTACTGAGAGTAAGGAAAAATCATGGAAGCGAAGAAACTTGTGATTTTAGGTAGTGTTAATGCAGATCATATTCTTAATGTTGCCCATTTTCCGCTTCCTGGTGAAACAATTTCAGGTAACCAATTTCAAATGGTATTTGGCGGTAAAGGTGCTAATCAGGCGGTTGCTGCTGGGCGTTGTGGTGCTGATATTTCGTTTCTTGCTTGTTTAGGGAATGACGATATTGGTAAAAAGGCTAAAGCTCAATTAATAACAGATAATATTGATACCAATAGTATTGAGTTAATTGATGATGTCGCAACGGGTGTTGCGCTGATTTTCGTTAATCAACAAGGTGAAAATGTTATTGGTATTCATGCTGGTGCTAATGGGCGATTAGATACAAATTATGTTCAGCGCCATGGAAATATTATAAAAGAAGCTGATGCTCTGTTAATGCAATTAGAATCACCACTTGATTCTGTATTGAAAGCGGCTGAAATCGCTAAACAAGAAAATGTGCAAGTAATACTAAACCCCGCACCTGCTCAAGCATTACCTGATGAGCTGTTATCACTTGTCGATATTATTACTCCAAACGAAACAGAGACTGAATATCTGACTGGAATTAAAGTGATAGATGATGAAAGTGCTCAGCAAGCAGCGGATGTTCTGCATCATAAAGGTATTAAAACGGTTCTTATTACATTAGGAAGCCGCGGAGTTTGGGTAAGTGAGAAAAATAGTAAAGGTTGTATTGTCCCTGCATTTAAAGTGAAAGCTGTTGATACTATCGCAGCAGGCGATACATTTAATGGCGCGCTAATTACTGCTTTATTAGAAGGGCAATCTATGATGCCTGCGATTAAATTTGCTCATGCGGCAGCTGCCATTGCTGTTACTCGAGCAGGCGCTCAACCATCAGTACCATGGCGTCATGAGGTAGATACTTTTTTAGCTTCATCTTTATAATGTATTTTTCTATCTTATATAAAGAAAAAGAGAGCCTAGGCTCTCTTTTTTAGTTTGAATAACGTTATCAGGTTTTTTTCTTTTTATTAGTTAGATTATCGCCATCATGTTTATCAAGGAGTAAAAATACAAAGGAAGAAAGTAATGTAATGATACCAACAGTAATAAAAGTATAATGAAAGTTATCAACCGTAGTGCCCACATTCTCTGTATCAAAATATCCTAAAATAGATGCACTCACTGCAATACCAAAACTAATTGCCAATTGTTGGGTGACAGCCAAAACACTATTTCCTGAGCTAGCATTGTTGTCTGTTAAATCGGCCAATGAAATTGTATTCATTGATGTAAATTGTATGGACATGACCACACCTAATAAAAAGAGTGGAATGACAAGATAGTAAATAGACATATCAGGGGATTGAAGTGAAAACTGAGCGATCATCAAACCAATGATAATAGTGATAGTAAAGAGTGTTCGGCGATAGCTAAATTTCACTAAGATCTTTGTGACAAATGATTTTGCTAAAATAGAACCTAATGCCATAGGCGCCATCATCATCCCAGAAATAATAGCAGGATAACCAAACCCAACCTGTAACATAAGTGGCATTAAGAAAGGAATACAGCCAGTTCCCAATCTTGTTGCAATATTTCCCGCAATACCGACAGAGAAAGTTCGTGTTTTAAATATATTGAGAGGGATAAGTGGTTGCTGGTGGCGTCTTGCATGATTGACGTATAACCCCAGTAAAGAAAATCCACCTAAAATAATGGCAATAGGAATATATCGAGAGATATTTTTATCACCAAAAAGATCAAGGCTGACAGAAAGCATAACTAAGCCAAAACCAAAGAAAATAAAGCCAAGTAAATCAAATTTACGTTTTGGCATAGTGAAGTTAGGCATATGTTTTATGGCATAGAAAATACCTAATAGGCCAATAGGAATATTTATAATAAATATCCAATGCCAAGAGGCATAAGTAACCAATACCCCACCTAAAAGAGGCCCTGCTATGGGGCCGACTAATCCCGGCATTGTGACAAAATTGAGAATGGGGAGTAATTCGCTGCGCGGATAAGCTCTTAGTAAAGCAAGACGTGCAACCGGCATCATCATTGCGCCACCTATACCTTGTATAATCCGTGAAATAACAAGAAAAGTAAGGTTAGGAGAAAGTGCACATAATAAAGAGCCACCTGAAAATAAAGAAACCGCAATAATAAAAATTTTACGCGTTCCAAATCTATCAGCTAGCCATCCACTGACGGGGATTAATAATGCAACAGTTAAGGTATAGCTGATAACAGCCGATTGCATGGCGAGAGGAGAATGATTAAGGCTTTTTGCTATGTCTGGTAATGCCGTATTAAGAATGGTTGCATCGAGAGCCTGCATAAAAAAAGCCATTGCAGCAATCCAAGGCAACCCAGACATATTTTTGGCGGATTTCAACATGAAGCATATACCGTCTTTGTTCTATATTTTGATTATCGCTTCATTATAAACAGAAAACCTACAAAATTTGTATTAAAACTATTCAATCACTCGTTAATAAGATTAAACAGAGATCTCGCGCTTTATTTCCATCCTTATCAATAATTGCCTGAACAATTTGATTATGTGTTTCCGGCTGAACGGTTTCATTACCCACAATAAGATCGAAATACTTTTTATAAGCAGAAAGAAATAATGAGCCGAATGAGGCAAAGAATGGATTGCCACTTGCTTGATAAATGAGATAGTGAAATTGAGTGTCGATATCTAGCCAATGTTGTCTATCGAAATTCTCATCAAGCAACTGCATTTCTCTACCAAATAAAGCAAGAGACTGTTTTTGGCTTTCGGTTGCATTAAATGCAGCTAAATAACATGCCTGAGGTTCTATTGCTAAACGAACGTGATGGAAATAATGGCTGACCTTATTAAATTCACCGCTGTCTATCCACCAATTAAGAAGATCATTATCTAATAGATTCCAATTTTGCATTGGAGTAACACGAGTACCTATTCTTGGCCGAGGTAAAAGCATACCTTTTGCAGCGAGCATTTTGATTGCTTCACGGATAACTGTTCTGCTGACGGAGAGTATTTCTGCTAGTTCTATTTCTCCAGGTAGTAAAGATTCAGGTTCATAATGTCCCGAAAGGATTTGTTTACCTAGTTTTTCAGCAACTATATAAGAAAGATTTTTTTGAGAAGCTGAACGTTGCTCGTTAAATTGCATAATAAAGATTACCTATACCATAATTTATCTTCTATCTTACGTGAGTCAGCTGGATAAAGCTGTTCGGATTTTACTCTATCAGCATAAAAATAGAGCGTTTTTCTTTGTTTTGTTGAAAAAAAAAG
>NZ_JAEHQU010000007.1:0-228485 GCF_016238105.1 Proteus sp. PR00224 | reverse complement strand
TATTTAGGGGCGTAGTTCAATTGGTAGAGCACCGGTCTCCAAAACCGGGTGTTGGGAGTTCGAGCCTCTCCGCCCCTGCCAGTTACCAATTAAGTAATAACAAAATTTATACTTCTTTGTAGCCCAGTTAATTAACTGGGCTTTTTGTTATCTATATATTCTCAATACTTACTGCACTAAATTCCCACCGACTAACCTGCCAATGAGCTTCTTTTACCAATATCTATTAGTAATATTCCCTGTTATATGTAATAAAAATTCTAGAGATGAAGCTTAAACCCAAGAGTGATTCGTTAATATCATGAATAACTATAGCGTGGATTTAAGCTTTATTGATGATTTATTGGCTGTTTTAATAGCTGTTGTATCAATACTTGTTGATCACTCGTATTTAGCCAAACCGCAAATAAAGGTTTTTGAATAATTTCTGTTGAGGCAGGGGCTAGATCTGAATAGAGATCTAGCCAATGCGTAGGTAAAAATGCAACTGCTTGTGTTGTTTTCATTAACTGATAAGCAATCATTGCGGAGTTAGTGGTTAAAATAGGATCAATTTTTTGCACTGCACCATTAGAAAGAAAAGACTGAAAATCAGCACTCCATTCAATTTTGATAAATTGTGCTATCTCTTCGGTTTTATTTGATGCGATTTTCATCAACTGAAAAGTAATATCACCAATAATTTTACTTTCTAATTCATCCATCTTTGGTGCTTCAGTCGTAAAAAGAAGATCGAGCTCTCTTGCATGAAGTTGTTTTACAAGAGATTGCCTTGTAGAGACTCTAGATTCGATTCTGAGCTCTTCTCTTTCTAGATAAGATTCCTGCAACCAAGATGTCAGATATGCTTCCCAGAGTGATGCTGTGGCGCCAATTGATAGCTCTGAATGTTGAGAAGCATGGCTAATCTCTTTTTTAGCGAGAAGCCATGTATTCATTAACGATTCAGCATAAGGGATCAGCCTTTCACCTGCGACAGTTAGACGAATATTATTACGATGGCGAGTAAATAGATTTGTGCCTAATTGTGTTTCCAGTTGTCGTATTCTAAAACTAACCGCAGACTGAGTTAAATAAAGAGATTCAGCGGCTCGCCCAAAGTGTCTAGTCTTACTGACTTCCAAAAAGGTTTTCAGTAATTCGGTATCCACATATATCTCCAAAAAAATTTGTCGTTACGATTTAAATATTTTGTTTTACAGAACCGCATGACTATCTAATACTCCGCGCCATAAGTATGATGATAGAGAATTAGGAGTGTGTCAGATGGCAGAAAGTTTTATCACGACTAATCGTTTTTTTGACAATAAACATTATCCGCGTGGTTTTTCTCGTCATGGCGATTTCACTATCAAGGAATCCCAGATATTGGAACGTCATGGTCAAGCCTTTAACGAGCTTGATTTAGGTAAACGAGAGCCTACAACTGAAGCGGAAAAATTATTTGTTGCCATGTGTCGTGGCGAACGAGAAGCAGCAACGGTTGAAGAAAAAATTTGGAAGAAATATACGAGTCGTATAAGTCGTCCAAAACGTTTTCATACATTATCGGGTGGAAAGCCGCAGCTCGATCCATCTGATGACTATACCGACTCTGATGATTAATATCATTAGTTTTAGTCAAAAGGAGCGTTTTTTCGCTCCTTTTTATTACCCATCTAGTTGTTTTTGTAAATAGATCATTAATCTATCCATTGCACGAAAGCTTAATGCTTCAATTAAATGATTTCTCTGTATTTTCTCTTCATTTGCAAGATCTGCAATAGTCCTCGATACTCTTAAAATTTTATGCCAAGCTCGTATCGATAATCCTAATTTATTAAGCGTATCTTCAAGAAAAGTTGCATCACTGGTATTCAATGAGCAATAGCATTCAATCTCTTTTCCAGTTAAATAAGTATTTACTTTTCCACATCGTGCAAATTGTCTTTCTCTTGCCTTTAGAACACGTTCTCTAATTGTCGTACTATTTTCTGTAGTAAATGTAGGATGAATAAGCGCGCCTTGGGGAAGAAGTGGCATTTCGACAGATAAATCAAACCTATCTAAAAAAGGTCCAGAAACCTTGCTTAAATAGCGTAGGATTTGCTTTATTGGTACTCGGTTGTGATTACCTTGATAATGTCCTGTTGGGCTTGGATTTAATGCACCGACCAATAATACATTGGCAGGGTAGCTTATTTTGGCTTTTGCGCGTGAAATAGTAATTTCCCTAGCATCTAGAGGTTCACGTAATGCATCGAGTACTCGGCGCTCGAATTCTGGTAATTCATCTAAAAATAAAATACCGTGATGTGCTAATGTAATTTCTCCAGGTTTAGGAAGAGAGCCTCCTCCCGTTAAAGCAACAGCAGAGGAAGTATGATGTGGAGCTCTAAATGGTCTTGTAGGCCACTTTCTTTCATCAAATGTCACTCCTCTTAAGCTACTAATGATTAATACATCAAGTGCTTCTTTAGCAGTTAAAGGCGGAAGAAGCGTACTTATTCTTTGCGCTAACATTGTTTTGCCTGTTCCTGGTGGCCCAAGAAATAAAATGTTGTGATTTCCTGCGGCTGTGATTTCTGCTGCCCTTTTTGCATTATTTTGACCAATTATATCGCTCATATCTTTATTATTTTGATTTTCAATTTCATCATTAATAATAAAACTTTCTGTTTCAATTAATGGCGTATTATTTTCTAGATGATGACAAATCTCTAAAAGATGAGAGGCTAATAAAGCCGATTTATTGGGTAATAATGAAACTTCAGTTTGATGTTCTGTTGATACAATACATATTCGATGATCTTTTGATGCACTAAGAATTGATGGAATAACCGCATTAACTCGTTGTAATTTTCCAGAAAGTGCAAGTTCTCCAATAAACTCATAACACTCTAATTTATTTGATATTAATTGTTCTGATGCAATGAGTATTGCTAGTGCAATAGGTAAATCATAACGCGCACCTTCTTTGGGTAAATCGGCAGGTGAAAGATTAATCGTTATTCTTTTTGCAGGATAAGTATATCCGCTATTAATTAATGCACTCCTTACTCTATCTTTTGCTTCTTTTACGACAGTTTCAGGTAATCCAACTAATGTTAATCCAGGTAATCCCTGACTAATATGAGCCTCGATAGTAATAAGCGGAGCTGATATTCCTAAAGAGGCACGCGTATATATTATTGCTAATGCCATTTTTTATTCTCCATTATTTTTTTCTTTTTAAATTATTTTTTCTTTTGTGTTAAATGAAGAGTTAAATAAATGCGAGATATCTCGAAAATAATATAACATATTGAAATATAATGATTAATTTTTTAAATAATTAATTTAATAAATTAATATAAATATAATGAAAATTATCATTGTTTTTTAACTTGGAATAATAAAATGCAATAGCAGAAAAAACAAAATAACGCGTTCTTTCTTGGTATTAATAACTGAAAAATAAATATTTTATAGATGAATATTCTAATTGGTGTTTGCGCTATAAAAAACATATAAAATTCATCATGTTATAATTATTTTTAAAATAAACATTGTCAATTCTAAAATATCATGATAACTCTAAAAGGACAGAGTGAAAGAAAACACAACACAACATTACAAACATACATTTTAAATAAGAAAAGAAGTTATAAAACTATGAATACTATCGTCCTAGTGATTAGCCTAATTATTGTCAGCGTGGTGGTGATTATTAACCCACCGTGCGGGGCTGCACTAGGACGAAGAAAGGCTAACTAAACTAGCCGGATCTCTTAAAAACCCCCGCACCGAAAGGCGCGGGGGTTTTTTTTGAGCCTGAGTTTGAAAAAAAGATTAAATAGAAAATAAATTCAAATTAAACAAGAAGTTAAGATGGCATGGTGAAAGAATGAATGGAGCACAGTGGTTAGTACAGGCATTACGAAAACATCAAGTCGAAACAGTCTTTGGTTATCCTGGCGGTGCTATCATGCCTGTTTACGATGCCCTTTATGATGGTGGTGTTGAACATGTTTTATGTCGCCATGAACAAGGTGCTGCAATTGCTGCTATTGGTTTTGCTCGCTCTACGGGTACGACAGGTATTTGTATCGCGACATCAGGCCCAGGCGCTACTAATGTCATCACTGGACTTGCTGATGCATTGTTAGATTCTGTGCCTGTTGTTGCTATCACTGGGCAAGTTGCTTCCAATTTAATTGGTACTGATGCATTCCAAGAAATTGACGTTTTAGGTCTTTCATTGGCGTGTACGAAACATAGTTTTTTAGTTTCGACGGTTGATGAATTACCAAGAGTGTTATCAGAGGCATTCTCTATCGCATCTCAAGGTCGCCCTGGCCCTGTTTTAATTGATATTCCTAAAGATGTTCAATTGGCGGATGCTTCTCATTTATCAAGCTATGAATTACCAGAAGAGCAAGAATTTTCTTATCCAACACAAGAGTTAAATCAAGCTAAGCAGATGTTAGCGAAGGCACAAAAACCGATTTTGTATGTAGGTGGTGGTGTTGCCATGAGCAATGCAGTGGAAACGTTAAGAGCATTTGTGAAGCAAACAGAAATGCCCGTTGTTTCCACTTTAAAAGGGTTAGGCTGTGCCGATGCATTAGATGCTAACTATTTAGGCATGTTAGGTATGCATGGCACTAAAGCGGCAAATTATGCTGTTCAGCGTAGTGATTTATTAATCGCTGTTGGTGCTCGTTTTGATGATCGCGTTACTGGGCGATTAAATACTTTTGCACCTAATGCCAAGGTTATCCATATCGATATCGACCATGCAGAATTAAATAAATTGAAACAAGCGCATGTGGCGTTATTAGGTGATGCGAAAGTGTTGTTACCTGCTTTGTCTCAGCCATTATCTATCGCTGCTTGGCAACAAGAAATACAAGAATTAAAAGCCGAACACGCGTGGCGTTACGATCATCCAGGCTCCGCAATTTATGCCCCATTATTATTAAAACAATTATCAGATGCGAAACCTGAAAATACGATTGTGACAACAGATGTAGGCCAACATCAAATGTGGTCGGCACAACATATGACATTTGATGCACCTGAAAACTTTATCACCTCAAGTGGTTTAGGCACCATGGGATTTGGTATCCCAGCAGCAGTGGGCGCTCAAATTGCTAGACCTGATGCATGTGTTATCTGTGTGTCTGGTGATGGCTCTTTTATGATGAATGTACAGGAATTGGGCACAATTAAGCGTAAGCAATTACCTATCAAATTGGTGCTATTAGATAACCAACGTCTTGGTATGGTTCGTCAATGGCAAGAGTTGTTTTTTGAACAACGTTATAGCGAAACGATTTTAACAGATAATCCAGACTTTGTTGCCTTGGCAAAAGCTTTTGATATCCCTGGGCAACGCATCACAGAAAAAGCACAGGTTGCTGATGCAATAAAATGTTTATTAGAGAGCGATGGTCCTTACTTATTACAGGTATCTATCGATGACGCAGAAAATGTCTGGCCTTTAGTCCCGCCGGGCGCAAGTAATGATGAGATGATGGAGAAATCAAAATGAACCAACACAATATCACAATTGAAGCCCGTTTTTGTCCAGAGATCTTAGAACGTATCCTGAGAGTTATTCGTCATCGTGGTTTTCATATATGCTCAATGAATATGAATATCACTGAAAGTAATAATATCAATTTAAGCCTGACGGTGAGTAGTCAGCGGCCATTAGAACTTCTGTGCAGCCAGTTAACAAAATTAGCTGATGTTGCAGGTATTCAAGTATCACATCAACAGAAAGAAAAATTACGATTCATGAATGCACTAAGTGCCATGTAAGGATAAAAGAATGACAAAGCAAGCTGATTATATTTGGTTTAACGGTGAAATGGTTCCTTGGGCTGAGGCAAAGGTTCATGTTATGTCTCATGCATTACATTATGGAACCTCTGTGTTTGAAGGTGTGCGTTGTTATGATTCTCATAAAGGCCCTGTGGTCTTTCGCCATCGTGAACACATGCAACGTTTACATGATTCAGCAAAAATTTATCGTATGCCTGTTGAGCAAAGTGTTGATGAGTTAATGGAAGCCTGTCGTGAGACCTTACGTAAAAATAAATTAGTCAGTGCTTATATTCGCCCATTAGTTTTTATTGGTGATGTCGGTATGGGTGTTAATCCACCAGCTGGTTATAAAACAGATGTGATCATTGCTGCATTTCCATGGGGAGCTTACCTCGGTGAAGAAGCGTTAGATAAAGGTATTGATGCAATGGTTTCTTCTTGGCATCGTGCTGCACCAAATACTATTCCAACAGCAGCAAAAGCGGGTGGTAACTATTTATCTTCACTATTAGTGGGAAGCGAAGCTCGCCGTCATGGTTATCAAGAAGGGATTGCATTAGATGTGCATGGCTATTTATCAGAAGGTGCAGGTGAAAACCTATTTGAAGTAAAAGACGGTGTTATTTTTACACCTCCATTTACTTCATCAGCACTGCCGGGGATCACGCGTGATGCCATTATCAAATTAGCAAAAGATCTCGGTTATGAAGTGCGTGAACAAGTCCTTTCTCGTGAATCACTTTATCTTGCAGATGAAGTCTTTATGTCAGGTACAGCCGCAGAGATAACCCCAGTACGTAGTGTTGATGGTATTCAAGTCGGTATTGGACGTTGTGGCCCTGTGACCAAAGCAATTCAAAAGGCGTTCTTTGGTCTGTTCACAGGTGAGACAGAAGATAAATACGGCTGGTTAGATCCAATCAATTCATAAACATAATCAAATAAATTTGTTTAGCGGGTAGCTCGTTCCCTACTCGCTTTCTTTATCGCAGGAGTGTGAAAAATGCCTAAATACCGTTCAGCGACAACGACACACGGTCGTAATATGGCGGGAGCCCGTGCCTTATGGCGCGCAACGGGAATGACTGATGCTGATTTTGGTAAACCCATTATCGCTGTTGTGAACTCATTTACGCAATTTGTACCGGGTCATGTGCATCTGCGGGATTTAGGAAAACTGGTTGCTGAGCAAATTGAAGCCGCTGGTGGTGTCGCTAAAGAATTTAATACTATTGCGGTTGATGACGGTATCGCAATGGGGCACGGTGGCATGCTTTATTCTTTGCCATCGCGTGAACTTATCGCAGACTCTGTTGAATATATGGTTAATGCGCACTGTGCTGATGCGATGGTGTGTATCTCAAACTGCGACAAGATCACCCCAGGAATGTTAATGGCGTCTTTACGCTTAAATATTCCTGTTATTTTTGTTTCGGGTGGTCCTATGGAAGCAGGTAAAACGAAGCTTTCAGATCAACTGATCAAATTGGATCTGGTTGATGCCATGATCCAAGGAGCAAATCCCAATGTTAGCGATGCGGATAGTGAGCAAATTGAACGATCTGCTTGTCCGACTTGCGGATCGTGTTCAGGTATGTTTACCGCAAACTCCATGAACTGTTTAACCGAAGCTCTGGGATTATCTCAACCCGGAAATGGCTCATTATTAGCAACACACGCAGATCGTGAAACGCTGTTTATCAACGCAGGTAAGCGAATTGTTGAATTAACCAAGCGTTATTATGAAAAAGATGATGAGTCCGCATTACCGCGCAATATCGCTAAAAAAGAAGCCTTTGAAAATGCGATGATCTTAGATATTGCAATGGGTGGCTCGACAAATACGGTTCTGCATTTATTAGCTGCTGCACAAGAAGGTGAAGTTGACTTCACCATGGAAGATATCGACAGGCTTTCTCGCCAAGTCCCTCATTTATGTAAAGTGGCACCAAGTACACAAAAATATCATATGGAAGATGTTCACCGTGCAGGTGGAGTTATGGGTATTTTAGGTGAATTAGACAGAGCCGGATTACTTAACCGTAATGTGGATAATATCTTAGGGCTAAGCTTGCCAGAAACATTAGCGCAATATGACGTGATGTTAACGCAAGATGAGCAAGTAAAATCGATGTTCCAAGCAGGTCCTGCGGGTATTCGTACCACGAAGGCATTCTCTCAAAATTGCCGTTGGCCAACCTTAGATACCGATCGTGAAAACGGGTGTATCCGCAGTAAAGAACATGCTTATAGCCAAGATGGTGGATTGGCCGTGTTATCAGGTAACTTAGCAGAAGATGGCTGTATTGTTAAAACTGCGGGCGTTGATGAAGATAACTTGATTTTTAGCGGTCCTGCAAAAGTATATGAAAGCCAAGATGATGCTGTTGAGGCCATCTTAGGTGGAAAAGTAGTGGCAGGCGATGTGGTCATTATTCGCTATGAAGGTCCTAAAGGTGGGCCAGGTATGCAAGAGATGCTGTATCCAACCTCATATTTAAAATCAATGGGATTAGGTAAAGCTTGCGCACTTATCACTGACGGACGTTTCTCTGGGGGAACATCTGGCTTATCTATCGGGCATGTTTCACCTGAAGCAGCAAGTGGTGGTGTAATTGGTTTAGTGGAAGAAGGTGATATTGTCTCTATCAATATTCCAACTCGTGAGATCTCATTAAAGGTAGATGATAAAACGTTATCTGCACGTCGTGATGCACAAAATGCTCGTGGTGATAAAGCGTGGACACCACAAGACAGACAGCGCCAAGTCTCTTTTGCCTTACGTGCTTACGCCTCTTTAGCAACCAGTGCTGATAAAGGTGCTGTGCGCGATAAATCTAAATTAGGGGGCTAAGAAATGGCTGCCTTTAGACCTTTAAATTCAGCACCAAGTAGCGCTGAATATTTAAAAGCGGCGCTGAGCGCACCTGTTTATGAAGCGGCAATTGTCACGCCACTTCAAGAGATGACAAAAATCTCTGAACGCTTAGAAAATACGATTTTAGTTAAGCGTGAAGATAGACAACCTGTTCATAGTTTTAAATTACGTGGTGCTTACACCATGATTGCAGGGTTGACTCCTGAGCAAAAAGCGAAAGGCGTTGTAACTGCTTCGGCGGGTAACCACGCCCAAGGCGTTGCGTTGTCAGCGAATCGAATGGGTGTAAAGGCATTAATCGTGATGCCAGTGGCAACAGCGGATATCAAAGTCGATGCGGTTCGCCAATTTGGTGGAGAAGCATTGCTTTATGGTGCCAACTTTGATGAAGCAAAAGCGAAAGCTATCGCACTATCTGAAGAGATGGGATACACCTTTGTTCCGCCTTTTGATCACCCCGCTGTGATTGCAGGGCAGGCAACATTAGCAATGGAATTATTGCAACAAGATGTTCATCTTGATCGTATTTTCGTACCTGTAGGTGGTGGAGGTTTAATTGCTGGAGTGGCTGTATTAATCAAACAGCTTATGCCAGAAATTAAAATTATCGGCGTTGAAGCAGAAGATGCAGCATGTTTAAAAGCAGCATTAAAGGCAGGACACCCTGTTGAATTAGCTCGCGTAGGCTTATTTGCAGAAGGTGTTGCCGTTAAGCGTATTGGTGATGAAACTTTTCGTTTATGCCAGAAGTATGTCGATGATGTGATTACTGTTGATAGTGATGAAATTTGCGCTGCTGTAAAAGATTTATTTGAAGATGTGCGTGCGATTGCTGAGCCTTCGGGCGCATTGGCATTAGCTGGGCTTAAAAAATACGTAGAAGAGCACCAGATCAAAGGTGAGCGTCTAGCGCATATACTTTCTGGTGCAAATGTGAATTTTCATGGCTTACGTTATGTTTCTGAACGCTGTGAACTAGGCGAAAAACGTGAAGCGCTATTCGCTGTGACTATTCCTGAGCAAAAAGGCAGTTTTTTACGTTTTTGCCAAATCCTAGGTCAACGTGTGGTCACTGAATTTAATTATCGTTATAGCGATGCTGATCCTGAAAATGCACGTATTTTCGTGGGCGTACGTTTAAGTCAAGGACTTATAGAGCGTAAAGAAATTTTGCGGGAGCTTACGACTGCAGGTTATCAAGTTGCTGATCTTTCTGACGATGAAATGGCAAAACTGCATGTGCGTTATATGGTCGGTGGTCGTCCTAATAAGCCGCTTAAAGAGCGTCTATTTAGTTTCGAGTTTCCAGAATCACCGGGTGCTTTAATGAAGTTTTTAAAAACGTTAGGCACTTATTGGAATATCACACTATTCCATTATCGCAGTCATGGTACTGATTATGGTCGAGTGCTGGTGGCATTTGAATTGCCCGAAACAGAAGGGCGTTTCGAGCGACATTTAGATGCATTAGGCTATGAATATCATGATGAGACAGGAAATCCTTCTTTTCAGCTATTTCTGTCACCACAAACGACAAGCTTAGTCGTGGAGTAATCGCCAAAAAGCACTGATCACAGGCTCTTGAAGGCGTTTGTGTAATCCGCAAACGCCTAATTCGAAAGGTTCTACCATTGAAATATTATCCAATGAAGAGATGCGATTACGCACAGGCTCTGGACAATTATCAACGACGACCTGTGGAATAAGCGCGATACCACAACCTAACGCAACCATTGAGACAATCGCTTCATGCCCTGAAACAGTCGCATAAATTAAGGGATTATGGATACGGTGGCGCTTAAACCATAATGCAATTCGTTGTCGCGATGGGCCATGTTCAGGAATGATAAATGGAATATTGAGCCAATCGGGTTTCTCTTGTGTTGCAAGATGACGAACATTACAAGGCAGAGCGGGCGCAATCAGTACTAATGGAATTTCGCCTATTTTTTCAAAACAGATATTTTCAGGAAGCTTTTCAGGTTTTCCTGCAATACCTAAATCGGCCTCATCAGATTGCACTTTATCGACTGCATCAGCTGCATCTCCTGTGGTGAGTTTTATTTCAACTAATGGGTGTTCAGCACGAAAGCGATCAAGAATAGAGGGTAAATGGCTGTAAGCCGCTGTTACAGAACAAAATAGGCGTAATTCGCCAGAAAGGCTTGGGCTATTTTGATTTAACGTGTGCTTAAGTTGCTTATATTGCAATAAGGTTTGTTGAGCATAGCGTTTTAACTGCTCGCCAGCATCGGTGAGAGTCACTTGTCTGTTATCACGTAAAAACAGAGGATGACCTAAGCTTTCTTCAAGGCGTTGAATTTGACGAGAGAGCGTTGAAGGGCTGACGTGCATTGCCTGCGCTGTCTTGGTGAAGTGGCAACTTTCAGCTAAATGCAGGAAGAGTTTGAGATCACGAATATCCATTGTCAGCCACCCATTGTGATAAAAAAGTACGTTGCATTTTTTGCAACACTATCTTGTAAATATATCAATTTAAGCAATGGCTTTCATCCCATATAGTAAAGTCATGCAACACCTCACTGAGAGTGAGGATAATAACAGCAAACACATACACAACGATTTTGGAGTCTTCTATGGCAAATTATTTTAATACATTGAATCTGCGTCAGCAGTTGTCGCAATTAGGTAAATGTCGCTTTATGTCACGCGAAGAATTTGCTGATGAAGCAAATTACCTGAAAGGCAAAAAAGTCGTTATCGTTGGTTGTGGCGCTCAAGGTCTTAACCAAGGTTTAAATATGCGTGATTCAGGTTTGAATATTGCGTATGCCTTACGCCAAGAAGCGATTGATGAGAAACGTGCATCATGGCGTCGCGCGACCGAAAACGGCTTTGAAGTTGGCACCTATGAAGCGTTGATCCCTCAGGCAGATTTAGTGGTTAACTTAACGCCAGACAAACAGCACTCTGCTGTTGTTCAAGCTGTTCAACCACTGATGAAATCAGGTGCAGCATTAGGCTATTCTCATGGTTTTAATATCGTTGAAGTTGGCGAAAAAATTCGTGATGACATCACTGTTGTGATGGTTGCACCAAAATGCCCAGGTACAGAAGTTCGCGAAGAATATAAGCGTGGTTTTGGTGTTCCAACACTGATTGCTGTTCACCCTGAAAATGATGCGAAAGGCGAAGGAATGGCTATTGCTAAAGCATGGGCAGCGGCAACAGGTGGTCATCGCGCTGGTGTTTTAGAATCTTCTTTTGTTGCTGAAGTCAAATCTGACTTAATGGGTGAGCAAACCATTCTGTGCGGTATGTTACAAGCAGGCTCATTGTTATGTTATGACAAAATGGTTGCCGATGGTGTTGAACCAGGCTATGCAGGTAAGTTGATTCAGTTTGGTTGGGAAACCATTACAGAAGCACTGAAACAAGGTGGTATCACCTTAATGATGGACAGATTATCTAACCCTGCGAAAATGCGTGCATATGCATTATCAGAGCAACTGAAAGAGATCATGGCTCCACTGTTTGCGAAACATATGGATGATATCATTTCAGGTAAATTCTCTGAAACTATGATGGCAGATTGGGCAAATGATGATAAAAACTTGCTGACATGGCGTGAAGAGACTGGAGCAAGCGCATTTGAAAATTACCCTGAATATGAGGGTAAAATCAGTGAGCAAGAGTACTTTGATCACGGTGTATTAATGGTTGCAATGGTTAAAGCTGGTGTTGAATTAGCGTTTGATACCATGATTGAAGCAGGGATCTTTGCAGAGTCAGCTTATTATGAATCACTGCATGAGTTACCATTAATCGCGAATACCATCGCTCGTAAGCGTTTGTATGAAATGAATGTGGTTATCTCTGATACGGCAGAATACGGCAACTATTTGTTCTCATTTGCGGTTGTGCCGATGTTGAAAGAATTTATGACAACATTGCAAAGTGGCGATTTAGCGAAGAAAGTTCAAGATAATGGAACAGATAATGCGCAATTGCGTGATATCAATGAAGCAATTCGTCAGCACCCAATTGAAGCCGTAGGTAAAACCTTGCGCGGGTATATGACGGATATGAAGAAAATTGCTGTAGGCAACTAATTTTCCGATTTTTCGTCGCTCTTTACGCGATAAGTGCGTTGGCTATGCTCGGTTATCCTAGTCACATACTAATTTTTCGTCGCCCTTTACGCGATAAGTGCGTTGGCTACACTCGGTTACCCAAGTCACATACTCATGTATGCTCCTTGGGATAACCTCCTTTGCCGCCTTCTTCTCTCGCAAATAGCTTAGAAAAATAAGCGTAAGATTCAATTTGTTGAAAACCGTGTTTCTTAATGAAATACGGTTTTTTGTTTTTTGGTCTAAATATCTAAGTTTTTGAATAAATTATTAGCGCCATCAATATGAAAAATATCAATATTTTTATCTGTTTTTATAAAAGTGATTAATGTCTTTGGATTAGGTTCAAACTTATTCTTCTTTATGTATTTATTAATATTTTTTTGTTTTCTGTTCATCTTGTTATGTTCAAATTGATTTATGTCTGCAATATATTCCTATTTCGTTGAAATAGTATACAAAGTTTAAACTATATAAATTTAATTTTCTTATCGAAAATGATCTCCAAATCCTAAAACCGAACCATCTTTCTATGCACTTTCTGCTACAATTATCCCCCGTTATGTTCTTGGTTAATGAAGTTTGGAAAAAGTATGCGATTAAATCCCGGTCAGCAAAAAGCAGTGGAATATGTGTCAGGCCCTTGTTTGGTCTTGGCAGGTGCGGGATCGGGTAAAACACGGGTTATTACCAATAAAATTGCACATCTTATTCGTCAATGCCAATACCCAGCAAAGCAGATTGCGGCGGTTACGTTTACTAATAAAGCCGCGCGTGAAATGAAAGAGCGTGTTGCTCAAACCTTAGGTCGCCAAGAAGCGAAAGGATTAATGATCTCAACGTTCCATACCTTGGGATTAGAAATTATTAAACGTGAATATAAAGCACTAGGTATTAAAGCTAAATTTTCATTGTTTGATGATCAAGACCAATCTGCATTACTTAAAGAATTAACGGCTGATTTATTAGAAGAAGATAAAGATTTGCTGTCTCAGTTAAAGAGCCAAATCTCTAACTGGAAAAATGACATGCTCACGCCAGAGCAAGCAATAGGAATAGCGAGATCGCAACAAGATCATACTTTTGCCGAATGTTTTCGACGTTATGAACAACATCTGCGTAGTTGTAATGTGCTCGATTTTGATGACTTAATTAGTCGACCAACTATGTTATTGCGCACGAATGAAGAAGTGAGAGAGCGCTGGCAAAGACGCATCCGTTATTTGCTGGTGGATGAATATCAAGACACCAATACCAGCCAATATGAATTAGTGAAATGGTTGGTGGGTGAAAGAGCGCGTTTTACCGTTGTGGGCGATGATGACCAATCTATTTATTCATGGCGTGGTGCTCGCCCTCAAAATTTAGTGTTGTTACAAAAAGATTTCCCTCAACTTAATGTCATTAAACTTGAGCAAAATTATCGATCTTCGGGACGTATTTTAAAATCTGCCAATATCTTGATTGAAAATAATCCCCATGTTTTTGAAAAACGCTTATTTTCAGAGTTAGGTTATGGTGATGAACTTCGTGTTTTAACGGCAAATAATGAAGAGCACGAAGCAGAGCGTGTCGCGGGCGAATTAATTGCGCATCACTTTATTAATAAAACCAATTATAAGGATTACGCGATACTTTATCGTGGTAATCACCAGTCACGTATTTTTGAAAAATACTTGATGCAAAATCGCATTCCTTATCGTATTTCGGGTGAAACCTCCTTTTTTTCACGAGAAGAGATAAAAGATATCCTTGCCTATTTACGAGTCATTACTAATCCTGATGATGATGCGGCATTTTTACGTATTGTGAATAAGCCTCGTCGTGAAATCGGCCCTATGACAATTCAAAAATTAGGTGAGTGGGCAAAAGTTCGAGATAAAAGCTTATACAATGCCTGTTTTGATTTGGGGCTAAGCCAAACATTAACAGGTCGAGGTTTGAATTCATTACAAGCATTTTCGCAATGGATGTCGCGTATAGTACAAAAATCAGAGCGAGAACCACTGTTAGCTGTACGTGATTTATTGCATGAAATGGATTATGAAAGTTGGTTATATGAAACCTCAAGTAGCGCAAAAGCGGCTGAAATGAGGATGAAAAATATTAATCAGCTATTTTTATGGATGAGTGAAATGCTTGAAGGTGATGAATTGCATGAACCGATGACGCTTTCTCAAGTCGTTAATCGTTTTACCTTGCGCGATATGATGGAGCGAGGAGAAACAGAAGAAGAGTTAGATCAAGTTCAGTTAATGACATTACATGCCTCTAAAGGTCTTGAGTTCCCTCATGTGTTTTTAGTGGGAATGGAAGAGGGCATATTGCCACACCAAAGCAGTATTGATGAAGATAATGTAGACGAAGAAAGACGTCTTGCTTATGTGGGCATTACTCGAGCACAAAAAACACTCACGTTTACGTTATGTAAGGAAAGGCGCCAATACGGTGAATTAATCAAACCTGAACCGAGCCGTTTTCTTTATGAATTACCTCAAGATGATTTGAATTGGGATACCAATAAAAAGAAAGTGTTAAGTGCTGAGGAAAAACAAGAGAAAGGGCAAAAAGGTGTTGCAGGATTAAGAGCTATGTTGGCAAGGCATAAACCTGAATAGCATAGAGAGTTGTCGATAAAACTAACCCCTTGGCATATTGATGTCCAAGGGGTTTTATTTTTGTATAAATAAAAAAGTTAACTTATACGAGAGCTATTTTGTTCTTCAATCATTAAAGACCAATGGACATAACTCTGAAGTTGGATCTCTTCTTGGAGATTTTCAGCACGTAACGGATGCTCATTAAGCCATTGATATGGCAGTGTAATAATGAGCTTCTCATCTTCAGTGCGTAATCGTAATGCAGGAAGCGTATCATCACGGCGACGGCTAGCAAAAATGATGGCTAATCGCAGTAAACGCACCAGTCGATTGGCTTGAGTTATCGGTAGGGCATTTTGATGATTAAGAGGTGCAAGATCGATGATCCCTGTTTGGTTTTTTAGCAAAGAAGCTAATAAACGTCGTTGCGCCGGTGTATATCCTGGTAAATCAAGATGAGAGATCAGATAGCTTGCATGTGAAGGTGCTTGGCGGAAATCAACACTTAGGCCAATTTCATGTAATGCACTAGCGCTATTAAGCAACTCGCGGCAACGATTATCTAACTGCCAACTCTTGCTGACTTGGATAAAAAAGTGTTCTGCAAGTTGTTGAACTCGGTGTGCTTGCTCAATATCAATCTGAAACCGACGCTGGACATTACGAAGAGTACGTTGGCGAATATCTTGCTCAATAGGAAGATGCAACATTCCATAGACTAAGCCTTCTCGTAATGCACCACCTGCTAAGATCATATTGTCGATATGCAGTGTTTCAAATATGGCGATTAAGATAGCAAGCCCACTCGGAAACACTAAGGCTCGTTCAAAAGTAAGCCCTTCAATTTCCAATTCTTCCAGTTTTCCACATTCAATGGCTTTGTGTTTGAGCCGCTCAAGCTTAGGTAAGGTGATTAATTCATCCATACCTTGAGCAATCATGATCTCTTGCAACGCCTGTACAGTACCAGAGGCGCCCACACACACTTGCCAGCCTTGCTCAATTAATTTATCCGCCACTGGGGCGAGTATCGCTTTGGCTGCGTCTTGCGCTTTAGCAAAATTTTCTTGAGTTAAAGAGCGATCAGTAAAATAGCGCTCTAACCAAGTTACACAGCCCATACTTAAGCTCATTAATTGTGTCGTTTTAGCACCAGTACCTGTAACCAGCTCTGTGCTGCCACCACCAATATCGACAACTAAACGTTGCTCTGCACCACCAGTGGTATGTGCAACGCCACGATAGATAAGGCGTGCTTCTTCCTCACCACTAATAACATGAACAGTATTGCCCAATATTTCAGACGCTTTTGCGACAAAAATATCTGCATTTTTAGCAATACGTAATGTGGCTGTTGCTACGACTCTGATTTGTTCAGTCGGAATATCACGTAGATATTCAGAAAAAAGTCGTAAACATTGCCAACCGCGTTCCATTGCCTGCTCTGACAATTCATTTTCACTGTTTAGGCCAGCAGCGAGTCGAACTTTACGTTTCACGCGGGAAAGAACTTGTATAGAGCCCGCGATTTCTCGAACGACTAACATATGAAAACTGTTAGAACCTAAATCAATAGCAGCATAAAGTGATGAGGATTTCAGCATAATTTATGGATGACTCGGGCGTTTATTTCGGTTGTTACGTTGAGTATTATTTCCTCTATTATTTCGCACTGGCGCATTATTGCGACGAGGCTGACCTTGGCGAGGACGGTGACGGCGTTTAGGCTCAGGAAGATCAGCTAATAACGCATCACTATTATATTTACTCACAGGAATAGCATGTTGAATATAAGTCTCAATTGCAGGTAAATTCAGTGCATATTCTTCACATGCAAGACTGATTGAGTTACCACTATTTCCAGCACGCCCTGTTCTACCAATACGGTGAACATAATCTTCACAATCATCAGGTAAATCATAGTTAAAAACATGCGTTACTGATGGAATATGAAGACCTCTAGCAGCAACGTCAGTGGCAACCAGAATATCAATATTACCTTGGGTAAAATCTTCTAAAATGCGTAGACGTTTTTTCTGAGGAACATCACCTGTTAATAAACCAACGCGGTGTCCATCTGCGGCAAGGTGTGCCCAAATGTCATCACAACGATGTTTTGTATTGGCGAAAATGATACAGCGATCTGGCCATTCTTCTTCAATTAATGTTTGAAGAAGACGCATTTTCTCTTCATTTGAAGGATAAAAGAGTTCTTCTTTTATGCTAAAACCTGTTTTTTGTTCAGGTTCAACTTCAACATATTCAGGGTTATTCATCTGCTCAAAAGCCAGTTCTCTGACGCGGTAAGAAAGCGTTGCAGAAAACAGCATATTCATACGCTCAGCTGCAACTGGCATACGACGGAAAATCCAACGAATATCTTTAATAAAGCCGAGATCGTACATTCTGTCAGCTTCATCAAGTACCACAACTTGGATTGCGCTAAGGTTAATATGGCCTTGTTTAACGTAATCAATTAAACGACCTGTTGTGCCAATAACAATATCGACACCATTACTTAATACTTTGAGTTGTTCGTCATAGCCATCGCCACCGTAGGCGAGACCCATTTTAATCCCTGTATTTTGCGCAAGCTCTTTAGCATCAGAATAAATCTGCACGGCTAATTCGCGTGTTGGCGCCATAATAAGTGCACGAGGTTGATTGGTTTCATGCCCTTCTTTAGCAGGGTGTGTTAAAAGATAATGAAACGTTGAGGTTAAAAACGCCAACGTTTTGCCTGTTCCTGTTTGGGCTTGCCCGGCAATGTCTTGACCTTTCACAGTGATAGGTAACGTCAATGCCTGAATTTGTGTACAATTAGAGAACCCTTTTTTCTCAAGGGCTTCTATCACTTTTGGATGCAAGGCGAAGTCGGAAAACTTCTTTTCTGTCAAATATGTTTTGCTCATAATGTAATAGAATATCAGTTATGGGTTGCATTACAAAAGTTTATCCGCTGAAATGCAGACAGACTTTTGTTATTTAATGTTACACTGGTACGGTCAATATTATTCTTTGGAGTAGAACAATGAGCGATAAAATCCTTCACTTATCTGACAGCAAATTCGATGCTGATGTATTAAATGCAACCGGCCCTGTGCTCGTTGATTTCTGGGCTGAATGGTGTGGCCCATGTAAAATGATTGCTCCTATTCTAGATGAAGTTGCAACAGAATACGCTGGTAAATTAACAGTTGCTAAGCTAAACATCGATCAAAACCCGCTGACAGCACCAAAATACGGTATTCGCGGTATTCCTACACTGATTTTATTCAAAAACGGTGCAGTTGCTGCGACTAAAGTAGGCGCATTGTCAAAAACTCAACTGAAAGAGTTTTTAGACGAAAATATCTAATTTGATTTAGATATCAAAAATAAAAGTAGGACGTTTAGACCTTGTCAGTATTTCTGTTATTGACAGCTAGACGTCCGCTTCGAAGCATGATAAGTTAGCGCCACTTACTTACATAATATATCGGATCTACTTGTCAATATGATTAGACACGATTAAATAAGTCTGAGATATTGAATATCAAGCGTGCAAAGTAATAGAATTGAATAACATGATATGATATTTAATCTAATATGATATTTAATATAAGTAATCTGAATTCATCTAACCAGTCAAGTTGCCTTAGAATAATCTATAGTATTCAGGGAATATAAATTTTTCCAAAGTATGTTCCTAACCCATAAGTTGAAAGTACACTCATACATCGCGAAAATGAATGTCACTTTTCTGGGATAAAGCAGACTGGTCTAATAGTATTAACACTCTCTAACATTATCATTTTAGTTATACCCTTATGTTAGAAAGTTATAATCTGTAATTTTACACATGACGAAACTGACAGCGATTCGCTGTTATACTATTCACGTTCATAGTTCGAGAGTTACCCCGAGTTATTAAGAACCCACCATTATGAATCTTACCGAATTAAAAAATACGCCGGTATCAGAACTGATAGCACTTGGCGAAAATATGGGGCTAGAGAATCTGGCTCGAATGAGAAAGCAAGACATTATTTTCTCTATCTTGAAGCAACACGCGAAAAGTGGAGAAGATATTTTCGGTGACGGTGTGCTGGAAATATTGCAGGATGGCTTCGGCTTCCTACGTTCCGCAGACAGTTCCTACCTTGCTGGTCCCGATGATATCTACGTTTCTCCAAGTCAAATTCGCCGTTTTAACCTTCGCACTGGTGACACCATCGCAGGGAAAATTCGTCCTCCTAAAGAAGGTGAACGCTATTTTGCCCTCCTAAAAGTTAATGAAGTTAACTTTGATAAGCCAGAAAATGCCCGCAGTAAAATCCTCTTTGAAAACTTAACACCTTTACATGCTAATAATCGTTTACGCATGGAACGTGGTAATGGTTCAACAGAAGACTTAACCGCGCGTGTTCTTGACTTAGCGGCACCAATTGGCCGTGGTCAACGTGGTCTTATCGTTGCTCCACCAAAAGCGGGTAAAACCATGTTGCTGCAAAACATTGCAGCAAATATTGCTCATAACTACCCAGATTGCGTATTAATGGTACTTCTGATTGATGAACGTCCAGAAGAAGTGACAGAAATGCAACGCTTAGTAAAAGGGGAAGTTATTGCTTCAACCTTTGACGAGCCAGCTTCTCGCCACGTACAAGTTGCAGAAATGGTGATTGAAAAAGCGAAGCGTTTAGTTGAGCATAAAAAAGACGTTATCATCCTGTTAGACTCCATCACACGTTTAGCGCGTGCTTATAACACAGTTGTTCCTTCATCAGGTAAAGTGTTAACAGGTGGTGTGGATGCAAACGCATTACATCGTCCTAAACGTTTCTTCGGTGCGGCTCGTAATGTTGAAGAAGGTGGTAGCTTGACTATCATTGCAACAGCATTAGTCGATACGGG
This sequence comes from Proteus sp. PR00224, assembly GCF_016238105.1. Lineage (NCBI taxonomy): Bacteria > Pseudomonadati > Pseudomonadota > Gammaproteobacteria > Enterobacterales > Morganellaceae > Proteus > Proteus sp. PR00224. The sequence goes on along the minus strand of NZ_JAEHQU010000007.1, from coordinate 208,224 downwards.
TTCTAAGATGGACGAAGTTATCTACGAAGAATTTAAGGGTACAGGTAATATGGAATTACACCTGTCTCGTAAAATTGCTGAGAAACGTGTTTTCCCTGCGATTGATTACAATCGTTCTGGTACACGTAAAGAAGAGTTACTGACGTCTCAAGATGAGCTACAAAAAATGTGGATCCTGCGTAAAATTATTCATCCAATGGGTGAAATTGACGCAATGGAATTCCTCATTAACAAGTTAGCAATGACTAAGACAAATGAAGAATTCTTCGACTTTATGAAACGTTCATAAAGGGTATTAGCAAAGTGATTGAGCTGAGAATAGGATATAAAATATTAAAATAGTGTGCTCTGTTACAGAATAAGTAATATCACCTCAATTTATATGCTGTTAAGCTCATTTACTTTGTAAGAATGACGATATGATGAAAACGCCACAATAGTTGTGGCGTTTTTTTGTTTTTTATGGATGTAATTCAATTTTAGATTGCAATATTTTAGCGCGATGTTGGTATATATATTGCATGTTTTGGTAATTGATAAAAATAGCGATGGCATCAATAAAAATAGTTAAGGAAAACTTATAATTGATGAAGGGTGGTGGGTTTTGAATGAACTCGTCGTGGTGAGGCTGGAAAAAAGAATAAAAACACATGGAAGCGTAAAATAACCAGCTATATTTATTATAGAGAACAAGTACTGTGGATATACTAAAAATGAGCACAAGCATTTTTTATGTGTTCTTATTTTCTTTCGCTTTTTTATTTTTGGCTCGTAAAATTGCAAAGAAAATTGGACTCGTGGATAAACCGAATTATCGTAAAAAACATCATGGATTGATCCCCTTAGTTGGCGGAATATCAGTCTATTTTGGTATTGTTTTCGCATTTTATATTGCAGATATCTATATTCCTCATAAGGAACTGTATCTGGCTTGTGCGGGACTTCTTGTTTTTATCGGTGCTTTAGATGATCGCTTTGATATTAGTGTCAAAATTAGAGCTACAATTCAGGCTTTTGTTGGGATCGTAATGATGGTGGGTGCAGGGTTAAAACTTGACACTCTGGGTCATGCTTTTGGTCCTTGGGAAATGCATTTAGGGCCTTTCGGCTATATTGTTACACTTTTCGCTGTTTGGGCAGCAATCAATGCCTTTAATATGGTTGATGGTATTGATGGGTTATTAGGTGGTCTTTCTTGTGTCTCTTTTGGCGCGCTTGGTATTTTATTATATCAAAGTGGCAATTCAGCTCTTGCATTCTGGTGCTTCTCATTTATCGCGGCAATTCTACCTTATATCCTTTTAAACTTAGGGTTATGCGGTAAAAAATTCAAAGTCTTTATGGGAGATGCGGGAAGCACACTGATTGGATTTACCATTATTTGGTTATTGGTCGCATCAACACAAACTCAACCTCGCCCTGTTAAAGCGGTAACCGCATTATGGATAATTGCTATCCCTCTTATGGATATGGTGGCAATTATGTACCGTCGTTTACGCAAAGGGATGAGCCCTTTCTCACCAGACCGTCAACATATCCACCACTTGATTATGCGTGCAGGGTTTACCTCTCGCCAAGCCTTTATTTTAATTACGTTGGCGGCAGCTTTATTAGCCGCAATTGGTATTATCGGTCAAAACCTATCATTTGTACCTGAATGGTTTATGTTGGCATTATTCTTGCTTGCATTTGTTATGTATGGTTATTGTATTAAACGCGCGTGGCGAGTCGCTCGTTTTATTAAACGACATAAGCGTCGCTTACGTAGAGCAACACAACAGCATTAATATAAGCAGAGGTTTTTTAACGTGATGAACTCGGAAAATAACGCCTCCCGACAGGGTGAACAGCCAGATAATGAACTCGATATTCGAGGTCTTTTTTGTGCACTTTGGTCAGGAAAAAGCTGGATTATAGGGTTCGCTCTGCTTTTTGCAGTGATTGCACTCGGTGCATCTTATTTGATGCAACCTAAATGGAGTGCAATTGCAATGACAGAGAAACCAACGATTAATAACTTAGGCAGTTATTATTCGCAATCTCAGTTTTTGCGCAATCTTGATACACAGATTAATCCTGCTGCACAAACCTCAGCTTTAACTATTTCAGATGAAGCTTATCAAGAGTTTATTACTCAAATCGCGGCGTTTGATACACGTCGTGAATTTTGGTTGCAAACGGATTATTTTAAACAGCGCAAAGAGAGTGATGAACAGGCTAATGCTGCGTTATTGGATGAGTTAATTAACAATATTCAATTTACGCCTGCCGATGAGAAAAAATTAGTTAATGATCAACTAAAACTTATTGCGGAAACATCAAAAGAAGCGAGCCAATTATTAAATGAGTATATTGCTTTTGCTAATAAGAGAGCAGCTACCCATCTTAATGATGAAGTGATAACAGCTTGGGCAACTAGAACTCAATCAATGAAAGCGCTAGTTAAACGTCAAGAAATGGCGGCTCAATCTGCGTATCAACGCCAAATTAACTTATTAGAGCAATCAATCAAAGTGGCTGAGAAACAAGGTATTTCTCAAAAACAAACCTCGATTGCGATTGATGAGTTACCAGATTCTAAACTGTTTTTGTTAGGTGTCCCGCTGTTGCAATCACAGCTAGAAACTTTAGTTGCAACAGGTGCTGATTTTGATAGTGATTATGATCAAAATACGGCAATGTTAGCGACCCTTGCTGTGGGCGCCAAATTACAAGACAGCTTCCAAACTTACCGTTTTCTACGTACCCCTGAAGATCCTGTGAAACGTGATAGTCCTCGCCGTGCCTTTATGATGGTACTTTGGGGCGCTATTGGTATTTTAGCGGGTGCAGGTGTTGCATTAGTAAGACGCAGTTCATTAAAAAAATAATAATTAAATTTTGTCATTGATGACAATAACGAGACATCAGGTGTTTCGGCACTTGATGTATTGAGAATAAGGGCATATTGCTTTCCCAAAAATAAGCGATATAACAATGAAAAAAAAGAGAGCCACTGTGAAAGTGTTGACTGTTTTTGGCACACGCCCTGAAGCGATAAAAATGGCACCTTTAGTGCACGCTTTAGCAAATGATGATTCGTTTGAAGCGAAGGTATGTGTTACGGCCCAACATCGAGAAATGCTTGATCAGGTATTAAATCTTTTTGAGATCAAACCAGATTACGATCTCAATATTATGAAACCAGGACAAGATTTAACGGATATTACCTGTCGTATTTTAGAAGGGTTAAAACCGGTATTAGCGTCATTTCAACCTGATGTTGTTTTGGTACATGGTGATACAACAACGACCATGGCAGCAAGTTTAGCCGCATTTTATCAACGAATTCCCGTTGGTCATGTGGAGGCTGGGCTACGTACTGGCAATCTTTACTCCCCTTGGCCTGAAGAGGCAAACCGTACTATTGCAGGTCATCTTGCAATGTATCATTTCGCACCAACAGAAACTGCAAAATTAAATTTGGTACGAGAAGCGGTTGCGGATAAAAATATTTTTGTCACGGGGAATACGGTAATTGATGCGTTGTTTTGGGTAAGTGACAGAGTGATGGGCAATCAAACACTCTTAAATGAGCTTGCTGTAAACTATCCATTTATTCAGCCTGATAAGAAAATGATCTTGGTAACAGGACATCGTCGAGAAAGCTTTGGTGGTGGTTTTGAACGTATCTGCCAAGCTTTAGCTGAAATTGCATTAGCACACCCTGATGTAGAAGTTGTTTATCCTGTTCACTTAAATCCTAATGTGAGTGAGCCTGTTCAACGGATCCTTCATGGTATTGATAATATTAAGCTGATCCAGCCACAAGATTATCTCCCATTCGTTTACTTAATGAACCATGCTTACCTTATTTTGACCGACTCTGGTGGAATTCAAGAAGAAGCTCCTTCATTAGGTAAGCCTGTTCTTGTAATGCGAGACACAACAGAACGCCCAGAAGCTGTTGAGGCGGGCTCTGTTCGTTTAGTCGGAACAGATACTAAACGTATTGTTAGCGAAGTAACTTCTTTATTGACAGACGAAAACGCGTATCACCAAATGAGTAAGGCGACAAACCCTTACGGTGATGGTCATGCCTGCCAACGTATTCTTGAAGCATTGAAAAAAAATCAGGTGACATTATGAGTTTTGAAACTATTTCTGTTATCGGCCTCGGCTACATTGGTTTACCTACAGCGGCAGCTTTTGCCTCTCGTAAAAAAAGCGTCATCGGTGTTGATGTTAATCAGCATGCAGTTGATACGATTAATAAAGGTCAAATTCACATTGTTGAGCCTGATCTTGATAAAGTCGTTAAACAAGCGGTTGAAGAAGGTCATTTAAAAGCCTATACCACGCCACAACCAGCAGATGCTTACCTTATTGCTGTACCTACACCATTTAAAGGTGAGCATGAGCCTGATTTGGCTTATGTTGAAGCAGCTGCCCGCTCTATCGCACCTGTACTGAAGAAAGGTGATCTTATTATTCTAGAATCAACCTCACCAGTTGGTTCTACTGAAAAAATGGCAGAGTGGTTAGCAGAAGCTCGCCCAGATTTAACTTTCCCTCATCAACAAGGTGAAGATGCTGATATCGATGTTGCTTACTGCCCTGAGCGTGTATTACCGGGTCAAGTGATGATTGAACTTATCCGCAATGACCGTGTTGTCGGTGGGATGAACCGTAAATCTTCAGAACGTGCGAGTGAGTTGTACAAAATTTTCCTTGAAGGTGAATGTGTTATCACCAATGCACGTACCGCAGAAATGTGTAAGCTGACTGAAAATAGCTTCCGTGATGTTAATATTGCGTTTGCTAATGAATTATCACTGATCTGCGCTGACCAAGATATTAATGTGTGGGAGCTAATTAGCTTGGCGAACCGCCATCCTCGCGTCAATATTTTACAACCAGGTCCAGGCGTTGGCGGACACTGTATCGCTGTTGACCCTTGGTTTATCGTGTCACAAAATCCAAAACAATCTCGTTTAATTCACACTGCGCGTTTAGTCAATGATGGCAAACCAGTGTGGGTTATCGATCAAGTTAAAGCCGCTGTTGCAGATTGCCTTACTGAAACAGGTAAACGTGCAAACGAAATTAAAATTGCCTGCTTTGGTTTAGCCTTTAAGCCTAATATCGATGACTTACGTGAAAGCCCAGCAATGAATATCACTAAACAAGTTGCTGATTGGCACAGTGGTACTACGTTGGCGGTTGAACCTAATATTCATGAATTACCAACAAAACTGAAAGGGATCACAGAGTTAGTATCAACAGAACAAGCTCTGAAAGACGCTGATATTGTCTTAATGTTAGTTGATCACCAACAATTTAAAGCGATCCCTGGTAGTAAAATCACTCAAAAATGGATTGTAGATACTAAAGGAGTATGGCGTTGAAACGCATTCTAGTGACAGGCGGAGCCGGTTTTATCGGCTCTGCTGTTGTTCGACATATTATTGAAAACACCAATGACAGCGTTGTTGTGGTGGATAAACTAACTTATGCCGGTAATTTAGAGTCATTAGCAACTGTAGCCGACAGTGAACGTTATGCTTTTGAGCAAGTCGATATCTGTGATAGAGCCGAGCTTGACCGCTTATTTGCTCAATATCAGCCAGATGTTGTGATGCACTTAGCGGCAGAAAGCCATGTTGACCGCTCTATTGATGGTCCTGCTGCGTTTATTGAAACCAATATTGTTGGCACTTACACCTTATTGGAAGCAGCTCGCCACTTTTGGCAAGTTTTACCACAAGAAAAGAAAACGGCATTTCGGTTCCACCATATCTCAACAGATGAAGTGTATGGCGATTTAGAAGGTACAGACGACTTCTTCACTGAAACAACGCCTTATGCACCAAGTAGCCCATATTCTGCTTCTAAGGCCTCAAGTGACCACTTAGTGCGTGCTTGGTTACGGACTTATGGCTTACCAACTGTAATTACCAATTGCTCAAATAACTATGGTCCTTACCATTTTCCTGAAAAATTAATCCCATTAATTATCTTAAATGCGATTTCAGGAAAACCATTACCTGTTTATGGTAAAGGTGAACAGATCCGTGATTGGCTCTATGTTGAAGATCATGCTCGTGCGCTTTATTTAGTCGCAACAACGGCAACACCGGGTAAAACCTACAATATTGGCGGTCATAATGAGCGTCGTAATATTGATGTTGTGAAAACAATTTGTGCGTTACTTGAAGAGCTATACCCGAACAAACCCGCAGGCGTTGCTCAATATGTTGATTTAATCACGTATGTGAAAGACAGACCGGGTCATGATCTACGTTACGCCATTGATGCAGCGAAAATTGAAGCTGAATTAGGTTGGAAACCAGAAGAGACATTTGAATCAGGCATTCGTAAAACCGTGTTGTGGTATTTAAATAACGAAACTTGGTGGAAACGTGTGCTTGATGGCTCTTATGCAGGTGAACGTCTAGGGCTTGGGAACTGATTAAGTAAAGAAGGATAAATGATGAAAGGTATTATTTTAGCGGGTGGTTCTGGTACACGATTGCATCCGATAACCAAAGGGGTATCGAAGCAGTTATTGCCTATCTATGATAAGCCCATGATCTATTATCCGCTTTCAGTTCTGATGCTTGCTGGCATTCGAGATATTTTGATCATCACAACACCAGATGATATGACCTCATTTCAGCGCTTATTGGGTGATGGTTCTGCATTTGGTGTTCGTCTTCAATATAAAATTCAGCCATCTCCTGATGGCTTAGCCCAAGCCTTTATTTTGGGCGAGGAATTTATTGGTGATGACCATTGCTGTTTAGTTTTAGGCGATAATATCTATTTTGGTCAAGGGTTTAGTCCAAAACTGAAACAAGTTGCACAACGTGAACGTGGTGCAACTGTGTTTGGTTATCAAGTGATGGATCCTGAGCGATTTGGTGTCGTTGAATTTGACGATGATTTCAAAGTGTTATCCATTGAAGAGAAACCAGAACAGCCTAAGTCTAATTGGGCGGTGACAGGGCTTTATTTCTACGATAACCGTGTGGTTGATTTTGCCAAACGAGTCAAACCTTCGATTCGTGGTGAATTAGAAATTACGTCGATTAATCAGATGTATCTTGAATGTGGTGAGCTTAACGTTGAACTACTGGGACGTGGTTTTGCGTGGTTAGATACCGGAACTCACGATAGTTTAATTGAAGCCAGTACCTTTGTTCAAACCGTTGAAAAACGCCAAGGATTTAAAGTGGCGTGTCTTGAAGAGATTGCTTGGCGCAATGGTTGGCTCAGTGATGACCAAGTAAGAGAAAGCGCAAAATCACTGTCTAAAACAGGTTATGGCCGCTATCTATTGGATTTATTACATGTCCGTCCTCGCCAATATTAATTATCTTGAGTGGGAAAGTGAGTATTTCTCCCTCAAAACAGGGCGCCTTGAGTTTGATACACAAGCGCCCGTGTTAACAGACGAACAACTTGACGCTTTTGCTGTAGTTCAAGCTAAAGTCGCATCTCATGAGCTTTCTCTCATCGATAAACTCAGCCAATTAGGTTTTCAATTTGCGGAAGGTGAAATTGATTTTAAACTTTCAATTGGCACAGAAAATGCTTGTAAGAAAGCGACGGAATATTGTTTTAGAAAAGCCAATGAAGATGACATCGATTTATTGATGGCAACGGCTTCAGAAGCTTTTGTACAAAGTCGTTTTAGAACACCTTGGTATCAAGAAGGCGATAGCAGTCGTTTTTATGCATTATGGGTTAAAAAAGCAGTGTTAGGTACGTTCGATGATATCTGTTTACTGACTTGTGATGCTGAAAATAACGTGAGTGGTTTTGTCACTTTACGTCAAATATCTGAAAGTGAAGCAAGAGTGGGATTACTCGCAGTAATGCCCAACAGAATAGGACAAGGCATTGGTAAACAACTGATGTCGGTCGCGAAGTTTTGGTGTCAACAACAAAGTATTTCAACCTTATATGTTGCAACACAGATCAGCAATATTGCAGCTTCGCGTTTATACACACACAGTGGGGGCTTAATAGAGAGCACCACTTATTGGTTATACAGGGGATAATATGATTCCGTTTAATAAACCACCCGTTGTCGGCACAGAATTAGAATATATGAAACAGGCTATGGAAAGTGGCAAGCTCTGTGGTGATGGCAATTTCACAAAGAAATGTGAAAAGTGGTTAGAAGAACAATTTCATTGTCATAAAACGCTGTTAACGCCTTCTTGTACAGCATCGCTTGAAATGGCTGCCATCTTATTAGATATCAAGCCTGGCGATGAAGTTATCATGCCAAGTTTTACCTTTGTTTCGACCTCTAATGCGTTTGTATTACGTGGCGCAACGATTGTTTTCGTTGATATTCGTCCAGATACTATGAATATTGATGAAACAAAAATTGAAGCAGCAATCACAAATAAAACGCGCGCGATAGTGCCTGTTCATTACGCAGGTGTTGCGTGTGAAATGGATACCATTATGGCGATTGCGAAAAGACATAATCTATTCGTGATTGAAGATGCTGCACAAGGTGTCATGTCAACTTACAAGGGCAAAGCGCTTGGCACGATTGGTCATATTGGTTGTTATAGCTTCCATGAGACTAAAAACTACTCATCAGGTGGTGAGGGTGGTGCAACGTTAATTAACGATCCTGATTTAATCAATCGCGCAGAAGTTATCCGTGAAAAAGGCACTAACCGCAGCCAATTTTTCCGTGGTCAGGTAGATAAATATACTTGGCGAGATATTGGTTCTAGCTATTTAATGTCAGACTTACAAGCAGCTTATCTGTGGGCTCAACTTGAAGAAGCTGAAAAAATTAATGAGCGTCGTTTAGCATTTTGGCAGATTTACTATGATGCATTGACACCATTAGCAGAAAAAGGCTTATTGGCGCTTCCAATCGTTCCTGAAGGGTTAGAACACAATGCACATATGTTCTATATCAAACTGAAAGATATCGAGCAACGTACCGCGTTTAATGACTACATGAAAGAGCATGGTGTCTTAACGGTATTCCACTATGTGTCATTACATACCAGCCCAGCAGGTATGAAGTTTGGTCGCTTTGACGGTGAAGATATTTTCACAACGCGAGAAAGTGAGCGTTTAGTGCGTTTACCTATGTTCTACAACATGACAGAAGAAGAGCAACAGACTGTTATTGGTCATATTCGCGACTTTTTTGCTTAATTATGTCATTAGCCAAAGCATCAATTTGGACAGCCGGATCAACCCTGATAAAAATCGGGGCTGGTCTGCTTGTCGTTAAGTTACTTGCTGTCTCTTTTGGTCCAACAGGAGTCGGATTAGCGGGTAACTTTCGTCAATTAATCACCGTACTAGGCGTCTTGTCTGGTGCGGGTATTTTTAATGGTGTGACGAAATTAATCGCACAATATCAAGATGATGATATTCAACGCAAAAAAGTGTTGGGTACTTCATCATCCATGATTTTGCTGTTTTCCACACTATTAGCTATTTTATTTCTTCTTTTTTCTGCCCCCATTAGCCAAGTGTTATTTGGTGATGATTATCATCAATATCAGGATATTGTAAGAGCTGTTGCTTTTATTCAAATGGGAATTGCATATAGCAATTATTTTCTTGCCATATTAAAAGGTTATCGTGATGCGGCAGGTAATGCCTTATCAGTGATTGCAGGTAGCATTATTGGTGTTGTTGCTTATTATTTATGCTATTTATTTGCGGGTTATCACGGTGCATTAATTGGACTAGCATTAGTGCCTGCACTTATTTTATTTCCTGCTACATTTTTAGTAGTAAAGCGTAAACGCTTCGCGTTGAGTGAGCTGAAACCCCACTGGGATAAAGCGATTGCCAGCCATCTTGGCAAATTTACTATTATGGCTATTTTGACCTCTATTACGCTCCCAGTCGCTTATATCATGATGCGTAATCTATTGGCTAAACATTATAGCTGGGATGAGGTTGGGATTTGGCAAGGCGTGAGTAGCATTTCAGATGCTTACTTACAATTTATTACGGCATCTTTCTCTGTTTATTTACTGCCAACCCTCTCTCGATTAACACAAAAGAGTGATATCACTAAAGAGATAGTAAAGTCGCTGAAGTTTGTATTACCTGCGGTTGCTGTTGCCAGCTTTATGGTGTGGTTATTACGTGATTTTGCGATTTGGTTACTGTTTTCAGATAAATTTGTCGCTATGCGTGATTTATTTGCATGGCAACTTGTCGGTGATGTTTTAAAAGTAGGCGCCTATGTCTTTGGCTATCTTGTCATTGCAAAAGCGGCACTACGTTTTTATATCCTTACAGAAGTAAGCCAGTTTGCCTTATTAACGCTATTTTCGCGTTGGCTTATTCCTGAGCATGGCGCACTGGGTGCAGCTCAAGCCTATATGGCAACGTATATTATTTACTTCCTTCTCTGTAGTTCTGTTTTCGTGATTTATTGCAGGCGCAAATGACAACTTTGATTTACGTACTAGGTTCAGACATTGTGCATCATAACAACACAATGTTACGGTTTTTTAACGACCACCTCGTGACTGAGGCGGGGTTAACGTATAAACCTCGTTTTATCGTTGCCAGTAAAAATACTTCACTGCAAGAAAGCTATCCAGCTTTAGATATTGAGTGTTTAGCTGATAAAAAGCAGGTTGCACAGAGAGTGGTTACATTGGCAAAAGCCGATACTCACCAACGATTCCTTTTTTTAGGTCAGTTTAATGCGCCTATTTGGCTGGCATTATTGACTGGCAAGATTAAACGTCATCAATTTTGGTGGCATATTTGGGGTGCTGATTTATATCAGGATTCTAAACAGCTAAAATTTAGACTCTTTTATCTTCTTCGTAAACTTGCTCAAAAGCGTGTGGGGCGAGTATTTGGTACACGAGGTGATCTAAATTACTTCGCGCAATTTAACGTTAATATTCCAGCCAGTTTGCTCTATTTTCCAACAAGAATGGATCCTACGCTGACGGTAACAGAAAAAGCGCCTATTGATGAAAAACAAATCACCATTATTGTGGGTAATTCAGGGGATAGATCGAATCGTCATATTGAAGCTTTACAGGCGATTGCAGAGCAATATGGAACACGCGCAAAAGTGATTATTCCAATGGGATATCCTGAAAATAATCACGTTTATATTGATGAAGTAACCCAAGCAGCTGGCCAGTTGCTTCCATATAATCAGGTTGAAATATTACGTGATAAATTGGCATTTGATGATTATCTTACGTTATTGAAAACATGTGATTTAGGCTATTTTATTTTCCATCGTCAACAAGGTATCGGCACGCTTTGTCTGCTTATTCAATTTGCGATCCCTTTTGTTATTAGTCGTCAAAACCCATTTTGGCAGGATTTAACTGAGCAAAATGTTCCTGTTTTTTTCTCGGGTGATAAATTAGATGTTGCGCTAATTGAAGAGGCTAAACGTCAATTACTGATGCTTGATCGCCAAAATATTGCCTTCTTTGCGCCTAATTTTACGGACGGATGGAAAGAGCTAATTGAGATGAGTACAGGAGAGCCGCAATGACATTGGCGGAACTGGGTGGCTTAGCACTTGTTTATTTTATCTCTTTAAGTTTTATTTTATTGCTGACTTATCAAGAATTTCGTCGAGTTCGCTTTAATTTTAATGTTTTTTTCTCAATGCTCTATCTGCTGACCTTTTATTTTGGTTTTCCACTGACTTGTATGTTGGTATTCCAATTTGATGTCGCAGTTGTACCGGTTGATTCATTATTATACGCGCTATTAGCTTCTACCTGCTTCTATGCCATTTATTATGTCACTTATAAGGTAAGGTTGAGAAAACCGGTTAGCGGCCCTTCTAGGTCGTTATTTACCATGAATAGAGTAGAAACCAACCTCACTTGGATTTTATTGGCATTAATCGCATTTGTAACCGTCGGAATTTTCTTTCTGCAAAATGGCTTTTTACTCTTTAAGCTCAAAACGTATAGCCAAATTTTTTCAAGCCAAGTGTCAGGTGTCGCGCTTAAGCGCTTTTTCTATTTCTTTATTCCCGCAATGCTGGTGGTTTATTTCTTAAAACCAACGCAACAACGCTGGATTTTCTTCCTTTGTGCGACGGTAGGTTTTGGGATCTTAACTTACATTATCGTGGGTGGAACGCGCGCCAATATCATCATCGCTTTTGCGCTGTTTTTGTTTATCGGTATTGTTCGTGGCTGGATAACCTTGTGGATGCTGGTTGCAGCGGGGGTTATGAGTATCGTTGGAATGTTCTGGTTGGCATTAAAACGCTATGGTCTTGATGTGAGTGGTGCCGAGGCATTCTATACTTTCTTGTACCTTACTCGTGATACGTTCTCTCCTTGGGAAAACTTAGCGTTGTTACTTGATAACTATGACAAGATTGAGTTCCAAGGACTTGCTCCGATAATTCGTGATTTTTATGTTTTTATTCCTTCTTGGGTTTGGCCTGAACGCCCAGATGTTGTACTGAACTCTGCAAATTACTTTACGTGGGAAGTGCTTAATTACCATGCGGGTCTTGCTATTTCGCCAACCTTAATTGGCTCGTTGGTTGTGATGGGGGGCGTTGTCTTTATCCCATTAGGTGCCATCGTAGTCGGGTTGATTATTAAATGGTTTGATTGGCTATACCAGCAAGGGTTGAGTGAGAGCAATCGCTATAAGTCCGCTATCTTACAAGCTTTTTGCTTTGGGGCGATTTTTAATATGATTGTTTTAGCACGAGAAGGGGTCGATTCGTTCGTCTCTCGTGTTGTGTTCTTCTGTTTAGTTTTTGGTTTATGTTTAGTGGTCGCAAAACTGCTTTATTGGTTATTTGAAAGTGCGGGATTGGTACGCAATTACGTGACTCGTCAACTACAAAGTGAACCTCGTTTAGAGAAAAAGGAAAAGTAATGGGATCCAATTCAATTCCGAAGTATTCAATCCGTGGACATAATATCTGGGGATTTCGCGATATGGCTCATTTTCTGGATTATCTCTATGAAGGAGCACAAATAAAAAGTGGCTCTTTGATTGCCATTAACGCAGAAAAAATTCTCACAGCAGAAACAGACTCAGCACTCAATGAGCTACTCAATGAAGCTGATTATCTTTATGCAGATGGTATCAGTGTTGTGCGAGGTATTCGTCGTAAATATCCTGATGCAAATGTTTCTCGTATTGCTGGTGCGGATTTATGGGAAGCGTTAATGGAAAGAGCAGGTAAAGAGGGAACACCTGTCTTTCTTGTCGGTGGTAAACCTGAAATTCTTTCGCAAACCGAAGATAAGCTTAAAGCACAGTGGAACGTAAACATTGTGGGTAGCCAGAACGGTTACTTCACACCACAAGATAGAGAGGCGTTATTTGAGCGTATAAAGGCCTCTGGTGCGAAGATAGTGACTATAGCCATGGGATCACCTAAGCAAGAGTTGTTTATTCGTGCATGTCGTGAAATTTATCCTGATGCATTATATATGGGTGTCGGTGGGACTTATGATGTGTTTACGGGTCATGTTAAGAGAGCACCAAAAGCATGGCAAAATCTTGGATTAGAGTGGTTATATCGTTTGTTATCACAACCAAGTCGAATTAAGCGTCAATTTAAGCTGTTAAAATTCGTTGGGTATTATTATTCCAATAAATTGTAATAGTAATAGCGTCTTTTTTGTTAGGTGGGGCTGATTAAATGATTTATTCATGCATTTATCTAGCATCTTACTTGTTTAATTATTATACTGACGGGGCGTTTAGCGTGTAAAAACGCTCCATTTATCGACGAAATGCACAAACTATCGTCAAACAAACTTTTTTTTTCAAAAAGCACTAGACAGACAGAGCGTAAATCCGTACTATCCTCTCCCGCAACGGCGTGAAGCGCCCGTAGCTCAGCTGGATAGAGCGCTGCCCTCCGGAGGCAGAGGTCTCAGGTTCGAATCCTGTCGGGCGCGCCATTAAAGCGTGCTAAGAGTTACGGTGAAGAGCGTTGTTGTAAGAAGTAATAAGATAGCTGTTATGGTGGCTATAGCTCAGTTGGTAGAGCCCTGGATTGTGATTCCAGTTGTCGTGGGTTCGAGTCCCATTAGCCACCCCATCTTATCTTAGTTATTGTTTATGCGAGGGTGGCGGAATTGGTAGACGCGCTAGCTTCAGGTGTTAGTGTTCTAACGGACGTGGGGGTTCAAGTCCCCCCCTTCGCACCAATAAACAAGATAAGAGCAGTGATGCAGACGGCGAGTAGCGCAGCCTGGTAGCGCAACTGGTTTGGGACCAGTGGGTCGGAGGTTCGAATCCTCTCTCGCCGACCAATAAGAAAAAGCCTCGATTATATCGAGGCTTTTTCGTATCTACGATTTACTTTTTAAAAACCGCTATACCATATCTACTTCTACTTCTACTTCTACTTCTACTTCTATAAGTCGTTACTCTTATCCATATTTTTTATTTCTTGTTATGTGTTCCAGATAAGAAAACCAAAATGATGTTTTTAACGGAAATGTCATCCTTGTCACTTAAGGGTTATTAATAATTTAATTTATTACCGAATTTTAATCTTCATAAAAAGATGAGTTAAATACGTAAAATAATTGATTTTAACTATATGAAATATAAGTCTTTTGTTTTATTTGTCGGTAAATGCCAACACTCGCTATTTTTGATGTCTCCAATAGGAGACATTTAACATATTGATTTTAAATAATTAAATAATCAGTGTGTTTTTCTTGTCGTGAAAAAGAGACGTATATCAGACCCTATATTTTCTTTTCTATTTAGCAATAGCATGGTGAAAGCACAAACCATAGCATCTTTATCATTGAAAATGAGTAAAGCCAGAAAGGAAAACCAAAATTCAATAAGTTATCTTATACTTTTTAGCGATAGGGGATATTTTTAATAAAAAATGAAAAATTGGCACGCTAAATGCAATACGTATATTGTAGATGCTCATTCCACTCCTTATGACAGCATATGGCTTCATAAACCTAGGAATGATGCAGAGCCGATTATTCGGTGCCTACGTCCACGTTAACGATGAACATCATTCATCATCAACAGGACGAAACGTTGAGTGAGGCACCATCCGTCTGTAGACCTGATTGTATATTTATACGCCTGTATAGTTTTATACAGGCGTTTTTTTATATATCAACCACTCATCCATTTTGTATTCACCGCATTATCACGCTATTATCCAGCGCAAGGGTAGATTGGAGATAGCATCAATATGATAAATAAACAAAAAGCATATCTTGCACAAGAAAAACTCTTTCTTATAGAGAAGTTTGGCCCATTATTGTTCTTTTTGATCCCTCTTATCATGCTTATTATTGGTGGAAAATCATGGGCTAAATATGTGGCTTTTCTTTGTCAGGGGATCGCACTGATTTATATCGTCGTGTTTTATCAAGCGAGAAAACATTATCTGTCATTTAAGCAAGAAAATGAGAAGGGAATACCCACTCGCTTCTATCGAATTGCTTGGGTGTATGTGTTTTTGACTTTATGTGTGGAAGTGGTGTTGTTATTTCAACGTGTCTTTTAAATCACATAAAAAAACCCTCAATAATTAATAAAGAGGGTTTTTAGATCAGGTGATTAAACGATTTATGATCACGTTCTTATCGAATAAGCTTATTTACTTTTTTTAGGCTCTTCAAAAATGACAGAATCCTTTTTCAGTGTCATTAATAAAGCATCTTTACGCACTTTCGCCGACTCTTCAGATTTTTTCTGTTTATCTAATGCATCAGCAAGCCACGCAAAGTCATGAACATCAGGGCGTTGCTTTAATGCATTACGAAAAGCCTCTTCAGCTTGAGCCCATTTCCCTTGTTGCATCGCTATCTGACCTAATGTGCTATTGAGTAATGGCGTTGGCCCATGTTGTTTAATTAATGTATTAAGCACTTTCATAATAACATTGGCATCTGTATTTTTTAAACGAGGCAATAGTAAGATCAAGCGTTCATCATATTGGCGTTTAATACCGTCTAAGATGATCGTTTGAGCGGTATCAGGATCGTTACACTCAATAAGGTGTTCAGCCAAAACGACACGCAATGCATTATCATTATGTACTTTACGCGGTTGTGCTTTCCACCAATTTTTCAGTCCATCACAGCCATTTTCGGACATCTTCTGTCCCATAATACCGATATAGGCTTTTTGGCGTAATTGCTCTAGTTCATCATCTGTGTGTAATGCAATTTTTTGCATGGAAGGAATGATATCAAGCAGTGCTTGCCAAGCTGCTGTTCGTGTATAAGCGACTTCTGCAAGACGTAACACTTCTGGGTGACGTGGTACTTGATTTAATAACTCATCAACCCCAGTACGCGCAGCGTGATTTTCGTTTTGTGCTAATAAAATACGCACTCGAGTGATATCAACAGGAAGCTGATTGGTATCGGCAAGCTCAGCTGCACGTTCGAGGTGTTGTTGAACTCGGAATTCATCACCACGTTGTTGTGCGGCTTCAGCGGCTAACAGGTAGTTTACAACAGGCTGCTCTGCATAATCTGCATTACGGCTCATTAGTTTTTCAACTTCTTTAAAATCACCTTCCGCTAATTTCATTAATGCCATGCTGGTTTGTTTGCGTGCGCGATTACGTTTACGGAAAGAAAACCAACTATATGCTTTTGAGCCTGTACCAATGAAACGGCGATAACTCCAACCAATCAGTAACAATGCTAATTGTAGTAAAACAAACATAATGACAAGGCTGGTTACACTGGTTTCAATATCCCAATCATCAGTTTGTATAAGTACATAACCTTGATGGCCTGCCAATAGTGGGCCAAAAATGATGCCCGCAATAAGCACCACAAAAAGGAGCAGTATTTTTAACATAAGCTTATTCTCCTTGTTGTGTTACTGGTGCATCAACAGTTGTACTATCAGCTGCAGCATCTTGTACGCTTTCTGATGCATTATGTTCAGCTTCTACGGCTTGGGCATCTTGGGCTTCAACAGCTTGTGCTCCAGCAACTTGTGGTTCTGCATACTCATTTTGTGCCAGTAAATTGCGAATTTGTTTTTCTACACGTTTTTCTAGCAATGTCGGGCTCTTCAATTCTGATGGCATTGCAAGCGTAATAGGCTGTTTCTCTAATTCAGAAACCGTATCTAAAAATGCAGTTGTACTTGGATCAGAGGTATCAAAATAAGCACGTACCCAAGTGGATACCGCTTCCAGTGATTGCTGATAAGTTTCAGTTTGGTGACGAGGCACGGCTTGAGAAGCAATTAATAAACGTGAACGGATATTCTCACGTAAATAGACATCTTGATTCGGTGCTAATAAAGGAACGGCTGCGGTATCACGGCGACGAATGGTAATAAAATCATCCATAAAGCTTTTCCAGCTTTTGCTTAGATTCTGTTTCCAATCAGAAAGTGAACCTGAAATGGTTTCATCGTTTTTATCCATTGGTGAGCCATTACGCTCAAGATCAGCTAAACGGAGATTATCAACCTGATTCGCTAACTGGTTTAATTGTAAGATGATGCCATCATTATCAATTTTGGTGAGAGCAGCTAAACTGCTGATATCTTCATTAATAGCACGACGGATCTCAAGTAAACTCGGATCGTTCATTTCCGCTAAGCTACTATCAGCACCTTTTAGTAAACTCACGGCGGTCACAACATCTTGATCATTCCATAACTTACGACCAGCCATTTTCACCATAAAATCGGCTTGTGCTAATAGCCAACTTTTGACATCTGCACTAGAAATAGCGGCAAAGCGTGTTTGTAGATCTTGAATTTGGCGCTCTGTTGTTTGGCGTTCGTTTTGTAATTTATCGATAGTCTGTTTTTGTGAGTCAAACATACTATCAATATTGTCAAAGCGTTGTTGATACGTATTTTGGAGTTGTTGTAATTGGGTAAGCTCAGATTTGAGTGATTGATTTTCTACACTCAGCTTTGATGCTTGTTGATTGGTGTAATAGTAAAGGCTACCACCGATTGCCAAAATAACAAGGATAGCAACAGCACTTCCAATTAGACCTGAGCGCTTGTTATTAACAGGTTTGACTTCCTGATAGCGGACATTCTCATCAGCTTTAGCTGCATCTTTTGGCAAGTCATTATCATTTGTATTTTTCTGTTCCGTCATATCGGCGTCTCATTTAGGTTCTATATTAATGCATGAAATAAAGCATCATTATTGGCACTTTCAGCAACGGTGACAGTTTCCCACCCTAATGTTTTTGCTATTGTTGCTAATCGTTCACTGACCACAAGTAAATGGCAGTTTAACAGCCATGCTTTTTTAGATTCAGCGACCAGATCAAAGAGTTGTTGTAACATTTCACCGCTAGTGACAACAAGCGTATCAACCTGTGCTTTTTCCCATTGAAGCGCAAAGTCTTCAGGGGAATAATGAATAAATAGGCGTTGGTAACATTCGCATTCATCAACGATTGCGCCTCGTTGGCTCAATGTTGTTGCGAGTAAGTCACGACCACCGTTACCTCTAAGCAGTAATATTTGCTTGTTTTTCACCTGATTAAGCTCAGGAAGGTCAAGAAGATCTTCGCTGGTTTCTCCTTGCTCAGGGTAGCAAATTGGAAGACTGCTTAAATGTTGGAAATCTTTCGCTGTGCTTTGACCTATTCCATAATAGGATAGCGTATCTGGCCATGATTGTTGTAATTGATTTAGCTGCCAGTTTGCGTATGACACCGCATTTTTAGAAAGTAAAAATACACAATCACCCGCCCTTAATCCTTTTAGTTTAGCATCTAATAAAGGGAGCTCACGACCTGCGGTGATCTCTATTAAAGGTGCTTGAAAGGCTGTTTTTCCCGCATCAATTAAACGTTGGGTTAATGCCTTTCCTGCTGGGTTGGGGCGAGTAACTAAAATACTCATGCAGGTGTGCTGCCTTGATACACTGCCGTTAAAATGGCTCGTGCACCTTTATCTAAAAGCTCTTCAGCCAATGAGATACCCGCAGTTTCAGCGTCTTCTGGAGACACTAAGCGCTCACCACGCAAAATAGTTTCGCCATCAGGAGAACCGACTAAAGCACGTAACCAAATTTTGTCATTTTGCCAAATGGCATAGCTTCCAATCGGAACTTGGCAACCGCCTTCAAGACGAGTATTCATTGCACGCTCTGCTTTAACGCAAATTGCAGTGCGAGAATGGTTTAGTGCATCTAATAACTGACGAGTTTCATTATCATCTAAGCGACACTCAATTCCCACTGCACCTTGCCCAACCGCAGGTAAAGATTGCTCAGCAGATAATGGTGTACGAACACGTTCGTTAAGACCTAGGCGTTTTAAGCCAGCAACGGCAAGAATAATGGCATCATAATCACCATTATCTAGTTTCCCTAAACGAGTACCGACATTACCACGTAAATCACGAATAATCAGGTCAGGGCGCTGTGCTTTTAATTGGCATTGGCGACGTAAACTGGATGTGCCTATAATACTACCCGCAGGAAGTTGTTCTAAAGAATCATAATGATTAGAGACAAAGGCATCACGAGGATCTTCGCGTTCACAAATAGTCACTAACCCTAAGCCTTCTGGGAAATCAATAGGAACATCTTTCATAGAGTGAACGGCAATATCTGCGCGTGATTCAAGTAGGGCAAGTTCTAACTCTTTTACAAATAGCCCTTTGCCACCTACTTTAGCTAAAGGTGTATCTAAAATGATGTCACCTTTAGTGACCATCGGTATTAATTCGACGACTAAACCTGGATGAGCAAGTTGTAGTTGTTCTTTCACATAGAGCGCCTGCCACATAGCAAGAGGGCTTTGGCGGGTAGCAATACGGATGGTACTTTTTGACATAATAGTATTATCTCTTCCGAGCGATTAGCGATATTTTTGTTTAGAAATAAGGCATTGTTTTAACACTTTAAAGCTCAATTTTCCAGTTAAGGCGCTTTGAGTCGTAATAACAATGAAAGAAATGAGGCCATCTTCGAAAAAGAAAAAAAGAAAGAGGAAATAAAAAATAAGTAAATTATTAATGGATACTATCGGGTTTAGTTATTTTTAGAATTTTATTCTTTTTATATCTATATAAAAAGTGTGGTTATTTACAAAATCAAAACATTGAGTTAATTTTGTTAACATTTAGTGGGTGAGAAGTGAGACAAATATTATGTTTAATCTGAACACATTGATAAAACAACTATTATTTTAAATTTACTTATTTTTCTTATTATTTTTCAATATATAAAAATACTATAAATTTTAACAAAATTATTATTAAATAAAAGAAAGAGAAATAATAAGAATAGAGAAAAGAATTTATTCTTAAATTAAATAATTAATTAATAAAAATTAAATATTATTTTAAATATTATTATCGCAACATTAAAAATAGAATTCTTATTTTAAGTGTAAAAATAAAAAATAATCAAAAATTAAAAATAATTCATGATTATCAATCGGTTGCTTTTATTTTTACTTTTTTATCTATTTTTTACGTTTTGTCAAAATTTATTTTCAGTTTCATCATTAAGTAAACAGGGGTTTTTGTGGGGTAAAGGGAGGATTGAGATATTTTTTTATCATTTTTTCTATAAATAAAACAATTTATCTTCATGATTATAAAGATATTTATTTGATGGCTTTACACGATTAAGCGCTTAAATATCACTTTTAGATCTTGGTGCTATATTTTGAGTTCCTCTTTACGCCTTGCGCTCAAGGTGTTAAATTGATCACGTTTCCGAGATTTTGTTAGTAAAGTTTTATCTATTAATATTCCCTAACTCAACCTTGGTCACTTATAAACTCAGATTCTACTATCTTCTTAGTATTGTTCAGGCGAAACTCTTGTATCTTTATATTGAAACACTGAAGCAACGGCTGGATGCGATTAATCAACTCAGACTGGAACGAGCATTTGCATCGATGTGTGATGTTTTTAAACAGGTCTATGGTTTAATTCCTGTTTTATTGCATTACCACCATCCTGAGTTGCCCGGCTACATACAAGGAAATGTTCCTCACGGCACATGTTTCTTTGAACCCGATGACATGCAACGTCAATGGGCGAATAAGCTGGTTAACGCATTATGTGATGATCCGATGGATGGATACGCCAATGGAGAGTTGCCAATTACTGGCATCTATTCAATGGGGAGTACCTCTTCTATTGGTCAAAGTCACTGCTCCGATATTGATATTTGGGTCTGCCATCAATCATGGCTGGATCAAGATGAACGTGCACTTTTACAACGCAAATGCCAATTGATTGAACAATGGGCTGGCGAACTAGGTATTGATGTTACGTTTTTCTTAATTGATGAAAATAGATTTCGTCACCATGCAAGTGGTAGCTTAGGTGGAGAAGATTGCGGCTCTACCCAACATATTCTTTTACTTGATGAATTTTATCGCACAGCAGTACGCCTAGCAGGTAAACGCTTGCTATGGGCGATGGTGCCTATTGAAGAAGAACATCATTATGATGAATATGTTAACTCCCTTTATGCTCAAGGTGTATTAACGCCAAATGAGTGGTTAGATCTCGGGGGATTAGGTGAACTTTCTGCTGAAGAGTACTTTGGCGCAAGTTTATGGCAACTCTATAAAAGTGTCGATTCACCTTATAAAGCCGTACTAAAAAGTATTTTATTAGAAGCCTATTCAGCAGACTATCCTAATGGGAAGTTGCTGGCATTAGAAATGAAACAACATCTACACCGTGGCGAAATCGTTAATTACGGTTTAGATGCTTATTGTATGATGCTTGAGCGTGTCACTCGCTATTTGGTTTCTATTAATGATTTAACTCGCCTTGATCTTATCCGTCGCTGTTTCTACCTGAAAGTGTGTGAAAAATTATCTAACGAAAAAACACAAAACGAACCTGAAGGTTGGAGACGACAAGTCTTATCGCAATTGGTCACTCAATGGCAATGGGATAATGAGCGCTTAACAGTACTCGATACACGTGATAGCTGGAAAATCGAGCGTGTGCGTGATGCACACAATGAGTTATTAGATACGATGATGCAAAGCTATCGTAATCTTATTCGTTTTGCGCGTCGTAATAATTTAAGTGTCAGTGCAAGCCCACAAGATATCGGTGTCTTAACACGTAAGCTTTACGCTGCGTTTGAAGCATTACCGGGTAAAATCACACTGGTTAATCCACAAATATCACCTGATTTATCAGAGTCACATCTAACCTTTATTTATGTACCACAAGGTC
The DNA here is from genome assembly GCF_016238105.1 of Proteus sp. PR00224. Lineage (NCBI taxonomy): Bacteria > Pseudomonadati > Pseudomonadota > Gammaproteobacteria > Enterobacterales > Morganellaceae > Proteus > Proteus sp. PR00224. The sequence continues at coordinate 186,057 of NZ_JAEHQU010000007.1, read as the reverse complement.
GAGCAAATCGTAGCGGATGGTATTTATATAATCGTGCCCCTGATTTTGAAAATATCGTTGGACACCAACCATTAGAATATAACCGCTATTTAAATAAATTAGTGGCATGGTCTTATTTTAATGGGCTGTTAACAAAAGAGTCTCGAGTTTATATTCATCAAGGAGAATCTTCTTGTGATGAAATTAAACTGCATGAATTAGTCAGGGATATGTCGAGCCATTTCCCAATTCGTTTACCTGCACCAACACCGAAAGCACTGTATAGCCCTTGTGAAATTAGACATCTAGCGATTATTGTCAATTTAGAAACTGATCCAACAGAAAGTTTTTCTGATCACGTGGTTCACTTTGATTTTAGAAAACTCGATGTGTTTAGTTTCGGTGAAAAAGAGCAGTGTCTTATTGGTAGTATTGATTTGTTGTACCGTAACTCTTGGAATGAAGTTAGAACCCTTCATTTCAGTGGCACACAATCTATGTTGGAATCGTTAAAAACGATATTGGGTAAAATGCACCAAGATGCGGCTCCACCTGCCTCTGTGGAAGTGTTTTGTTATAGCCAACATTTGCGTGGTTTAATCCGCACTCGTGTTCAGCAGTTAGTCTCAGAATGTATTGAATTGCGATTATCAACGAATCGTTTAGAGCCAGGTCGTTTTAAAGCTTTACGCATTGCTGGGCAAACGTGGGGATTGTTCTTTGAACGCCTCAATGTGTCGGTACAAAAATTAGAAAATGCTATCGAGTTTTATGGCGCAATTTCGTATAACAAGCTTCATGGGTTGCCAGTTAAATTAGATAAGGACGCCCGCTATTTACCTGCGGTGATTGATGGTTTTGCTTGTGAAGGGATTATTCAATTCTTCTTCGAAACCACAGAAGATAGTAATGTCTTTAATATCTATATATTAGATGAAGCAAATCGCGTTGAAATCTATTCCCATTGTGAAGGAAGTAAAGAAGAGTTAGTGAAAGATGTTAGTCGTTTCTACTCTTCATCTCATGATCGATTCACATACGGATCAAGCTTTATTAATTTTAATCTGCCGCAGTTTTATCAAATTGTGAAAGTGGAAGGATCAACTCAAGTGTTACCTTTTGCTGGTGGATCCTTTGGTAAATTATCCGATCTGGGTAGTAAAGAAACGCAACCTGAAATGAATGTTGTTGCCCACGGATTTACAGATTATAAAGCGGTACAGCATTCTTAATTAAGTACAAGCCAATAAACACAAATGGGAGCTTTGATAGCTCCCATTATTGTTGTTAATTGCGCTTATTAGAAAGAAAACGCTTCCCCACTTTGTTCTGTTATTGCTTGTGCCAGCATGGTTAAAAATTCACCACCACTTCTATCACAAATCCATTGTTCGTCTTTCCAATCAAAGTGATAGCCACCAGAGCGTGTCGCTAACCAAACTTGATGAAACGCTTCTTGGCGATTAATAATAATTTTACTATTATTTTCAAAGGTTAATGTCATTACACCGCCATTGATTTCACAATCAATATCTGCGTCACCTTCATAATTATCAATAGTTTGTTCTATTTCTGACAAGAGTTCATCAGCTAATTGGTGAAATTCACTGTCGTTCATCTTCATTTCCTATTTGCTTTTCGAGATCTAACTGCGATTATAGAGGATATTAACCAAATAAATGACAGGCAGATTTCGAATGAAAACGTATTTACGTTGCACTCTTGCTATAATAACACTGATTTCTCTTTCTGGTTGTGGCTTGAAAGGCCCTCTTTATTTCCCTCCTGAAGATACTCAGGCAAAAATGACACAGTCATCCCAGCCAACCCAGCAAGTTGAGAGCGACTCAACTCAGACCAATTAGTCAATCTTAGAAACGGTAATTTCGTTTCAGGCAGGGGCAAGATGCAATTTTCAAAAATGCATGGTCTTGGCAACGACTTTATGGTGGTCGATGCTGTGACTCAAAATGTTTATTTTTCACCAGAGTTAATATGTCGATTAGCGAATCGCCATACTGGTGTTGGGTTTGATCAATTATTGGTAGTTGAAGCACCTTATGATCCTGAACTCGATTTCCATTATCGCATTTTTAATGCTGATGGAAGTGAGGTTGCACAGTGTGGTAATGGTGCTCGTTGCTTTGCTCGATTTGTGAGATTAAAAGGACTTACAAACAAAAGAGAGATAAAAGTCAGTACGCAGTCTGGCAGAATGACCTTGCATGTTATGGACAATGATGATGTGTGCGTCAATATGGGCGAGCCCGAATTTGAACCTCAAAAAGTCCCTTTCCGTGCACAAAAGGCAGAAAAGACCTATATTATCAGGGCAATGGAACGCACTGTGTTATGCGGTGTAGTTTCAATGGGAAATCCTCATTGCGTTATTCAGGTTGAAGACATTAAAACAGCAGAAGTTGAGTTGTTAGGGCCTGTGTTAGAGCAACATGAACGTTTTCCTGAACGTGCTAATATTGGTTTTATGCAAATCGTAGACAGAAGTAATCTTCATTTGCGGGTATTTGAACGTGGTGCAGGTGAAACAAATGCCTGTGGTAGCGGGGCTTGTGCAGCTGTCGCAATTGGTATTTCACAAGGCTTATTAGATAAACGTGTGAAAGTCACCTTACCGGGTGGATCATTGCTAATTGAATGGAAAGGAGAGGGTAACTCTCTTTATATGACTGGGCCTGCGACACATATTTATGATGGGATCATTCAGCTATAATATTATTTTTTGAGAGGCTATCTGTATGACGGATAAAAATGAGCAGTTCTGTTGCCCTGAAACCAACGAACTTAATGATCAACAAGTGATCCGTTATCTCAGGGAACATCCTGGTTTTTTTATCCGTAATGCAAGCTATATTGAGCAAATGCAAGTTCCTCATCCCGTCAGAGGAACCGTTTCTTTAGTCGAATGGATAATGTCACGCCAACGTAACCGCATCCATTATCTTGAAGAAGATATGCGTTTGTTGATAGAACAAGCCTCTGAAAATGAAGCACTGTTTAGCCAACTATTATTATTAATTTCTGAACTATCCAACAGTGCTTCTCTTCACGAAATGCTAGAACGATTAAACCTTTGGGCTAAGGAATTAGGGCTTTATTCAGTTCAATTACGTCTATTTACCGATCGCTGGCAATTACAGCCACCTTTAGATGCACAAGATCTCCCATTATCTCGCCAAGCATTTGAACATTTTCGCATTCAACGTATGGGTGATGATAACCACTATTTAGGTCCATTAAATGGGCAAGAGATAATGCTATTGATGCCTAATGTACGACGCTCTGGTTCCGTTGCGCTTTCATTGTTAGGGCATTATGGGGATTTGGGCGTGATTATTTTTAATAGCCGAGATAACCAACATTTTCAGGAAGGGATGGGAACAGTCATGCTGGATAAGCTTGCCCATATTTTACCAGAATTGTTACTTCGTTGGATTGCAAGGCAATGAATCAACCAATAGATATTCCAGAAACACTCTCTACCACTATTGAACAATTCCTGCGTTATATTCAAGTTGAACGCCGATTAAGCCCTGTCACAGTAGAAAATTATCATCGCCAACTGACTGCATTAGCGCAAATGATGGTGGCAATGAATATCTGCGAATGGAAATCACTGGAAAGCCAACATGTGCGCATGTTATTGGCGAAAAGTCACCGTAGTGGATTACAACCCACCAGCCTTGCTTTGCGCTTTTCGGCGTTACGTAGCTTTCTTGATTGGCAAGTGGCACAAGGAATGTTAGACGTTAATCCAGCAAAAGGCATTCGCACACCTAAATCCGGTCGTCACCTTCCTAAAAATATGGATGTCGATGAAGTTAGCCAATTAATGAATATTGACTTAAAAGATCCTCTTTCTGTTAGAGATAGAACCATGCTGGAAGTGATGTATGGTGCAGGATTACGTCTATCAGAATTGACTAACTTAAATATTAGCGATATTGACATGAATGAAGGTGAAGTTCGTGTATTAGGTAAAGGAAGTAAAGAGCGAAAAGTTCCGCTAGGAAGAAAAGCGCTAGAGTGGTTACAAAATTGGTTTCCGATGCGAGAGCTCTATGCCCCTGAGGATAAAGCTGTCTTTATCTCAACCCAAAGTGGTAAGCGTTTATCGGTACGTAGCGTGCAAAAACGTTTTGAACTTTGGGGTATTAAACAAGGACTAAGTAGCCATGTGAATCCTCATAAATTACGCCACTCGTTTGCCACTCATTTATTGGAATCCAGTGGTGATTTACGTGCTGTACAAGAGTTATTAGGGCACGCTAATTTATCGACCACACAAGTTTATACCCACTTAGATTTTCAGCATTTAGCGAAAGTCTATGATGCTGCTCATCCGAGAGCTAAGAGAGAAAAATCATAATGCGCTTTTATAGAACTCTGACGCCAATTGCAGCGATGACTTTTGATTTAGATGACACGCTGTATGACAATGTGCCAGTAATGGATAAAACTGAAAAAGAGACGCTGGCCTTTATTCGTCAATATGATGAGCGTTTTAACCAATTCACAGAAAAAGATGTGAATGCCTATAAAAAGCCACTTCTAGAGAACAATCCTGATATTTTTCATGATATTACAAAATGGCGTTGGCTTGCGGCTAGAAACATGTTGTTAGATTATGGTTACAATGAAGCCAAAGCACAGCAAGGTGCTGATGAAATTATGGCGCACTTTGCTTATTGGCGTAGCCACATTAATGTGCCTAAAAATACTCATCAAGTTCTCACCGAATTGGCACAGAAAATCCCATTAATTGCGATCACAAATGGTAATGCAAACCCATTAAGTTGTGGTTTGGGACAGTATTTCTCACATATTTTAAAAGCCGGTCCCGATGGTCGCTCTAAGCCTTATCCTGATATGTTTGATAAAGCCTCCTCACTGTTAAATCTTCCACATGAGAAAATCCTACATGTGGGTGATCACCTTGTAACAGATGTTGAGGGTGCCGTTAATAGTGGATTACAAGCGTGCTGGATTAACCTTGATAACCGTAGCTTGTTTGAAGAAGGTGAAACCAGAGTAATGCCACATATTGAAATTACAGATTTAAGCAAACTGATAGAATTGGTTTAATGTGATGTTCGGTAAGAATGGCACAGATAACCGAGGCTAAAAAAGGCTTTATTTTGCATAGTGCGTAAATTCCTGTTAGTTTGTTGCTTACTCTCTATTTCTGTATATATCCACAGTATTTTTCTTCACTAAATGATTGGTAATTATGGACGTCTCATATCTGCTAGAAGGCCTTAACGATAAACAGCGCGAAGCTGTAGCCGCACCTCGTATTAATATGCTGGTGTTAGCTGGCGCAGGCAGTGGTAAAACACGGGTACTGGTACATCGTATCGCTTGGTTATTATCTGTTGAACAAGCTTCACCTTTTTCGATTATGGCAGTGACGTTTACCAATAAAGCCGCCGCAGAGATGCGCCATCGTATTGAAGACTTAATTGGTACAAGCCAAGGTGGCATGTGGATTGGTACTTTCCATAGCCTGGCTCATCGTTTATTGCGAGCGCATTATCTTGATGCGAATTTGCCACAAGACTTCCAAATTATTGACAGTGATGATCAATATCGCCTTATTCGTCGTATTGTTAAGTCAATGAATCTTGATGATAAACAGTGGCCTGCGCGTCAAGGTATGTGGTATATCAACGGTAAAAAAGATGAAGGTTTACGTCCTCAACATATTCAAACCTATGGCAATCCTGTTGAAACCACTTGGCTGAAAGTATACCAAGCTTATCAAGAGGCGTGCGATCGCGCAGGGCTTGTGGACTTTGCAGAGCTTTTATTACGTGCTCATGAACTTTGGTTAAACAAACCGCAAATTTTGGAGCACTACCAAAACCGTTTTACCAATATTTTAGTGGATGAGTTTCAAGATACTAACCGCATTCAATATGCGTGGATAAGAATGTTGGCAGGTCAATCTGGTAAAGTCATGATTGTGGGTGATGATGATCAATCCATCTATGGTTGGCGCGGTGCGCAAGTTGAGAATATTCAAAATTTCTTAAATGAATTTCCTGGTGCAGAAACCATTCGATTAGAGCAAAACTATCGTTCGACAAGCAATATTTTAAAAGCGGCGAATGCGTTAATTGCAAATAACAGTGACAGATTAGGTAAAAATCTGTGGACTGAGGGTGCCGAAGGTGAGCCTATCTCGCTTTATTGCGCCTTTAATGATTTGGATGAAGCCCGCTATGTGGTTGGGCGGATCAAGCGTTGGCAAGAAGAAGGTGGCGCGCTAACAGATTGCGCCATTCTTTATCGTAGTAATGCGCAATCTCGTGTGATGGAAGAGGCGTTATTACAAGCCGCAATGCCATACCGTATTTATGGTGGTCAACGATTTTTTGAACGCCAAGAAATCAAAGATGCACTTTCTTATATGCGATTAACAGCTAATCGCCATGATGATGCTTCTTTTGAGCGTGTTGTGAATACACCAACCCGAGGCATTGGTGATAGAACCTTAGATATTGTTCGTCAAGTGGCAAGAGATAACCAGATTACCTTATGGGAAAGTGCATTGCAGGTTATCGAGCATAAAATGCTGGCAGGGCGTGCAACCGCGGCCATTCAGCGGTTCTTAGAATTAATTGAGACGTTAGCTTCTGAAACGGCTGATATGCCACTACATGTGCAAACAGACCGAATTATTCGTGATTCAGGCTTAAAAGCGATGTATGAGCAAGAAAAAGGTGAAAAAGCTCAAGCTCGTATTGAAAACTTGGAAGAGTTGGTTACGGCAACTCGCCAATTTAGTTATCAAGATGAAGACGAAGATTTAATGCCACTGCAAGCGTTTCTTTCACATGCCGCATTAGAATCAGGCGAAAGCCAAGCTGATGCATATCAAGATGCCGTACAGTTAATGACACTTCACTCCGCTAAAGGGCTCGAGTTTTCACAAGTCTTTATTGTGGGTGTAGAAGAGGGTATGTTCCCAAGTCAAATGTCGTTGGATGAAGGTGGTCGCTTGGAAGAAGAGCGTCGCTTGGCGTATGTTGGCGTTACCCGAGCAATGAAAAAGTTAACGCTCACTTACGCTGAAAACCGCCGTTTATATGGAAAAGAAGTCAGTCATCGTCCTTCTCGTTTTATTGGTGAGTTACCGAAAGAGTGTGTCGAAGAAGTCCGTTTACGCGCAACAGTTTCACGCCCTGTTAATCATAGTCGTTTAGGGACTCCGATTATCAGCAATGATACGGGCTATTCACTTGGACAACGAGTGAAGCACCCTAAATTTGGTGACGGTACTATCATTAATATCGAAGGCAGTGGTGAACATTGCCGATTACAAATTGCCTTTAATGGTGAAGGTATTAAATGGCTGGTGGCAGCATTTGCTCGACTGGAATAAACCTCAATTAGAGTGAATTAGCATTACCTCAATATAAAAAACACCCTTACTTATTTAATAGATTAAGCTGGGGTGTTTTTTTTAAGGGAAGTTCAAGTTGGTTACTTAATAATCTCGTTATCTATTCTTACTTAACGGGATTAATTGATGAAAATCTCTAGCGTATTTTTTCATGCCTACTCTTTTGTCGCACCTTGCACGCGAACGTCTTCTGTCTCTTTTTCTAGTAATGAATTGTTGATCGAAAATACTGAGGAAGTCCTTTGTGATACCTATTATCCTAGCGAACCTATCAATGAATTTGAAGAAGATCTCTATTGTAAATTGCTGAGGCATCAGCGTGATTTTGTTCCTCGAATCAATCTCTATCCTTGGATTGTGATTAACCGTATTCAAGTGATTAATAACTCAATATCAGCACTGTTTAGGCGCTCGTGTCGGTATGTGGAAGAGATAGCGAAGAATGCACATCTATTAAAGAAAAATCAGAAGAAAAAATGCTCTTCCGCTTTTACTCAAATTGGTAATTTAGCGGAAGAGTGAGTATGTACTAACTACGTCTTAAACGGCGTTGAGTATAGAGCGCATCAAGTGTAAAGAGGATCAGCGCAACCCAAATAAAGCCAAAGGTCACTAATCGTTCTGCATCAATTTGTTCGCCATATACCATTGTGGCAAGAATAAACATCAAGGTTGGACCAATATATTGGAAAAAGCCCAAGGTTGATAAACGCAGATGATGCGCCGCTTCTGTAAATAGCAATAATGGTACGGTTGTAATGATACCAGCTGCGATTAACAGGGTATTTAACGACCAACTGTTTTCAAGCATATTGCTTGTCGGTGAATGTGTGAAAAATAAGATATAAACTAATGCAACAGGGAATAGCCATAATGTTTCTACCAACATACCTGTTTGTGCATCGACACCCAATTTTTTGCGCAGTAAGCCATAAAGACCAAAAGTCACGGCGAGGCTTAATCCAATCACGGGGACTGAACCAAAGTGCCAGAGTTGAATAAATACACCAGTAAATGCTAACCCTACCGCGACCCATTGCATACGGCGGAAGCGCTCGCTCAAGAAAAGCATGCCAAACAGTACATTAACCAGTGGGTTAATAAAGTAACCAAGGCTGGCTTCTAGCATATAGCCGTGGTTAACCGCCCATATATAGGTAAGCCAGTTAGTTGCGATAATGACGGCAGTCAGTGCTAAAAGAAGAATTTTTTTAGGTTGACGTATTAATTGGCGCAAATAAGGCCAATGACGGCTGATAGTCATTAAAATCAACATAAAAAAGAACGACCATAAAATGCGGTGCGTTAAGATCTCTTCTGCGGGCACTTCTTGAATGCTTTTAAAATAAACAGGGGCAATACCCCAGATCAAATAGGCGCCTAAGGCACATAAAACGCCTTTCATCGTGTTTTTCTGGCTCATGCTATCTCTGGAATTGATGGAAAGGAAAAGTGTGACGGGGTTATCATACCCAATGACATTATCTAATGTGTCATTAGGCATGTATTTTTACAAGTAATTAATATCAATCTAAGCATCATAGAGCGCAATGAATCTTAACAAAGGCTTAACCTACGATATAGGTTGCTGTCCCGCTCGCAATATGAACTTGTTTTTCATTATGTAATTCAACACGAGCAACAGACACTTTATTACCACTGCGTAAAATATGGCTACTTGCAGTAAAACATTCTCCACGTCCTGGTCTTAAATAATCAACACGTAAATCAATTGTGCCCATGTTAGCAAGTTTCTGTTCGAGTTGCTCTTGGGATATTGGTGCTAAACGTGTTAATGCGTTACCGACACAAACTAATCCCGCACTAACATCAAGTACAGAAGCAATAAGTCCGCCATGTAAGATACGTTGAGCAATATTACCAACAAGTTTATCTTGATACCGAAATTGAATTTCAGAGTAGTCTTGTTCAAAGCGAACTAGCTCTAAGCCGATTAATTGATTAAAGGGCATCTTATAAACAAAAACATGACCAATAAGTGCTTGAGCCTCTTCTAATGTTAACTGTTTTTCCATTTTTAGAACCCCTGACATCACGTTATTAAGTTGATACTATGTTAATAATACATGACAAAATCGTAATTGCACATTTGTGCTATAAATATAATGGTATAAAAATATACGAGATTTAATGGCGATTACGTGTAAAATATGGGCGCTAAAGTGTAATAAAGCACATATATAAGAACTAATTCTAAAGTAAGTACTAACTTTTTATATTATTCAATAATGAGACAGGATAATTAACTATGCGTTACATCCGTTCTTTACTCGCGGTGGCTTTATTCTATCCAGCATGGGGATTTGCATCCGAAATACCAGCATCATCATCTCCTGCACCGCTTGTTCAGGGCAGTATTATTTCTGGTTTATTACAAGAATACGATTCACCTTTTGTTCTTTATCCTTATGAATCCAATTATATTATTTATACGAAAACCTCTGATATGAATAAAGAGGCTATTCAAAGTTATGATTGGGGGAATAAGGCTAAAAAAGATGAGGTGAAATTTCAACTCAGTCTTGCCTTCCCTTTATGGCGCGGTATTGCAGGTGAAAACTCTGTTTTAGCAGCATCTTATACCCAACGCTCTTGGTGGCAATTAAGCAATAAGAAAGAATCTGCCCCTTTCCGTGAGACAAACTATGAACCTCAATTCTTTTTAGGTTGGGCAACAGACTATAAATTTGCGGGTTGGACACTACGTGAAATAGAAACGGGTTTTAACCACGAATCGAATGGGCGCTCTGACCCCACATCTCGTAGTTGGAACCGTGCTTATGCACGTTTTATGGCGCAAAAAGGCAATTTGCAACTGGATTTAAAACCTTGGTATCGCTTTAGTGAAAGTGCTCAACGTGATGATAATCCAGAAATTAATCGCTATATGGGCTATTACCGTTTAAAAGCAGGCTATCGCTTAGGCGATAGTGTGATCACTGCGACAGGGCGTTATAACTGGAACAGTGGCTATGGGGCGGCTGAATTAGGCTGGAGCTACCCAATTACTAAGCATGTACGCTTTTATACCCAAGTATTTAGTGGTTATGGCGAATCAATGATTGATTATAATTTTCGCCAGACACGGGTCGGTGTTGGCGTGATGCTTAATGATATGCTGTAATTTTCCCCGTTCTGGGTTAGCATAGCGCTATAAATGATGATGGCACCTTCACATTGGTGCCTTTTCTTTTACTCCTCATCATAGTTTTTATCAGCAGCTTTTCAGAGGAACGGCGTGTCCACAGCAGAAGTTCTTAATTCAATGCCATCAGCACAGGCTATTTTGCGAGAAACCTTTGGTTATCAGCAATTTCGCCCTGGTCAGCAAGAAATCATCCATACCATTACAACTGGGAGAGATTGTCTAGTTGTGATGCCGACAGGGGGTGGTAAATCCCTTTGTTATCAAATTCCCGCATTATTGCTTGATGGGCTGACTGTGGTTATTTCGCCACTCATCTCACTGATGAAAGATCAGGTTGATCAACTTTGCCTTCATGGTATTGAAGCGGCTTATTTAAATTCAACTCAAACGCGTGAAGAGCAGTTTGATGTTCAAATACGTTGTCAAAAGGGGGAAATAAAACTGCTGTATATTGCCCCTGAACGTTTAATGATGGAGAGTTTTCTTCATCAATTAGTGCAATGGAAACCTGCATTATTAGCGGTTGATGAAGCGCATTGTATTTCACAATGGGGTCATGATTTTCGTCCTGAATATCGCGGTATAGGATTATTAAGACAATATCTTCCTGATGTGCCGATTATTGCACTGACGGCAACGGCGGATAATACAACACGTTTCGATATTATTAATCAGCTAGTGTTACGTGACCCTCTGATTCATATCAGCAGTTTCGATAGACCGAATATCCGCTACACTTTAGTAGAGAAATACAAACCGCTTGATCAACTTTGGCTATTTATTCGCGGTCAGAAAGGAAAATCTGGCATTATTTACTGTAACAGTCGCAGTAAAGTCGAAGAAACCGCCGAGCGCCTGAGTAAACGAGGATTAAGCATTGCGGGTTATCATGCAGGAATGGAAATAGCACAGCGTGCTAAAGTACAAGAAGCTTTCCAGCGAGATGATTTGCAAATTGTGGTTGCCACTGTTGCATTTGGTATGGGTATCAATAAACCCAATGTACGTTTTGTGGTTCACTTTGATATTCCTCGTAATATTGAATCCTATTACCAAGAAACAGGGCGTGCAGGGCGAGATGGATTGCCTGCTGAAGCGGTATTATTTTATGATCCTGCCGATATGGCGTGGTTGCGTCGTTGTTTAGATGAAAAGCCAGAAAGTGACCAAAAAGCGATTGAAATGCATAAGCTTAATGCGATGGGTGCATTCGCAGAAGCACAAACGTGCCGACGCTTAGTGTTACTTAATTACTTCGATGAACATCGACAAAATGCCTGCGGTAACTGTGATATTTGCCTTGATCCCCCTAAACAATATGATGGTTTAGTGGATGCCCAAAAAGCCTTATCCTGTATTTATCGCACAGGTCAGCACTTTGGTATCGGTTATATTGTTGAAATATTAAGAGGCGCGAATAATCAGCGAATTCGTGATTCTGGACACGATACATTACCTGTTTATGGTATTGGTAAAGCGCAAAGCCATGAACATTGGGTGAGTGTGATCCGCCAGCTTATTCATTTAGGTATGGTGACACAAAATATTGTCCATCGCTCTGCATTACAACTGACAGAGATGGCTAGACCAATCTTGCGTGGTGAAGTGCCATTACAATTAGCCGTACCTAGATTATTAAGCCCGACAAAAAGCCGTAATCAACAAACAAAAAATACCCATAGACAGTACGATAGAAAATTGTTTGCGAAACTACGTAAATTACGTAAGTCTATTGCTGATGAAGAAAACATTCCGCCATTTGTCGTTTTTAATGATGTCACATTGATAGAAATGGCAGAGCAGTGCCCCGTTTACCCTGATGAATTGTTATTAATAAACGGTGTTGGGCAACGAAAATTAGAACGATTTGGACCCGCGTTTATGACACTCATTCGTGACCATATTGAGGGCTTTGAATAACGCCAATAAGGAGAGCCAATGACAACCACCCTATTTAAATATTCGTGGTTATCTCGCGAAAAGCAGTTTTCTGCTTTTACGAACGGCGTCTTATTGGATTTTTGGAGCCAACGTGAAGAAGGTGAGTTTATTGGTGTTGATGGCGTCAAAATTCGTTATGTTCATTGGCGCTCACCATCGCACAATAAAGCACTGGTTATTGCTTCAGGTCGGAGTGAAAGCTATGTAAAGTATCCTGAAGTTGCGTTTGATTTCTTTCACTCAGGCTATGATGTTTTTCTTCTCGATCATCGAGGTCAAGGGCTTTCTGACCGACTTCTGGATGATACTCAAAAAGGGCATGTCGAAAAATTTAGTGATTATATTGATGATTTCTCAACTTTCGTCGATACGATTGTTTTGCCTTATCAATATAAACATTATTTTGCTTTAGCCCATTCAATGGGTGGCGCAATTTTAGCAGGCTATCTACTTCGGCAGCCTGATGTGTTTAAAGCGGCAGCGCTATGTGCGCCGATGTTTGGCATTAAATTACCTATACCTCGCTGGGTGGCTAATTTTTTAGTTAACCGAGCAGAACAAAGTCAATCTGAAAGAAATAACTATGCGGTATCAACAGGTAAATGGTTTCCACTGCCATTTATCCTTAATGTGTTAACACATAGCCATGAGCGATATCGCCGGTATTTACGTTATTATGCTGATTTTCCAGAACTACGATTAGGCGGACCGACTTATCATTGGATGGGAGAAAGTCTAAAAATGGGAGATTGGTTAATTGAACATGCGGGAGAGATTAATACCCCTCTATTAGTGCTCGAAGCAGAGCATGATAAGGTGGTAGATAATCAAGAGCTAAGGGCTTTCTGTGAACGTTATAGTCAGTCCAGAACAAGAGAAGAAAAGCAAAAATTGCCACTGGTGATTGAGGGTGCGCATCATGAAATCTTGTTCGAAATAGATAAGCTACGCTCACAAGCATTAAATGAAATCTGTGAGTTTTATGATAAGCATTTATTTTAATCAGGAATGTGTATGTATTCGATAGTCGCTTCAGATCTTGATGGCACACTGTTATCACCTAATCATGTATTAACTCCCTATACGCAAGAAACCCTGCATCTACTTATTAATAAAGGCGTGCATTTTGTATTCGCAACAGGTCGTCATCATGTTGATGTTGCTCAAATTCGTGATGGATTAGGCATTAACGCTTATATGATAACCTCTAATGGTGCACGAGTGCATAACACTCATGGCGACCTTATTTTTAGCCAAGATCTTGAGCCTGAAATTGCTTATGACTTGTCTTTGTGTGTTTTTGATCACCCTGAAATTGAAACTAATATTTACGCTGGCGACTATTGGTATGTTAATAAAGAAATGCCAGGAGCTTGTGAGTTCTTCCGAGAATCGGATTTTAATTATGAGCTGTTTTGTAAAACAGGGTTTCCGACCACCAATGTCTGTAAGGTCTTCTTCACCTCTGATGATCATGAACTGTTGCTGACACTGGAAAGTGAAATTAATCAGCGCTGGGGTGATAAGGTCAATGTGAGTTTCTCACTGCGTAATTGCTTAGAGGTGATGGCGGGTGGTGTATCTAAAGGTGAAGCTCTCGAGAAAGTGGCTAAATTGATGCAACACACTGCCAAAGATGCGATTGCGTTTGGTGATGGTATGAATGACAAAGAGATGCTACAGATAGCTGGTAAAGGTTGCATTATGGAAAATGCGCATCAGACATTAAAAGATTTACTCCCAAATATGGAAGTGATCGGAACTAATGCTGATGAAGCTGTGCCTCATTATTTACGTAAATTATACCAAGTGTGATCCTCCCTAAAAGAAAAGGCGAACAACGTGATATTGTTCGCCTTTTTTATATTCCAATGGAATAGATTAATTACAATCCACCGACTTCTCTTGGTGTTGCACGCATAGAGCTGCGGATTGTATTGCCCATCATATCCACTCTGGCTTGGAATGGTGGGAACGGTAATGGGATGCCATGCTCTGCAAAGGCTAAGAGAATATTTTGATGAATTTCATGTCTTGCTGGCATTCTGTGTCCCATCTCTGCGGCATAAACACGTAATTCAAAAATCTGAATACCTTGCTGTAAATCGACCAGATAAACCTCTGGTGCTGGGTTTTCTAAAATCATTGTAGAGCGTTTTGAGGCTTCTAATAACACATTTGTTACTTGCTCACTGTTACAGTCTGCTGGAGCAGGGATGGTCATTACGATACGAGTGACTGAATCTGAGAGTGACCAGTTAATAAATTGCTCTGTAATAAAAGCTTTGTTCGGTACGATAATTTCTTTTCTATCCCAGTCGGTTAAGGTAGTTGCCCGAGTGTTGATCTTAGAAATATTTCCAGTCAAATTCCGAATAGTGACGGTATCGCCAATACGGATTGGTTTTTCAAATAAGATCATCAAACCTGAAATGATGTTGGCAAAAATTTCTTGTAAGCCAAAACCTAATCCAACACCCATTGCCGCCACTAGCCACTGTAATTTTGACCACTCAATCCCTAATAAAGAGAAACCCACAATACTCCCAATTAAGGTGATGGTGTATTTGGTCATCGTGGTAATGGCGTAACCTGTACCCGGTGTTAAATCAAGGTGCTGTAAAATGGCCAACTCAAGTAAAGCAGGGAGATTTCGTACTAATTGGGTTGTAATAATAATGACAAGGATTGCCACTAAAATAGAACCCATCGTAATAGGTTGCACCGTGTTAACACCATTTACCGATGAGGTGACGTCCCAAAGTCGGATATTATCAACGAAAGAGAACGCGGTGTTTAATTCAGACCACAATAAGATCATCGAGACTAATGCAATCATCGTTAGAATAGAGCGAACTAAACCAATGGATTGCGCACTGATAGTATCAAGGTCTATTTCTTGAGCTTCAATTTCAAGCCCTACTGTGCTCTCACCACTGCTCCCAACAATCGTATTTTCATCTTCACCTTTTGCACGCTGAGCCAGAATTTCTGCACGCTTTTGTTTAGCTCGTTCAAAGGCTAATTTTCGGCGCTGAATAAGCATCCATCGCTGAATAATGTGGTAGATAATCAGTAGAGCAAACCAAATGGCGACAGACATTTCTAAACGACCGAGTAAGACAATCGATGTAGAAAGGTAACCTAAGACGGCGGCTAAACCTGCAATAACCGGAGCAAGCAGTAAGAACCACCATAAAATGGTATTGATAAGGTTATCGCCAGATCCATGTTTATCTAGATAAAGTGGGACGTGAGCTTTTTTAAGGCTAGAGGTAATAAAGCTTAGGGCGATACAGAGCAGTAAGAAACAGAAACGACCAACCGTTGGCGCAAATTCTCTATCGCTATAATATTCAAAGGTAACTAATGACATCATCAGCGGAACGATGACAAAAATAGAAAGCTGGTAAAAGCGCATCGCTTTTTTAACACGGCTCTCTTTCCATTTAAATTGAGCAATAAATAGACCGTTATGACGTGCAAAGGTTGCACTTATCATAAATAACCACAGCACAGGTGCTGCTGCTGTGACTCCATATCCAATCGCTCCCGCCATTGGATAACGCCATTCAACACTTTGTAAGCCATAACCTACAGCAGACCATAACAGAGGTAATGGCAACGCAATTAAAATAGACCAAAAAACCGTGCGTATCGTCAGTGAAAAGTGATCTTGTGTGACTTTACCAATACGGTTGCTGACTCTTTCAAGAAATGCGTTGTAGTGTTTTCGAGTGCGCAGACTAAAGCCCACAATAGATAAAGTGACAAATAGGAACAAAAAGGTATCTTGATTTTTAAGCATGCTGACAGCCGCATGACCTAACTGTGAAAAGGTATCTAGCGAAAGCAATCGAGTGATATCTTTGACTAATAAAACCGGATAATTAAATTTGATGGGGCTGATATCAGCAACCCAGAACATATAACGGTTTGTGGCGTCTTTTGTCTCTTTTAATGCATCCGCTAATTGTGTTGTCGCCACTTTTAGTTTTGTTAACTCAAGAATTTGAGAGTCATAACCGGATAACAACGAATTCAATAATTCATGACGTGCTTGGATAAGAGAATCAAAAATATATTGCTGAGCTTCAGGCAATTTAGAGCCATCTGCGGTTTCTGGCGGCTGGATCTTACTTAAGTTTTCCAGCATATCCTCATAGCCTAAACGCTCGACACGTAACTGAATAATATCTCTATCAAGTTCTTGTGAACGAGGCATTTCAGGTAAGCGGGAAAGCTGTGTTCTTAATGCTTCGCCTAATGCTGTTGAGCCACTTAACCACTGTGCTTGCTCTCGAATAGTGGTAAGCGTTTGGCGAACTTGTTGTGTCTGCTGGGTGGTAATGCGTTGTTTTTCTGATAACTCACTCATTTCCTGTGTTTGTTTATTCAGGATTTGAGAGAGTTCACGGTTAGTTTGGATCTGTTTTGTCAGAAACTCAGGGAGCTCACCACCTTTCTCCGCTAACATCTCTGTTTTTTCTAATGCCAGATCAGCCACTTCTTGGCGCTTTATATTTAATAAGCTACGCAATTGTTGTAGTTGCACATCAAGACGCTGATAGCGTTTTTTAAATAATTCTAAGCGAAGGCGAGCAATTTCTTGGCGGTTATTAGCCGAAAGTTGTGCCATTTCAAGCTCATTAACCATTGCTTTACGTGCGGTGACTTCAGCTTGTGTTAGCTTATTTTGTGCCTCTGTTAACGGTGTTGTTGACGCACTGGCAGCCGCGAGTCTTGCTGTTGCATCGCTGAGTAAACGGCGCGCTTCAGAAAGCTGTTGGGGTAATAAGTTTAAAGATTCGCTAATTTCTCGGCTTTTATCTTGCTCTTGTTGCTGAAGCCTTGCTTGTTCCATTAATTGGCTACTGATTTGAATAATTTTCTGTTCTAAATCAGGGATGCTAATTTTTTCTGGAATAGTAGGAACAGCATGGCTTTCTTCTAGAAGTTTAGTTCTTAGCTCTTGCGTGATTTGAGGGTAATCATCAATGGTTTTTTGATAATTATCTGCATTCGTTTGCGCTTTTTCACCATCATTAATCCAATTGATAGTGCCTTGTAGCGCCTGAACTGCCTCAATATCTTGAGGATTGGTACTTCCTTCAAGTTGTTTAATATCTTGACGTAATTTCTCTACATCCGCTGATATTGCAGATGTGCTTAACGAAAGCGTCAAAAAGAGCGAGAAGAAAAGACTGATTATCAGGCGCACAAAGGTTACTCCGAATTACGTGTTATTCACTGATGGCATTATTGTCATTACCAGCGACATTGATGATGGAACCCAATTGTTCCCCCATTAATGTAACGGAGCCATTCATAAGATCTTTATTCAGTTGAACGGTATTTTCTGGGAAAAGGTTGATGACCGTTGAGCCTAACTTAAATCGACCCATTTCTTCACCTTTTTTCAAGAATATCGCTCCTGCTTTATCCGCTTGAGGATATGTCCAACGTTTAATAATACCTTCACGAGGTGGCGTTACCATGCCACACCAAACCGTTTCAATACTACCAACAATTGTTGCACCAACTAGAATTTGTATCATTGGACCAAATTGAGTTTCAAAGAGGCAAATAATACGTTCATTACGTGCAAATAAGTTAGGGACATTAGCCGCTGTTAATGGATTAACAGAGAAGAGATCGCCTGGAACATAAATCATCTCTTTTAATAAACCATCACAAGGCATGTGAACGCGGTGGTAATCACGAGGTGAAAGATAAGTCGTAATAAACTGACCATTACGGAATTTATCTGCCAGCATAAAATTACCTGCAAGTAACGCTTCAAGGGTGTAATGATGTCCTTTGGCTTGCAGAATTTGATCGTCTTGAATAAGACCGAGTTGGCTTACTGCGCCATCAGCAGGCAATGCGAGTTGGTCATCACCTTCGATAATAGGACGAGCGCCGTCTTTTAATGCACGAATAAAGAAATCGTTGAATGAAGAATAAGCTTGGAACTGGCTATCTTTTGCTTCATTCATATCGACTTTATAGGCTTTAGCAAAGGCTTTGATCGCAAATTGGGTAATTACACCCGCTTTTTTGTTTGCAAACCAACCTGCTAGCTGTGTGAGCCATAATTTAGGCAATAAATACTGTAGTTTAATTTTTAGCTTGTCCAAAATGGCAACCTCTGGGATTGAACGATAAAAAATAGACAAAAGGGGTCTATTGTACCTACCCTTAATAGGGTTGTCAGTGAATCAATTATTAAGAGTCTAAATTAATGTTCTTACGAACTTTCACCTGACTCATACTTTCTAAAATACGATGGTAATTTTCAAAGCGCGTTTCTGAGATCTCACCGTTATTTACGGCTTCACTAATTAGGCAACCTGGATCGTCTAAGTGCTTACAATCGCGGAATTTACAACCACCAAGGTACGGTCTGAATTCAATAAACCCTTTTGTTACTTGCTCTGGCGTTAAGTGCCATAAACCAAATTCACGTACACCTGGAGAGTCAATGACATCTCCTCCTTGTGGGAAATGGTAAAGGCGTGATGCTGTTGTGGTATGCTGGCCTAAACCCGAGTTATCAGACACCTGATTAACTAGAATACTTTCTTCCATTGGTGGTAATAAGGTATTGAGTAAGCTTGATTTTCCGACCCCAGATTGCCCCGCAAAAATGGAGATACGGTCAATCAACTCTTGTGTCAATGCATCAAGACCTTCTTTGGTGTAGCTAGAGACTTCAAGAACACGATAACCAATATCTTTATAAGTTTGCATCCATTCACTGACAGTCTTACGGCTTTCCTCGTCTAACATATCGATTTTATTGAGTACAATCAGAGGCTCAACGTTTAAAGTCTCACATGCGACAAGGTAACGGTCGATAATATTTAAAGAAAGTTCAGGCAAAATAGCCGAAACGATAATAATTTGATCAATATTAGCAGCAATAGGCTTAATGCCATCATAATAGTCAGGACGAGTAAGTACTGAAGTTCGTTCGTGTACAGCTTCTACAATACCATTTACGCGGACATTTTCTTGTGTTTGTAGCGCAGGACGCCAAACAACTTTATCACCCGTTACCAGTGATGAAATTGTGCGTCGAATATTGCATCGTGTAATAGTGCCGTCAGTAGCTTCGATATCTGCATGTTGACCAAAACGGCTGATCACTAAGCCTTCGGTCGCTTCGCCTAATTGCGTATCGTCTAATTCAACGTGGTTTTTTTTCTCTTTGCTCTGCAAACGCTTTTTATGATTTTCTTGTACTCGGCGTTGCTGGCCTTTAGATAATTTACGTTTTGTCACCGATCCTCACTTGTATTATTCGGTTAGATGTTCTTCTGTCGTGCTTATTGAGTAAACGCGCTATGATAAACGCTAAAATATCATGTCTCACACTTAGAAACAGCTAGGATATATTATGTCAAAAAGCGAGAACAATCTGATCTGGATAGATCTGGAAATGACAGGTCTTGATCCTGAATGTGACCGTATCATCGAAATTGCCACTATCGTGACAGATCCTCAACTTAATATTTTAGCCGAAGGCCCTGTAATTGCAGTACACCAATCTGATGAACAATTAAGTTTAATGGATGAATGGAATACACGTACCCATACTGGTAGTGGCTTAATTGAGCGCGTAAAAAACAGTTCATATGATGACAATTCAGCACAAAAAGCGACAATTGAATTCCTAGAAAAATGGGTACCAAAAGGCGTATCACCTATCTGTGGTAATAGTGTGGGGCAAGATAGGCGTTTTCTATACCGTTACATGCCAGAGCTAGAGCAATATTTTCACTACCGTTATCTTGATGTGAGTACATTAAAAGAATTAGCACGTCGTTGGAAACCTGAAATTTTAGAAGGTTTTGAGAAAAAGAATACTCATCAGGCATTGGATGATATTCGTGAGTCCATTGCAGAGCTAGCTTATTATCGTAAAACCTTTATTAAAGAGTAAAAAGCGTGCATTCATGATTGATATTGCATCATTGTGATGATTTTATCGGCATGTAATCAAAAAAACGTATTTTTTTGTTGATAAGGGCTTGCGGTTAAGCATTTTTCTCGTATAATGCGCTTCCCGTACCGATGAAGAATTTCGTTTGTACGGGTGTAAGAAAGACGCGGGAATAGCTCAGTTGGTAGAGCACAACCTTGCCAAGGTTGGGGTCGCGAGTTCGAGTCTCGTTTCCCGCTCCAATCTTTCTTAGACAGTTATGAGTAGTGTTATGCGACGCGGGAATAGCTCAGTTGGTAGAGCACAACCTTGCCAAGGTTGGGGTCGCGAGTTCGAGTCTCGTTTCCCGCTCCAAATCTTTCACTTATAATTGTCAAAACTTACCAAATGCGGGAATAGCTCAGTTGGTAGAGCACAACCTTGCCAAGGTTGGGGTCGCGAGTTCGAGTCTCGTTTCCCGCTCCAAGTTTTTCTCTTCTAGTTTTATTCTTCTAATCAAAAATCAATACGTTATCCTAATAGTCTACGGCTAAGTAGCGCTTTCATATCTCGTCTACCATCAGTAATAACGTAAATAATAATTTGCCGAAATTTATGAATACCTAAAGTTTGTAACTCATAAGGTACAGTTGCTTTATTCGCTAGTCTAAAATATAACCAAAAAATCTTTATTTTTTCTCTCGCTTTTTTAAATATCGACTACACTGTTTTAGGGTGCAGATTAGGGAATTTTACTTAATACTCGTAAAGAGAGTGTGTTGGATTATTGTTCAAAAAAGAAAATGTCATTAATACATGTAAGATCAAGCTATTTTTTTGTGATCTATCTTTGATCTTTGCTTGCATTTCTATTTTGACAGCACTAGAATGTGCGCCTTTCCTCATTTAGAGGGGAAATTAGAGGCAAGATCATTTTTTAGGTTTTAGGCCTTTATTCTGTTAAACATGCATTGAATAGTATTTTAGAAAAAGAAAAGGGTTTCTCAGGCTTTTCTTTAAAAAAATGTGATATATATTCTACTATTCTTAAAATCTTCCCAAATCGATTTATCCACAGTGAGATGCTAATAACCACCGCATCTAAGCACTATTTATTTTTTTACTGCACAGAGTTATCCACAAGCACGTATCCTTAAGTGATAAGGATATTATTCTCTTCAACAAATTGATTGGATTTTATATCTAATTGATAACTAAGTTTATTTTAATTTTTTTAAATTTTGAGTCTTAGTTCGCTTGAATTTTTTTTTCATGTTGATAGGCAAGGGATTTTTATTTTATTCACAGAGGAAATTAATGGTTATTCGTAATGCGTTTATCCTGTTAAAAATTAAGCGTCACGAGGTAAGCCTTTAGTTATCGCCCTTACTAAGCGTTTTTGTTGTGAAGTCTGTATTTTTACTTCTTTTTCATTTCTCTTCGCTGTCTGCTGTGCAATCGCCCAGTTTAAATGTTCATCTAAAACATCACTCAATCCAAAGCGTTCTTGCAAGGCAAGTATAATTTTATCTTGATAAGGTGCATTTCCTAACGCCACGCTAATATTTCTAAGCCAACGTAAATAACCAATACGACGGATCGGCGAACCTTCAGTGATACGCAAAAATTTATCTTCATTCCATTGAAAGAGATCGAGTAATTCTGGAGTATGAAGTGCTCTTCTTGGTGAAAAATCTTCTTCGTCAGTCAGTGATGAAAAACGATTCCAAGGACAGATAAGCTGGCAATCATCACAACCATAAATGCGATTACCCATTAGAGGGCGAAATTCTTCAGGAATAGCACCATCGAGTTCGATAGTGAGATAAGAAATACAGCGACGAGCATCAATAGTATAAGGTTCAACAATGGCACCTGTCGGACAGGTTGTCATACAGGCGACACATTTACCGCATTGCTCTTCAACTGGGCTATCAATAGGTAACGGCAAATCAATCAGTAGTTCACCAAGGAAAAACCAAGAGCCTGCTTGATTATTAATAACAAGTGAGTGTTTACCAACCCAGCCAAGTCCTGCCTTAACAGCTAATGGGCGTTCCATAATAGGGGCTGAATCAACGAAAGGACGAAAGTTGACTACCCCTTGATATTCAAATTGCTGACAATATTGTGAAATTTTTTCGCCGAGTTTTTTAAGACGCTGCCTTAATACTTTGTGATAATCCCGACCAAGCGCATAACGGCTGATATAGCCTTGTTCTGGGTTATTTAAGGTTCGTGCAAAAGCCGCATCCGTGGGGAGATAATTCATTCTGACACTGATAACGCGTAATGTACCCGGAACCAGTTCATGAGGTCTGGCTCGAGTCATTCCATACTTTTCCATCCATGCCATTTCACCATGATATTGCTTATCTAACCAAGCTTGCAGGCGAGGTTCTTCAAGTGATAAGTCAGTATCACATATCCCTGTTTGTTGAAAACCTAGCTCAGAACCCCATAATTTAATGTTTTGAGCGAGAAGATTAAGATCGAGTGATGACATGAATAAACCGAATCAGTAGGTAAGAGGTGAGTCCTAAGAGCGCGCAGTGTATCATAGTGAGGCGGTAGGAAAAATCCTCGCAATAAATAGATTTATGGTATGGTTATTTGATAGTAATTTCGATAACTATTTGCCTTAAGAAAACATATAAAGCTTAGTATTTGATGTTCTCCAACGATCTCTCTTTATTAAGCCGTTATAACTTAACAATAGATTATATAAATATGAAAGAATGGGTTGTTACATTAGAAGATGAAGCGGCAACAGTTGAACTAGGGCGTACTGTTGCAATAGCGACGGATCATAGCGGATTGATCATTTATTTATATGGCGATCTTGGTGCTGGAAAAACAACCTTTAGCCGAGGCTTTTTACAAGCGCTTGGTCATCAAGGGCATGTTAAAAGCCCAACATATACATTAGTTGAGCCTTATATGCTTTCGCCAAATCCCGTTTATCATTTTGATCTCTATCGTTTAGCTTCCGCTGAAGAGCTGGAATTTATGGGAATACGCGACTATTTTGAACAAGATGCGTTATGTCTTGTTGAATGGCCATCTCAAGGCGAAGGCTTTTTACCTAACGCAGATTTAGAACTTCATTTAAGCTACGAAGATGAAGGTCGAAAAGCGCGTTTTGTTGCCCTTTCACCAAGAGGGAACACTGTTTTATCCCGTATTCAGTCTGCATAAAGGAATATTGATTATGTCGAGTCTCATCACTACTGTGAGTCAAAGTCAGCGCTATGTTGTTGCCTTTCTGTTGGTTGTTTTGTCTTTATTTTTTGTGCAAATAGCACAAGCCGCTACTGTGACAGAAGTAAAAGCAGAAAACGGTATTTCAGCAACAACCCTTACATTTACTTTTAGTGATGGGAAGCCTAGTTATCGATATTACTCATTAAAAAGTCCTGACCGTTTGGTGATGGACTTTAAACAGAGCACAAAAATCACGGGATTACCAGTAACATTAGGCAATGGGCAGTTAGTCCATAAAATTCGCTCAACGCAATCAAAAGATAGCCAATACCAAAGTATGGTCGTGGAGCTTGCTCAGCCTGTTGTGGTGACTGAAAGTTTGATGAATGTAAGTGGTGGCTATAAGTTAGTGCTTACTATCAAAGCTATGAATGCTCGACAAAATAGCAATGCCCAATCGACAGTAAGTGTTGTTGCGTTATCACCAACTGCAACTGCAACTGCAACTGCAACTGCAACTGCAACTGCAACAGCAACGACATCACATTCAAGTGCAAATACAAATCGGGAAATGGCGCCTTTAATGACTAAGCCAGTAACCGAGGTTACGCCTGTTGTTCCCATTGCAAAACCACGCACCACACCTTCAAAACCGCAAGCAGGCTCTCGCCAAATTATTATTGCGATAGATGCGGGTCATGGTGGGCAAGATCCCGGTGCGATTGGTCAGAAAGGTAATCGTGAAAAAGACGTGACGCTAAGTGTGGCAAGAAAGTTAGAAGCTCGCTTACGTAATGATCCTATGTTTAAGCCTGTTCTAACACGCAGCGGCGATTATTTTATCTCAGTTGCGGGGCGTTCTGAAGTCGCCCGTAAGCAAAGTGCAAATATGTTAGTGTCTATTCATGCAGACTCAGCACCCAATCGTAGTGCAAGAGGCGCTTCTGTATGGGTGCTTTCTAATCGTCGTGCAAACAGTGAATTAGGTAAGTGGCTTGAGCAAAGCGAGAAACAATCTGAATTACTCGGTGGTGCTGGTGATGCATTAGACGGGGCTGATCCTTATTTAAGCCAAACAGTACTCGATTTACAGTTTGGTAATTCACAGCGAGTGGGTTATGACGTTGCCGTTGCTGTATTGTCTGAACTAAGAAAAGTGGGTTCACTACATAAGAAAACACCAGAGCATGCAAGCTTAGGTGTTTTACGTTCACCCGATATCCCTTCAATTTTAGTTGAAACAGGCTTTATCAGTCATGCGTCAGAAGAGCAATTACTGATTTCTGATGCTTATCAAGAGAAACTTGCGGCATCTATTCACGCTGGTTTAAGAAATTATTTTCTGGCTCACCCTTTACAAAACGCGCCTAATTGATTGAGTAGAATGGAATAAAGGTAATGGCGATAAATTTATTACCTCCTCAGCTTGCAAACCAAATTGCCGCAGGGGAAGTTGTTGAAAGACCCGCCTCTGTTGTTAAAGAGTTGCTGGAAAATAGTTTAGACGCAGGCGCGACCTCAATTGATATTGATATCGATAAAGGTGGCGCCAAGCTAATTCGCATTCGTGATAATGGATGCGGTATCAATCGTGATGATTTGAAGTTAGCACTTGCTCGCCATGCAACTAGCAAAATATCAAGTCTTGATGATCTCGAAGCCATAATGAGTATGGGTTTTCGTGGAGAAGCATTAGCGAGCATTAGCTCAGTTTCTCGTTTAACGCTGACATCGCGTACTCAAGATCAAGAAGAGGCATGGCAAGCTTACGCCGAAGGCCGAGATATGGCTGTGACGGTTAAGCCTGCGGCTCATCCCGTAGGAAGTACGGTTGAAGTCCTTGATCTGTTTTATAACACGCCAGCAAGGCGTAAGTTTTTACGTACTGAAAAAACAGAGTTTGCACATATTGATGAAGTGGTGCGCCGCATTGCGTTATCGCGCTTTGATGTCTCCATCAATCTTACTCATAACGGTAAACGTGTTCGGCAATACCGTGCAGTGAAAGATGAAAGTCAGCAAAATCGCCGTTTGAGTGCGATTTGTGGTAATAATTTTGTCAACCAATCAATGCAGTTATCGTGGGAACATGGTGATTTAGCGATAAAAGGTTGGGTAGAACATCCTTTATCACCTGTGCAAAGTAGTGAAATTCAGTATTGTTATGTGAATGGACGAATGATGCGTGATAGATTGATTAATCATGCTATTCGTCAAGCCTATGATGGGTATTTACAAGGAGAGCAGCAACCCTCTTACATCTTGTATTTAAGCGTTGATCCTCACCAAGTTGATGTTAACGTCCATCCTGCTAAACATGAAGTTCGCTTCCATGAGTCTCGTTTGGTTCATGATTTTATCTATCAAGGTGTGCTGAGTGTTTTACGACAAGCAACGCAAGAGTCTTTATCACTCACTTCAGATGATGAAGAAGAACACGAAACAGCGTTAAACTTTCCTGAAAATCGTCAAGTTGCGGGTGAAAACGTATTTTCTCAGCCTTATCAAGCACCCGTAGCTCAAACTCCGAAAAATACATCATCATCACACCAATTCAGTGAACGAGAGCACAACAATAACTCACCTCAAAAGCAAGCCTCTCAATTTGGAGATCGTCGTCAGTTTGGTGAGAGCTATCAACGGACACAAGGCGCGCTTTATCAAAAAATGATGCAAGAAAGTATCTCTACATCAAAAGATAAAGAGAAAATACCACTATTTCCTGACCGTGCCCCATTGAATTTAGGTGAAATCGTTCATACAACTAATAATATCGAAGAAGATACTATTTCGGTGATGCCTCGTTCTGTCAATGCGAAAGATGGACGAACTGATTATACTTTTGGGCGAGTATTGGCAATTTATCAGCACAAATATGCGTTAATAGAATCTTCACAAGGTCTTGGGTTGTTATCATTGGAAGAAGCAGATTTTCTGTTAAAATGTGCGCAATTACTGCCTAAAGATGAAACATTGAAGCCACAACCTTTGCTAGTGCCTTTAAAGTTGGCATTGAGTAAAGAGGAGATTAGCGTATTCAATCAGTTTCAATCGCTAATCAGTCATTTCGGGATCGTTATCGAAATTTCTCACGGTAAAGCAACAATACATGCTGTGTCGTTACCTTTGCGCCAGCAAAATTTACCTGTGTTACTGACAGCATTATTAGCCTATTTGTCAGCAGAGCAATCTTGTACCGAGCAACAACTTGGACAGTGGTTTGCAAAACAATTAGGTGCAGAGCAAGCACAGTGGTCGCAAGCTCAAGCAGTAGGACTATTGGCTGATATTGAAAGACTTTGTCCGCAATATGTCAGACGGCCAGCAAAAAACTTATTACAATTAATAGAATTACAACCGGTGGTAGCGGCATTAAATAATGAGCGAAGTAAACACGCAAATAAAACCTAAAGCAATTTTCCTAATGGGGCCTACAGCGTCAGGTAAAACGGCATTAGCAATTGCACTAAGACAAAAGTTGCCTGTAGATATTATTAGTGTGGACTCTGCGCTTATCTATCGTGGTATGGATATTGGTACTGCAAAGCCAGATGCGACAGAGCAATCGCTTGCGCCACATCGATTAATTGATATTCTAGACCCCGCATTACCCTATTCCGCAGCTGATTTTCGACGTGATGCATTAAATGCCATGGAAGAAATTACCGCAGCTGGGCGAATTCCACTATTAGTGGGCGGGACTATGCTATATTTTAAAGCGTTACTTGAAGGTCTATCGCCTTTACCCAGTGCAAATCCTGATGTTCGTGCTGAAATAGAGAAAAAAGCAGCAGAACAAGGGTGGGAGGCAATACATAAAGAGTTAGCATTAGTTGATCCTGTTGCAGCACAACGGATCCATCCTAATGATCCTCAACGACTTTCTCGTGCACTAGAAGTTTACCTGATTTCAGGTAAGACAATGACAGAATTGACAAAAATATCAGGCGAGTCTTTGCCCTATGATGTTTATCAATTTGCGATTGCTCCGAAAGATAGAAATGTTCTTCACCAACGCATTGAAGCTCGTTTTAAACAGATGTTAACGTGTGGATTTGAAGATGAAGTAAAATCATTATATGAACGGGGCGATCTGCATGAAGATTTACCTTCTGTACGTTGTGTCGGTTATCGCCAGATGTGGTCATATTTATCTGGCGAAATAGATTATGATGAGATGGTTTATCGAGGGATCTGCGCTACCCGGCAATTAGCGAAGCGACAAATCACCTGGTTAAGAGGTTGGAATGACATTCACTGGCTTGATAGTGAAGATCCAAAACAATCTCTTGACACTGTTTTGCAGGTAGTTAGTGCATAGATGGTAGGTTTGTGTAAAATTGATAGTTGCCAAAGCGCAATTTTTGAGTAGTTCATTTTTCGAACCAATTGGGTTCTAATATAAAACAACAAAATAAGGAAAACATAGAATGGCTAAGGGGCAATCTTTGCAAGATCCTTTCCTGAACGCATTACGTCGTGAAAGGGTTCCCGTTTCTATCTATTTGGTAAACGGCATTAAATTGCAGGGTCAGATCGAATCTTTTGACCAATTTGTTATTTTGCTGAAAAACACAGTAAGTCAGATGGTATACAAACATGCTATCTCTACCGTGGTACCTTCGCGTCCTGTTTCTCATCATAGCAATACAGGCTCGAACCAAACTGGTACAGGCTACAATGGTGGCGCTGCTCAGCAGGATGATGTTGCAGAGTAATAATTCAATATTATTCTTGATATAAGAAAAACATAGGTAGGGAGACTTTACCTATGTTTTTTCCTGTTTTTATAAAGTCCAAGAGGTTTCGCCTTTGTTTGATCGTTATGAAGGTGGCGAATTAGCCGTTTTAGTGCACGTCTTCTTTTCTCAAGAAAAGAACGTTGATGATTTGCAAGAATTTGAATCTTTGGTGACATCTGCGGGTGTTAAACCGGTTCAGATTATTACAGGAAATCGTAAAGCACCTCATCCTAAATATTATGTGGGTGAAGGTAAGGCAGAAGAAATTGCCGAGGCTGTAAAAGCAAGTGGTGCAGATGTTGTTTTATTTAATCATGCACTGACACCTGCACAAGAGCGAAATCTGGAGAGACTTTGTGAATGCCGTGTGGTTGATCGCACGGGAGTTATCCTTGATATCTTTGCTCAAAGAGCAAGAACTCATGAAGGAAAGCTACAGGTAGAACTCGCCCAGTTACGTCACTTATCAACCCGTTTAGTCAGAGGGTGGACTCACCTTGAAAGACAAAAAGGGGGGATCGGGTTACGAGGACCAGGCGAAACTCAGCTAGAAACAGACCGCCGCTTACTCCGAGGTAAAATTAGTCAAATTCTAATGCGATTGGGTAGGGTTGAGCGTCAGCGTGAACAAGGACGGCAAGCGCGGAGTAAAGCTGATATTCCAACATTATCCCTTGTTGGTTACACGAATGCAGGGAAATCGAGTTTATTTAATCACATTACCTGTTCTGATGTGTATGCAGCAGATCAGCTCTTTGCAACATTAGATCCGACACTAAGACGTATTCAAGTTGATGATGTGGGAACCGTTGTATTAGCCGATACTGTTGGATTTATTCGACATTTACCTCACGATCTTGTTGCTGCTTTTAAAGCGACTTTGCAAGAAACACGAGAAGCGACCTTACTTCTTCATGTTATTGATGCAGCAGATAGCCGTTTTGAGGAAAATATTCATGCCGTTGAAAGTGTATTAGAAGAGATTGATGCTCAAGAAATACCAACACTGCATGTTATGAACAAAATTGATCTTCTTGAAGACTTCACTCCAAGAATTGATCGAAATGAAGAAAACTTACCCGTTAGGGTTTGGGTTTCTGCACAAACAGGCGAAGGTATTCCTCTGTTGTATCAGGCGTTGACAGAACGTCTTTCAGGTGAGATCGCACACTTTGAATTACGTTTACCGCCAGAAAATACAGGGCGCTTACGTAGTCGTTTTTATCAATTACAGTCGATAGAACGTGAATGGATTGAAAAAGACGGTAAAGTTGGGCTAATCATACGTATGCCTATGGTAGACTGGCGCCGCCTTTGCAAGCAGGAACCAAATTTATTGGATTACGTGGTCTGAAACTCGGCCATAATAATGAACATTAACTGAGAGCTGGCGACGAAATCGGCTCTTAAGCCTGATAAATCTAATCATAATAATGGAGCTAGAACATGGCGTGGAATCAGCCCGGTAACAACGGACAAGACCGCGACCCGTGGGGTAACCGAAACAGCGGCAATAATAATGGCGATGGCAACGGTAACTCTAACGGCAATCAAGGAGGTCGGAATCGCGGAGCATCAGATCTCGATGATATGTTCCGTAAACTGAGTGAAAAGCTTGGTGGTTTCGGCGGTAAAAAAGGTGGAAACTCCTCTTCTGGGCAAAATGGCGGTCCTCGTAGTAATGCTGGAAATCTTTTGATTTCTCTTGCATTAGGTGCGGTAGTCGTGGTTTGGGCTGCAAGTGGTTTTTATACCATCAAAGAGGCAGAACAAGGCGTAGTGACTCGTTTTGGTAAATTTTACCAAATCGTTGAACCTGGTCTGAACTGGAAACCGACTTTCATTGATGAAGTTCAGCCTGTTAACGTAAAAACTATCCGTGATTTAACTACGGGTGGCATGATGTTAACGTCAGATGAAAACATGGTTCAAGTTGAGATAAACGTGCAGTATGTTGTCTCCGATCCAGAAACATTCCTGTTTAACCTGACAACACCAATTAACAGCTTAGGTCAGGCAACTGACAGCGCAGTACGTGGCGTTATTGGTCGTTCAGAAATGGAAAAAATTCTGACTTCTAACCGTTCAGAAATTCGTGACCAAACACGTCAAGAATTAGAAGAGACTATCCGTCCTTATAACATGGGTATCTCGATTGTGGACGTCAACTTCCAAGTTGCTCGCCCACCAGAAGCGGTAAAAGCGGCATTCGATGACGTAATCGCTGCCCGTGAAGAAGAACAAAAAACAATTCGTCAAGCTGAAGCGTATAAAAACGAAGTGTTACCGTTAGCAAAAGGTAACGCGCAACGTATGATTGAAGAAGCGACGGCTTATAAAACCAGTGTGGTGATGAAAGCAGAAGGTGAGGTAGCAAGCTTTGCTAAAATCTTACCTGAATATCGTGCTGCTCCTGAAATTACTCGCGAGCGTCTTTACATTGAAACGATGGAAAAAGTGCTATCAAAAACACGTAAAGTTATCGCTAATGATAAAGGTAACAGCATGTTAGTGCTGCCTTTAGAGCAAATGTTACGTCAGCAACCTCAATCTACACCATCGAATACGTTTGAGGCGCCAGCTCGTGTAACGGCACCTGCTCCAGCTGCAAATCCAGCACCGACACAAAAACCAGCGACAACGACTTATGGTAATGGTGGATATGGTAGTAATAATGGCGGTTATGGTCAGCCTTACGGCAATAATCAAGGAGGACAATAATCATGCGTAAAGTTATCGCTGTTGTTGCAGTTATTATTTTAGCGTTGTTGTACTCTTCTGTATTTGTCGTTCAACAGTATGAGCGTGGTATTATTTTACGCTTTGCGAAAGTTGTACGTGATGCTGAAAATAAACCTGTTGTTTATGAACCTGGTCTTCACTTTAAAATTCCATTTATTGAGAATGTGAAAAAACTGGATGCGCGTATTCAAACTATGAATATCCAGCAAGACCGTTTCTTATCAGGCGAGAATAAAGACTTATTAGTCGACTCTTATCTGAAATGGCGTATCAGTGATTTCAGCACCTACTATCTGGCAACAGGTGGTGGTAATACAACGCAAGCGGAAACATTACTGCGTCGTAAATTCAGTGACCGCTTACGTTCTGAGATTGGTCGTATGAGCGTAAACCAAATTATTACGGATTCTCGTGGTCGTTTAACCATTGATGTTCGTAATGCACTGAATGAAGGTACTCCATCTCGTGATTCAAGTGCTGCTGATGATGCGATTGCCATTGCTGCGAAGAAAGTAGCTGAAGAAACCAAAGGTCAAGCGCCTGCTATCAATATGAACAGTATGGCGGCTTTAGGTATTGAAGTGATTGACGTTCGAATCAAGCAAATCAACTTACCTATGGAAGTTTCTGAGGCGATTTATCAGCGTATGCGTGCAGAGCGTGAAGCCGTTGCTCGTCGTCACCGCTCACAAGGTCAAGAGCAAGCTGTGAAAATTCGCGCAGCTGCGGATAAGACCGTAACAGAGACACTTGCTGAATCTGAGCGTGAATCATTACGTCTTCGCGGTGAAGGTGATGCTCAAGCGACTAAACTGTTTGCTGATGCGTTCAACCAAGATCCAGACTTCTATGCCTTCATTCGTAGCTTACGTGCTTATGAAAAGAGCTTTAACCAAGATGGCAATGACGTCATGGTGTTAAGCCCAGATAGCGATTTCTTACGCTATATGAAAGCACCAACAAAAGCGCGAGCGATTGAAGAGTAATTTCCAAACGTATTAAACCGTTTGAGTAAATAATAAAATCCTCCACCTTAAAAAGTGGGGGATTTTTTTTGATATCAATAAGATAAAGCGAGTAATCTAGCTAAGAAATAAATAATTGTGCATAAAAAGATGAAAATTTACGCTTAATGGTTTCCAAAATGGTTTTAGCTGGGATAGTATAAAGTGAAAATTGCATTTCAAGATAAACCTTCGGCAATTCCGAAGCGTCTTCTTCGCCATTTTCACTTTTATGTCACTCTGCTTCCTGTTTTTGCGATCAAAACTGTTGATAAAATTCACAATACGTTTGTGATGCGGATTTTTCGGGCAAAAATATTGACAATGGCAAGGTAATCTATTGCTTAAAAGCGGGGATGACATAATTAGATAAAATCTACTGTAACTCTTGAATTGAGATGGTAGAATCCTTTTTTAAGCAACCGAGTGTATTTTGAAATGAGTAATAACGTTGTCGTATTGGGCACCCAGTGGGGTGACGAAGGCAAAGGCAAGATAGTCGATTTGCTGACAGAACGCGCTAAATATGTTGTTCGCTACCAAGGTGGCCATAACGCAGGCCACACTCTAGTCATCGACGGTGAAAAAACCGTTCTTCATTTAATCCCATCAGGCATTCTCCGTGAAAATGTTGTTAGCATCATAGCAAACGGTGTCGTTTTATCGCCAGAAGCCCTGATGAAGGAAATGACTCAACTTGAAGATCGTGGCATTCCTGTTCGTTCTCGTTTACTTCTGTCTGAAGCTTGCCCATTAATCCTTCCTTATCACATCGCATTAGACAATGCGCGTGAAAAAGCGCGTGGCGAAAAAGCTATCGGTACAACAGGTCGTGGTATCGGTCCTGCTTACGAAGATAAAGTTGCTCGTCGCGGTTTACGTGTTGGCGATCTGTTTGATAAAAAAGCGTTTGCACAAAAACTCAAAGAAATCATCGAATACCATAACTTCCAACTGGTGAACTACTACAAAGTTGAACCTGTTGATTACCAAAAAACCTTAGACGATATCATGGCAATCGCTGATATTCTGACAGGTATGGTTGTTGATGTTTCAGACTTACTGTACAAAGCAACACAAAACGGTGAGTTAGTGATGTTTGAAGGTGCACAAGGTACTTTATTAGACATCGACCACGGTACTTATCCGTATGTAACCTCTTCAAACACAACCGCTGGTGGTGTGGCAACAGGTTCAGGTTTAGGCCCTCGCTATGTTGGTTACGTATTAGGGATCATCAAAGCTTACTCTACTCGTGTAGGTGCAGGTCCATTCCCAACTGAATTGTTTGATGAAGTGGGTGACTTCTTACGTGAGAAAGGCCAAGAATTTGGTGCAACTACAGGCCGTAGCCGTCGTACTGGCTGGTTAGATATCATCGCTATTCGTCGCGCTGTTCAAATCAACTCACTGTCTGGTTTCTGTATGACTAAACTGGATGTGTTAGATGGTCTGAAAGAAGTGAAACTGTGTGTTGGTTATCGTTTACCAAATGGTGAAGTGATTGATACAACACCTTTAGCAGCTGATGATTGGGAAGGTATCGAGCCTATCTACGAATCAATGCCAGGTTGGAACGAAAGTACTTTTGGTGTGAAAGATCATGCTCAACTGCCACAAGCAGCGCTGAACTACATCAAACGTGTAGAAGAACTGACAGGTGTTCCTGTTGATATCGTTTCTACTGGTCCAGACCGTTCAGAAACCATCATTCTCCGTCATCCATTTGATGCATAATTTGCATTAAATTGGTTTGATGTGAACATCGTCCCTGAAAATGACAGGGGCGATTTTTTCGTATCTGTTTGTTGGTTAAATTGAGATAAAAATACGTGTTACACATAAGATAAGACAGCTTTACACTCGGTTTTGCTTCTGTTCTATCAGTAACGCGTAAAAAACAGTAAGACAATGTTATTGTTGTAATATCAGAAATAAGAAAGCGATCTGTTGAAAATCGACAGTATCGCTTTTTCTTTGTCTGTGATATCGCTATTATTTTGTTAATAGTCAAGTGAGAGACGGAAATAACTCACTTTTGAGCATATCTTTGCTAAATGTCCAAAAATTAAACATAATATTGCTTAATAAAATGATATTCTCATTAATAATTACTGATCCCTTAACGACTTTAATAGGGAAAACCACTTTTCAGAGGTCATTGTGCAATTAACCAGTTTTACAGATTATGGATTGCGGGCATTGATATATATGGCTTCACTGCCAGAAGGCAAAATGACGAGTATCACTGAAGTGACACAAGTCTATGGTGTCTCGCGTAACCATATGGTGAAAATTATTAATCAACTTAGCCATTTAGGTTTTGTTGAGGCTATTCGCGGTAAAAATGGAGGGATCCGTTTAGGCAAGCCTGCAACAAACATCATCGTGGGTGAGGTTGTTCGTGCTTTAGAGCCACTTTCATTAGTAAACTGTAGTGCTGAGTTTTGCCACATTACCCCAGCTTGTCGACTAAAACTGGTGTTAAATCAGGCAATTGAGCAGTTTTTGAAAGAGTTAGACCGTCACACACTCGCCGAGCTAGTTGAAAATAATAGCTCCTTATATAAATTGTTATTAGAAGATGTTTGAGTCTACTATTTCATCAAATCTGATAGCTTGGAGGTCATAATGTCAAAAGATCCTTTTCAGGATAGAGAAGCAGAGAAATACGCCTCTCCAATTGCTAGTCGCGAATATATTTTAGAAGAAATGAAAAAACGCACGGCACCAATGAGTCGTGAAGATTTAGCACAGGCGTTAAAAATTTCTGGTGAAGAAGACTTAGAAGCGTTGCGTCGCCGTTTAAGAGCAATGGAACGTGATGGCCAATTAGTTTTTACCCGTCGCCAATGCTACGCATTACCTGAACGCCTTGATTTGTGGAAAGGCAAGGTAATCGGTCACCGAGATGGTTATGGTTTTTTACGTGCAGAAGGTCAAAAAGATGACCTCTATCTTTCACAAGATGAAATGAAAAAAACTATGCATGGCGATGTGATCCTTGCTCAACCTTTAGGTATGGATAGAAAAGGTCGCCGTGAAGGTCGTGTTGTTCGTGTTATTGAACCACGAAATAACCAAATTGTAGGTCGCTATTTTATTGAGTCAGGTATGGGATTTGTTGTACCTGATGATAGCCGTTTAAGCTTTGATATTCTTATTCCTAAAGAAGATATCATGGGCGCACGAATGGGAAATGTGGTTGTTGTTGAAATCACAACAAGACCTACTCGTCGCACTCAAGCAGTAGGACGTATCGTTGAGATCCTAGGCGAAACGATGGGAACAGGTATTGCAGTAGAAATCGCCCTGCGTACTCATGAGATCCCTTATACATGGCCTGAAAAAGTTACAAAAGAAGTTGCTGATTTAAAAGAAGAAGTTCCAGAATCAGCTAAGCAAGGACGTGTTGATTTACGCAAATTACCATTAATTACCATTGATGGTGAAGATGCACGAGATTTTGACGATGCGGTTTATTGTGAACGTAAGAAAGGCGGTGGCTGGCGTTTATGGGTCGCAATTGCGGATGTGAGCTATTATGTGCGTCCACAAACGGCATTAGATACAGAAGCGCGTAGCCGAGGAAACTCTGTTTATTTTCCTTCTCAAGTAGTGCCGATGTTGCCAGAAGTTCTGTCTAATGGATTGTGTTCATTAAATCCACAAGTTGACCGCTTATGTATGGTTTGCGAGATGACGATTTCTGAACAAGGGCGTCTTTCTTCTTATAAATTCTATGAAGCAGTCATGAGTTCTCATGCACGAATGACTTACACCAAAGTGTGGAAAATCATTCAAGGTGATGAGGAACTGCGTGAACACTATAAACCTATCGTTCAAGATATTGAGCATCTATATGAATTGTATCAAGTGCTAGATAAAGCGCGTGAGCAACGTGGTGCGATTGGTTTTGAATCAGAAGAAGCGAAGTTTATCTTTAATGCAGAGCGTCGTATTGAGCGTATTGAGCCAGTGGTTCGTAATGATGCACACAAATTGATTGAAGAGTGCATGATCCTTGCTAATATCGCAGCCGCTCGCTTTGTTGAGAAAAATGAAGAACCTGCACTTTATCGTATTCATGATAAGCCCAAAGAAGAGAGCGTCCTGAATTTGCGTTCAGTCTTTAATGAATTAGGGTTAACGTTGCCAGGAGGCTTAACGCCAGAGCCAGCAGACTACGCGCGTGTTATGAAAGAGGTTGAAGAGCGCCCTGATCGTGAAATGCTGCAAACCATGATCTTACGTTCTATGAAGCAAGCGATTTACGATCCTGAAAATCGTGGACACTTTGGTTTAGCATTGAAATCTTATGCTCACTTTACCTCGCCAATTCGTCGTTATCCTGACTTAGCCTTGCATCGTGCAATTAAATATCAAATTGCGAAACAAGCAGGTCACGGTTCACAGCGTTGGACACCAACAGGTGGCTACCATAGTGATATGGACACCATGTTGCAATTAGGCGAGCACTGCTCTTTAACGGAGCGCCGTGCTGATGAAGCAACACGAGATGTCGCTGATTGGCTGAAATGTGACTTTATGCTGGATCAAATTGGTCAACAATTTACAGGTATTATCACCAGCGTAACGGGCTTTGGTTTCTTTGTCCGCTTAAACGATCTGTTTATCGATGGTTTGGTGCATGTTTCCACATTAAATAATGATTACTATCAATATGACAATGTTGGTCAGCGCTTGATTGGTGAGTCTTCAGGGCAAGTTTATCGCCTTGGTGATGAAGTGGAAGTGAAAGTGGAAGCAGTGAGTATGGATGAACGTACTATTGACTTCTCTTTAATTTCAACAACACGTACCGCGCGTAATCCGGGTAAAACAGCCCGTGTTCGTGGCCTAAAAGGTGAAAAAGACAAGAAAAACGCAAGTTCTAGTAAGTCTCGTCGTCGTGATGCAAGCAAAGACAAAAACTTTGAGCCAGATAGTGCTTTCAAAAAAGGCAAATCATCAGGTCGAGGTAATGCGAGCAAAGACAAAGCTGTAAAAGACCAAGTTGCGAAAGATAAAGCAAGTAGCAAACGTAAGAAAGCATCATCACAAACCAAAAAGATAGAGGCAAAACTTAAAGCTAAACGCGCAGCCAAACGCGATAACGCATAAAGTTTCGTTCTTCTGGTTCTTTTTTAAAAGGCGGAGACTCCGCCTTTTATCTGTTTTGTGCCTTTTATTTTTTAATGAGTAAGCACCGCTATGAGCGAAGAAATTATTTATGGTATTCACGCAGTAACCGCATTACTTGAGCGTGATCCTGCACGTTTTAAAGAAGTTTATGTATTAAAAGGGCGCGAAGACCGCCGTTTAACACCTGTTATTCATGAATTAGAAGCTCAAGGTATTCTGGTTCAAGTGGCTAATCGTCAATGGTTAGATAGCCAAACAGAAGGTGCTGTTCACCAAGGTATTATTGCTAAAGTAAAACCCGGTCGTCAGTATCAAGAACAAGATTTACCAGACTTATTAGCTAAAGTCGGCACACCTTTCTTATTAGTGCTAGATGGTGTTACTGATCCCCATAATTTAGGGGCTTGTTTACGTAGCGCAGATGCAGCTGGTGTGCATGCTGTTATCGTTCCCAAAGATCGTTCTGCACAATTAAAC
This sequence comes from Proteus sp. PR00224, assembly GCF_016238105.1. Taxonomy (NCBI): domain Bacteria; kingdom Pseudomonadati; phylum Pseudomonadota; class Gammaproteobacteria; order Enterobacterales; family Morganellaceae; genus Proteus; species Proteus sp. PR00224. The sequence goes on along the minus strand of NZ_JAEHQU010000007.1, from coordinate 148,301 downwards.
GCAACAGCCAAAAAAGTGGCTTGTGGTGCAGCAGAAAGTGTTCCTTTAATTAAAGTGACTAACCTTGCTCGTACATTACGTTTCCTGCAAGAAGAGAACGTTTGGATTGTCGGCACAGCAGGCGAAGCAGACCATACTTTATATCAAAGCAAACTCACTGGCCCAATGGCATTAGTGATGGGCGCTGAAGGTGAAGGTATGCGTCGTTTAACTCGAGAGCATTGTGATGAGCTGATTAGTATCCCAATGGCGGGTACGGTGTCTTCACTCAACGTTTCTGTGGCAACCGGCGTTTGCTTATTTGAAGCGATGCGCCAGCGTATTATTGTTAAATAATCGCTGAGTTTATTTTATTCTCTATACTCCCTTGAGTTTTATTGGCCGCGGGGGTATAGTTACGCGTCAATTTTTTCAGTCACAACTTAAACAAGTTCCTTGCCTCCATGGGTGGTGACTGACCCTGACAGGAGGCTGATAAATCCGTAAGGAGCAATATCAAATGCGTCATTACGAAATCGTTTTTATGGTTCATCCTGACCAGAGCGAACAAGTTCCGGGCATGATCGAGCGTTATAAAACCGCTATCACTAATGCAAATGGTCAGATCCACCGTCTAGAAGACTGGGGTCGTCGTCAATTAGCTTATCCAATCAACAAACTGCACAAAGCACATTACGTTCTGATGAACGTTGAAGCTCCGCAGGAAGTGATTGATGAACTGGAAACTACTTTCCGTTTCAACGATGCCGTTCTCCGCAACATGATTATGCGTACTAAACACGCAGTAACTGAAGCTTCTCCAATGGTTAAAGCAAAAGACGAACGCCGTCGTGATATCGCTGATGACCTCGATGATGAAGATGAAGTTGATGATGTAGCAGAGGATTCTGAAGAGTAATTAGTGCTGTGACGGCTAATAATCATTTGGTGCTAACTGGCACAGTGTGCAAAGCATTAATTCGAAAAGTTAGCCCCGCTGGGATCCCGCACTGTCAATTTGTTATTGAACATCGTTCAATACAAGAAGAGGCGGGATTAAAAAGACAATCATGGTGTCGAATGCCCATTATTGCTAGCGGGAAAGCGTTACAAGCAGTTACTCACAGTATAACGGTCGGCAGCCAAATCACCGTTTCTGGATTCATTAGTAGCCATCAGGCGCGAAATGGATTGTTTAAATTGGTGCTTCATGCCGAGCAGATTGAATTGATAGATTCTGGAGACTAGCCATATGGCACGTTATTTCCGTCGTCGTAAGTTCTGCCGTTTCACAGCAGAAGGCGTACAAGAGATCGATTATAAAGATATCGCTACGCTGAAAAACTATATCACTGAAAGTGGTAAAATTGTACCAAGTCGTATCACCGGTACTCGTGCAAAATACCAGCGTCAGCTGGCTCGTGCTATCAAGCGCGCACGCTACCTGTCTTTATTACCTTATACTGATCGTCATCAGTAATAGGTATATAGTCCATTAATGACTTGTAGAGGATAAGGTAATGCAAATTATTCTGCTTGATAAAGTAGCGAATCTGGGTAGCCTGGGTGATCAGGTTAACGTAAAATCGGGCTATGCTCGTAACTATTTAATCCCACAGGGTAAAGCTGTTTCTGCGACTAAGAAAAACATCGAGTTTTTCGAAGCGCGTCGTGCTGAGTTAGAAGCTAAATTAGCTGAAACTTTAGCAGCAGCTGAAGCTCGTGCAGCGAAGATCAATGCACTGGGTTCTGTCACTATCAGCTCTAAAGCGGGTGACGAAGGTAAACTGTTTGGTTCAATCGGTACTCGTGACATCGCTGATGCAGTAACTGCAGCTGGCGTTGAAATGTGTAAGAGCGAAGTTCGCCTGCCAAATGGCGTTCTGCGTACTACTGGTGACCACGAAGTTCACTTCCAAGTTCACAGTGACGTATTCGCTGAACTGAATGTTATCATCGTTGCTGAATAATCTCTGATTAAACAGTTAATGTTGATAAAAAAGAAAAACGCCAGCTTAGCTGGCGTTTTTTTTTGGATAAATAAAGGCTTTTTTACTATGGTGTACGGTAATAACTTCCATCACTCAAACGAGTGTAAGTGATAACAGTACCGGCGCTATTTGTCACTTCTAGCATACTGACATCACCTTGTGGATTACGCTGTAAGCGAATAGCTTGCCCTGAGCGCAATTGGCTTAATGATTTCTGTTGGTCTTCTGATTTCGCCATAGAAAATGCATCATTGACAGGAAGTTGATTGTCTCTAAAAAGCTGCGCTAAGGTTTGCCCCTCTTTAATGGTGTAAGTCTGCCATGTTTGCGCTGGTGTTGATTGAGTGTCTTGTTGCGGTGTTGTTTGAGCAATATTTCCCTCAGGATCATTTGTCGTTGGAGCCTCAATTGATGGAGAAATCCCAGGTTCGGCATTTGAGTTTATTTGTGCTTGAGGGATCGGTGTTTGATACGCTGGATCATTGGTAGATGCTATTGGCACAGGAAGATCATGCGTTGATGATGATGGTTGAGGTGGCTCACTAGTGTTTTCACTTGTCGGCCAAAAAAACACGACCAATAAAGCAATAGCAATAGCCAGTATTGCTCGACGATGTAAGCCAGGGAATTTGCCCATATTCACCTCATTATTGATCTGTGAATCAGTATTATGAATTGCTGTAACATCTTTTTTATTCCTTGTAGCCATACTAGCACGAACCATGATCCTAACCTGCTCCCTGAATTCTTTTCAGAATTATCTATTCGCTCTAACCGTTAATGTTCTTTATTCCCTTGATGGTTAACTAAAAACAGTTTCATACGTTGATACACATTTTTATCAGTTTCTATGGTTAAAGCCTGCGTTAATTCACCATAAAGATCATGAGGCAATAATGTGTCAGACCATGTTGAAAGAACATTCAGCGCCATATTTCTATCACGCAATGTTGGACTGCGTAATTGCCTTTTGATAAGTGACCAGCCGATACCAGGAAAACCACCAAGATCTTGCATAATATATTCAACGGCATGATGAGACTGATATTCAGAGTCGGTAGTTATTAATGGATCATCTATGCTATCTAATGCTGTTAATTCAATTTGTTGTTCTGCAAGTTTAACTACTCTTTCTATTTTGTGAGAAGCATCTGTTTGCATTAATTGGTGCCACCAATCCGCATTGGGGTTGTCTTTTTGTAGTGAAAAGAGTAATTCCCAAATATCAAGGCGAAGAGATTTAGCGACAAGGCTTGCTTGGTAATTTTTTGCGCGAGAAGGATTTTGTAATGCTTCGATAATGAGTGTCGACCATTCTGGTTTTTGAATAATATTTTGCGAAGCAGAGATAATTTGTTGTTGGCATTGATCGTTCCAGCCGAGAGACTCAAGTAATAACCAATCTTCACCACTATTTTGCACAAAATCAGCGATTTCACAGACACAATAAAGGAGCTTTAACTCTTTTGGTGGCAAAGTATCGACTTGTGAAATAAAAGCATTACACGCTTGGGTGCCCTCTACATAATCATAGATATCTTTTGCAGGACCTCCATTAAGCAGTGCGCGTAAAAGATCACTACAACCAAGTAGTAACTCATTATCTAAAGGATGCGTGTTCAACATCGCTAATAATGCCCCTTTTGTGACACAGTCATAGGCCACATATTCTGTCATCACATTATTTTTATACCCTTCAGTCAGCAGCCAATAGCGATTATTAACAGACAGTGTTGAAGGCAGATGTTCGATAAATTGAATACGTCCCCAGCCTTTAGTTCGTTGACCTAGGGAATATAAAAAAGGCTCAAATTCTTCACAGGAGAGACGCTGTTTCAGCGATCGAATAGCATAAAGTGTAAATTCAGGGTGAAGAGCAAACAATAAAAGTAAACGTTGAGAAGTACTATCGTGAAACGATCCTAATAGCCCTAAGGCGATTTTGATCGGATTCTTATCAGGACTTAACTTCAAGATCCATAAAATGAGTTGAAAATAGATCTCATGATTAATCAGTGTTTCATCTTGTTCTATTTTCTCTATCAGATGTGAAAGATAGGTAATAGGCGCGAGTTTATCTTGGCAGGCCATTAAATAAAAAGAATCGACATGCTCTTTATCAGGCAAAAGAACGACATGCTTTATTGCATGATAGAGCGACAAGGCAAATTCTTCACATACTTTTTGAGAAGGCTGTTGTTCAATCGCTCGACCTATTCGTTGGTGCAAAATAATACCTTCGCGAGCACCTGCTGACCAACTAAAAGGGATTGAATCATAATCAGATTTTATTTTTAGGTGAGAGTCTGACAATAGATTTAATTCATCAGGTAAAGGTGTATCACCTATTTCATAAGGAGCTAATTGTGAAAGAATTGAAGGAACAGAAGAAGGACAAACCTTAGGAAAGTCTATTGTGAGGTCGATAGACAGAGGTGACTTACTGAAAAGCTTATCGCGCCAATTAGTCATAATAGATCCTATTTGTTTTGCCGTCTTAGTATAACTTTAGCGGAAAATAGGAAAGCTGGACAAAAAAAGCCAGAAAATCCACTTATATCACTTAAAAAATCCCTACCCGAAACATACCTCCCTTCTTGAGATAAAAAACAAATCAAAAAAAACTGGTCAATAAAATTAAAAAGCGGTACATTAGCGCAATTCTATATTTGTTATATTATAACATTACAAATAAATGGGGTTTATTATGAAACTAGGTATCCACCCTCAATATCGAACAGTGATTTTCCATGACACTAGTGCAGATGCTTATTTTAAAGTGGGTTCAACCATCCAAACGGAAAAGACAATAGAGTATGAGGGGCAAACATACCCTTATGTGACATTAGATGTCTCCTCTCAATCACACCCATTTTATACCGGTAAGCAGAAGACTCATTCTCAAGAAGGTAATGTGGCACGCTTTAATAAACGTTTTGGTCAATTTATTAAGTAAGGAAGAAAAAATGCAGGTATTAAGTTCATTGAAAAGCGCTAAACAACGCCATCCAGATTGTAAAGTGGTGCGTCGCCGTGGTCGCCTTTATGTAATTTGTAAGTCAAATCCACGTTTTAAAGCTGTTCAGGGGTAAGATCATGCAAAAACCAATTCTTTCTTGTGTTTTGATTATGGGATTATTGGGTAGTGCAATGTCGGTTTTAGCACATGGTCACCATCATGAAAAAGTACAAACACAAGCACAGCGAGATGCAGCGAATGGGATTTTCGAGGACAAGGATGTTCTCGATCGTAAACTCAGCGATTGGGAAGGGGTATGGCAATCTGTAGAGCCTTATCTTCTTAGTGGCGAACTCGATGTTGTTTTACAGAAAAAGGCAGAGACGAAAAAAGATAAAACTGTTGAAGAGTATCGTGCCTACTACGCACAAGGCTACAAAACAGATGTGGATATGATTGGTATTGAAAATAATATCATTGAATTTCATCAAGGTGAGAAAGTAGAGAGTTGCGAATATCACTATGATGGTTATCGTATTTTACATTATGAGTCTGGTAAAAAAGGGGTTCGTTATTTATTTAGATGTGACGATGCTACAAGCCAAGCACCTAAATTTATTCAATTTAGCGACCATATTATTGCACCAGAGAAAGCAGGGCATTTCCATTTATATATGGGCAATACATCGCAAGAGGAATTACTTAAAGAGTTGAGTAATTGGCCAACTTACTATCCTTATTCTATGAAGGCAGATGATATTGTTCATGAAATGCTTTATCACTGATAACTAATTGATAAAAATATTGGGCTAACACCTTATACCCTTGGTTATTACCGAGGGTATTTTTTCTTAACAATAATGATAAAAAAGGAAAAAGCAGTAGCATCCATGCTGACTTACTTTTATAAGTTGGGTTAACGATTATTTATAACCCTTGGCAGAGGTATTTCATTTCCATATAGTCTTCAATGCCGTGTTCAGAGCCTTCACGACCTAAACCTGATTGTTTAATGCCACCAAATGGTGCAACCTCATTGGAAATTAAACCTGTATTAATGCCCACCATGCCGTATTCTAAATTTTCAGCGACACGCCAAATACGTTGTGGATTTTCACTATAAAAATAAGCGGCTAAACCATAAATCGTGTTATTCGCTAAATGCACTACTTCATCTTCATTTTCAAAGATAACTAAAGGTGCCACAGGGCCAAAGATCTCTTCTTCAAGAATATGACTATCTGCGGGAACATTACCCACAACAGTAGGTTGGAAGAAATTTTCACCCGCTTTATCGCTTTCACCACCACAAAGTAGTGTAGCGCCACGTTTTAGTGTGTCAGCCAGTAAAGATTGTGATTTTTCAACTGCTTTGCGATTAATAAGAGGCCCAATAGTGACTCCTTCTTTAAAACCGTTACCCACTTTGAGTTTTTTAACAGCAGCAACAAAGCGTTCACTAAATTGTTGATAAACATCTTTATGAATATAAAAACGGTTAGCACAAACACAGGTTTGTCCTGCATTGCGGAATTTAGCGCCCATAGCCCCTTCAACGGCTTTATCTATATCAGCGTCGTCAAACACGATAAATGGTGCATTGCCGCCCAATTCTAAAGAGACTTTTTTTACGCTATCAGAACATTGGCGCATTAATAAACGTCCAACGCCTGTTGAACCCGTAAAACTTAATTTACGAACGCGATTATCAGAGGTGAAGACTTCGCCAATTTTAATGGCATCACCTGTAACAATATTAATAACACCCGCAGGAATACCTGCTTGAGCTGCTAATTCCGCTAAAGCCAATGCGGTATAAGGTGTTTCATTGGCTGGTTTAATCACCATGGTGCAACCCGCGGCTAATGCTGGTGCGGCTTTTCGGGTGATCATAGCAGCAGGGAAGTTCCAAGGCGTAATGGCAGCACAAACACCAATACCTTGTTTAATCACCATCAAGCGTTTATCAGCAGAAGGTGAGGGAATAATTTCACCGTTGGTTCTCTTACCTTGCTCTGCAAACCACTCGATAAAAGAAGCAGCATAAGTAATTTCACCTTCAGCTTCAGCAACAGGTTTACCCTGCTCAAGGGTCATTAATTCAGCAAGTTTTCTTTTATTTTCAGTGATTAATCTAAACCAGTTTTGCAATAATGCTCCGCGCTGATGTGCTGTAAGTGCACGCCATTTTGGTAAGGCTTTTTGTGCAGCATCAACAGCCATTATTGCTTCTTGTGTTGCCATATTGGGTACAGTACCAAGTAGAGCACCTGTAGCAGGATCGATAACATCAACGGTTTCGTTATTTTTAGCATTACACCAAAGACCATCAATATAGCCTTGTTCACGGAAATAGGGATTTGTCGTTATCTTCACTTAATACCTCTCTGAACATATTATATATTGATATTTATAAGGCTAGGCAGTTCGGTGCCTGCTTATAATTATATGCCTGTGTTGCGATGTTGTGAAAATAAGTATGACAAATGCCAAGAAAAAAATGTCAAATTGAGGTGAATAGGGTCAATTGCTTATGTTTTTAATGAATAATCCCCATTACTCAAGACTGAAGGTTTACGCTGTACCTTACCACTGTTATTCTTGGGTTTAACTTTCATAAAAAACAGGTATTTTTCATGTCAAAACCATCATTTGATTCTATTGAATCACAGGCAAGTTACGGTATTGGTCTGCAAGTCGGTCAACAACTGACTGAATCAGGTCTTCAAGGATTAGAGCCCGCAGCACTGTTAGCTGGCTTGACCGATGCATTAGAAGGTAATGCGCCTTCTGTACCTGTTGAAACATTACACAATGCCTTACGTACTATGCACGAGCGTGCTGAAGCTGTTCGTCAAGAACGCCAAGCAGAGCTGGCTGATGCTGGTAAAGTTTTCTTAGAAGAAAATGTGAAAAATGAAGGCGTTCAGGTTACAGAATCAGGTTTACAGTACAAAGTACTGACAGCGGGTGAAGGTGCAATCCCTGCGCGTACTGATCATGTTCGTGTTCATTACACGGGTCGTTTAATTGATGGTACTGTGTTTGATAGCTCAGTTCAACGTGGCCAACCTGCTGAATTCCCAGTAAATGGCGTTATCGCAGGCTGGATTGAAGCATTAACATTAATGCCAGTAGGTTCAAAATGGGAATTATATATTCCTTACCAATTAGCTTATGGCGAACGTGGTGCGGGTGCAGCTATTCCTCCATTCGCGACATTAGTATTTGAAGTAGAATTATTAGAAATTTTATAATTTCTTATTCTGCGGTAAATCAGAGTAAAAAATAGCTGGTTTTTGCCAGCTATTTTTGTCTCTATACTAAAATAAAGAGATAGTCGGGTAATTAATTTTTATAAGGGGCGTTATCTGCTTATAAAAATAAGAGAGGTGCATGATGTTAGAACAAGTCAGCAAATTAGCCCGCCAAGCAGGTATGGCGATAATGCAAATCTACCAGCAATCAGAGCCTATCCAAGTACAGGAAAAAAGTGATAATTCACCTGTCACAGAGGCTGATTTGGCCGCTCACCAAATTATCAAACAAGGACTTGCTTCTATTGCCCCAGATATACCTCAATTATCTGAAGAAGATCCCCCTGAATGGGAAGTTCGCCGTCATTGGGATCGCTATTGGTTGATTGATCCTCTAGATGGAACTAAAGAATTTATTAGCAAAAATGGTGAGTTTACGGTGAATATCGCCTTAATTGAAAAAGGTATTCCCGTTTTAGGCGTTGTTTATGCACCGGTTCAAAATGTGTTATATGCGGCTGCCAATAAACAAGCATGGAAAGAAATGTGTGGTCGGAAATTACCTATTCATGCGAGCCGTGCTGAACCACCAGTGATTGTGATTAGTCGTTCTCATCAAGATGATGAATTAAAAGAGTATTTATCTCAACTTGGCGAACATCAAACGGTTGCCGTTGGCTCTTCTTTAAAATTTTGTCTTGTGGCGGAAGGTAAAGCGCAACTTTATCCTCGTTTTGGACCAACACACACATGGGATACTGCCGCAGGTCATGCCATTGCGATTGCCGCTGGTGCGCATGTCACCGATTGGAAAGGGATCACGTTAGATTATTCCCCTAAAGAATCGCTGATAAACCCAGGATTTAGAGTTTCTATTTTTTAAATAGACCAGATGAAGTTGGAGCCCTTGATGTGAAAGGGCTCTGACATGGTAAGCTATTCTTTAATTAAATCGTTGATAAGGTTGATTGCCGTCGTAATCTCCGCACCGCTTAATACACCTTCTTTGACGAAACGAACCTTACCTTGCTTATCTAAAACAACAATAGTTGAACTCTCTTTTTCTAATCCCCAGCCTTTTAATGCTACGCCATCGGCATCAACAATAAACTGTGACCAAGGAAATTCTTTTTTACTGTCTTCAACACTGCTACGAACAAATGGACCTGTGCCAAAGACTGCATCATCAGTATTAATAATCGTTGTAGTTTGATAACTGGTATGTGGGAATTTAGCCAGTTTTACGGCTTCAATAAACGGTGCATTCATCCCCTTAGCCTTGCTACGTCCTGCTATATGCTGAACAGTACGTACTTTTCCACTGAGCAGACCACTATTCCAATTTTGGTAGCTAAACTTATCTTTGGTTGTGTCATAAAGTAGCTCACCTTTGTCATTGATTGTGACAGCAGGAAGTACTGTATTTTCAGTGATGTTATGTGCAAACGCCCATGTGGATGTGCTGAGTAAAAGAGCAGCTAAGGTTATTTTGTGCATAGCCATTGTCCTATTATTGAAATCGACGTTAGATTCTATCTAAGCATAGAAGCTAGTGAAGAATAATACCTCATCACTGATACATTTATTTAACATTGAGTGGGTAAAATAACACACACACTATCTTTATTTATATTCTTTACTGTCAATAAATGTAAAAACAGATAAGAAAATCAAATAAGTTGAACCTAGTACTTATAATTAGGTCTTTAAATTTGATATATAAAGATAAGTCTTTATGACTTATTAAACTCAACAACGAGCATGGGAGACTAACTGAAAGATGAAAATCTTCAATCGCTATAACCCTGAAAAAATTGCTCTCTACGTTAAGACGTTATTTCGTGGACGGTTTTACATCAAAGGAATGGGTGCATTTGAATTCGATTATGGCAAAATACTACTGCCTAAAATAAAAGATAAGCTACATTTTAATGTGATGAGTGAAGTGAACCAGCAGGTGGTTTTACTGAAAGCAGAACTGGGCTAACTTTTATCTGATAGATAACTGAGTCTTTCTCGTGAAAACTTTCGATAAGACTCAGTTATTAATTTCAATTTGTTACTAGTTAACTTGTCGTTTTATTTTCATCTACTTTGATATCGACTTCGGTTGTTGTCTGTACAACAGGAACGTGTTCTTGCAAAACAGGTTTAACCGGTGGAATATCATCAACTTTAGTTACGAGTAATTGATCTATTTTGTAATTATCAATATCGACAACTTCAAATTTATACCCTGAGAACTTCACATAATCAGTACGTTTTGGAATTTTACGTAAACGGTACATCATAAAGCCCGCAATGGTTTCGTAGTTACTTGAATCAGGGAAATCATCAATATCAAGAACGCGCATTACATCATCAATTGGCGTACCGCCTTCAACTAGCCATGAGTGCTCATCACGGCTCACAATTTGTTCTTCTTGCCCTGGTCCAATTAAATCCCCCATCAAGGTTGTCATTACATCGTTTAACGTAATCACACCCATCACCATCGCGTATTCATTAAGGATGATGGCAAAGTCTTCACCAGATGTTTTAAAGCTTTCCAGCATATCTGAAAGCGTTAATGTATCAGGAATAATCAGCGCTTTACGGATATGAACACCTTCATTGAGGTTTAAGCTTTGTCCGTTAATAACGCGATTAAGAAGCTCTTTAGAATCAACATAACCAATAATATGGTCGATATCGCCTTCACAAACCAAGAATTTAGAGTGAGGCTGTGTGGCAATTTTTTCTTTGATATCACTTTCTGTTTCTTCACGATCAAAATAGACCACATCTTCTCGTGGTGTCATGGCCGAAGGGACAGTGCGTGACTCTAACTCAAAGACGTTTTCAATCAGTTCATGTTCTTGTTTACGTAAAACACCAGCAACAGCCCCCGCTTCTACAATGGCAAAAATATCATCAGAAGTAATATCTTCATTTCTCACCATCGGGATTTTAAATAATTTAAAGATAAGATCAGCCATGCCATTGAATAACCAAACCAGCGGGCGAAAGAAGGCAAGGCAGAAACGCATTGGGTTCACAATTCTTAATGCGATAGCTTCTGGTTTTATCATACCAATGCGTTTTGGCGTTAAGTCAGCCAGTAAAATAAACATTGATGTGACAATAATAAAAGAGCAAATCGATCCTAATTGTTGTGAGAGTGCTTCATCAAAAAATTGTAGGAAAAAGCTTTTTAATGAAGGCGAAAATGCAGATTCACCCACAATACCCGCTAAGATAGCGACAGCATTTAATCCAATTTGCACAACGGTAAAAAACATGCCCGGCATTTCTTGCATTTTTAATACACGAGCAGCGTTAATATTGCCCTCATCAACAAGTTGTTTGAGCTTAATTCGACGAGAAGCAGCAAGAGAGATTTCAGACAGCGAAAAAAAGGCGCTGATAGCACAGAGCAAAAGCACAATGAGTAAACTATTAAGCATATAAGGCTCACACCACCCCAAGTATTTAGTCCAAAGGGTAATACTAGAGTGTTAAAATAGAAGATAAATCAATATATTGTGATGAAATTATTCACAAAGAAAGATAAGAGGGCGCAATTATATCATCGCCCTGCTATTTTCTGCTAGTTTTACTTTTCAGGAGGATAACAGATACCTATCCCACCTAATCCACAATAACCTTGTGGGTTTTTATAGAGATATTGTTGGTGATAATCTTCAGCAAAATAAAAAGGGCCCGCTGGCTGAATTTCTGTGGTGATTACTTCAGTAGCACCTTGAGTATTCATAGCTTGTTGATAGCGTTTTTTGGACTCAATAGCTTGCGCATATTGATCTGCATTAACCGTGTAAATTGCCGAGCGATATTGGCTGCCAATATCGTTACCTTGACGCATACCTTGTGATGGATTGTGATTTTCCCAAAAAAGAGCCAAAAGTTGTGAATAGCTAATCACTGAGGGATCAAAAACCACTCTCACGACTTCACTATGACCTGTTAATCCTTGGCAAACTTGTTGATAGGTTGGGTTTTCTGTTACACCACCGCTATAACCCGCACTTGTTGAGTAAACGCCCTGTTGTTGCCAAAACAGACGTTCAACTCCCCAAAAACAGCCCATCGCAAAATAAGCGATACTCATCTTTTCAGGAATATCATTAATAGAATGCCCATTTACTGCATGATTAGCAGATATTTCTAATGGCATCGAAGTACCCCTTAAGGCATTCTTTGGTTGGTAAGCTTTATGTTGCAAGGTAGACTCCAGTTTTTATATTTGTAAACGCTTTACTATGGTAAAGGCTTAATATTGTTATAAACTAAATCTACAATAAAGCTTAAAATAGTTTGTCGTCAATTCATCACATGGATTAAATCATATTGAGGAGAAAACGTGCCGAGATACTCCGTTATCTACGTTCTCTGTCTGTCTTTTATCGCACCTGTTGCCTATGGGGCAAATTTGCGTTTAAAAGTAGAAGGTTTAGAAGGGCAACTCGAAAAAAATGCGCGAGTCCAGCTATCAAACATTACAACAGAAGAAGTTGCACCTGACGGGCGTTTTCGTGCGCGTGTTGAAAAGGCAATTCAAGAAGGACTTCGCCCATTAGGCTATTATCAGCCTACTGTGACATTCTCTTATCAAGAAAATACACCGCCAGCACGTTCGATATTAACGGCAAAAGTAGAGCCGGGTATTCCTATTTTACTCAAAGGTGTGGATATTGTTCTTGAAGGTGGCGCTAAAACCGATGAGCAATATGCTAAGGTCATTAAAGAGAACACCCCGCCACTTGATAGCGTGTTAAATCATGGTGATTATGAAAAACTCAAAGGTTCGTTAACAGGGCTTGCCGTTCGCCGTGGCTACTTTGATGCTGAAATGGAAAAAAGTCAGCTTGGTGTTTCTTTAGATAATCACGCCTCTTATTGGGATTTTGTCTTTAATAGCGGTGAACGTTACCGTTTTGGTAAGGTGAATTATACTGGCTCTCAAATCCGTGAAGACTATCTACAAAATATTGTTCCTTTTAAAGAAGGGCAATATTACTCCTCAGAAGAGCTTGCCGAATTTAATCGACGTTTAGCGGCAACAGGTTGGTTTAACTCAGCACTTGTGACGCCTGATATCGCAAAAGCACGCAGTGAACATTCTTATTTGCTACCTATGGATGCGGTTGTCACTCCTCGCTCTCGTAACTACGTTGAATTAGGGGGAGGTTATGCAACTGATGTAGGGCCTAGGTTGAATATGCAGTGGAATAAACCTTGGATGAATTCTCGTGGTCATAGCCTGACGTCAGATCTTAGTATTTCTCAACCCGAACAATCTATTGGTGCAAAATACAAAATCCCATTAAAAATTAATCCATTAGAGCAATATTATGCGGTAGACGGTGGTTTTAAGAGAACCGACTATAATGACACGCGTTCTGATACTACAACGCTGAACCTTTCTCGAAATTGGGATATGTCTACAGGTTGGCAATATAGCGTAAATACCCGCTGGAGCCTTAGCCACTTTACTCAAGGGCAAGACACTTATACTACCATGCTGTTATACCCAGGGGTTAATGCGAGTCGGGTTCGTCAACGTGGTGGCATGATGCCTTATTGGGGAGATAGCCAACGTTACTCTATAAATTACTCAAATAAAATTTGGGGTTCTGATGTTGAGTTCTTAGCTTTCAATGCTCAACAAGTGTGGATACGCACGCCTTGGGAAGGACATCGTTTTGTTGTCAGAGGCAATTTTGGTTGGATTGAAACCAATGCTTTTGGGCAAGTGCCACCTGAACTTCGTTTCTTTGCGGGTGGTGATAGAAGTGTTCGTGGTTTTAAATACCAAAGCATTTCACCTGAAGATAGCAAAGGTAACTTAACGGGTGCCTCAAGAATGTTAGTTGGTTCAGCCGAATACCAATATAACGTGACAGGAAACTGGTGGGGTGCAGTCTTTATTGATAGCGGTGAAGCAGTCAATGATTTTACTCGAAGTGATTTTAAAACAGGTGCGGGTGCGGGTGTTCGTTGGGCATCACCTGTTGGTCCCATTAAATTTGATTTAGCATTACCTGTTAGTGATGTAGATAAACGTAGACTCCAGTTTTATATCGGGTTAGGAGCAGAGTTATGAAGAAGTGGTTGAAATGGATTGCACTTACCCTCCTTATCCTTATTTTGCTTACTTTCGGTGCTGTAGCTTGGATTTTAGGCACACAGTCAGGCTTACATTTTGCCATTAACAGCGCAGCGCGTTGGGTTCCCGGTTTAGCCATTAAAGAGGTTAACGGAGGCTGGCAAGATCTACGTTTAACCGGTGTTGAATATCAAATGCCTGGTGTTGACGTTAATGTGGGTGAATTGTCATTAGGATTACGTTTAGCGTGCCTGACTGATAAACAAGTTTGTGTCGATACATTAGGCACGCGAGATGTTGTTGTTAATATTGATACTAGTGCTTTCCCTCCTTCTGAAGAAACGCCACCTTCAGAGCCTTTAACTGAGCTTAATGCACCATTACCTATCTATTTAAATTCACTTTCATTAGAAAATACGCATGTGAAGATTGACGATATGGCGATCTCACTTGGTGAATTTAAAACAGGCGCACAGTGGGAAGGTCGTCAAGTTACATTAAATCCAACACTCATTAATGATTTGCTGGTGGCATTACCAAAGGCACCAGAAGAAGGAAGTGTTGAAGCAACGGCTCAAGATGTAAAAGAAGTTGCTACGGCAAAACCTCAAGCTGAACCCACAACACCAGAAGAAAAAGAACAGGCATTAGCCGACACGATTAAAGCGATTTTTGCTAAACCTCTGTTAGCTGATTTACCCGAAATTATTATTCCTGTTGATGTGAATGTTGAAGGTATTGAAGGTAAGCAGTTACAAATAACAGGGGATACACCTGTTACGATTAACCAATTATCTTTTGAAGCCAATACGAAAGGTAAGCAAGTTAATCTCACTAAATTAACTGTTGATGCACCAGAAGGTGAAGTTAGTTTAAATGGGGGAATTACCTTAGATAAACAATGGTCTGTTAATTTAGATGTGAATGCGACTATTCGTGATGTTGCAGGGCTTGAAGATTTTAAAGATCAAAAAGCGACGCTTTCTTTGCAAGGCGCATTACTTGAAGAGCTTAAATTAGCACTCTCTTTAACAGGAACGGTTACAGCAACTTTAGACGCTCAAGCTGAACTGGCAAAACCACACCTTCCATTAAAATTAACCTTAGAGAGTCAAAAAGTCCGCTGGCCGTTAACGGGGGATGTGCAGTATCAACTCAATGATACTCGGTTGCGTTTAAATGGTCAGACAGATAACTACGATCTTTCATTACGCTCAGATATTGAAGGTCAAGAGATCCCACCTGCGAAATTAATGCTGGATGCAAAAGGTAATGAAGAAAAAATTGAATTAACACGTCTGCGTTTAGCTGCATTACAAGGTCATGCTGATATCACGGGGATTGCCGATTGGAGTAAAGCAATTAGCTGGAATGCGTTATTAACCATTTCAGGTATTAATACCGTTAAACAATACCCAAATATGCCCGCGAAATTAGATGGGCGCATTGCTACAACGGGCAGTTTATATGGTGGCAGTTGGCAATTACGTGTTCCTGAAATCACCTTAGATGGTAATTTCAAAAATAATTTGATTAAGGCGAGAGGGAACGCGTATGGCAACGATTCTGGTCAATGGAATATCCCGCAACTAAAGCTCATTCTAGGTAAAAATAATCTCGATATTGAAGGACATTTAGGCGACAAGTGGGCATTAGATGCCAATATCAATGCACCTGGTTTAAATGGTTTAGTACCAGGATTAGCAGGTGTGATTAAGGGCAAAGTGAATATTCGAGGTGATATTAATACACCTAAGATTATCGCTGATATCAATGCTCATGGTATTAAATGGCAAGATCAAGTTAGTGTTGAATCCATCACTATTAAAGGTGATGTTCAATCGGACAAAGAAATTGGCGGCAAGCTAGCGATTACTGCTCGTCAGTTAAAACAAGCCGATTTAATTATTCGCAATTTAACGCTGGATGCTGCTGGTACAGAAAAACAGCATAAACTGACGTTAAAAATGGAGGGTGAGCCTGTTTCTGGTGGACTGACATTAGCGGGTTCATTTGATAAAGAAAAACAGCAATGGAAAGGAACGCTAAATAATACAGCATTTGATACTCCTGTAGGGGAGTGGCGTTTAAATAAAGCTATTGCATTGAATTTATTGGCTGAGAAGCAAGAAGTTACCATTGGCTCTCATTGTTGGATAAATCCAAATGCACAAGTTTGTGTGCCAAAAGCGATAACGGTTGGTGAAAGTGGCAGTGCAGCTATCACGCTAACGCGTTTTGATTTAGCGATGATCAAACCTTTCTTACCGCCTGAAACGTCTGTTAGTGGTGTATTTACGGGTGATGCAACTGCAACGTGGAATTCAAAAGGCGGATTACCGAAAGCATCTGTAAACCTTAAAGGGCAAGGTGTTGGCGTAAAACAGAATATTGATGGAACTGTTTTACCAATTGATTTTGATACAATTACTTTAAATGCTGGCGTAAATAATGGCAAAGCCACATTGCAATGGCTGATTAGTATCGCGGGCAATGGTGACTTCAAAGGTAATGTGCATGTTGCTGATCTTGAGAAAAAACGCCAACTGTCTGGTACGGTTGATATTGATAATCTGACATTAGATTTAATCAAACCGTTCTTAGGGAAAGGTGAAATAGCTCAAGGAAGCGTGGGTGCTCAATTACGTTTAGGAGGAAGTGCGCAATCACCACTGCTATTTGGTCAATTCGGTATTAATCAATTAAAAGTGGTTGGACATTGGATCCCATTTGATATCACCAAAGGAAATGTTGATATTAGCTTTAATGGTGCAACCTCTGACTTAAGTGGCAGAATCGAAACACCAGAAGGTTATTTAAATCTTACGGGTAATGCAGATTGGCGTAAATTAGATGAATGGCGCGCTGTTGTGGCTGCAAATGGTAATAAGTTACGAGTGGCACTACCGCCAATGGTGCGTATCGATGTCAATCCTGATTTGGTGTTTGAAGCAAGCCCGCATTTACTGAAATTAGACGGTCGCATTGATATTCCTTGGGCGCGTATTGTGGTGCAAGATTTACCAGAATCTGCGGTATCAGCGTCTTCTGATGAAGTGATGCTGGATAAAAACTTGCAACCTATTGCGCCAAAAGAGACATCCATTCCAATTCAAAGTAATTTAGCGATTAATATTGGCAATGATGTGACACTGGACGCATTTGGGCTTAAAGCAAGATTGACGGGCATGCTGAAAGTCAATCAGAATAAACAAGGGCTTGGTTTAAATGGTCAAATTGATATTCCTAAAGGGGAATTCAAAGCCTATGGACAAGACTTACAAGTGCGTAAAGGACAAATCTTGTTCTCTGGGCCTGTTGATCAGCCTTACTTAAATATTGAAGCGATCCGTAATCCTGAAAACACAGCAAATAATGTTATTGCGGGTGTACGAGTGACAGGGCTTGCAGATAAACCTAAAGTTGAAATTTTCTCTGAACCTGCATTTACCCAGCAAGAAGCGTTATCTTACTTGCTAAGAGGGGAAGGGTTAGATAAAAGTGGTGATGCAGACTCATCACAAATGACGGCAATGCTGATAGGATTAGGTGTTGGTCAAAGTGGTCAGCTTGTAGGGCGCATTGGTGAAACCTTCGGTGTTTCAGATTTAGCATTGGATACGCAAGGTGTGGGTGATAGCTCACAAGTTGTGGTCAGTGGCAAGATAACCAATGATCTACAAGTAAAATATGGAGTGGGTATATTTGATTCGCTAGCGACGTTAACTTTACGTTATCGCTTGATGCCCAGGTTGTATTTACAAGCAGTGTCTGGTATGAATCAGGCAATAGATCTGCTTTATCAATTTGAGTTTTAAATTATATGCGAATTATTGTTTATGGTAGTTTACGTCAGAACCAAGGTAACCATCACTGGATGACCTATGCGCAGCTATTAGGCGAGCATAAATTAGTGGGGTATAAACTTTATGATTTAGGGTTTTATCCTGCTGTGGTTGAAGGTGATGGCGAAATAGAGTGCGAAGTTTATCGGATAACGCCTTCTATTTTGACAGAGCTTGATGAATTGAAAAAGAACGATCAAGATTACAAGCGCCAACTGATTTCAACGCCTTATGGCAGTGCTTGGATCTACCTTTATCAAAAGCCTGTTGATGGTTTACGTGAAATAAAAAGCGGTGACTGGTTAAAACGTCACGAAGAAGAGTAATTGGTCAGATTCACCTTTTACTGAAAAGATGTCTGAAAACGGCTCGATAGTGATATCGAGCCGTTTTTATTGATGGAATAGTCAGTATTTTTTTAATTCAATAATATTTTTAATTATATTAAGTTTATAAAAAATATTAGTAATAATTATTTTCAAAAATTGAAATTAAAATAAATACTTTTTTATTTATCTATATAGATATGAATTTTATTAATGGTGTGGCTAATTGACAATAAAATTAACTTAATGTTAAAACAGTAATTGAGTTTTTGGGTAAAAGAATGAAAAATATTTTATTGTATGCGAATAATTAAATAAATTTTAATAAGGTACTTTTATGGATGAATTAAATGAGATTTCTCGCCTTTATAAAACCCCTCCCAAAGAAGTAAAGCAAAATCAAAATATAGAAAATCATCACTTTACTGATATGATTTTACAAACAAAAGTAACTGCAAAAGATGCATTTGATAAATTAGCTTATCTTGCTGGCATTAAAAATGCACCCGCTGATGATAAATATTCAAAATTGAATACATCTAATCTAGATTCACTTCTAGAAAGCGCAAATTTATTAGGTTATGACATTGAAATAGTCAGTGTTTAATTAAAATAAAGCAGCCTTCTGGCTGCTTTATTAACTCAAGGAGAAAATAATGAATAAGGATATTATTGAGTTAAATAAAAATATTAATATAGTAGGATTACATTGGATCTCTCGGTGGCGAGTTAATAATGGAAAAAAAGATTCTTATGTTATTCCTTTCGCGACGACCTATCCGATTAATATTATTTATCATGGTGAAAATGAATTTAAATATGGGCAATATGGTATTCATCTAGGGCAACAAGATACATTAACTTTTTTAGGCGATAAAAATAAAAAAATACTCGCTAAGTTTATCGATTGTCGTAAAAATTCACCAACTTTCAAATCAAGATTAAGCTTTTATATTACGCCCTCATCGGCAAGAACGTTGATTATTCCTCCTGGTGTTGCTCATACTTTTCATCACTTAGAAAATATATTTACTTTAAATAGTTACACTTTACTTTTACCTCCGATAGATAAATTAGCGAGTAAAGCACTGATGTGGTCACCAAATAATGACGTTATTAATCTTCCTGAAGATATTGATATTAATGATATTGATGGTTATGAACCTATGACAGAGGAAGCCTCTGATCTGGTCTACCATCGAATAGCAGATATACAACATGAGATCTTAAGCCAACATGCTTTTTTACATTCAGAAACACGAAAAATTCGTTTAGATGATGGCGATGAAGTTAATTTAAGATTCAGAGAAAAAATAACAGAAAACCAGAAACGGCAATTACCTATATCAAAAATTTTAGGTGTGGCGTTTCGTGACATACCTACCATGCAAACAGGCAAAGAGAGTGGCATCGTTCCGTTAACACGAAAATCGCCTATGTATCTTGTCGAACATGGTAATGAAGATTACAACTTTGACTCTTATGGCTTACACCTAGGGCAAGAAGACCATTTAACTTTTTTAGGGGATGCTTCTAGTGAGATAACATTAAAACTT
Organism: Proteus sp. PR00224; assembly: GCF_016238105.1. Lineage (NCBI taxonomy): Bacteria > Pseudomonadati > Pseudomonadota > Gammaproteobacteria > Enterobacterales > Morganellaceae > Proteus > Proteus sp. PR00224. The sequence continues at coordinate 128,282 of NZ_JAEHQU010000007.1, read as the reverse complement.
GTCGACATGCGAGAAGGCTCCGCCACTCTATTTTGTGAAGATGAAATAACGTTCAAGCCTTTACCTAATATGGAATTAGTGATCCCCTGTGGGGTAGCTCATGCATTGTTTAATATGGCTAATATTATTACAGTTAATCGGCCTGTTATCTATTTAGATGAAGAAAAAGAGTATATTCCAGGGCATGATGTTATCGACTGGGAAATTGCTAATAAAAATTATCAAGCATATTGCACTAATAAAATAGAGGCTGACTTAGGTTATTATCAATTTATTGTCTCTAAACAAAAAGAGATAATTAAACAGAAACCTACTCATCATACACCAAAGTCAATTATTATATATGACAAGAATAATAAACCGATTAAAGTCTTAATTAAAGAAAAGGTTTAGTTATTATTATGCGTATTATCTTTTTTTATATGCTTTTTTTTGTTTTAACAGCTGATGGATTAATGGTATTTCTTACCCCCGTTATTGTTTATCAGTTAACAACAAGTATTGAATATTCAGGATTAACATACGCATTATGGTGGTTACCTCGACTTTTTTTAATACCACTTATTGGTAAGTATATTGATGGTCTAGGTATTCGTCCTATCGCTGTTATTTCTGATAGTTGTAAAATAGTAGGGTGTTTATTTTTATTAATTACTCATTTTACATCTGATTTGATGATAGCGATAAGTTTTGGTTTGATTGGTAGTTTAATTTCTATTGGAAATTCACAAACATTGATTTCTTATGAAAAAATTATTGCGTTGATAAGTCATCATAAAGAGCATCATATTAATCTAATGTCTAGAATGGATTTCTTAGGTATGGTCATTGGACCATTATTGGGGATTGTTCTTATTGATTTTGGCTACAAGTATTTACTTGTTATACCGTGTCTATTCTATTTTATTAATGCTATTTTCTTTTTATTCTTTTATGCAAGAAAAGAGATTAACCCTGAAAATATAAATAACCCGGAAGAGAAAATCTTTTTTACTAAAAAATTTATTTATATTTTTTCCTCACCCATACTGATATTTTCTGTTTTTATTGCTATTGGTAATAATATGTTTGATGGTTTAATTGAATCAAGTGGAACGGCGTTAATTGATCAGGTTATGAATTTACCGATTAAATACTATGGTTTTATTGATATTGCTGCGGGGATCTTCGGTGTATTTGGAACATATTTATATGGCTGTTTAAATCAGTACATAAGTAGAGTGTTGTTAACGATTATTTCAATTGCTATTATTACTATAAGTTCCTCTTTGCTTGTGTTTTTTCAAAGCTCAATAATTATATTTATTATTTGCTATGCGGTTTCAATTATTGGAAAAGTCTTTTCAGGTAATATACTGAGAATATTAAGAATAGAAATTATTCCCATAAATCAGCTCGCTAGCGTTTCATCATTGATTATTTTATTAAATCAGATGATATTACCCATTGTTGGTGGGCTTTTGTTTTTCTCTATGGGGGAGGTCACCGTTATTTACACACTGATGATTATTTCTATAGGAATAACATTGATAAGTGGTGGATTGCTTGTAATACGCTTAAAAAAGAGACGTCGTTATCATAAAAAAAGCCCTTCAATAAAATGAAGAGCTTATTTATTAGTAAATTATTAAGTTATAATTCACTTAGTTATTCTGAGTGGGTCAGAATTATTTTTTAGCGCGTTCGAAAGAAGACAGAATTTCAGCTTTAGCTGCTTCTACGCCTTCCCAACCGTCAACTTTAACCCATTTGCCTGCTTCTAAATCTTTGTAGTGTTCAAAGAAATGTTTGATTTGTGCTTTTAAAAGCTCTGGCAGATCAGTCACATCTTTAATGTGATCGTATTCTTTGCTCAGTTTAGTGTGTGGAACTGCAACCAGTTTCGCATCTTCACCTGATTCGTCAGTCATTTTCAGTACGCCAACAGGGCGGCAACGAATAACTGAACCTGGTTGTAATGGATATGGAGTTGGAACCAGAACGTCTACTGGGTCACCATCTAAAGATAACGTGTTGTTGATGTAACCGTAGTTGCATGGGTAGAACATTGCAGTTGACATAAAACGGTCAACGAACAGTGCGCCACTTTCTTTATCAACTTCGTATTTGATAGGATCAGCATTTGCTGGGATTTCAATAACAACATAGATATCTTCTGGTAGTTCTTTACCAGCAGGAACATGATTCAGGCTCATAAAAAATTTCCTATAAAAAAATTAATTTTACGTGGGCTTTAGTATAGCGAAAAGTTTTTAACAATACCCGTTTTTTGCCGAACATGTTGCGTTCTGACGTAAAAATAAGCAGCAAATAAAAGAAAGAGTTATTTTCAAAGATGAAAAAACCGGACGAATAAGAAGTCCGGTTTATCTATGTTAGTGCTAAACGAATGGATTATTCTTCGTCTGGATATTGCGCCATAAAGCTTTCAGCTTGTTCAACCATCGATTTAGTCCCTACAAAGAAAGGCATACGTTGGTGAAGTTCTTTTGGTTCGATATCAAGAATACGCTCTTTACCGTTACTTGCTTTACCGCCAGCTTGTTCGGCTAAGAACGCCATTGGATTGCATTCATAGAGTAAACGTAATTTACCAGTAGGGTGGCTTGCAGTACTTGGGTAAATATAAATACCGCCCTTCAGTAAGTTGCGGTGGAAATCAGCAACTAAAGAGCCAATATAACGTGTGGTATAAGGGCGATTTGTTGCTGCGTCTTGTTCTTGGCAATACTTAATGTATTTTTTTACACCTAATGGGAATTTGATGTAGTTACCTTCGTTGATTGAGTACATGTTTCCTGTTGGTGGGAAATGTACGCTTTCATGAGATAAACAGAATACACCTAAAGATGGATCGTAAGTAAAGGCATGAACACCACAACCTGTTGTATAAACTAACATGGTTGATGAGCCATAAACGACATAGCCCGCGGCTACTTGGCGATGACCTGGTTGTAAGAAGTCATCTAAAGTGACAGATTGGCCAATAGGCGTAATACGGTGGTAAATAGAGAAAATTGTTCCGACGGAAACGTTTACATCAATATTCGACGAACCGTCTAAAGGATCCATTAGTACAACATACTTAGCATTTTCAGCACGATCACCTTCAAAGATAACAATATCATCTTCTTCTTCTGATCCGATACCCGCAACTTCACCACGCGCTTTTAATGCAGCTTTTAGTTTCTCATTCGCGTAAAGATCCAGTTTCATCTGGGCTTCACCTTGAACATTAGAAACACCGTTAGTACCAAGGATATCGACTAACCCTGCTTTGTTAATATCACGGTGGATAATTTTAGCCCCAAGCTTAATCGCCGAAAGTAATGCAGTAAGTTCGCCAGTTGCATGGGGAAAATCTTGTTGTTTCTCGACGATAAATTCGCCTAATGTTTTCATGACGCAGGTCCTGAATGTGAGTGGGTAAAGTAAAAAAGGAGAAAAATCTCCTTGGTGGTGGCAAGTTTAGCCAAAGAATCGCACGATTCAAAGGTTAATCCGTTTCTTATCTGCTTTTTGATCGTTAGAATAGTGACCAACTTCATGCTATTGGACAGAAATTCATGCACATTCATATTCTTGGTATTTGTGGCACCTTTATGGGAAGTCTTGCCATTTTAGCTAGAGCGAAGGGACATAAAGTCACAGGCTCAGATGCTAATGTCTATCCACCCATGAGTACTTTATTAGAAAATCAGGGAATCGAACTGATTGAGGGATATGACCCAAAACAATTAGAACCTGCCCCTGACATGGTGATTATTGGTAATGCGATGACACGAGGAAATCCTTGTGTTGAAGCTGTACTTGAAAAAGGTTTACCTTATACCTCAGGCCCTCAGTGGTTACATGATTATATTTTACCTGAACGTTGGGTGTTAGCCGTTGCTGGAACCCACGGTAAAACCACAACAGCAGGTATGCTGGCTTGGGTTTTAGAAGACTGTGGTTATAAACCTGGTTTTTTAATTGGTGGTGTACCGGGTAATTTCCAAGTATCTGCACAGTTAGGCGAAAGCCCTTTCTTTGTGATTGAAGCTGATGAATATGATAGTGCTTTCTTTGATAAACGCTCTAAATTTGTTCATTATTCTCCACGCACACTGATTTTAAATAATCTTGAGTTCGATCACGCCGATATTTTTGATGATTTAGCGGCAATTCAAAAACAATTCCATCATTTAGTTCGTATCGTCCCAGGCACAGGAAAAATCATCATGCCTGATAGCGATATGAATTTAAAACAGACCATTGGTATGGGATGCTGGAGTGAACAAGAATTCACAGGTGAAACAGGAGATTGGCAAGCTAAAAAACTCAGTAATGACAGTAGTCATTTTGAGGTATTTCACAAAGGTGAGCGAGTTGGTGAAGTGTGTTGGGGACTTTCTGGTGAACACAACATGCAAAATGGCTTAATGGCGATTGTTGCAGCGCATCATGTTGGTGTTTTACCTGCTGATGCTTGTGAAGCGTTAGATAAGTTTATTAATGCGCGTCGTCGCTTAGAGCTACGTGGTGAGGTTAACCAAATAAGTGTTTATGATGACTTTGCACATCATCCCACAGCGATTTTGGCAACGCTTGAAGCGTTACGCAGTAAAGTCGGTGGAACTGCTCGTATTATTGCGGTGTTAGAGCCTCGTTCAAATACCATGAAAATGGGAATTAGCAAGGATGATATCGCACCTGCATTAGGTCGTGCTGATGAAGTCTTTTTATTTCAGCCACCTAATATTCAGTGGTTAGTGAGTGACATTGCAGAGCATTGTGTACAACCTGCTCGTTGGAGTACGGATCTTGATACATTAGTCGATATGATTGCGAAAGAAGCTCAAGCGGGCGATCATATTTTGATTATGAGTAATGGCGGTTTTGGTGGTATTCACGAAAAACTGCTCGCAAAATTAGCACAGCCTAAAGATCTTGATAGCCAGTATTAAAAATAAATAAGCCACTGAAAATTCAGTGGCTTATTTTTTGAAGCTGTAGAAAGGCTAATTATAATTCCTGATCAAAAAGATTCAGAATAGCGTCTCGTAATTCTTCTGTGGAAAATCCTGGTGCCGGTGTTGAAAAAATGGTGTCATCACCCGCAATACTGCCAAGGATCCCTTCTGCTTTGCCTAATGAATCTAATAAACGTGCAATAAGTTGTGCCGCACCCGGACTTGTTCTTATCACCACAACAGAATGGTTATGATCGATATCGAGTACCAGATTTTTTAGTGGGCTGCTTGCTGTTGGTACGCCAAGCTCAGTAGGAAGACAATAAACCATTTCCATTTTGGCGTTACGGGTTCTTACTGCACCAAATTTTGTTAGCATACGAGAGATTTTGGACTGATTAATATTATCAAATCCAGCCTCTTGTAATGCAGTCACAATCTCGCCTTGTGAACTGAATTTTTCTTCTTTCAGCAGGGCTTTAAACGCTTTAACCAAGTCTTCTTGCTTAGAAGGAACGCGCATAGTTCACCTTTAGTGAGTTATCAATAACCTGTGTATTATGCAGAGAAGTGAATTTTTATGCAACAAAAGACGAAGAAAGGCGCGTGATAGCCTCCTCAAAATTGTAAAGTAGAATGTACTGCAAAAAAAATTTATTTACGGCGCGTGAATGTGATAATTTAAGGAAGGTAAAATATTTGTTAAATAAATGATAAGGTTAAATGATTATCATAAGGATGATGGTGTACTTAACACTTTGTCATGTTTATTGAAATTATTTATCAAAAGAGTGTCCACTATCTCATTAACAGATAAGCAATTTGTTTAGAATAACCAAGGTATTATTTTTCACTGTAAATGCCTTATTATGCAATATTGCTGTTAAATAATTGTTTTTTACAAGGTGAATTGCGTAATAGTGAATATCTCTAAGGCGTTCCACTATCTTGTAAACTAAGGAGTATCAGAATGAAAGTAGCAGTTCTCGGTGCAGCAGGTGGTATTGGTCAAGCACTGGCACTTCTTCTTAAAAACCAGCTTCCTGCTGGTAGTGAACTCTCTTTATATGATATCGCTCCCGTCACGCCGGGTGTCGCAGCTGACTTAAGCCATATCCCGACTCAAGTTACTGTAAAAGGTTTTGCGGGTGAAGATCCTTCTCCTGCACTAAAAGGCGCTGATGTTGTTCTGATTTCTGCGGGTGTTGCCCGTAAGCCAGGCATGGATCGTTCAGATCTTTTCAATGTTAACGCGGGTATTGTGCGTAACTTAATTGAAAAGGTTGCACAAAACTGCCCTAAAGCACTTATCGGTATCATTACTAATCCAGTGAATACAACGGTTGCTATTGCCGCTGAAGTACTCAAAAAAGCAGGCGTTTATGATAAAAAACGTCTCTTCGGAATTACTACACTCGACATTATTCGCGCCAATACCTTTGTCGCTGAACTAAAAGGTAAAGATCCACAAAAAACCAATGTTCCTGTAATCGGTGGACACTCTGGTGTGACTATCCTTCCTCTATTATCTCAAGTTGATGGCGTTTCATTTACTGATGATGAAATTGCTGCACTGACTAAACGCATTCAAAATGCAGGTACTGAGGTAGTAGAAGCAAAAGCTGGTGGCGGATCAGCTACATTATCAATGGGCCAAGCAGCGGCTCGTTTTGGTCTTTCATTAATTCGCGCTCTAAATGGCGAGAAAAATGTTATTGAATGTACCTATACAGAAGGTGACGGAGAATATGCCCGTTTCTTTGCACAACCTATTCTTTTAGGTAAAAACGGTGTAGAGGAATATTTATCTATTGGTAAATTAAGTGATTTTGAAAAGCAATCTCTTAATGGCATGTTAGATGTATTGAAAAAAGATATAATTCTTGGTGAAGAATTTATTAATAAATAAAGAAATACTTTTTTTGCTATAAAAATAATGCAAATTTAAATAAAAACCGCTGATACTATATCAGCGGTTTTTTTTATTAATTATAATGTCTGTAATTATTAGTTAATTATTAGTTTTGGTACGAATCTTTCGCTCAAGTAATTCTCCTGTTTCAGGGTGAAAATAACGGCTAGGCCAAATTTCAGAGGGGGAGATACCAAGATAATCAGCAATGATTTTTTCTCCTTTAGGCCAAGGGCGTGATAGCGCATTAGCGAGTGTTGAAGAGCTTAACCCTGCTTGGCGAGAGATGGCAGCAAGTGTTGTTCCTCGTTTTCTAAGTGCGGCAATAATATCGGCAGGATGCCAATCAGATTTCCTTGAAATCATTTTTAATCCTTTTTCTATAAAATTAATTGCTGTGTTAGTGGTATAAATAACAGTTTATTAGAAATGTCCTAAAGCATTTAAACTGATTATTTAGAAAATAAAATAACATTATTTTTCTAAAAAGATTTCTGATTTTTTTCTTAATAATTTCTTTTTTGAAGTTGATAACAATTTTAGAGAAACATAATGAAAAAAGAGTGGTATACGGCAAAGGAATTGACGGGTATAGGTGGATTACCTAAATCACCACAAGGTATAAATTCAAAAGCAAGACGCGAATCTTGGCAAAAACAGAATGTAAAAAATAAGCAAGGTAATGGTGTTGAATATCATTATTCTTGTTTACCAGAAGAAACTTTAATTGCTCTAGAACTTTATGAGCCATTAGCACATTACAAATTAAATAAAAAAGAGGAGCCACTCGTTATCTGGGTGAAAGCATTCCAACAACTAAATGATGGTGAACAAAAAACCTTAACAGAGCTGATATTGCGGGATGGTATTAGAAGTTTTTTAGAAAAAGTCGTCAATGATTAAGCGATTTTAAAGAATCTATTATTGCGTTATCCGCAACAGATATCTATCTGACTAACCTCTTAGTTGAATGTGAGATGAGATCATGAAAAAAGAATGGTATACAGCGAAAGAATTAGTGGGGCTTGCGGGGTTACCTAACTCACCGCAGGGAGTTAACTTGATGGCGCGTCGTGAAGGATGGGAAAACCGTCGTAAACGTGGTGTGCAGGGAAAAGCTGTTGAGTATTCTGTAAAAAGTCTGCCTGATGAGGTGATCAGTGTGCTCGCTGCACATGAACCTCCGGCTGAGTATTTATCGAAACGTCAGGATGCCTTTTTGATTTGGGTTGAAGCCTATTATCAACTGACTAAATCAGAACGAGAGAAAATTGTAAAATTTGTGCTCCGTGAAGGATTAGCAAAGCTCATTAGTTATATTGATGCAGATAATCAAGATGCTATTGAACGAGAAAACGAAGAAGTTCTCAATAAATTAAAAAGCCCACCAGAGTCGACGTAGTTGCTCTAGCGGGCTTCTTTACATAACTAATAGGGATTATATATCAAAGTTATGATTGACGTTGTACAGCGACGTGAGCAAGCCCAATAAGCGCATCTTTATACGGTGAGTCAGGTATAATTGATAAAGCTTCAATCGCTTTGTCTGCTTCTTCTTCTGCTTTTTGGCGGGTATATTCCAAAGAGCCACACTGTTTCATAGTATTTAAAACAGTATCCAATAAATGGCGGCCATTACCTTGTTCAATGGCTTGGCGAATTAATTGGGATTCTTCTTCATTGCCGTTATGCATAGCATGAAGTAATGGCAACGTTGGTTTACCTTCATCAAGATCATCACCAGTGTTTTTACCCAACTGGTTGTTATCTGCATCATAATCAAGTAAATCGTCAATGAGCTGGAAAGCAGTCCCAAGATAACGACCATAATCTTGGAATGCTTTTTCTTGCTCAGGTGTCGCACCTGAAAGGATCGCTGATGCATGAGAAGCCGCTTCAAAGAGACGAGCTGTTTTGCTGTAGATAACTTGCATATAGTCATCTTCAGAAATGTCGGGATCGTTACAATTCATTAATTGTAAAACTTCACCTTCAGCGATCACATTGGTGGCGTTAGACATTAATTTTAATACACGCATCGAATCAAGATCCGTCATCATCTGAAAGGATCGTGTATAAATAAAGTCGCCAACAAGTACACTGGCAGCATTTCCAAAGACGGCATTTGCCGTTTGTTTTCCTCTGCGCATATCAGATTCATCAACAACATCATCATGTAACAACGTTGCAGTATGAATAAATTCGATAAGCGCTGCGACCGAGATATGTTTGTCACCTTGATAGTCCAATGCTCGTCCAGTGAGCACTGCGATCATTGGTCGGATCCTTTTACCACCACCACTAATGATGTAGTAACCAAGTTGGTTTATCAAAGAAACATCTGAATTAAGCTGGTAAAGGATTGCCTCATTTACCGCAGTCATATCAGCGGATGTTAGTTTTATAATAGATTCTAAATTCATGTTTTTTCGACTTTGGCTCGCCAATGAGCGCGTTATTATTAATAAAAAATGATCATGCCATAGATTTTACTCTCTTATAATTTAGATTGTACTTTAAAAATGGCTGAAATAAATATCGTGTAAAAAACTCTTTTTTTTAACGCTAGTTTGCGATCTGTACTTGTCATCGGCACTAAATTTGCGTAGAATTCGCGCCCTATGTGAATATTTTAATTGTGCACTCAAATTATACATATTGGGAGTGTGCGGAAAGCGGAGTTTATATGTACGCGGTTTTCCAAAGTGGTGGTAAACAACACCGAGTCAGCGAAGGTCAAACTATTCGTTTAGAGAAGCTGGAAGTAGCTACTGGCGAAACAATCGAGTTTGATACTGTAATGATGGTCGCTAATGGCGATGACATTCAAATTGGCGCTCCAATCCTTGCGGGCGTTAAAGTTAAAGCGGAAGTGGTTGCTCACGGTCGCGGCGATAAAGTTAAGATTGTTAAGTTCCGTCGTCGTAAACACAGCCGTAAACAACAGGGCCACCGTCAGTGGTTTACTGATGTTAAAATCACTGGTATCGCTTAAGGTTTAGGAGAGTAGTTCAATGGCACATAAAAAGGCTGGCGGCTCGACTCGTAACGGTCGTGATTCCGAAGCAAAACGTCTGGGTGTTAAACGTTTCGGTGGTGAAGCTGTATTAGCAGGTAGCATCATCGTTCGTCAACGTGGTACTAAGTTCCATGCAGGTACTAACGTTGGTTGTGGTCGTGACCACACCCTGTTTGCATTAGCTGACGGAAAAATTAAGTTCGAAGTTAAAGGTCCAAACAACCGTAAATTTATCAGCATCGAAGCTGAATAATTACTGGTCCTTTAAGCACCGAGTCAAAAGCCCTGCAAATCTGTTGCGGGGCTTTTTATATTTAAAAAAGGCCATCTCTGGGTAATTTCGGCCATCCAGCACGTTAATGGCTACTATACGGAGTAAAATCATGAAATTTGTTGATGAGGCCAAGATCCTAATCGTCGCGGGCGATGGTGGTAACGGCTGTGTAAGCTTTCGTCGCGAAAAATATATCCCTAACGGGGGACCAGACGGTGGTGATGGTGGTGATGGTGGTGATGTCTACATGATTGCAGACGAAAACCTTAACACCTTAATTGATTACCGTTTTACTAAATCTTATCGTGCAGAGCGTGGTGAAAATGGCCACAGCCGTGATTGCACCGGTAAGCGTGGTCAAGATATTACTATCAGTGTTCCTGTCGGAACGCGTGTCCGTGATTTAGCAACAAATGAAGTCATTGCTGACTTGACTGCTCACGGTCAAAAGCAAATGGTTGCTAAAGGTGGTTTCCACGGTTTAGGTAATACGCGTTTTAAATCGTCGGTGAACCGTGCTCCACGTCAACGTACAATGGGAACGCCAGGTGAATCTCGCGAAGTCCTATTAGAGCTAATGTTATTAGCTGATGTGGGTATGCTTGGTATGCCAAATGCGGGCAAATCTACATTTATTCGTGCAGTATCAGCAGCAAAACCTAAAGTTGCTGATTATCCATTTACAACATTAGTACCAAGCCTAGGTGTGGTGCGTATGGATAATCACCAAAGCTTTGTGGTTGCAGATATTCCCGGATTAATCGAAGGCGCTGCTGATGGTGCAGGTCTTGGGATCCAATTCTTAAAACACTTAGAACGCTGTCGTGTGTTATTACACTTGATCGACATTGATCCTATTGATGGATCGGATCCTGTGGAAAATGCAAAAATTATTATCTCTGAATTAGAGAAATACAGCGAAAAATTAGCACAAAAACCACGTTGGTTAGTGTTCAATAAAGTTGATCTTCTTGATGCTGAAGAAGCAAAAGAGAAGGCAAAAGCAATTGTTGAAGCGCTAGGTTGGGATGAAAACTATTACATGATAGCGGCAATCAACCAAGAAGGTGTGAAAAAACTTTGCTGGAATATCATGGAATTCCTGAATGTTACTCCGCGTGAGCAAGATATTGTTGCAACAAAAGCAGAGCCAGGAAAAGTTGACTTTATGTGGGATGATTACCATAAAGAACAACTAGAAAATCCTGATTTCGAAGAAGATGACGATGATGATTGGGATGAAGAGGATGACGACGGTATCGAGTTTATCTACCAACGTTAATCATTATTTTCATCATGATAAAATAAAAACGCCTGATTAATCAGGCGTTTTTCATATACATTGACTACATTTACTGAGTGTAAATCTAGCGGTTGTTGTACATATCTTTATACAGATTAGTTTCAAAACGCACTAAATAAGCACGTCCAGCATTGCGATTCTGTGTAGGAGGTGAATACGCCGAAACGTATTGTACAAACGCAACTTTTTGCCCATTTGCCGTGGTCATAAAGCCCGCTAGATTGTAAACCCCTTTTAATGATCCCGTTTTGGCAGAAACCTTGCCATCCACACCCGCTTCATGAAAACCGCCTCGATATTGTAATGTACCGTCATGTCCTGCAAGGGGAAGCATAGTGATAAAGTTTAATTCACTTTCATGTACTCCAATATATTGAAGGATTTGCATCATGGTTGCAGGTGAAATGAGGTTATGGCGAGAAAGACCAGAGCCATCAACTATAACGGTATTTGCTAAATCAATTCCGGCTTTTTGTTTTAAAATAGCGCGGGTTGCTTCTGCGCCAGAGCGCCAAGTACCTGCAACGCCATAATACTCACGACCAATAGTTCTAAATACGGTATCTGCAATCATATTGTCAGACTCTTTTAGCATGGTCGTCAGTAAGCTATGTAACGGTTTTGATTGTGTCTGTGCCAGTACAGTAACAGGCGCTTTTAGTTGAGATCGACGTTTGATATATCCATCAAGTTCAATATTGGCGCGTTGTAACTCTTCTTTTAAAATTGTACCCGCCCAATGAGCACCATCTTGAATAGAAAACATTAAAGGTACTGCATCATCACGTTTAGGAATACAACCTGTGATTACATAGGTATTTAAGTCACGAACCGTGACATCTAATTCACAAAAACGGGTACGAGTTGATCCTTTCTCATAAGTTTCAACTTCACTTAAAACAGTGACAGGATAGAAAGAAGCTTTACGTATTGTGGCAATATCACCTTCTTTTTTGCCACTTTGCAGTAAGACGGAAAAGCAGTTCTTATCAACAATTGCAGCACTAGGAGGGGCACTAAAGCATTGTGTCAGATCATTCCAAACCCAACCTGGGGCCTTGTCGTGGCTTGAAAAAGCAGAAGTATCAATAAGCAAATCACCATGCACTTTTGTAACACCTGATTGCTTTAATATGGCAACCATTGCTCTTAATTGCTGACGGGTTAATGTAGGATCGCCAGTAAAACGAAAGATCAAATCACCATTAAGCTGATTGTCTTTTATCTTGCCTTCTGTTTCCATTGTTGTGGTGAATTGATAATTTCCACCTAATTGAAGTAATGCAGTAAGTGCAGTCACCACTTTCTGAGTACTTGCTGGAAGTGCTAATTGCTCGGCATGATAGTTAAGATTAGGAGAAGCCGCGCCAACGGGTTGAGTTATTAAACCTACTTGTGTTCCTTCAGGAAGAAGGGATGTGTAGTTTTCAACAGGTATTGCTTGGGTTGAAAAACTAATGATACTTAATGTGTAAAGTATCCGTCGAAATGTTGATAGTAAGTGCATAATTTCTCTATCCGTGACTATAGCGTGTAACGTTACAGTATTGATTGCCAGAGGCTAATACTAAAGGGCAATGAGGGCAAAAGTAAACGGTAACAAGCAGGATTAGCTCATTATCGGAAAAAGTCTGTTTATCTCTTTATAAAGAGAGATAAGGCGTGAAGCAATGCGTCTGTTGTGTTAGATTTAGTTTTAAGTATGGGAGGTTTAGTTTACGTCCCAATAGCATGAGTTGGGAATATAATAGCGTCCCCTCATTTACCGAATATATGTAGAGACAGGCCCAATTTAAGGTTGCCTGTGTCTTTTTTTGTCTTGAGAAGAGTAAATAGATCCTTTTCTCTGTGTTGTTAGTATAAAAAATCAGGATGATACCTATTTTTTATTAGGAATAGTATTGAGGTATTAACACATGAATCAGATCCCTATGACAGTTCTAGGTGCAGAAAAATTACGCGAAGAGCTGGAATATTTAAAAGGTGTTCGTCGTCCCGAGATTATTGCTGCTATCGCTGAAGCTCGTGAACATGGAGACTTAAAAGAAAACGCGGAATATCATGCTGCAAGAGAGCAACAAGGTTTCTGTGAAGGCCGCATACAAGAAATTGAAGCAAAATTATCAAATGCTCAAGTCATTGATATTACAAAGATGAATAACAATGGTCGTATTATTTTTGGTTCAACAGTGACACTATTGAATGTTGAGACTGAAGAAGAGCAAACTTACCGCATTGTGGGTGATGATGAAGCGAACATTAAAGAAAACTTAATCTCTGTTAACTCACCGATTGCGCGTGGGTTAATTGGTAAAGAGTTAGATGATGTCGTGGTTATCACAACACCTGGTGGACAAGTCGAGTATGAAGTTTTAAACGTAGAATATATTTAATTTGTAATTTACGTTTCTATAGAAAACTAGACTGTTATCCTGTGGTAATATAAAAAAGGCCTTAAAAGGCCTTTTTTGCCATAGAGTTACTTATGGCATTTTTATATAAAGATACAAGTTTTATTTCGGTAAAATGATCTTACGTGCTTCTGAAGGACGATAAAGAACAAGAATTTTTCCGATAACTTGTACATTCTGTGCACCGCTTTCGCGTACAATCGCTGCTACGATCAAGTTTTTAACATCTCGGTCTTCGCCTGCGATTTTGACTTTGATAAGCTCATGGTGTGCCAGAGCGAGTTCAATTTCTGCAAGAACGCCTTCAGTCAGCCCGTTGTTACCAATCATAACGACTGGATTCAGGTGATGAGCGAGCCCTTTCAGGTGTTGAATTTGTTTTTTGTTAAGAGTCATCATTAATTTTTGCTTTGTTGGGATTGAAAACGATCTATTCTAACGCCATCTCTCACTTATCACCATAAAATGTCGTTAAGACGAGGTTAAATGAGTGAAAGAGTAAAAATTTTGATAGCTAAGTGTATGATAGTTGGAAAACGCAATGGCCAATAAGAAACGTTCGGCAAGCTCTAGCCGCTGGTTACAAGAACATTTTAGTGATAAATATGTTCAGCAAGCAAAGAAAAAAGGGTTTCGCTCTCGTGCTTGGTTTAAACTGGAAGAAATTCAGCAAAGCGACAATATCTTTAAACCAGGTATGACCGTTGTCGATTTAGGAGCAGCCCCAGGTGGGTGGTCTCAATATGTTGTACAGCAGTTAGGAAGCAAAGGTCGAATTATCGCATGTGACCTTTTACCTATGGATCCTATTGTTGGAGTCGATTTCCTTCAAGGCGATTTTCGTGATGAACTTGTGTTGAAGGCGTTGCTTGATAGAGTAGGTGAAAACAAAGTCCAGGTTGTCATGTCTGACATGGCTCCAAACATGAGCGGTACACCCGCGGTCGATATCCCTCGATCCATGTATTTAGTAGAGTTAGCGCTTGATATGTGTCGTGATGTACTGGCTCCCGGGGGAAGTTTTATTGTCAAAGTGTTTCAGGGAGAAGGCTTTGATGAATACCTGGGGCAAATACGCTCCCTGTTTACGAAAGTGAAAGTTCGTAAACCAGACGCTTCGCGGTCTCGTTCTCGTGAGGTATATATTGTAGCCACAGGGCGTAAACTTTAGTACCCTAAAGCTATTTGTTAACACAGTTGTAATATGAGGTTAATCCCTTGAGTGACATGGCGAAAAACCTGATCCTCTGGCTAGTTATTGCAGTCGTTTTGATGTCATTATTCCAGAGCTTCGGACCCAGCGATTCGAATAGTCGTAAGGTGGATTACTCTACCTTTATCAATGAGTTAACTAATAACCAATTACGCGAGGTCAGCATAAGTGGTTATGATATTAATGTAACTAAAACAGATAACTCAAAGTACAGCACGTATATGCCTATGCGTGATGATAACCTGCTGACCACTTTAATGAACCGTAATGTAAAAGTAACGGGTGAACCACTTGAAGGCCAAAGCCTTCTGACTCAAATTTTTGTGTCTTGGTTCCCAATGCTATTACTGATTGGTCTTTGGATTTTCTTTATGCGCCAAATGCAAGGTGGTGGCGGTAAAGGTGCGATGTCTTTCGGTAAAAGCAAGGCGCGCATGTTGACAGAAGACCAAATCAAAACAACCTTTGCTGATGTAGCGGGTTGTGATGAAGCGAAAGAAGAAGTAAGCGAATTAGTTGAGTATTTACGTGATCCAGGTCGTTTCCAGAAGTTAGGGGGTAAAATCCCTAAAGGTATTCTGATGGTAGGGCCTCCAGGTACAGGTAAAACATTATTAGCAAAAGCCATCGCGGGTGAAGCTAAAGTCCCATTCTTTACCATTTCAGGTTCTGATTTCGTTGAAATGTTCGTGGGTGTGGGTGCTTCTCGTGTTCGTGATATGTTTGAACAAGCTAAAAAAGCAGCACCTTGTATTATCTTTATCGATGAAATCGATGCGGTTGGTCGTCAACGTGGTGCTGGTTTAGGCGGTGGTCATGATGAACGTGAACAAACACTGAACCAAATGCTAGTTGAAATGGATGGTTTTGAAGGTAATGAAGGAATTATCGTTATCGCGGCAACGAACCGTCCAGATGTGTTAGACCCAGCATTACTTCGTCCAGGTCGTTTTGACCGTCAAGTGGTTGTTGGTTTACCTGATGTGCGTGGACGTGAGCAAATACTTAAAGTCCATATGCGTCGCGTACCTTTATCACCAGATGTTGATCCAGCAATTTTAGCGCGTGGTACTCCAGGTTTCTCTGGTGCTGACTTAGCTAACTTAGTTAACGAAGCGGCTTTATTTGCTGCTCGTGGTAATAAACGTGTTGTCTCAATGGTCGAGTTTGAGAAAGCGAAAGATAAGATAATGATGGGTGCAGAGCGCCGTTCAATGGTGATGACTGAAGAACAAAAAGCATCAACCGCTTATCATGAAGCTGGTCACGCAATTATTGGTCGTTTAGTACCTGAACATGATCCTGTGCATAAAGTGACGATTATTCCTCGTGGACGTGCATTAGGTGTGACTTTCTTCTTACCTGAAGGCGACCAAATTAGTGCGAGCCGTCAGAAGTTAGAGAGCCAAATTTCAACACTTTACGGTGGCCGTTTAGCTGAAGAAATTATCTATGGTGTAGAGCATGTTTCTACGGGTGCTTCTAATGACATCAAAGTTGCAACCAATATTGCACGTAACATGGTGACACAGTGGGGTTTCTCTGAAAAATTAGGGCCATTGCTGTACGCAGAAGAAGAAGGTGAAGTGTTCTTAGGTCGTTCTGTTGCTAAAGCGCAACATATGTCTGATGAAACAGCTCGTACAATTGACGAAGAAATTAAAGCTATCGTTGATCGTAACTATGTTCGTGCTCGTCAGATCTTAATGGACAACCTTGATATTCTACACTCAATGAAAGATGCACTGATGACTTATGAAACTATCGATGCGCCTCAAATTGATGATTTAATGAATCGTCGTGATGTTCGTCCACCTGCGGGTTGGGAAGGCAATAATGGCAATAGTGGTGCAACGACTACTGCCCAGCCAGCACAAACGCATGTAGCGAGTGAGCCAAAAGACAAGCCTGAGTCAGAAAGTGATACGCCTTCTGATAACAATACTCACTAATCCTTATTGGGTTACGCATATTGAGTAAGCTATAAATACAAACCCCAGGCTTCTGGGGTTTTTTTATGAAGGTATCAATGAAATGAAATTAATGGCTAGAGGAACCGAACTTAACTTATCAACACCTCAAGTTATGGGGATTTTGAATGTCACTCCAGACTCTTTCTCTGATGGTGGCACTCATAATTCACTTAATGATGCAGTTGATCATGCAGCAAAATTGATCGCTGAAGGGGCTTCTATCATCGATATTGGTGGTGAGTCTACCAGACCTGGTGCAAGTGACGTCTCTATTGATGAAGAGTTACAGCGTGTTGTTCCTGTTGTTGAGGCTATTCGTCAGCGTTTTGATGTTTGGATCTCTGTTGATACATCTAAAGCTCAAGTCATTACTGAATCCGCAAATGTAGGTGCTTCAATTATCAATGATATTCGCTCATTACAAGAACCTGGCGCACTTGAAGCAGCCGCTAAAACAGGTTTGCCAGTGTGTATTATGCATATGCAGGGTGACCCTAAAACCATGCAACAGTCACCACATTATGAGAATGTGATGATGGATGTTGATCGTTTTTTACAAGAAAATATTCAACGTTGTGTTGATGCAGGTATCGAAAAAAATCAAATTATTCTTGATCCAGGATTCGGCTTTGGTAAAAATTTAGCGCATAATTACCAACTATTAGCACACCTAAGTGAATTTCATCACTTTGGTTTACCCATACTTGCCGGAATGTCACGCAAATCAATGGTTGGACAACTATTGAATGTACCACCACAAGAGCGTGTTGCTGGTAGCGTGGCATGCGCAGTCATTGCAGCGATGCAAGGCGCACAAATTATTCGTGTACACGATGTTAAAGAGACGGTTGATGCGATGAAAATCGTACAAGCGACTCTTTCTGCAAAGGAAAATAATGAATGAGCGAACGTAAATACTTTGGAACAGATGGTATCCGTGGAAAAGTAGGTGATAGTCCAATTACACCTGATTTTGTATTAAAACTGGGTTGGGCTGCGGGCAAAGTATTAGCACGTCATGGCTCTCGTAAAATCATTATTGGTAAAGATACACGTATCTCAGGCTATATGCTGGAATCTGCATTAGAAGCGGGTTTAGCAGCGGCAGGTTTATCCGCCTCATTTACAGGGCCAATGCCAACACCTGCTGTTGCTTATTTAACGCGTACATTCCGTGCTGAAGCAGGGATTGTTATTTCAGCTTCTCATAACCCTTATTACGATAACGGGATCAAATTCTTCTCTATTGATGGTACAAAATTACCAGATGAAGTAGAAGAAGCCATTGAAGCTGAAATGGAAAAGCCAATTACCTGTGTTGAATCAGCAGAGCTTGGTCGTGCAAATCGTATCGTGGATGCGGCAGGTCGTTATATTGAATTCTGTAAAGGGACTTTCCCAAATGAAAACAATCTTAATGGTCTAAAAGTGGTTGTCGATTGTGCTCATGGTGCAACATACCATATTGCACCAAACGTATTTCGTGAATTAGGTGCTGAAGTGATCACTATTGGCTGTGATCCAACGGGTATCAATATCAACGAAGAGTGTGGCGCAACAGATGTTCGTATGTTGCAAAAACGCGTCTTAGAAGAAGGCGCTGATGTTGGTTTAGCTTTTGATGGTGACGGCGACCGTATCATCATGGTTGACCATCAAGGCCTAAAAGTTGATGGTGACCAAATTCTCTACATTATTGCGAGAGAAGCGTTACGCCAAGGTCAATTACGCGGTGGTGCAGTTGGTACTCTAATGAGCAATATGGGATTAGAGATTGCACTTAAACAACTGGGTATTCCTTTTGTAAGAGCAAAAGTGGGCGACCGCTATGTGCTTGAAAAATTACAAGAGAAAGGCTGGCGTTTAGGTGCTGAAAACTCAGGCCACATTATTTTATTAGATAAAACGACTACAGGTGATGGTATTGTTGCAGGTTTACAAGTTTTAAGTGCAATGGTGCGTAACCATATGAGTCTGCATGATCTATGTAGTGGTATGAAACTATTACCACAAATTTTAGTGAATGTTCGCTTTACCGGTAGCCACGATCCGCTACAAACACCTGAAGTTCAGAAAGTCGCTAAAGCGGTTGAAGAAGAACTGGCTGGTAAAGGTCGTGTATTACTGCGTAAATCAGGAACAGAACCTTTAATTCGTGTCATGGTTGAAGGTGAAAATGAAGAGCAAGTCACTGCGATGGCAAATCGTATTGCTGACGCTGTGAAGCACGTTGGTTAATTGATGCTTTTTTCTTCAATCAATCACTTTGTAGAAAAATAACCT
Source organism: Proteus sp. PR00224 (assembly GCF_016238105.1). Classification (NCBI taxonomy): domain Bacteria; kingdom Pseudomonadati; phylum Pseudomonadota; class Gammaproteobacteria; order Enterobacterales; family Morganellaceae; genus Proteus; species Proteus sp. PR00224. Next base: position 108,942 of record NZ_JAEHQU010000007.1, on the reverse strand, counting down.
TGCTTGTCAGTTCAGCTTTGGTTAGTATTCACACCCGCTTAGTAAGGTCTTGAACTAAAGCGGGTGAAGCAATCGAAGGTTATCGTTAAGACGATAAGTTCCATAGAAAAGGTAACGCAAATGTATACGGCACTCATTGTTATTCTTATCATTGTAGCAACAGGGCTAGTTGGTCTGATCCTGTTACAGCAGGGTAAAGGTGCTGATATGGGCGCTTCTTTTGGTGCAGGTGCTTCTGGTACAGTATTTGGTTCAAGCGGTTCAGCTAACTTTATGACCCGTATGACCGCTGTTTTAGCGACAGCTTTTATTGTACTTGCCCTTATTTTAGGTAATCTAAGTGCCAATAAAACTGTGCGTGAAGACAGCAAATGGATGTCTATCGAGCAGACTACAGAAGAAGCTAAAAAAGCTGAGCAATTAGCAGCGCCTGTAGCGCCAGCAAATACAGATATTCCGCAGTAAACTAAGTAAAGATTTAAATGAGATTGTTAATTTTTACGCAGTAACAGTCTCATTAAGTGCCGAGGTGGTGAAATTGGTATACACGCTACCTTGAGGTGGTAGTGCCTATAAAACGGGCGTACGGGTTCAAGTCCCGTTCTCGGCACCATTATTCCAGATAGCTTGCGTTTTGCTTGTTATCAGCGTAAAATTTGCCACGTTTTTCGAACGCGGGGTGGAGCAGCTTGGTAGCTCGTCGGGCTCATAACCCGAAGGTCGTCGGTTCAAATCCGGCCCCCGCAACCACTTCTAACAATACAGCACTTTTCTCATTAATCATCTTGTTGAACCGATTATGATCCTGAGTGGAATGTGCCGTAAGAAGAGGTTATTCTCGAATGGCAAGTTACAGGGTCCAGTTGCATAAAGCCCCGAATTTCGGGGTTTTTTGTTATCAGAGAATAGAATACTGGGCTATAGGCCCTTTTTTTATGCCTTGGGGGTGGGTTTGTCCACATTAGAGCAAAAATTAACAGCGATGGTTTCAGCACCAGTAGAAGCATTAGGCTTTGAATTTGTCGGTCTTGAGTTTATTCGTGGCCGAGAATCAACATTGCGCATCTATATTGATAGTGAAGACGGTATCACTGTTGATGATTGTGCTGATGTTAGCCACCAGGTCAGTGCTGTGCTGGATGTTGAAGATCCAATTCAAACAGTTTATAACCTTGAGATTTCTTCTCCTGGTTTAGAACGACCTTTATTCACTGCAACGCATTATGAGCAATTTATCGGCGAAGAAGCCGCTATCGTATTACGAATTGCAATGCAAAACCGCCGTAAATGGCAGGGCATTATTAAGTCTGTCGCTGGCGAAATGATCACGGTTACTGTGGATGGTAAAGACGAAGTGTTCGCACTGAGCAACATCCAGAAAGCTAACCTGGTACCCCACTTTTAAGTTTTGAAGAGGCAACTAGGATGAACAAAGAGATTCTGGCTGTTGTGGAAGCGGTCTCTAACGAAAAATCTCTTCCTCGTGAAAAGATTTTTGAAGCACTGGAAACCGCACTAGCGACAGCAACTAAGAAAAAGTACGAGCAAGAAATTGACGTTCGTGTATGTATCGACCGTAAAACGGGTGACTTTGATACATTCCGTCGTTGGGTTGCCGTTGATGAAGTCACTCAACCTACTCGTGAAATCACACTTGAAGCTGCTCAATATGAAGATCCTAGTATTGAACTAGGTGGTTATATTGAAGATCAGATTGAATCTGTCACTTTCGACCGTATTACAACACAAACCGCTAAACAAGTTATCGTACAAAAAGTACGTGAAGCTGAAAGAGCAATGGTTGTTGATCAATTCCGCGAACAACTCGGCGAAATTATCACGGGTGTTGTGAAGAAAGTGAACCGTGAAAATATCACTTTAGACTTAGGCAACAACGCTGAAGCGGTTATTTTACGTGAAGATATGTTACCGCGTGAAAACTTCCGTCCAGGTGACCGTTTACGTGGTGTTTTATACGACGTACGTACAGAAACCCGTGGTGCACAACTTTTCGTGACACGCTCTCGCCCTGAAATGCTGGTTGAACTTTTCCGTATTGAAGTACCAGAAATTGGCGAAGAAATTATTGAAATTAAAGCTGCAGCGCGTGATCCAGGTTCTCGTGCCAAAATCGCAGTAAAAACTAACGACAAGCGTATTGACCCTGTGGGTGCTTGTGTTGGTATGCGTGGTGCGCGTGTACAAGCCGTTTCCAGTGAATTGGGCGGCGAGCGAATTGATATTGTTCTGTGGGATGATAATCCTGCACAATTCGTCATTAATGCAATGGCTCCGGCAGATGTTGCTTCTATTGTTGTCGATGAAGACAAATGTACAATGGATGTTGCAGTTGAAAGCAGTAACCTTGCACAGGCAATCGGCCGTAATGGTCAAAACGTTCGTCTGGCAGCACAGTTACTGAAAAAACATCGTGGTGATGACAAGTGGGAATTAAACGTCATGACTGCTGATGAACTGAATGCAAAACATCAGGCAGAAGCAAACGCAGCCATTGAAATATTTACTAAGCATCTCGACATTGATGAAGACTTCGCAACTGTTTTAGTTGAAGAAGGTTTCTCTACCCTTGAAGAGTTAGTTTATGTGCCAATCAGTGAACTGCTGGCTATTGACGGATTAGATGAAGATACCGTTGAAGCTCTACGTGAAAGAGCAAAAGCTGCACTAACAACGATTGAGTTGGCTCAAAAAGAAAGCCTAGGCGATAACCAGCCAGCCGAGGACTTATTAGCTCTCGAAGGATTGGAGCGCTCTTTAGCATTTGATCTAGCTGCCCGTGGTATCTGCACACTGGAAGATCTTGCCGAACAGGGTATCGACGACCTAACTGATATTGAAGGTTTAAATAGTGAGCGCGCAGGCGAACTCATTATGGCCGCACGTAATATCTGCTGGTTTGGGAATGATGCGTAACAACTGAGCAGGAAGGAACAGAATGACAGATGAAACAGTAAAATCACTGGCAGAAGAGATTCAGACACCGGTTGAACGTTTGGTACAGCAGTTTGCTGATGCCGGTATTAAGAAGACCGTCTCTGATTCTGTCTCCCAAAAAGAGAAAGAAACCTTACTGGCTTGGTTGAATCGTGATAAAGACGTATCAACCAACCAACCAGAAAAATTAACGTTACAACGCAAAGTGCGTAGTACGTTAAGTGTTCCTGGTACAGGTGGCAAAAGTAAATCAGTAGCCATCGAAGTCCGCAAAAAACGCACTTATGTGAACCGTGACGCCGTTGAAAAAGCGCAAGCGGATGAGCAAGCTCAGCGTGAAGCGGAAGAAAAGGCGCATCGCGAAGCCGAAGAAAAAGCCCAGCGCGAAGCACAAGAGAAAGCACAGCGCGAAGCTGAAGAAAAAGCAAAACGTGAAGCTGAAAAGGCGAAGAAAGACGCCGAAGAAAAAGCGAAACGTGAAGCTGAAGAAGCAAAACGTGAAGCAGCGGAATTAGCTAAGCGCGAAGCAGCGGAAAAAGATAAAGTGAAACAAAACGATAAACCAAAAGCTGATAAAGCAGCAGATCAGGAAAAAGCACGTCGCAATGCTGAACAGGCTGAACTGAAGCGTAAAACGGAAGAAACACAGCGCCGTAAAGCGGAAGAAGAAGCACGAGTTGCAGCAGAAAAAGCACGTCGTTTAGCTGAAGAAAATGCTGAAAAATGGACTGCTGAACCTAAAGCGCCAGAAACTGAAGGCTCAGACTATCATGTAACAACATCACGTTATGCTCGTGATGCAGAAGATGAAAGTGATGCTGAGGTTGAAGGTGGTCGCGGTCGTGGTCGCAACGCTAAGGCTCCTCGTCCTAAGAAAAACAACCGCCATTCTGAAAAAGCAGATCGTGAAGAAGCACGTGCTGCTGGCCGTACTAACAAGAAAGGTAAACGTAAAGGTAGCTCATTACAGCAAGGCTTCAATAAGCCAGCTGCTGTTGTAAACCGTGATGTTATCATCGGTGAGACTATTTCTGTTGCCGAACTTGCTAACAAAATGGCAGTAAAAGGGTCTGAAGTTATCAAAACTATGATGAAAATGGGTGCTATGGCGACCATTAATCAGGTTTTAGACCAAGAAACTGCACAGCTTGTTGCTGAAGAAATGGGCCATAAAGTTATCTTACGTCGTGAAAACGAGTTAGAAGAACAAGTCATGAGCGATCGTGATACTGGCGAAGAAAGCGCAGTATCTCGTGCACCAGTTGTAACTATCATGGGTCACGTTGACCACGGTAAAACATCATTACTGGACTACATTCGTTCAACGAAAGTAGCATCAGGCGAAGCGGGTGGTATCACCCAGCATATCGGTGCTTACCACGTTAAGACTGACAAAGGTGAAATCACCTTCCTAGATACTCCAGGTCACGCCGCGTTTACTTCAATGCGTGCTCGTGGTGCTCAGGTAACGGATATCGTTGTTCTGGTTGTTGCGGCAGATGATGGTGTAATGCCACAAACTATCGAAGCAATCCAACACGCAAAAGCGGCAAACGTACCCGTTGTTGTTGCAGTGAACAAAATTGATAAACACGAAGCTGATCCAGATCGCGTTAAAACTGAATTGTCTCAATATGGCATCTTGCCAGAAGAGTGGGGCGGCGAAACTCAGTTTATGCACGTATCTGCAAAACAAGGTTTAGGTATTGACGAACTGCTGGATGCTATTCTTTTACAAGCTGAAGTTCTTGAACTGAAAGCAGTTAAAGAAGGTATGGCAAGCGGTGTTGTTATCGAATCTTACCTTGATAAAGGCCGTGGCCCAGTTGCTACTATTCTTGTTCGTGAAGGTACACTGAATAAAGGTGACATCGTTCTGTGTGGTTTCGAATACGGTCGTATTCGTGCGATGCGTAACGAATTAGGTCAAGACGTTCAATCTGCTGGTCCATCAATGCCAGTTGAGATCTTAGGTCTGTCTAACGTTCCTTCTGCGGGTGATGAAGCAACGGTTGTTCGTGACGAGAAGAAAGCGCGTGAAGTTGCATTATACCGTCAAGGTAAATTCCGCGATGTTAAACTGGCTCGTCAGCAGAAATCTAAACTGGAAAACATGTTCGCTAACATGGAAGAAGGTAAAACTTCTGAACTGAACATCGTTCTGAAAACAGACGTTCAAGGTACTTGTGAAGCGATTACTGATGCCTTAGTTAAACTGTCTACTAATGAAGTTAAACTGAAAATCATCGGTTCAGGCGTAGGTGGTATCACCGAAACTGACGCAACATTAGCAGCGGCTTCTAACGCAATCATTCTTGGCTTTAACGTTCGTGCTGATGCATCTGCTCGCCGTATCATTGAACAAGAAAGCGTTGATTTACGTTACTACTCTGTTATCTATAGCCTGATTGACGAAATCAAACTGGCAATGAGCGGTATGTTGGCACCTGAATATAAACAAGAAATCATGGGTCTTGCAGAAGTCCGTGATGTGTTTAAATCACCTAAATTCGGCGCGATTGCGGGCTGTATGGTGGTTGAAGGTAACATCAAACGTAATAACCCAATTCGTGTTCTACGTGATAACGTGGTTATCTATGAAGGCGAACTTGAGTCACTGCGTCGCTTTAAAGATGATGTCAACGAAGTACGTAACGGCATGGAATGTGGTATCGGTGTGAAAAACTACAACGATGTTCGTGTTGGCGACATGATTGAAGTCTTCCAAGTTATCGAAATCAAACGTTCTATTGATTAATTTAGTCCGTTTTGTTTTAAAAGGGAGCTCAAGGGCTCCCTTCTTATTCCTTTCTTTGCTGTATTCTCCTTTTATTTCCTCTCCATTTTTCAACATAACCGAAATAGATTGCCTTTCAGTAATTTATGAAAGTGAAATAACAGGGTAAAATAGCACCAAAGAAACATTTTATTTCTAAAGAAAGAAATCAGAGAAAGCGGTTGTTAAATATCACTTCATGTATACTCTTTAGATATCATTGATTTTAGATTTGAATTAACAATGACAATCAGGGCGATACCCTATTGTCAGGGAGAGATAAAATGGCAAGAGATTTTAGCCGTAGTCAGCGTGTTTCTCAGGAAATGCAAAAAGAAATCGCCATCATTTTACAACGTGAAGTCAAAGATCCACGTATTGGAATGGCAACGGTTTCTGGCGTTGAAATTTCTCGTGATTTGGCTTATGCCAAAGTATTTGTCACCTTTTTAAACTTATCAGGTGGTGAAAAAAGCGAAGAAGAGATGGTTGCAGAGGGTTTAACTGCACTTAATGAAGCCGCTGGTTTTATTCGTTCTTTATTAGGTAAAGCGATGCGTTTACGTATTGTGCCTGAACTGACATTTGCTTATGACAACTCATTAGTTGAAGGTATGCGTATGTCTAACTTAGTTTCTAACGTCGTTAAAAGCGATGAAGAGCGTCGTCATAAAGAGGATAAATAATGGGGCGTCGTCGTAAGGGGCGTGAGATTAACGGCGTATTGCTACTCGATAAACCCCAAGATATTTCCTCTAACGATGCACTCCAAAAAGTCCGCCGTATGTTTAATGCCAGTAAGGCTGGGCATACAGGGGCATTGGATCCTTTAGCAACAGGTATGCTCCCTATTTGTTTAGGTGAAGCAACAAAATTTTCACAGTTTCTATTGGATTCTGATAAGCGTTATCGTGTTATTGCACGTTTAGGGCAACGAACAGATACCTCCGATGCACATGGTGAGGTTATTCAAGAACGCCCAGTACAATTTACACAGCAGGCTTTAGATGACGCCTTAGAGAGTTTTCGCGGTGAAACATTGCAAATCCCTTCAATGTACTCCGCTTTAAAACATCAAGGTAAACCGCTTTACGAATACGCTCGACAAGGTATTGAGGTTGAGCGTGAAGCAAGACCCATCACGGTTTATGAACTTCAGTTTATTCGCTGGGAAGGTGATGAGCTAGAGCTAGAAATTCATTGTTCTAAAGGTACTTACATTCGAACAATTATTGATGATCTTGGTGAGAAATTACAATGTGGTGCTCACGTTATTTTCTTACGTCGATTAGAAGTCGCAGATTATCCTAAAGAGCGAATGGTCACATTAGAGCAATTAAGAGCGATGATAGAGAATGCACAAGCTGCTCAAGAAGATCCTTTCTTAGCACTTGATGCACTGTTATTACCTATGGATACCGCTGTTGCACATTTTCCTGTTGTGAATTTGACCACGATTATTGCGGGTTATCTCAAGCTGGGGCAACCTGTTCGTGTTAATCATGACATCAATGAAGGCGAATGGGTAAGAGTAACTGAAGGCGATGAAAAAAAATTCATTGGTCTTGCTATCATTAAAGATGGCCTAGTTGCTCCGAAAAGAGTGGTTGTAGACTATAGCGCACAAGATAACACTTAATAGCAATCTTGCGCTAAAAGTGTTTGAAGCGTAGAATAATGCGGCTATCTGTTTAGGTGGCTGAGTTGGATAGCTGAATTAGAGATTGGCTATCTGAAAATTTTACTTAATTTGGAGTTTATTATGTCTCTAAGTACTGAAGCGAAAGCACAAATCGTTGCTGAATTTGGTCGTGATGCTAACGATACTGGCTCAAGCGAAGTTCAGATTGCACTGCTGACTGCAGAAATCAACCACCTGCAAGGTCACTTTTCAGAGCACAAAAAAGATCACCACAGCCGTCGTGGTCTGCTGCGTAAAGTTTCCAGCCGTCGTAATCTGCTGGACTACCTGAAACGTAAAGATGTTGCTCGTTACTCTGCACTGATTGAACGTTTAGGTCTGCGTCGCTAATCAAGCGAGTTTCAGTGGAAAGGGGCCTGTTGGCCCCTTTTCTACTAAAAAGTGCTATTTTTAATATTAGTCGTTATGTTTTAATGTGGTGATTGTTATTTAATCTCTCTAGTTACGACAATTCGCGCGGCTAATGAAAGTATTTATCATTAAATGGTTAATATTTTCATTAGTCGCGAGGGGACGTAGCGGAGAAAAGATCATTCATCGTCGCTAAACATCTGGCGACAATAAGATAAAGGATATTATTTTGCTGAATCCTACAGTTCGTAAATTTCAATACGGTCAACATACTGTTTCGTTAGAAACAGGCATGATGGCTCGTCAAGCAACAGCCGCTGTTATGGTTGACATGGACGGCACTGCTGTTTTTGTTACCGTTGTTGCAAAGAAAAAAGTTAAAGCTGGACAAGATTTCTTCCCATTAACTGTTAACTACCAAGAGCGTTCATACGCTGCTGGCCGTATCCCAGGTAGCTTCTTCCGTCGTGAAGGTCGTCCTGGTGAAGGCGAAACGTTGATTGCACGTTTAATTGACCGCCCTTTACGCCCATTATTCCCAGAAGGTTTCTTAAACGAAATTCAAATCGTTGCTACCGTTGTTTCAGTTAACCCACAAGTTAACCCAGATATCGTTGCAATGATTGGTGCTTCTGCGGCATTAGCGCTGTCAGGTGTTCCATTTAATGGTCCTATCGGTGGTGCGCGTGTTGGTTTTATCGATGGACAATATGTTCTAAACCCAACTGTTGATGAGCTGAAAGTTAGCAAATTAGACTTAGTGGTTGCAGGTACTGCGGGTGCGGTACTGATGGTAGAATCAGAAGCTGATTTATTATCAGAAGAAGAAATGTTAGGTGCAGTAGTATTTGGTCATGATCAACAACAAGTCGTGATCGAAAACATCAATGCATTAGTTGCAGAAGTTGGTAAAGAGAAATGGGATTGGGCGCCAGAAGCCATCAACCAAACTTTACATGACCGTATTGCACAATTAGCACAAGCTCGCATTGGTGATGCTTACCGTATCACTGAGAAACAAGAGCGTTATGAACAAATCGAAGCTATCCGTGATGAAGTTATTGCGACGTTAGTAGCTGAAGATGAAACTTTAGATGAAGCTGAAATCAGCGAAATCTTCTCAGGTCTTGAGAAAAACATCGTTCGTGCTCGCGTATTAGCTGGCGAACCACGTATTGATGGCCGTGAAAAAGACATGGTACGTGCATTAGACATTCGCACTGGCTTATTACCACGTACTCACGGTTCAGCACTGTTTACTCGTGGTGAAACTCAGGCTCTGGTAACTGCAACATTAGGTACTGCGCGTGATGCTCAAACTATTGATGACATCATGGGTGAGCACACTGATACATTCTTGCTGCACTATAACTTCCCTCCATACTCTGTTGGTGAAACAGGCATGATGGGTTCACCAAAACGTCGCGAAATCGGTCATGGCCGTTTAGCAAAACGTGGTGTGTTAGCAGTAATGCCAACAATTGAAGAATTCCCATATACCGTTCGTGTGGTTTCTGAAATCACTGAATCAAATGGTTCATCTTCAATGGCATCTGTTTGCGGTGCTTCTTTAGCACTGATGGATGCAGGTGTACCAATTAAAGAATCTGTTGCAGGTATTGCAATGGGTCTAGTAAAAGAAGGCGACAACTTTGTTGTTCTTTCCGATATTCTGGGTGATGAAGACCATTTAGGCGATATGGACTTTAAAGTTGCGGGTAGCCGTAACGGTGTCAGCGCATTACAGATGGATATCAAAATCGAAGGTATCACTCGTGAAATCATGCAAGTTGCATTAAACCAAGCGAAAAGCGCACGTCTACACATTTTAGGCGTAATGGAAGATGCAATTAGCCAACCTCGTGCTGATATTTCTGAATTCGCACCGCGCATTCACACTATCAAAATTAATCCAGACAAGATCAAAGACGTTATCGGTAAAGGCGGCTCTGTTATCCGTGCATTAACGGAAGAAACTGGCACAACTATCGAAATCGAAGATGATGGTACAGTGAAGATTGCTGCAACAAGTGGCGATCAAGCAAAACAAGCTATCGCTCGTATCGAAGAAATTACTGCTGAAGTTGAAGTGGGTCGTATCTACAACGGTAAAGTAACTCGTATTGTAGATTTCGGTGCATTCGTTGCTATCGGTGGCGGCAAAGAAGGTCTGGTTCATATTTCTCAAATCGCAGACAAACGCGTTGAGAAAGTGAGTGACTACTTGGAAATGGGTCAAGAAGTTCCAGTTAAAGTACTGGAAATTGACCGTCAAGGCCGTATTCGCTTAAGCATGAAAGAAGCTCAAGCTAATCAGCAGGAAGCAACAGAAACTTCTTCTGAAGATTCTGCGAATTAATGATATTCTACTACCGATATCTAGACATAGGTATCGGTAGAGACTTATTATGATTGACAAGTAGGACGTCTAGAACGCTTTTTGTTGAAAGGTCTGACTTTGGGAGTGAGAAATGAAAACATTTCTGCGCAGTTGTTCTATTGCTGTTTTCATCTTTATTTCCGGATGCAGCACTAGTCCAGAGTGGCGTCAGAATGCGATTTTTGCCACACCATTGCAGCCTTCTTTACAACAAGAAGTGATATTGGCTCGTATAGAACAAATCTTAGCGAGCCGCTCATTAACTGAAGATGAATACGCACAGCTTTTATATGAGCGTGGTGTGCTGTATGATAGTCTCGGTTTACGAGCTTTAGCGCGCAATGATTTTTCAATGGCGCTATCAATACGACCAGATATGCTAGAAATTTTTAATTTTCTAGGTATCTATTTTACGCAGGCAGCGAATTACGATGCTGCTTATGAAGCGTTTGATTCTGTTTTAGAGCTTGATCCAACTTACAATAATGCGCGTTTTAATCGTGGTATCGCTTCGTACTACGGTGGCCGATTGAAATTGGCGCAGGATGATCTGCAGGCGTTTTATCAGGTCGATCCAAATGATCCCATTCGTTCGCTTTGGTTATATCTTGTAGAAAAAGAGATAAACACTGATTTGGCTAAACAACAGCTAAAACAGCGATACCAGCAGGCGGATAAAACGGGGCAATGGGGATGGAATATAGTTGAGTTTTATTTAGGCGATATTAATGAGAAAACATTAATGTTGAAACTAAATGAGGCTTCAACCGATAACACTTCGCTCGCTGAGCATCTTAGTGAAACTAACTTCTATTTAGGTAAGTATTACCTAAGTCTGGGGGACATGGATAGCGCAGAAGCGTTATTCAAGCTGACGGTTGCCAACAACGCACATAACTTTGTTGAGCACCGCTACGCATTGTTGGAATTAGCACTGTTAGGCCAACAAGAAGACCTAGCGGAATCGGACCAGCAATAGCTGACGAACATTTCTCTGATCAGTTTGAAAGCCATCATCTACATAGGATGAGGGCTTGTTTGTTCGTTTAATAATATAATTTGAGCCAGTTCACATTTTAGATGATAAAGACCGACAAACCATGCGGTATGTTATGTCAACTGGCTGCCATAATGAATGAGGCACAGTGACATGACTACTGAAACCGATATGACTTTTGCTGATCTAGGTTTATCAGCACCTATTTTGACTGCACTGAATGACTTAGGCTACGAGAAGCCTTCTCCAATTCAGCAACAATGTATTCCTTTCCTTTTAAACGGCAATGATGTTTTAGGTATGGCACAGACAGGTAGTGGTAAAACTGCCGCATTTAGCCTGCCTTTATTACACAATCTTGATGAATCATTAAAAGCACCACAAATTTTAGTTTTAGCACCTACTCGTGAACTTGCGGTTCAGGTTGCTGAAGCAATTGAAGATTTTTCTAAACACTTACCAAAAGTAAATGTTGTTGCACTGTATGGTGGTCAGCGTTACGACGTGCAATTACGCGCGTTACGTCAAGGTCCACAAGTTGTTGTGGGTACACCAGGTCGTTTATTAGACCATTTAAACCGTGGCACATTAGATTTATCTAAACTGAAGGGCTTAGTATTAGATGAAGCTGATGAAATGTTACGTATGGGCTTTATTGAAGATGTTGAAAACATTTTAAGTAAGATCCCAGCAGAACACCAAACTGCACTGTTCTCTGCAACAATGCCAGAAGCAATTCGTCGTATTACACGTCGCTTTATGAATGATCCTAAAGAAGTGCGCATTCAAAGTAGCGTAACGACACGTCCAGACATTAGTCAAAGCTATTGGATGACATTCGGCGCACGTAAAAATGAAGCGTTAATTCGTTTCTTAGAAGCTGAAGATTTTGATGCGGCAATTATTTTCGTTCGTACTAAAAACGCAACATTAGAAGTTGCTGAAGCTTTAGAGCGTAACGGCTATAACAGCGCAGCGTTAAATGGTGATATGAACCAATCACTGCGTGAGCAAACATTAGAGCGTCTGAAAAATGGTCGTTTAGATATTTTAATTGCAACTGACGTTGCTGCTCGTGGTCTTGACGTTGACCGTATCAGCCTTGTTGTGAACTATGATATCCCAATGGATTCAGAATCTTATGTTCACCGTATTGGTCGTACTGGTCGTGCGGGTCGTGCTGGCCGTGCAATTTTATTCGTTGATAACCGTGAGCGTCGTTTACTGCGCAATATCGAACGTACAATGAAGATGACTATTCCTGAAGTAGAACTGCCAAATGCAGAGCTTATCAGCCAACGTCGTCAGGAAAAATTTGCACAGCAAATCGCACAACAATTAGAAACTAGCAACCTTGACCAATACCGTGCTCTGTTACCTAAATTAGCTCCACAAGGTGAAGAAGCGCTGGATATGGAAACACTGGCTGCGGTATTACTGAAAATGGCTCAAGGTGAGCGTGCACTTATTCTGCCACCAGATCCAGTTCGTCGTCCTCGTCGTGAATTTAACGATCGTGACGATCGTCGTGGTGATGATCGCCGTCGCGGTGATAACGATCGCGAGCGTTCTCCTCGTCGTGAACGTCGTGATGCTGGCGAGATGGATTTATACCGTATCGAAGTGGGTCGTGATGATGGTGTTGAAGTGCGTCATATCGTTGGTGCGATTGCTAACGAAGGCGATATCAGTAGCCGTTACATTGGTAATATCAAACTGTATGGTTCTCACTCAACCATCGAATTACCAAAAGGTATGCCAACAGATTTATTAAGCCATTTCACACGTACGCGTATTATGAACAAACCACTGAATATGCAATTAGTGGGTGATGCTCAATCTCAGCCTTTCCGTGAGCGTCGTAATAACAGCCGTCGTGATGGTCAGCCACAAGGTGGTCGTCGTTTTAACAATGGTGATCAACCACAACGTCGTGGTAATAACGACCGTGGTGGTGAGCGTAGCAACGATCGTGGTGGCGAGCGCGGTAACTTCCGCAGTCGTAACAACGAAGGTACACCACGCCGCCGTAGCAGCTCTCATAACCAATAAGAGTTGGTAATTAACTTAATTTTTAATTGAGTTGATGACAAAAAAATAAAACCAGTCAATGAAAGTTGACTGGTTTTTTTATCATTTGATTAGTAATATAAAATTTATTACGACACATTTCTGTCAATATAAACAATAGGAAAGCTTATTCAAGTAAATCGGTTAGATTTACGTGCAGATTTTAATTTATAACAAATTAGCTTAAGCCAATCGCTTCTTTTAATGGCTTTAAATATCGACGGCTGACAGGAATTTGGCTGTTATTGTGTAATATCAACTCCGCTTGCCCATTATCGCCAAAAACAATCTCATTAACATAATCCATATTCACTAAATATTGGCGATGGCAACGGACCAGCTGTGTCCGTGTTTCTAACGTGCGTAATGTTAATTCTGTAAAGCCTTCTTGACCTTGATTATTGGTTACATAAACCCCACTGAGCCTTGATGTGGCAAATACCGCTTCATCAATGGGCATTAACCAAATACGGCTATGACCTGTACAAGGAATACACTTTAAACGTTCTTCAGGAGGCGTTAAGAGATCAATATTCTGCTTATTACCTTGGCGTAAACGGTTTAATGTTTTTGTTAGGCGTTCTTGCTCTAAAGGTTTGAGTAGATAATCAAAGGCGTGCTCTTCAAAGGCTTGGATTGCATACTCTTCAAATGCGGTTAAAAAGACGATATACGGGCGATGTTCAGGATCAAGCATTGTGACCATTTCAAGCCCTGTAATGCGTGGCATTTGAATATCAAGAAAGACGACATCGGGTTTCTTACGGTGTATCTCTCCTATGGCTTCAATTGCATTACTGCATTCACCAACAATATGAATATCCTTTTCGACTTCAAGTAAACAACGTAAATTTTCACGAGCTAACGGCTCATCGTCAACGATTAATATATTCATTGTTATGCAACGTTATCCATGCTTTTTTCTAGGGGTAAGCAAATTTTCACCTTTGTATATTCATCAGCTTGGCATTCCACTAAAACACCATAAAGTTCGCCATAGCGTAATTTTAATCGCTTATCCACCAGCCTCATTCCTAACCCTAATTCATGAGAAGGGCATTGGGGTTGATAAAGCCCCGCATTATCACAGATTTCAATAATGATTAAATGGTGCTCTTGGTGTGCTCTAATTGTAATCTTTCCTGTATCTAATAACTGTGATGTTCCATGTTTAATTGCATTTTCGACCATTGGTTGAAGCGAAAAAGCAGGCAAACGGGCATTAGCTAGGCTTTCAGGAATTTGAATATCAATCTGTAATCGTTCCTGAAAACGGGCTTTTTCGATTTGCAAATATGCATTCACATGTTCAATTTCATCACTTAATGTCACAACTGCTTCAGGTCTTTTTAAATTTTTACGAAAGAAAGCAGAGAGAAATTGCACTAATTGCTTTGCTTGTTCGCTATCTCGTCGAATAACTGCTTGTAGTGTATTTAATGCGTTAAAAAGAAAGTGGGGATTCACTTGCGCATGGAGAAGTTTAATCTCTGACTCTAAAAGAGATTGCTTATTTCGCTCATATTGTCCAGCCAGAATTTGTGCAGATAATAGACTTGCAATCCCTTCACCTAGGGTTCGGTTAATAGAACTAAATAGGCGATTTTTAGCTTCATAAAGTTTTATTGTGCCAATGACTTGGTTATTTTCGCCTCTTAATGGAATAACTAAGGTTGAGCCAAGTTTGCAATGGGGTGAAAGCGTACAACGGTAAGGTGTTTCATTACCATCTGCATAAACAACTTCATTATTATTGATGGCTTGTTTGGATTGTTCTGATGAAATAGGTGTACCCGGTAAATGATGATCAGCGCCAATACCAATAAAGGCGAGGAGTTTTTCTCTATCTGTAATCGCAACAGCACTGACTCTTAGTTCTTGATAAATGACTTTTGCCACTCGAGTGCTATTATCTTGATTAAACCCTTTACGCAAAATACCTTCGGTGCAAACGGCAATTTTTAATGCTTGAGCTGAAAATGCACTGGTATATTTTTCAAATATTGCCCGTCTATCTTGTAATATTCGAATAAACATCGCCGCACCAACGGTATTTGCGACAATCATTGGGGCAGCAATATCTTTCACTAAGGCAAGCGCTTCATTAAATGGGCGAGCTAATAATAAGATAATGCTCATCTGTATTATTTCGGCAAAGAAAGTCACAGCTGCTGCGGTCCATGGATTAAATATGCGGTGCATTTGCCCGCGTTTGACGTAATAACGGTGAACTAATCCGCCAATTAATCCCTCTACAATAGTAGACACCATACAGCTAAATGCGGTCATACCGCCCAGAGAATAACGGTGTAAGCCTCCCGTAAAACCGACAAGGAAGCCGACATAAGGGCCACCTAGTAATCCGCCTAATACCGAACCAATGGCACGCGTATTGGCAATAGAATCATTAATATGTAGCCCAAAATAGGTGCCCATAATACAAAAAATAGAGAAAATGACGTAGCACATCAACTTATGCGGAAGCTTTATCGTGACCTGTAGAAGTGGCGTAAATAAAGGTGTTTTGCTTAAAAACCAAGCAATGATTAAATAAACGCACATTTGCTGTAATAACAGCAAAATAAGATCAAATTCGTACATAAGTATCGAGTACCGTTCTCTTCTTTATCTGATAAATATAAAAATACCAGATAAAACAGGGCTATTAATGAGGCGATAAAGTTTGATATAAGAATAACTTAATCGCACTTTCAAAGAAAATATTCCTTTGCGTCAGTGATCTGGCGCACAAAATTCTTAAAGAAATTCTGAGTTATTGTGTAATATAACTCCGTCAGTGAGTGTTCTACTTCACTATTAAGGTCTAATCGTTATATGAAAAAAAGAGCCATCTATCTTATTTTATTAATGCTAATACTAATTGCATTAGCCATACTTTTCCGCGCGCATAATCAATATTTATTACTGCAAGGCGAAGTGGATGCACCGGAAGTGATTGTCGCCTCTAAAGCCAAAGGCCGTGTGATTGAGCGTCATATAGAGCGAGGTGATGATGTAAAAGCGGGGCAATTGATGATCACATTAGAAAGCCCCGAACTCAATGCGCAAGTTGCTGCACTTGAAGCCGCTAAAGCACAAGCACAAGCTCAATTAGATTTGTCATTACATGGCACAAGAGAAGAGAGTATTCGTAACCTAGAAGCCGTGTTATCTCAAGCAAAAGTGGAAGCTGCAAATTCAGCAAGAGATTATCAGCGTATCAGTGCTGTGGCGAATAAAGGCTATGTATCAGCGACAGAACTTGATAATGCACGCCGTAGCCGTGATGTTGCTTCACAACGTGTAAGAGCCGCGCAAGCTGAGCTTGATGAAGCCCAAAATGGTGATCGTATTGAATTACGCCACAAATATACGGCGGCGGTGCAACAAGCAGAACAACAACTTATTGAGTTGAAGATCCAACAAAACGATCTACAAGTTAAAGCGCCAGTGGATGGAGAAGTTGGTCCTATTCCTGCGGAAATTGGTGAGCTTTTTAACGCGAATAGCCCACTTGCTACACTGATCCGAATTCCTGATGCTTATTTTGTTTATAACCTCCGCGAAGATATCTTAGCGGATATACGTAAAGGTGATCGCATTACTATCACGGTTCCCGCATTAGGCAATAAAGAAGTAGAAGCTGAAATTCGCTATATCGCCCCAATGGGCGACTACGCAACAAAAAGAGCAACAAGAGCAACAGGTGATTTCGATTTAAAAACATTTGAAATCCGACTGTATCCTGTTACGCCAATTGAAGGGCTACGTCCTGGTATGAGCGCATTATGGCGCTGGGATAAATAAGGACGAATAATGAGAGTAAAGGCAGCTTGGCGTGGCTTTAGTAGCGCATTTTCACGAGAAACTCATATGGCAGTTCGTAGCCCCGTTTTTCACTGGCTAAGCTGGCTGTTTCCATTGATGTTGTTTACGTTAATTAGTGCTAACTTTTCTGAAGGCACATTGCTGAACTTGCCTGTTTCCGTGATTAATAATGACAATAGTCCATTATCAAGGACCCTGATTAGAGACCTAAATGCAGGCTCTCATGCACAATTAAATACGCTAGATGGTAATCCTCGCACAGCAATGGAGCGATTAGGTAGCGCAAAAGATTACGCGATACTGACCATCCCTCGACACTTTGAAAGTAAGGTATTAGCAGGAAAGCAACCTACCACACGGATGTATTACAACGGATTGTATTATGCGGCGGGGAGTTATGCGATTCAGGACTTTAGCGGACTCATTGTAGAGCTTAATGCGCAATATCGCACTGTTTTAGCGCAAGAGATGAATAAGCCCGTTCCACCATTGGCAAAAGTTACGCTCTCTTATGACAGTTTGTTTAATGCCAGCGGGAGTTATATTTATTACCAGCAATTTGCGGCTACGATCCATATGCTCCAACTGTTCGTCGTGACTTGTACTATTTATTCTTTGTCACGAGGAAATATGCTCCTGAATATTAAGCCTTTTACTTTTGCGCTTATTGGGAAGCTTACACCTTATACGCTGTTTTTCTTAACCTTATTAATTGTCGAACTCGCGGCATTAGTGCATTTTTCAGGGGCAAAGGTGAACGGTAATCCGCTATACATGGTGTTAGTGGGATTCTTCTATATTATTGCAGCTCAAAGTGTGGGGTTGCTGCTCTTTGCGTTTACCAATAGTGCGATAACGGCATACAGTATGATAGGTATGTTGGTGAGTATCGCATTGGCATTTTCAGGCATGGCTGTGCCCGAGCTTTCGATGATATTGCCTGCAAGGATCATCTCTAACTTAGAACCATTAACGCACGCCTTAAATGCGATGTTTGATATCTTCTTAAGAGAAGTATCACTACAAGGCATTTTATATGTGTGTTCACTTTTGCTGATTTATCCTTTTGCTATCGCCTTTTTAGTTCGTAAACGTATTTTTAAACGATTGGAATTACAGGTAGGTGTTGCATGATGCAAATGTATTTCCAAACCTTCAAGCGTGTTCTATTGGGTATGTTAGAAAAACCCATGTGGATGTTACTTATTGTTTCTCTGTGCATTATGAGTTTGGTTTATGCCAAGCCTGTACTGTGGGATCTTCCTGTGGCTGTTATCAATCAAGATCACAGTCCCGCAAGTTATTCACTGATCCGCGCATTAAACTCCACACCAAAATTAAGCATCAAGAATTACGATAATTTAGATGAAGCCCGCCACGATATGATTATGCGAGAGTTATTTGCCATTATTATTGTTCCAACCGATTTTGAGAAAAAACTACTCAATGGTAAAGATGTTACTGTGCCTGTATTTGGTGATGCGACAAACCGTCTGGCTAGCGGGCAAATTCAACAAGAGTTGATGTTGGCTTATCAGCAGTTATTAGATGCTTACAATGGACGTATTTTGAGAAATGCAGGCTTTAGTGTTGAACAATCAAAAATCCTATTAAAGCCTATTCAAGGCGAAACCATTGCGATGTATAACCCCGGGGTAAGTTTTGCTGCGATTATTTTTCCTGGCTTATTAGTGATGCTATTACAGCACTCACTTCTAATAGCTTGTGTCCGCGTCAGTATCGCGGTGAGAAGTACCCCGAAAGGAAAGCCACCTTTAGCGGTTTATCTAGGGGCATTATCTGCACTTATTCCGATTTGGTTATTTTTATCTGCGGTATTCTTTGCATTGTGGCCGTGGGTATTGGGTTACCGCCAGGAAGCGCCGCTTTACCAGATTTGGATGCTGACTTTCCCATTCTTATTGGCGGTCTTAGGGTTAGGTAAGTTAATTACAGAATGCTTACGCAGTGTTGAGATGATTTATCTGACACTAGCCTTTGTGACAACACCAGTGTTCTATATTTCTGGCACAATCTGGCCATTACAAGCAATGCCAGATTGGGTATTTGCCATTTCATCTGCATTACCTTCTACATGGGCTGTAAACGCCATGGCGGGAATTAACCAAATGGGGCTGTCATTCCAAAGTATATTGGGTGATATCGTGATGATGCTCGTTTTAGGCGTGATTTATACGGTATTAGGTGTGCTGGTGGGTATGCTACGTAATGGTGAGTTAAGACATATTACGCATCAGTTTAAGCATTGGTTACATCATCGTGGTGAGTCAAAATAAAAAGCCCTTAAGGGCTTTTATTTATCAATATTGTAGATCTTATCTTTACTAATAATATTTACTATGTGGTGGCAACAATCCATTGATAATTTTCTTGGTTCCCATTTTGAAATATCTATTAATGAAAGACCGTGGTAACTCCAAGGAATAATACCGCTTACACCACATCCATAATGATTTAATTGATCTATAAATGTTTTGTTAAGTGTATCATATATCTTTACTTCACCAATTCTAATCCTGCCAACTTACGCCAATAACCATTACAGTCATGATGATGAATCGTTGTAAGAGGTTGTTGACCTTGCTCATTTTGGCGAAATTGTTGCAAGGTATCAAAAATAGCGTCAGATTCAGGTGAAAGGCGAATAATATCCACTAAACCTGCCATTGAAGCTTGATCGTTACCCAAGTTATAGCAATAACCACTTTGTGTTTGAATGCCATTAAGCACAAACACTCGCTGATTTTCTTGTGATAATACTTCACGGCCTTGAGGGTATTTTTGACAACAGGTTTCACAATCATCTTTAGAGCGATTTTCAGAACGCGCAGTAAAACAACGTGCTGAATAAGCGAGAGGAAGATGCCCATAAGCCAATACTTCAACTTCAAACTTATTGCGAATGCCTAATTTTTCACATTGATTTAAAAGATTATTTAACCACTCGCGAGAAAGCTCAACAGGCATACACCAACGCATCATGCCTTGTTTATGCAACAAACGTAGTGCATAAGCGTTGTAGCAGTTAAGCCCGTGGCCTGCAACAAAAGGAAGATTGCGCTCGTAAAGCATATTAATCACGCCAAAATCATGTGCTTCAACTAAAAACTCACCGTTATCAACCAGCTTAGCAATTTCTTTCAATTCAGAAGGTGCTTGTAATAACGCTAAGGTAGAAAGAACCACTTGTTTGCCACTTTTAGCGACTTCTTTGGCGAGGTTTATCCAATCTTGAGGTTTGGTTTCTCGGCGTTTACTGCAAACAGTTTCGCCTAAATAAATAATATCAGCGTCGCATTGTTTTGCTTTTTCGTAGAACGCTTCAAGTGTCTCTTTTTGCCAATAATAAAGTACAGATCCTAATGCATATTTCATTTTTGTATCCTTATTATTGCCATTTACGGTGATAAGCACCCAGTGTTGTTTGTGTTCCTTCTGAAATCTTTCCTAGCGCGTTCATCCAACGTGGATTAGTACTAAAACCTTGAGGATCTTTCTTACATTGATCAATGGCTGCACGCCAAACTCTCGCCACTTCTGTCACATAGGCAGGGCTACGTTGACGACCTTCAATTTTAACTGACGCAATATTCATCGCCATTAATTCAGGTAAGAGTGAAAGAGTATTGAGGCTCGTAGGCTCTTCTAATGCGTGATAACAGTGATCATCAACAAAATAGCGACCTTTACACAGTGTTGGGTAGCCTGCATTTTCATCAGGTGAATAGCGGTCTATCAAGACATCATTAAGGCGAGATTCCATCCCTTGTGGTGTTTGTTGCCAACGTACAAAACGTGCAGGAGAGCAAGCACCTACCGTATTTGGCGATTCACCTGTTAAATAAGAAGAGAGATAGCATCTACCTTCAGCCATAATACATAAACTGCCAAAGGCAAAAACTTCTAAAGGTACAGGGCTAGTTTGTGCTAATTGTTTGACTTGATGAATAGATAGAACACGAGGAAGAACAATACGAGCCACATCGAAGTTACGTTGATAAAACTCAATAGCTTGTGTATTGGTTGCTGAGGCTTGTACTGAAACATGACGTTCAATATGAGGATAACGCTCTGCAGCGTACTCTAACATGGCGATATCCGCCAAGATAAGAGCATCAGCCCCTAAAGATGCCGCCATATCAACGGCTTTTTGCCAGCGTTCAAATCCATCAGGGTGAGCAAAGGTGTTTATTGCAATATGCAATTTTCGCTGGTGGCGATGAACATAATTAACCGCTTCTTGTAACTTCTTTTCTGTGAAATTTAAACCAGCAAAATGTCTTGCATTAGTATCATCTTTTAAGCCGATATAAACGGCATCCGCACCATTATCTATGGCCGCTTTTAAGGCAGGTAAATTACCCGCTGGGCACAGCAATTCCATCTTCACTTCCCTTTAGAAATTAAGAATGATCAGAAATTGTAATGAGCAGGATAAAAAAAGGTTTTGATTTAGGGCAGAGAACTTCGTTTTTTGCTTAAGTAAAATCAAAGAACACAAAATGTGAGCAACGGATTAACCGAATATTGATATAGGATCGCAGAATATCTGTCTATATCTGGCACAATAGCCCGTAATTTTATTTATAGGAGTCCGAACGTGTTTAACAAAATTCGTACCCATTTGGTTAAAGAGGGACCTCGTTTTTTACGTTACCCTTTACAAGTTACCCCATTTGCTCTGCAACGCGATATTTTAGAACAGTTTTTAAGCTGGCAATTTCATGAATCTTTAGCGGAAGGCGATTTGCACTTTCTAGAAAATAAATGGCTAAAAGTTGAGATAAGAGACTTACATTTACAGTGGTTTATCAGTGTTTGTGATGATAAATTAGTGGTCAGTCGCTTAGAAAAAGAAGATGTCAGCTTTAGTGGAAATGCAAATGATCTTATTTTAATTGCTGCGCGCAAAGAAGATCCTGACACCTTATTTTTCCAACGCCGTCTACAAATTGAGGGTGATACAGAACTCGGGTTATATGTTAAGAACCTGATGGACGCAATTGAATTAGACTCAATGCCATCTGTGTTGCGTTTTGGTTTATTACAACTGGCTGAGTTTGTAAAAAGTGGGCTTCAAGAAGAAACCGAAGACACTCTACACAGCCATGAACTGAGCTCAACTTCATGCTAATACGTGTTGAAATTCCCGTTGATATTCCAGCTATTGATAACCTTTTACGTCAAGCGTTTCCTACAGGTGCAGAAGCTGATTTAGTGGGACATTTACGAGAAGAGGGACTGCTGACATTAGGTATGGTCGCAGTCGATGATGAAGGCCACGTTATGGGTTACATTGGCTTTACACCCGTTGATGTTGATGGTGTCGATTGCCAATGGGTAGGGCTTGCGCCTCTTGCTGTTGCACCTGATTTCCAGAACCAAGGTATTGGACGCCAACTGATTAATGAAGGGTTAGATAGCCTAAATGAATTTGGTTATGGCGCCGTGGTGGTATTAGGTGAGCCAGAGTACTATCAAAAATCAGGCTTTATTCCTGCAAAATCACAAGGGTTACATTGCAAATGGCCTGACACCGAAGAGGCATTTCAGTTCTATGCTCTCGATAATGGTAATGTTGAAAATATTCATGGTTTAGTGAATTTCTCGCCATTATTTGATGAGGTTTAATCGAACAGATTGTCTATCGTGTTAAATACAACGCAATGTCTGAAGGCTGGTCTTTGATCAGCTTTTCTTTTTGCGTTTTCTTCAATTGTTTTAATTGGTATTCAAGTTGAGAAGCACGTTGCCGAGAGCCTATTTGGCAATGAAACTCTAATAATAAAGGTCCTTTTCCTTTCAGTGCTTTAGCACCGGTTCCATTCTGGTGTTGAGTAAAGCGTCGCTCAACGTTTGTCGTTATCCCTGTATAAAGATAGCCAAGACGATTTCTGACAATATAGAGTGACCACACTGTATCAGCCATCATTTTTTCCTTTTCGTGCTACTTTTTTTTGATAAATAATATTTCTTAATTTTTGAATTGAGTAATTTATCGTTTTATCAAAATGAAATCTATTAGATATATCAATATGTTGTGAAATATTTGTGACAGAATGCTTTGTTATTTATAAAATGACATTCAATTTTTTTGAAAATGAACAGCAATTATTGCTAATTTTAAAGTTAAATTAAAGCGCATAGTATGATCCATATCACAGAGAGACACTCCGCGATACCTAACAAAATTAGAATTTAATTGGAGTTTATTATGAAAAAATCTACATTAATCGCTGCAACATTAGCTTTAAGTGCTATTTCATTCGGTTCGATCGCATCTGATAGCGTATCAAAAAGCCCTTCTGTTAATGGTGAGTATATCACAATCACAG
Source organism: Proteus sp. PR00224 (assembly GCF_016238105.1). Taxonomy (NCBI): domain Bacteria; kingdom Pseudomonadati; phylum Pseudomonadota; class Gammaproteobacteria; order Enterobacterales; family Morganellaceae; genus Proteus; species Proteus sp. PR00224. The sequence goes on along the minus strand of NZ_JAEHQU010000007.1, from coordinate 85,527 downwards.
GTAGCGATACTTTAGATGGTTTAACCACTAAAATTGCTCAAATTGCAAAAGATGAAGGTGCAAAAGGCTTTAAAGTTGTTGGCGCAACAGGTGACGATTACCTCACTGTAAATGCTGAAATTTATCGTTAATTTTAATTATTTTCGATAAATAACCTGTAATAAGAGACACGCGGTAAGACGCTCGTTTTGATGATATAATTATCAGCTAAACAGCGTCTCTTTTTGTATCTATACAGGTGTATTATGTCTTCTTTAGACTCGATCAAAATAATTAAACAATACATTCGAGATAACCATGTGTTTACCTTATGTACAACTCGTTCATTAGGTGATGTTTGGTGTGCAAATTGTTTTTATTGGTTCGATGAAAGCCAGATGAGGCTTGTTTTTCTTTCTGAAAAGAAAACGCGTCATGCTCAAATGATGCAGGAAAATTTATTAGTTGCAGGAAGTATTAGTACGCAAGAAATTGCAGTATCCGATCTACAAGGTATTCAATTCACGGGTTCTGTTGCTTTACTGGCAGGTAAGGACGACATCCACGCAAGAAAACATTACTGTTTACGCTTTCCTGTCGCATTAGCCGCCATCCATGTGCCTTTATGGGAATTACAATTACAAGAAATTAAGATGGTCAATAATCAGTTAGGTTTTGGGACTAAGCTGTATTGGCAACGTGATTAAGCTGATTATTTTTTCTCAAATTTCTTTTATTCCCAAAAATAATGATTTTTCTGTTCCCACCCTTTTAAAGACATACATGAAGTATAGAAGGTTCTTCTGTCTTCTTGATTAATGTCCTCAACATAACTTTCTGTCATTGGTACGCGTTCAGTGTAGGTTTTTTTATCACCACAATGGTCTTTATCATCTTTACGACACGTTCTTTGTACATCACGATAAACAGTACGTTGTAGCACTTCTTTGCGGATAGGGTAACGAGTATTGGCATCGAGATCACAAATTAGCTTTGCTTCTTGTAATGTGTAATCTGATGCGCCTTTGGGTTCCCAAGTACTACTGCAACCCGAAAGTAAAATTATTGAAAATAAAGGGAAGAGTACTAATTTCATATCAAATATCATCATAAAAAGAATAGTCAAGAGCGTTAATAATAAAACAAAACTAATCACTTTGACCATCTTTTTTGAAAATGATTCGCATTTGATAACGGAGGTGATTAAGTAAGAATGGTAAGAAAAAAGCCCATTATATAAATGGGCTTTTAGGGATTACTCAAATGATGAAAGATTTTTTTCTATCTCAGCATCTATTTCAGTATGCTGGAGATGTTTAGCACCGAGTTTCTTTTTCAATTCGGTGCCTAGCTTCACGAGTTGTTCTCGATTCGCTTTAGACTGCTTTTTACCCCATTTTTTTAAATGGTAGTTCAGTTCATGATCTTCAGAAAAGCTTACATATTTATTATCACTTAAAGGCATACATCCTCCAGTTAATTTAATTCAATGTGTATTACTTCAATTTATGGATCACCTGATTACTACTACCACGCCACAGTAATGCGGGATCATAAAGTTCTTGTACGAACTTCCCATCAATCAGTACGTTAATAAAGTTAACGACTTCTTGCTGCTCTGGGGTTAAGTCAGCCAGTAAGTAGCCAGTCCAAACCCAAATATCTTTCTCAGGGCATTCCGTTTTAACGCGTTTTACCAATTTTAATATAGCAGAAAGATTTTGAGGGTGTAGTGGATCTCCACCTGAAAGTGATAATCCTTGTCGTTTAATCCGACTGTCTTGAAGATCAGCAATGATCTGATCTTCCACTTCTTGTGTAAATGGCTTGCCCGACGTTAATGACCACGTTGATTTGTTATAACAGCCTCGGCATTGGTGTATGCACCCTGCAACAAACAGGGTGCAACGAGTACCAGGACCATTTACCACATCAACAGGATAATATTGATGATAATTCACTCTGTTAGCCTAACTGACCATTTGCCAGATGTTTAACTCGACGTTTAACTTCTTCCTGTTTACCCGCATTAAATGGACGTGAATCGGGGCTACCTAAATATCCACACACACGGCGAATAACAGAGACTCTAGCAGGGTTGTGATTACCACAACGCGGGCAAGTAAAGCCTTTACTGGTGCAAGAGAATTCACCGGTATAACCACAGTCGTAACATTCGTCTATTGGAGTGTTTGTTCCATAGTAAGGAACTCGGGTATAGCTATAGTCCCACACATCCTCTAACGCTTTAAGGTTATGCTGTAAGTTTGGATATTCGCCATAGCAGATAAAACCGCCACTTGCTAATGGAGGATAAGGCGCTTCAAAATCCAGTTTGTCGTATGGGTTTACTTTTTTCTCAACATCTAAGTGGAAGCTGTTGGTGTAATAACCTTTGTCGGTAACACCAGGAAGAATACCGAACTCTGCGGCATCTAAACGACAGAAACGGTCACATAAGTTTTCGCTTGGTGTGCTATAAAGGCTAAAGCCATAACCTGTTTCAGCTTTCCATTGATCTGTGGCTTCACGTAGACGATTAATAATCGCTACCGCTTTTTCTCTTAAGGTTTCGTCGTCAAAAACGTGTTTTTGAGTACCAAACAGTGCATTAATGGTTTCATGAACACCAATATAACCAAGAGAAATTGAGGCTCTACCATTTTTAAAGATTTCAGCCACATTATCATCTGCTTTCAAGCGAACACCGCAAGCACCTTCCATATAAAGGATAGGGGCAACACGCGCTTTGACGTTTTCTAAACGAGCAATACGTGTCATCAGTGCTTTTTTCGCTAATTCAAGGCGGTCATCAAGTAGTGACCAGAATGTCGCTTCATCACCTTGAGCTTCAATAGCAATACGCGGTAGATTCAGGCTGATAACGCCTAAGTTATTACGCCCCTCGTGGATCATTTCGCCATTTTCTTCGTAAACACCTAAGAAACTACGGCAACCCATTGGAGTTTTAAATGATCCCGTCACTTTCACAACTTGATCGTAATTTAAGATATCGGGATACATGCGTTTACTTGCGCATTCAAGAGCAAGTTGTTTGATATCGTAATTAGGATCACCAAACTTATGGTTTAAGCCATCTTTAATGGCAAAAACGAGTTTAGGGAAAACAGCCGTTTTACGGTTTTTACCTAAACCTGCCATACGGTTTTCAAGAATAGAGCGTTGAATTAAACGCGCTTCTTTTGATGTACCAAGACCAAAGCCAAAAGTGACAAATGGGGTTTGTCCATTAGCCGTATGCAGCGTATTGACTTCATACTCTAAAGATTGGAATGCGTCGTAACACTCTTTTTCAGTGCGTGCAGTGGCATAGGCTTCTTTGTCAGCAATTTGCCATTCTTCTGCCACTTTATAGTGTTTGTCATAACTTGCTTTTACAAATGGCGCTAATACTTCATCGATACGATTTATCGTTGTACCGCCATAAATATGGCTTGCCACTTGTGCGATAATTTGTGCAGTTACTGCTGTTGCTGTTGAAATAGATTTAGGGGGTTCTATTTCTGCATTTCCCATTTTAAAGCCATTGTTTAACATGCCTTTAAGGTCAATTAGCATACAGTTAAACATAGGGAAAAACGGTGAATAATCGAGATCATGATAATGAATTTCACCACGCTCATGAGCGAGTACCACATCTCTTGGCAGGATATGCAATTTTGCGTAATGTTTAGCCACAATACCCGCAAGTAAATCACGCTGGGTAGGGATAACCTTACTGTCTTTATTCGCATTTTCATGAAGAATAGAGACATCACTTTGTTCGATAAGACCTCGGATTTCCTGAGTTAGTCTTCCACGTTGCTCACGAGCAACATCTCGGTCATGACGGTATTCAATGTAGGCTCTGGCGACATCTTTATGTTCGCCAGCCATCAGCTGATTTTCTACGGCGTCTTGGATCTCACGGATATCGACATTCGAACGTCCTGCGAGAGATTGTGAAACGGATTGCGCGACAGAATCGCAATAATCATCATCAGTGATCTCACAAGCTACGGCGGCTCTTTTGATAGCATCGCTGATGCGGGTTTGGTCAAAAGAGACTTTACATCCGTCTCGTTTTATCACTATGGTTTTCACAATCTTGCTCCTTAACTATTTATCCACAGGCTCAAATCCCATAAAAACAGGTGATGGCACAGCATTCAGGCTTATTGTGGATAAGATGTGTATAATTACTATATGTTGTAGGTCGGTATGTATTAAAGCACAATATATAGTTATTGGAAGGGAAATAATCTTCATTAAAACTGATCTATATCAAGGTATTTTTGCTACGTCAGGTATCAAGAGGGATTAGCCGAATTGTAAATATGTGCCAAAAACAGAAGTGATAAATTATTCATCAAAAAGTGAGAACATAAAAAAAGCAAAGTGCTCATTAAGAGACCTTTGCTTTTTTATGACTCATTATTGAGACGAAATTAACGGATAGCGATAACTTCGATTTCTACTTTTGCATCTTTTGGTAAACGTGCAACTTCAACACATGAGCGAGCTGGGAATGCGGCATTATGCTCTTTAAAGAACGCTTCATAAGCCGCATTGATTGTACCAAAATCATTTAAATCTTTTACGAAAACAGTAGTCTTGATGATGTTAGCAACGGTTAAACCCGCTTTTTCAATGATTGCTTTTACGTTTTCTAAAGATTGACGAGCTTGCTCTGCAGCATTATCAGAAACAAATTCACCGGTTGCAGGATCAACAGGTAATTGACCTGAAGTGATCACTAAGTTACCTAAATCAACACCTTGTACATAAGGGCCGATTGCTGCAGGGGCTTTATCGGTATTAATTTCGTAAGACATGTAGAACTCCTGTTTTTATAAGATTAACGCTAACATTCGATTAGTGTGGCGCTATTATAGCCAGTGCTTTAGGTTAGCAATATGACAGATGTCAGGCTTTATCATAAAGTTTGTCAGTGTAAAAAGAAAATGAATGTAGAGTTATACTGCATCTTGACGCTACTTTTAGTCCATAAAAATAGTGAAATTGTAGTAATATTTTTTATAAAAAAGAGGAAATAAACTATTTCTATTTTTAGTAAAAATAGTCTTGGGGCTTTTAAGAGATAATTATTCTTTTTTATAAAAAAACTATCTGCCCTTTCGAGCAGATAGTTAAAAGAATTAACGAATTACCGCATGGCGTTCGAACTCTTTTTCACAGTATTTGCAGGTTAATACAACATCTGAGGCCAGTTTTTTCACACGGAAACTACTTTGTACTGGCTCGTTATGGCTAATACAGTTGCTGTTCGGGCAAGGCACCACATCTTCAAGTAATTCAGGTAAGCTTAATGCCATCTTATTAATCACTTGATAATCATCGATAATATTTACCGTTGCTTGCGGTGCATACATTGCTAAACGGTTTGCTTGTTCTGGGGTTAAAAAGACATTCTCAATTTTAATTAAGTCTTTTTTACCTAAATTTTCTGAAGGTAAATTAAAACCCACTGTTATTCTTTCATCAGTTTCAGTTAAACGAAACAGTGAAAGAATTTTAAAGCCCACCTGCGCTGGAATATGATCAATAACAGTCCCACGTTTGATAGCTTCAACTTTTAGTTTGTGATCATGTGTCATGGTGTGCTCCTTATTAAAGAACTAAGTTTTTATTCAGAACTAAGGCAAGTAATGCCTGACGTGCGTAGATACCATTGCCCGCTTGTTGGAAATAGTAAGCGTAAGGTGTTTTATCTACATCAGTAGTGATTTCATCAATACGTGGCAGTGGGTGTAGGATCTTGAGGTTATCTTTCACATTCACAAGATCTGCACTGGTTAAGATAAATTGTGCTTTCACATTCGCATACTCAGATGGATCTAAACGCTCTTTCTGTACACGAGTCATATAGAGAATATCCAGCTCAGGCATGACTTCATCTACTGTTTCATGCTGGCTATATTCAACACCATTCTCTTCCAGTAAGTGAAGAATATGTTCTGGCATAGCGAGTACTTTAGGGGCGATAAAATAGAGATGATTACCTTTAAATTTCGCTAATGCTTGTGCTAGTGAGTGAACTGTTCTGCCATATTTTAAGTCACCGACCATCGCGATATTAAGATTATCTAAACGACCCTGTGTCTCTTGAATGGTAAACAAATCCAGTAAAGTTTGTGTTGGATGTTGGTTTGCGCCATCACCCGCATTAAGTACTGGAATATCGCCAGCAAACTCAGAAGCTAAACGCGCTGCACCTTCTTGAGGATGGCGAATAACAATGGCATCAGCATAAGTGCGAAGAACCGAAATGGTATCCGCTAAAGTTTCACCTTTTTTACCCAGTGAAGTGTTGCTTCCATCAGAAAAACCGACAACAGATGCGCCTAGGCGATGAATCGCAGTTTCAAATGATAGGCGAGTACGTGTTGATGCTTCAAAAAAGCAACTCGCAATCACTTTATCTTTTAACAATTCGTTATTAGGTTGCTGTTTTAATTTATTAGCAACGTGAAGAACAGCTTCCAAATCTTCCCTGTCCAGATCATTGATGGAGATAATATGCTTTTGGTAGAGCGGATTAGTCATTTGAGTTCTCCTTTAGCGATGAATTGTGCGATAAGTGGTTTTTTACAGGCCAAAAAAAACCCCTCAATAAGAGGGGTTTTAAAAAATTGGGCTATTGGAAAAAAGAGAATGCGCTTGCGACCGGTTAAGGTGCTTGTTTTAGTAACAAATTGGAATAGGCGCTGTTTCATCTTTCCTCCTGACAAATTGTGGCGCATTATACGCATCTTAGATTTGCACGCAAGCGTTTGCTTTTGTTTTTTTCTAAAAATTTTTTTTTGATTTAAAAATCAATAAGCTTGGGATAAGACAAAGAAAACACCTATTTTTTGATAAATAAAAAATAGGTGTTTTGCATGATTATGTATTTTAGAAAGGATTTGCAAGGGTAGCGACCATCACTGCTTTTATGGTGTGAAGACGATTTTCTGCTTCATCAAACACAATGCTGTGTTTTGATTCAAAAACCTCATCAGTGACTTCAAAACCACCATATAGGTTAAATTCTTCAGCTAATGCTTTACCCATCGTTGTTTCTTCATCATGAAAAGCGGGTAAACAGTGAAGGAATTTAACATCTGTATTTCCAGTTAATTTTATAACATCCATATTGACCTGATAAGGCTTGAGTAAAGCAATACGCTCTTTCCAAACCTCTTTCGGTTCACCCATAGAAACCCACACGTCAGTGTAAAGAAAATCTGCATTTTTAACGCCTTCAGCGACATTTTCAGTGAGTGTGATTTTTCCACCATTTTTTGTTGCAATTTCTTGGCATTGAGCAACTAAACCTGCTTCAGGCCAACATGCTTTAGGGGCAACTAAACGTAAATCCATACCTGTTAATGCTGCCGCTTCCAGCATGGTATTTCCCATGTTATTACGAGCGTCACCAAGGTAAGCAAACACAGTTTCTGATAACGGTTTAGTTTGATGTTCAGTGATAGTGAGTAAATCTGCTAGTAGCTGTGTTGGGTGAAATTCATTGGTTAAACCATTCCAAACAGGTACACCTGAATATTGTGCAAGTGCATCTACCGTTTTTTGCCCGTAACCCCGATACTGAATACCATCATACATACGACCTAATACTCGAGCGGTATCTTTTATCGATTCTTTATGCCCAATTTGGCTTCCTCCTCCTAAATAAGTCACTCTTGCGCCTTGATCAAATGCAGCAACTTCAAATGCACAACGGGTACGTGTTGAGTCTTTTTCAAAAATCAGTGCGATATTTTTTCCAGTAAGATATTGAGTTTCTTGACCTGATTTTTTGGCTTTTTTCAATTGCGTTGACAGTGTAAGCAGTTGCTGAATTTCCACAGGTGAAAAATCAAGCAAACGTAAGAATGATTTTTGATAAAAAGGGTTCATAGAGTGATATCCTGTTATTGAATTTATATTCAATTTATATTAATAAATATTCATCATCAACCCTTAAGGCAAAACTTTTAATTTAAACAGTCTGCGATAAGGGCATCATATTAAGTATGGAGTGTTGATCCTGCCTGTGGGAGAATGAACGAGATACCTTTTCAGACTATTGCGGAGCATGATTATGGCGGACAGCAAAGAGTTAGCAGAACAACGTGAAGAAACACGTCTTATTATTGAAGAGTTACTGGAAGATGGCAGTGATCCTGACGCACTGTATGCCATTGAGCACCATATTTCTTGTGAAAACTTTGAAACACTAGAAAAAGCAGCAGTTGAAGTCTTTAAGTTAGGTTATGAAGTGACTGAGCCTGAGGAAATTGAAGTCGAATCAGGTGAGATCCTAGTTTGTTTTGATGCTGTGAGTGAAAGTGGTTTGAATGCTGAACTTATTGATGCCCAAGTTGAGCAATTAATGAATTTAGCTGAAAAAATGGGTGTCTATTACGATGGTTGGGGGACTTATTTTGAAGATCCTGACGCAGAGTATGATGATGAAGAAGGTGAAGACGAAGACGACGAAGAAGAAGAGTCTGATAAGTCATCTCGCTTACATTAATTTTTGCTAAATGTTGTCCTTTTGTACCTGATTTATCAGTGCAAAATAATAGCACCAGCCACAAAATAGTTACTTTGTGACTGGTGTTATTGGTTTTAAGATCGAGCGATTAGTTCATCACCCCAAATCTACCATTGTCATAATCATCAAAAGCTTGTTGTAACTCTTCTTGCGTATTCATCACAAAAGGTCCTTGTCCAGCAATCGGCTCATTAATCGGCTCACCTGTTAGAATTAAAACAAGGGTGTCACCCATTGATTCTAATGTCAGCGTATCGCCATGATTATCTAACACGACCATGTCATGTTGGCGTGCTATTTCACTGTCATTGATATGTACAGCACCTTTTACTACAAACAGCATTGCATTATGGCCTTCGGGAATACTGTAATGTGAAACACCTGCGTGATTTAAATGCAGATCCCACACATTCAGTGGTGAATAGGTCATTGCGGCACCTTGGGTATTGGCATAATTACCCGCAATGACTCTGACATAACCCTGACCATCAGGTAATTCAACATGAGGGATATCCTCTGCTTTTAGCGCCTGATAACGAGGCTGTGTCATTTTGTACGCTGTCGGCAGATTCACCCAAAGTTGCACCATTTCCAATACACCGCCTTCTTTGGTCATTTTTTCAGAGTGATACTCTTTATGCAAAATGCCAGAAGCAGCAGTCATCCATTGCACATCACCTGCGCCGATGGTTCCAGCATGACCTTTAGAGTCATGATGAGAAACTTCGCCTTGATAAGCGATTGTCACGGTTTCAAATCCACGATGAGGATGCGCTCCTACACCACGGGCATTAGTAACAGGCTTAAATAGTGTTGGCTCGGCATAATCCATCAGCAGAAACGGGCTATGTTTTTCACCATTTTCCTGATAGGAAAATAAGGTGCTGACTGGAAAGCCATTACCTACCCAGTGTGAATTTGGCGCCGAATAAATATGATTAATCTGTCTGATAGTCATGATTGTTCTCCGAGTTAAGGAAAGAAACCGCAATAACCAAGACACAGAAGGAGGTAATACAGATTATCGCGATTTCTTAATGAAGCTGATCATAAAGTGTTCGCGAGATGAACAAAATAGGGGGAATTTGTTGATGGTGTTCAAAAAAAATGAATGATTTTAATAGATAGAAATAAAAGAGATGTAATAAAGAAAATAGAAATAATAAATAGGCTATATTTAAATAATTGAATAAATAGTTTTTAGTGTAATAGATTTAATTTTTTTTCATTTCTTTTCAAGAAATGAAAAATAAAAAACTACATTCTTTCTTAGCAACAATAAGTCAGAATGCAGTTTATTAATATGTTTATTTTTTAGTTCTTATTTGCTTGTGTCGCCACAGCCGCCAATAATTTTAGAAATAGAAACTGCTGGGTGCAGTAAGTAGTCGTAGTTACAGTCTTTTTCTTTATTGTATACGCTACCAGTACAACCAGTCATTACGGTAATTACAGAAGCAATAAGTGCAATTTTAACAAAGTTTTTCATGAAAAAATTCCTTTTAAATTTTAGAGTTATAAAAGCCATCACATGACTTTATCTGCATAAAGATATTAAATTAGCGATAAATAGCAATATAAAAAAGAAGGAGAATTAAAATAAAATAGAAGCTAAGAGATATTTAATTTAAGAAGTTAAATAGAGTTATCTAGAGTGAAATGAATAATAAATTAAACTTGTAGATTTTAATAAAATATAAGATAAGAATTTCATTAATAATACTTTGATAATAATTAATTAAGAAATTAATTGTGAGAATAAGTATAAAATATACTGTATTTATATCATTTTGATAAACAGAATTTGTGTTAGTAGGTGCTATTTTTGACAATAAAAACCCGTATCAGAAATACGGGTATTACTTAGGGAACAGCAAGAACGCTTAAAGTGGCTTCACCATACGGATCTCACAATCACTATGTCCAGTGTTGCCTAATGCTTCATCAATAAATTCGAATCCTAGCTTTTCGTATAAACCGACAGCCGCTTTTAAGATATCTGTGGTTTCTAAATAGCAACGGTTAAAGCCTTGCTCTTTACCAAATTCAAGAGATTGTAGAACGATTTTTTTCGCAATACCTTTGCCTCGTAGTTTGGATGAAAGGTATATTTTTTGTAATTCACAAGTATTGCCATCACCTCCAGCAAGTGGTGCGACACCGCCGCCGCCAACAACTTCTCCATCCATCTCAACAATCCAGTAAGCACTGCGTGGCTGATGATAAACTTCATAAAGGGTATCTAAAATTGGGTCGGCAACAGCAAAGCCTTTATCGGCAGTTAAACCGTGCTCTGCGGAGACTTCACGAATAACGCGTGCAATACCTGCGTTGTCTTTTTCTTCAATTGCTCGGATAACAATATTTGAGGTTATAGATTGGGTTGCAGTCATAGTTGCACTCATCGTTTTCACTTATTAGTAGAATACTTTTTGATTATTTATTGAGAGAGCACCGGAAAGGAACTTCTTCATTGAAAGTAGCGCGGGTGGCTACAAAAACTATCTTAATTGATTAAGCGTGTTTGTAAACCGTTAACCCTTTTTCTTTGCTTACTTATCCCCTTTATTTCTAGCGTTATATTTTAGCGAGTGATTAAATTTAAGCGAAAATAAGGGGGAGAAAGGCGGATTGACGAGAATAGAACCGAGAATAACAAGAAATGAAGTGAAAAATGGTTTTATTTTTTAGCTGAATGATATTAAGTCAAAACCCGCGATAAACGCGGGTTTTTATTATTAATCTCAGTGTCTTTAAAGCGACTATGCTTATAAAGAGGCGATAGAGATTTTTTGTGCGATTAGTTTTTCTTTTGCACTTAAGCATGTTGCTAAGCGTTCACGCTCTTTAGCAACAACCGCTTCTGGCGCACGGCTAACAAAGCCATCGTTAGATAATTTGCTGTCTAAAGTTGTGATATCTTTTTCTACTTTTTCAAGCTCTTTATCTAAACGTGCAAGCTCCGCATCTTTATCGATAAAGCCCGCCATTGGGATCAGCAATTCTGCACCGTTAACCAGTTTATTAACTGATAATGGCGCTTCTTCGCCTTCTGCTAATGGACGAATATCCGCTAAACGACCCATTGCTTTTAAGAAACCAATATTGTCACTAACGCGACGTTTAGCATTGTCGTCGGCACCACGTAAGATAACTTCAAGTGGTTTACCTGGGGCAATATTCATTTCAGCACGGATATTACGTACAGCAACGATAACTTCTTTGATCCACTCAAGATCGTTAAGTGCAGCTTCATCAACAAGTGATGCATCGAATTCAGGGAAAGCTTGTAGCATGATGGTTTCACCTTCGATGCCTTTCACTTCCTTCACACGTTGCCAGATTGTCTCTGTGATAAATGGAATAATTGGATGAGCAAGGCGCAGTAAGCCTTCTAACACTTCAATCAGTGTATGACGCGCTGCGCGTTTTTGTGCATCATTACCTTTGTGTACCGCAGGTTTTGATAGCTCAAGATACCAGTCACAGAATTGGTTCCAAGTGAACTCATATAAAATACCAGCAGCGATATCGAAACGATAGTTGTCTAACGCTTCACGATAGGCTTTAACGGTATTGTTAAATTCAGCTAAGATCCAACGGTCAGCCAGTGAGAATGTCATCTCACCACCTTGGTAGCCACAATCTTGATCTTCTGTATTCATCAGCACAAAGCGGCTTGCATTCCACAGCTTGTTACAGAAGTTACGGTAACCAGATAGACGTTTCATATCCCAGTTAATATCGCGACCCGTTGAGGCTAACGCGGCTAAGGTAAAGCGCAGGGCATCTGTACCGTGTGCTTCAATACCTTCTGGGAACTCTTTGCTAGTACGTTTAGCAATTTTTTCAGCCATTTGTGGCTGCATCATATTACCAGTACGTTTTTCTAACAGGTTCTCTAATGAAATACCGTCGATCATATCCAGAGGATCAAGTACGTTACCTTTAGATTTTGACATCTTCTGGCCTTCTTCATCACGAATAAGACCTGTCATGTAAACCGTATTAAATGGCACTTGCGGTTTACCGTCTTCGTCTTTGATAAAGTGCATGGTCATCATGATCATGCGAGCGATCCAGAAGAATATAATATCGAATCCACTGACTAAAACATTTGTTGGATGGAATGTCTTCAGTGCTTCAGTATTTTCAGGCCAGCCTAATGTTGAGAATGTCCATAGTGCAGATGAGAACCACGTATCCAGTACGTCATCATCTTGGCGTAATGCAACATCAGCTGCGATATTGTTTTCACGACGAACTTCTTCTTCGTCACGACCAACATAAACGTTGCCTTCATTATCATACCAAGCTGGGATACGGTGACCCCACCACAGTTGACGAGAAATACACCAATCTTGGATATCATTCATCCATGAGAAGTACATATTTTCGTACTGCTTTGGTACAAATTGGATATCGCCATTTTTAACAGCTTCAACTGCTGGTTTCGCTAAAGGTGCTGCGCGAACATACCATTGGTCTGTTAATAAAGGCTCGATAACGACACCACCACGGTCGCCGTAAGGTACGGTTAAATCGTGAGGCTTGATCTCTTCTAATAAACCTAGACGTTCAAATTCAGCGACCATTGCTTTACGTGCAGCAAAGCGTTCCATACCTTGGTAGGCTGCTGGAATTTCAGTGCTATAAACATCAGATTCAACACCATTGGTGTCTAAGACTTCTGCGCTTACACGGATATTGCCGTCAAAATCCATGATATTAATCATTGGTAATTGATGACGACGTCCAACTTCATAGTCATTAAAGTCGTGAGCAGGGGTGATTTTTACGCAACCTGTACCTTTTTCCATATCAGCGTGTTCATCCGCTAAAATAGGGATACGGCGGTTAACGATTGGTAGAATAATTTCTTTACCAATTAAATCTTTATAGCGAGGATCTTCTGGGTTAACAGCAACACCTGTATCACCTAACATGGTTTCAGGACGTGTTGTTGCAACAATGAGGTAGTCTTTACCTTCGGCTGTTTTCGCCCCATCCGCTAAAGGATAACGCAGATGCCACATAGATCCTTTAACTTCACGGTTTTCGACTTCAAGATCAGAAATCGCTGTGTGTAATTTAGGATCCCAGTTTACAAGGCGTTTACCACGGTAGATTAGATCTTCTTTATGTAAGCGAACAAAAGCTTCTTTAACCGCTTTAGATAACCCTTCATCCATTGTGAAACGTTCACGTTCCCAATCAACAGAGTTACCTAAACGACGCATTTGGTTAGAAATGTTACCACCTGATTCTGCTTTCCATTCCCAAATTTTGTCGATAAATGCATCACGACCATAGTCATGACGATTTTTACCTTCTTCAGCGGCAATTTTTCGCTCAACAACCATTTGCGTTGCGATACCCGCATGGTCAGTACCTGACTGCCATAAGGTATTTTTACCTTGCATACGCTGATAACGGATCATGGTATCCATAATAGTCTGCTGGAAAGCATGACCCATATGTAGGCTACCTGTGACGTTTGGCGGTGGGATCACGATACAGAAGCTTTCTTTCGTTGTATCGCCATTGGCTTTGAAATAGCCATTTTTTTCCCAATGCTGATACAGAGGTTGTTCAATCTCTGCTGGATTATATGTTGTGTCGAGCGATGGCTCTTTCGGTGCGGATTTATTTTCCATATTTTTTACGTATTCAATAGGTTGGCGGCGTAGCCATTGTCAAAGTAAAGCCGACGCTACGATAAATTTTATATCGTTCACGCGCCAACTGTTTCAATTGTTCATCAATAGGTACAAAGTCTATCACTTCATGGAAAGCTGTGGCAAAGTCTACGAATTGCGATTGCAAATTAATCAAGAGATCACGAGGTGCATTACCACGTTTTCCAGGCCAACATAACTCAACAGGAGAGCCATAACGAGGACCTTCACCTGCAAGATTATGAGGAACAAACTGATGAGGTTCTCTTGCCCATAATGCCTCATCAAGCAATTCAGCTTGAGCTTGAGACTCACAAACCAACAAAATACGTTTGCCTAATCGCCAATGTTCAGCAGTAAGTTGACAGGCAAGCCACTCATGAGCCTGTAAATCATCGTGTATTGATGGGTGTTCCATTAAATAAAACGTGGCGTTTTTCATGATATCCCGATAACAGAAGGGTATTGCGTTGCAATACCCTTCTTGGAGTCTGCTCTATTTACCATAATAATAGGGTAATACCTTAACCCTGATAATTATGCGGTATTACTCGTCGCTATTCAAACCCGCGCGATTAAGTAAGAACTGAGACAATAAAGAAACAGGGCGGCCTGTCGCGCCTTTTGCTTTACCAGAACGCCATGCTGTGCCTGCAATATCCAAGTGAGCCCAGTTATATTTAGTCGCAAAGCGCGCTAAGAAACAACCCGCAGTAATTGCGCCACCTAAACGGCCACCAGTATTAGCTAAATCAGCAAAATTAGATTCGATTTGTTCATAGAACTCATCGCCTAATGGTAAACGCCAAGCGCGGTCACCTGCTTGTTCTGATGCATTCATTAATTCATGTGCTAATGGATTATGATTAGACATTAATCCGCTGTAGTGATGTCCTAAAGCCACCATACAAGCACCTGTTAATGTAGCGATATCGACAACTAATTCAGGCTCAAAGCGCTCAACATAAGTTAACGTATCACACAGCACTAAACGACCTTCAGCATCGGTGTTTAATACTTCAACGGTTTGTCCTGACATGGTTGTTAAAATATCACCTGGGCGATACGCTTTTCCACCAGGCATATTTTCGCAACCCGCAAGTACACCAATGACATTGATTGGTAACTGGAGTTCAGCAACAACACGCATCACACCGTAAACCGTTGCCGCACCACACATGTCGTATTTCATCTCATCCATGCCATCAGCAGGCTTGATGGAAATACCACCCGAGTCAAATGTCAGCCCTTTACCTACTAACACAATTGGGCGAGCTTCAGGATCTTTATTGCCTTTATATTCGATAATCGACATTAAAGATTCATTTTGAGAGCCTTGTCCTACTGCGAGGTAAGCATTCATATTTAGCTCTTTCATTTGTTCTTCGCCAATAACACGCGTAGAAACATTTGAAGATGAGTCTGCTAGTTGACGAGCTTGAGATGCCAAATAAGCGGCATTACAGATATTTGGTGGCATGTTAGCTAAATCTTTACATGCTTTAATACCTGATGCGATGGCTAAACCGTGTGCAATTGCACGTTCACCACTTGGTAGTTCACGACGAGTAGGTACATTAAAGACCATCTTACGTAATGGGCGACGTAATTCTGTCTTATTGCTTTTCAGTTGATCAAAGGTATAGAGGCAGTCTTTTGCAGTCTCAACCGCTTGACGCACTTTCCAGTAATTATTACGACCTTTAACATGTAACTCAGTCAGAAAGCATACGGCTTCCATAGATCCAGTTTCATTGAGTGTGTTAATGGTTTTTTGAATGATCTGTTTATACTGGCGTTCATCCAATTCACGCTCTTTACCGCAACCAATTAGTAAAACGCGCTCAGAGAGAACATTTGGTACATGATGTAACAGCAATGATTGTCCGACTTTGCCTTCCAGTTCACCTCTGCGTAACAAGGCGCTGATATAGCCATCACTGATTTTATCAAGTTGCTCCGCGATCGGAGATAAACGACGAGGCTCAAACACCCCCACGATAATACAAGCGCTGCGTTGTTTCTCTGGGCTGCCGCTTTTTACATTAAACTCCATGCGTTCTCCTGAATATTAAAGACAAAAACGGAAAGTATCGTTTAGAATAGTGATCCGCATTAATCTACCCCATAGAAAGTTTACTTTTTATGTTAAGCTAAATGCATTAATTGAACACAACTAATTTAGCTAACTTATAAGCTTGTTCTTATTGGGAACCTGTTTATAGCATGTTTTGATATCATTTGGGCTGCAAGAATGTCTAACTGAGATGCACAAATGATAGATATACAACGAAGTTAGCGATTTTCCTGCAAAAAGACAAGTTTTCACAGGCATAACTAGCGTGATTATAATTCGATATTTAGCTCGGGAAACCCTTAAAAGTCAGATAGCCATCTTATTTATTTTGATGCTTATCTTTTTTAGCCAGAAACTGGTTGAAATTTTAGGGGCTGCTGTTGAAGGTAACATTCCTACAAACCTCGTGATTTCTCTGCTGTGGCTGGGAATTCCTGAGATGGCACAGCTTATTCTTCCATTAAGCCTTTTTCTTGGGCTTCTGATGACTTACAGCAAACTTTATGTTGAAAGTGAGATAACCGTCATGAATGCGTGCGGAATAGGTAAAAAAGCATTAGTGCAAGCTGCACTGTTGCTTTCATTACTCACCAGCGCATTAGCCGCAGGAAATGTCATTTGGCTTATTCCTTGGTCTTCGGTGCATCAAGAGCAAGTTCTTGAGGATGCTAAAGCAAACCCAAGTTTAGCTGCATTGATGGAAGGGCAATTTAAAATGTCCAGTGACCGCAATATGGTGCTCTATCTTGGCAGTGTAAAAGGGAATCAATTCCAAGATGTATTCCTTGCACAGTTGCGTCCAACACAAGATCAGCGTCCTTCTGTCGTGGTGGCAGATAAAGGCTATACCAAAGAATTACCTAACGGGAATCAGATAGTCGTATTAAGTGAGGGTACTCGCTATGAAGGTACGGCTGTGTTACGTGATTTTCGTATTACCGATTTTAATGATTACCAAGCTGTTATCGGGCACCGTGAATCTACCATTAGCAGTAATCGTGTAGAACAAAAAACGATGACTGAACTTTGGCATTCAAATGAAACAGAGTCTATCGCTGAATTCCATTGGCGTTTAACTTTGATTTTCTCTGTTATCATTATGGCGGTGATGGTCGTGCCTTTAAGTGAGGTAAACCCACGTCAAGGTCGCGTATTAAGTATGCTACCTGCCATGTTGCTTTATCTGGTGTTCTTCTTACTACAAAGTTCATTGCACTCTAACGGTGAAAAAGGAAAACTGGACCCTCTAATTGCAATGTGGAGTGTTAATGGCGCTTATCTTGCCTTGGCTATCTTATTGAATATTTGGGATACCTTGCCTATGCGTAAATTCCGCGCTCGCTTTAAGAAAGGAGTTGCCTGATGTTTGGTGTACTAGATAGATATATCGGGCGTACTATTTTACAGTCGATTTTGATGACACTGTTTTTGCTAGTTTCACTATCTGGCATTATCAAATTTGTCGATCAACTCCGTAAAGTAGGGCAAGGGGATTTCACCACACTGGATGCGGGTATTTACGCCATTTTAAATATCCTTAAAGATGTGCAGATTTTCTTTCCTATGGCGGCATTACTTGGTGCGTTATTAGGATTAGGCGCATTAGCAACGCGTAGTGAGTTGGTGGTGATGCAAGCATCGGGATTTACCCGTTTGCAAATTGCAGGCTCGGTAATGAAAACCGCTATTCCCTTGGTACTATTAACTGTACTGATTGGCGAATGGGGCGCACCACAAGGTGAACAGTACGCACGTAACTACCGTGCCGAAAAAATCATGGGTAACTCTTTAGTCTCGACTAACCGCGGTATGTGGGCTAAAGATGGCAATCAATTTATTCATATCAACCGAATAAAGAGCCAAAATGAGATGCAAGGCATCACACTCTATGATTTTAATAATGATAGAAAACTAGAAACGGTACGTTATGCATCAAGTGCAACCTACGATGTGAATAAAAAAACGTGGATGTTGAAACAAGTTGAACAGTCAGATTTAACTGATCCACAAAAAATCACAGGTAAAAAACAGGTATCACTTGAATGGCCAACACGGCTAACGCCAGAAAAATTAAGCGTTGTGGCGTTAGATCCAGATGCATTATCGATCAGCGGGCTTTATCAGTACGTTAAATATCTAAAACAGAGTGGGCAAGAGTCAGCAAACTATGAGCTGAATTTCTGGAAAAAAATCTTTGCTCCAATCTCTGTTGCTGTAATGATGTTAATGGCATTGTCATTTATTTTTGGCCCATTGCGTACTGTACCAATGGGATTAAGAGTTTTAACGGGTATCTCTTTTGGTTTCTTATTCTATATCGTCAATGAAGTTTCAGGACGATTAAGTTTGGTTTATGGCATACCCGCAGTGATTGCCGCATTAGTACCGGGAATACTCTTCTTAACGTTGAGTTTATGGTTATTGATGAAGCGTAATCGCTAGATAACATCAGACTGAAAAATAAAAAAGCGCCTTATTAGGCGCTTTTTTATTGCTATTGAGTATGCGATCACTGATAAAAATCTTTTGCCAGCGCACGAACCAGGGCATTAGTACCCTGAGTTACTTCACTAAATTTAGTGCCGTTAGGTTTACGAGTGATCACCACAAATACACCAATATTTAATTCGGGAATGGTTGCCATATAAGTATTAAATCCACCGCCACCCCCTGTTTTTTGGTAAATCGCTGGAATACCATTAGCAGGAGCCATATAAACCCAGCCTAGACCCACGCCATCAGCACGACCCGCAACATCCATTCCTTCTATTGAAGAGAGTCGATTACGCGGAAAGTAAACAGACTGCTCTTTACTTGCTGTTGCCTTTCGCATGGCATTATGAGAAGTCAAAAAGCCTTGCATCCAACGTTGCATATCGGCAGGCGTCGAGTACACACCGCCACTTCCAGCTGCTGCAATGGTGTCAGAGCATGGGCTTGGTTTATATCCTACTAATAGTCGTTGGCATTGTGCTGGAGTCGGCGTCAATGTGGTATTCGTCATGCCTGCGGGCTGAGTGACATATTGTTGTAAAAGTTGAGGATAACTTTTACCTGATGCTTTCACCAAGGCATCCGCTAATAGATCGTAAGCGAGGTTTGAATAAGCTGCTTGTTCCCCAGCGGTAGATGTCAATGTCGCCTTTTTCAACCAGTTCCAGCGGTCGCCATGCGTTGGCCATATAAAAACAGGTCTTCCCCATTTTCCACCGGGTTGTTCTCGTGGAAAACCACTGGTGTGACTCGCTAAATGATAAAGACGGATAGGGGATTGAGCGCTGACTAATGGAATGTCTACACCATAGTAACTGTATTTTTGTAGTGGATCGGTGACTAATAATTTTCCATCATCTTGTAACTTTAATAGCACTTCACTTGTCATCAACTTAGTAATTGAAGCGATACGAATAAGCGAGTTCATTGATGGTGCATTGCGGCTTTCAGGTGTTGTCGTCCCAAAAGAACGATTTAAGGTTTGAGAGTTATTGATCATGACAATAACCATGCCTTGAGGATTACTCTTTTGATAAATCTGTGAGGCATATTTATCAAACAGCGCGCTTGCATTGCTTACATTAGGGCTTAATGCCGTAGGCCATTGCGTTAACTCAGGCACACTGTTCTGTTGATTTAACATAGAAGGTTGTGTCGCTGGTGGTAATGACGAACGTTGGCTACACGCATTCAATGTCAGTAAAGCGATTGGGATCATAAGATATTTTAGAAAATGTTTTTTCATTTTTACTTTCAACAGAAGTCAGTGAGGTGAAAGGAATGCGATCAACATAAAATGGTTTATGTTTTAATTTGGTGCCTTTCTTATCGCGTTATTTTTTCTTTATCATTTTTAATACGGCACCTAAGATAATACCAACAAATATGCCCGTTATAATCCAGCCAACAATGCCCATAACACCGCCTTCTAATCAGATTTAAACCAAATTTTGATTATATTATCAGAAATAAGAATGTCTATCAGTGCAAGAGTCAGTTATCAAAAAGTTGGCATTAAATGTGTCAAATTGTCTCTAAGAAAAGGATAGTGGAGAAAAACTGCATCATAAAAAGACATTTTTCTCATGTTTCTCCTCTAAAAGTGAGGTAAGTATTACCGTTAAGTTACAATCTTCCTCAGTTACCCTAGTTTTTAACCCTATTATTAGATTTTCTTTATTATTAAGTTAGGATATGTATATCAAGAAAATGTTAATGAATGGTTTTTTTATTCAATAAATCGCTTTTAGATAACGTATTCATCTTTAATTTATCTTATTTTGATGAAATTACGGTATTATGTAAAGATAATATAAGAGTGTGACATATTTTGTAATAATTTATTGATTGTGAGATTGTGAAATTAAACTTATTATAGCTTCATCAAGTCGAGAGACTGAGAATATAAGAGTTACAGAGCAAAGATAACACAGCAATAATAGAGTGAAGTAATAAGAAGGCATATTATAAAATAGCCTCTTCAATAATAAATAAGTTATATATTAGTCGTAATATTTCAACACCATTATATTAAATAGTAGTGCTTTCGTTTTAGATGTAATAAATGCCTTTATATTAGATAGTAGTACCTTTGTTATAGTAGTAAATAAGTACCTTTGTGTTAAATAGTAATTTCCTATGTAGTAGTAAGAAGTATCTTATTAAAGTAGTAAATCCTTTATATCAATAATATGCAGTATAGATAAAGAAGTACATTATATTAATAAAACATAACTACCTTCTTCCTCACACCAGGGAAGAAAAGGGCAGTGACGCTACAAAAATAATTTATAGTCATTAAAATAAAATTAAGCCCTCGTTTAGCAGTACTGTCGGATCAAAACACTAACCCAAGTTTTGATCCTTTTTTTATTTATCGATATATAAATTAAAATACATCGTTTAAATAAGTTAGTTTTAATGAATTTATATAATGACGATATAATCTTTAAAAGAGAAAAAGATAAGATAAGAAAAAAGTAGAAATAAGATGACGAATAAACTTAGATACAAGAATAACAAGATAATTGATTTATCGATACAACATGATTAAATCATTAACGATAGATACCTAGATGCAACTTATAAGTCGTGTTTTATGATAGCAACAAACCCCAAATGCACTTTTTTTCGCCAATCAAACTGAAAACTAACAATAATTGTTGCGAGGGTTCTTCACGCAAGTATAATGGGCAGGTTTTCCAGACACACTTCAGTGCCGGAGTGGCGAAATTGGTAGACGCAGTTGATTCAAAATCAACCGCCTTCGGGTGTGCCGGTTCGAGTCCGGCCTTCGGCACCAAAAATCAGACGCTAAAAGCGTCTTTTTTTATGCCTAAAGTTTATGATTTATAGGGCGTTACCTACCTTTTGGTTTTTCAAAGCATCCTTCTGCTGAATGTGAGGAGATAAATACTTACATCACGATTCAAAAATGCATACTCCTCACTGAGTGCCTTTAAGCAGACAAGCCATTGAGATCTTAAAACAGATCTATCAATTCAGTGGTAATCATAAATTGATCTTTATCGGTGACCATAATCCTAGAAAGCCTATGAGTGAAAACACGGTAAACAATGCGTTACGTGTGATGGGCTATGAAACTAAAACGAAGTTTGCGGACATGGATTTAGAACAATGGCGTGTAGCTCGTTGATTGAGTCTGGATTACCCAATCAAGTCCTGAAATAACTGAGTCAAAAGTATTATAGAAATAGCCATTAGGATTACGACAGCCTTTGTTAAGTGCTATTTCTAGCTCGCCAATTTTTTCCATATTGCCACAGTACTTTTGCTTTTTATTCATATACATAAGGTCTATTTCTGAGTAGATAATAAAAAAATACAGCAGAGCCACATAAACTCGTTCCACCTTGATTGGGATAATCGAAATGGTCTAAACGCATTTTTAATTCCATCTAAAATAGGCTTTTTTAAAAGGGAACTTTAATGCTTCCCACTAGATACTCTTTTGCAATAAATTGCCTCTCAGGTTCAGTGAATTGTAATTTTATGGTGTTATCATCTTCATTAACTGGTTTTGTTTGTCCACTTGATTCGAAATAACAGGAAAATTCCCTTTTTCGATTAATAGCATACAATGCGCAGTAATAACTAATTAAACTCCAATACAAAATTTGCAGTGGCATTAAGTTTGCCGGGTTTAATATCATCACCATAACGATAATATTCTGCTTTTAGTGGTACGCTATTGCTGCCACTGGTTAAATCAGCCAGTGGAACAAACTGGTTATTAATTAACACAGTATCACCACTTGAAGGGGATGAAACAACAAACCCTACGCCTTTGGCATTATTACTGTCGCCTTCATTATCAGGTTTGATAATGGTTTTTTGCCCGTCGTAACTTGTGGTGTTATGCGCCATTAGTTTAATTTTAGCGGAAGCATTACCTGTGCAATTTATTCTCAGATTATCTTCAGCATATTGATTATCACGAGGAAACCCAATGCTAGAAAATGCAGTAATAGGCATTTTAGGCAAATTCATTTCAAGGTTCGTATTTTCTGCACTACAAGATGTTGGCGCGCTAATAATATTTACGGATAGGCGATAACTAAAACCAACAGCTGTTGTACCGCCACCTGAATTAAAGCGATTAATTAATATAGAGCCAATATATTGAGTCGTAAAACGCTGGGATTTAGGGTTATCTTTGGTGGAGTAAACAATAACGGTAGCATCCCTTGTATTAAGTTTAGGGCTGTTAACAGGAACTTCTTGTCCTGGCTGACTTCTAAATGACAAACCTGACTCATTTTCAATTAAAACATAAGCATAATCATCTAAGCCTGTAATATGACCGTTACGTACAACATAATAAGCAGGTCTGCCATCGATATCCATATAATAGGTTGGCATTACGCCACTGGCTTCGCTATATGTTGCATAAGCATAGAACTCAGCGCCATCTGGGCAATCAGCAACGGCGACATCAGAGCCATCACGCTTAAATGTAAAACGTGCGATCTCTTGATTCTTTTTAATCATTCCTTTTAGTTCAATGGTGCCACCTCTCGCATCCATCGTGCCATGTTTAATACCGCCATTATTGACACAATCAGGCGCGGCATGACTGTAAAAAGAGAGGGTAGATAAACTAAGAATAAAAATTAGAAATAATAATTTATTCATTTTATTTTTTAAGTTAGTCATTTTATTTCCTTATTTACACTCAGTATCTAAAATATATAAACCATTAACTGGCGCTTTATTATTAATGTCATAAATTGCATGGCAGGTTTTTTGCTCACCATTAATTATCCACGAAACTTGAATATTGCCTTGTGGTTTATTGGCAACAAAATAGAGTTGATGGAAGCTTGCGACTAATTGCGTATCATCGTTATCAATTTCAGCTTTAGCACCCATAGGGATGGTACTTTTATCTGGTGTTTGTAATGTCAGTAGGAATTTAAAGCCTTTTTTAGCATCGAAATCAGCCAGTACTAAAGCACCTTTTGTTGGAACAATATTACTAATAATATTATTCGAAATTTCAGTATCACTCGGAATAGAATTGGTATTAACACTAATGCTATTTTTTTGGTAAGGTGACATTCCAGAAACAACTGCTAATCCACTATTATTCGTTTTAATAGACTGACCATTAATGACTTCTACACCAGAGGTATTTTTAGTCAGTATTAATGCATTCGTCTGTTGCAATGAAGGGGCAAATACTGCGCCATATTGTGTTGCAACTAATGCACCACTAATACCGTAGTTAATATTTTGCTTATCTTGAGTATACGAATAACCCGCATTAAAAACAGCGCTTTGTGTTTTGTAAGAGCCATTTAAACCACCGCTATAATTAACACCTTTATTACCATAGCCTTGATAAACATCCCAGTTTGCTTGGTTTTTATCACCATAGGTTCCACTTAAACGTGCGGTCTGTAATACTTGGTTATCATTGTTCGTTGATATACCGTAATTAGCCCAAATGTAGTTTTCATTCCATGAAAAAGGAATACTGACATTCATACTCAAATCATGGCTATTTTTTTTATTACTCTCGTTATAACGACTACCATCGTAATAAGTGTAATAAACGCTATAGTTAACTTTATTAATAGCGCTATTAAAACCCATATTATAAGAATGAACGGTTTTACCACTAACGTACTTATAAATAACTGAATTTAAATTAATCGAAGCGTTATTAGAAAATAAAGGTTGATTAATCGAGAGCGTATATTCATTTTTTAACCCATTGCTTGGATGGTATTTGCTGTCTTTGTATTCCATCGTTTGAGTAAAATTGAGAAAATTGGCATCGAAGTGACGATAACCGACTAACGAAAGAGTCGTATCTGTGACTGATATATTTTTAGAATAATTAACTCTAAAAGCATTGCCATGTAATGAATCATTGCCATTGTTAGTGGAAGATTTCGCATACAATAAATCAGTGGTGATCGCGCCGTAGCTACCTAAATTTACCCCAGTACCCACACCAACAGATTGATATTTTTCACCAATAAGTACGCCGCCATAAAGGGTGACATAGTCAGTTAAACCATAGAAAGCTTCGGTCTGAACAACATAAGCGCCATCCCCGCTATTATTACCGTCGTATTTACCCGTTGAGAAGCTATATTTTAATTCACCTTTTCTTTCTAGATTGGCAATAGAGGAGAAAGGCACAATAAAATTCTTTTCAGAGCCATCCGCTTCAGTAACGCTGACATATAAATCTCCGCCGCTGTTCATCGGATAATAATCAGTAATATTAAAAGGCCCAGCGGGTACACTGCGTTTATAAATAACTTGGTCATTTTGGGTGATAGTGACGATAGATTCTGTATTAGCAATACCCGAAACGCTAGGTGCATAGGTTCTATTTTGTGTCGGTGTCATTAGTCTATCGGTGACTAATTTAATTCCTCTAAATTTTACTGAATCAAAGAGTTGTGAAGAGGTATAGAGATCACCCATCATTAATTCACTATTAATACTGATGATCGCTCTGGAAAGAACATTACTCAATGTATTCCATTTTTTCTCGCCATTTTCATTCTTTGTCCAGGTTGAATAGTTATTAAAACGCCAAGGACCTAAATTAACTTGGGTTTGAATGTTGCCATAATAGCTATCCGTCGTATTACCCTGACTACGACTATTAAATGAAGATAATGCGTAATTAACTAATAATGCAGGAATACCTGAATCCCAGTTTTTTATTTCATTTTCTTTTAATCTATCTTCATTAACATATAATTGTGGTAATGTTAGAATATATTGTTTTTTATTTAAATCTAAATAGCCGTTCGCATTATTGATCTCGTTGAGATTAATAAAATCATTATTTTTGTTTTTATTAATCACATCATAAGGAAGATCAACACCAGCTTTATACCACTCTTCTGCTGAAGGACGTGGCGCTAATATTGGGTTACCCTCTTTATCTTCCATCAAAATAAAATCAAAGTCGCGTGTTAATACGCGATTATCATTGATAAAAAGAGTAACTTTATAGTGACCTGGGGCGATATTATTCTCTCTAAAGACATTTAGATCTTCATTTGTCACTTGTTGAGCGCTTCCTTCAATATTTAATAGATTAGCAGGATAATAGTCATTTGCTGATGTATTAAAAGAAGTGAATAAAGCGCCAGCAATAAATAAATAGAGTGGTGATTTATTAAAATAATTATCCTTTATTTTTTTCATATTGAATAATATCTCTTATTATAATGCGAATTCCATTGGAAGGCTTTTTCCAAAATCGTCGATATAAAATAATTTTATTTTTTCTTTACCCGATAATGTTTTGTTAACGCTAATAGTGGTTTCTGATTTTGGCGAAAGAAAACTGGGTAATTGTTCAATCTCTCTTCCATCAATAAAGAGTTTGCTAATATTAATAAAATAAGGTGAGCTATTTGATACTACAAGATCGTTATTCTTTGGTGACCATTTTAACTCTTTGATTTCTTTTTCAATATTGTCATTTTTTAGAGATTGTGGTCTGTAAATCAACTTAATTCTATTTGTCATTGAATAACGTAGAACATTTTCTAAATTTTCATTGCTTGGTGCGACAAACTTAACATTGATCCAATACATGGATTCAATATCATTAGGCAGTGTTGTATTTTTAGTGACTTGTAGTGTATTTTTTTGTTGCGACATTAATTTAATTAATGGTGGAGTGATCACAAAATCTTGAGTGAGTTTGCCATTAAGATCTTCAACCCAGGATTGTAATAAATAATTAGTATTTTTATCACTGTTAAATGCAACGAAACCTTCATTTTTATTTGTTTCATTATAAACAACGCGAGTTGTTTCTAAACCAAATCCAGCAAAGCTTGATGTTATTGAGCTGAATATTAATCCCAGTCCTAAAAGTGTTTTTTTAAATTTCATCGGTAAATACCTTTTTAATAAAAGCAGGTTAACAGAGTTATTAACCTGCGATTTTTTATTATTGATAAGTCAATGTATAATTCAATGTTGCATCAGCACGGCCAGCTTCTACGTTATTGCTTGTACTAACGTATTTAGCAACAAAATAAAGTGTTTTAGATTTAAGAACACCCGTATCTTTAATTTTATATTCTCTCGTTATATTGAGATCGAAAGGTGTGCTCAAATCATCTCTATCATAAATATGGATACCAACATTTTTTGCTGTATTCGAACCATTAGGATCATCTAAGGCTAAGATTTGATCTGAGCTACTATCTGTTTTACCTTCTAGCTTTAATTTTACAGTACCTTGTGGTGGGCAATTAATTAAAGAGATATCTAATTTACCATTACCATTAGCTCCGCCAACTTCACTACCGGTACGATCAAATTCACTTGTTGCATAACGTCCCATATTAACGTTACCGTCAGAACCGGAGCCATTAATATCAATGGTGCAAGTAGATGAATAAATTAAACCTGAAAAAGAAATTTGTCCTGTTTGCTCATCAGCGAAAACTGTTGCACTTGCCGTTATTGCTGAAATAAGAAAAGCCATTGGAAGCAGTTTTTTTGTTAAAATAGGCATTTTTAACCCCTAGTGATTGATATAAAAAGTATTTAATAAATCATATTAATCGCTATTTTTTTACAATTAGTCTGTTATTACTATTTCTTAATCAATTAAAGGTATACTGCAATATAAGCACGTTGAACAGATTAACTTAATAGTAAATATAATCTTAATAAAATAGGTTTTTAGTATTAATCATAAAATTTGCAAAGCATTTTCATTATTTTGCTTTTTATCATTAATATTAAAATTTAATATGAAAATTCACTTCAGTTTTTGTGTAAACGGATTATATGTAGTTTATTTTTTGGTGTCTCATGCACAGTGTTACAAAATTTGCTTATGTAATATGAAAAAATCATTAATAAGATAATAGATTTAATTTTTTTTATTATTTATTTTCAATTGGTTATGCTTTTGTGGGGAGTTATGGATAAAACGTGATAGTTTAAATTTACTTTATGGAAAATATATTTAGTTACAAATTCTATTAAGTTTAAAATATTATGATGACAATACTTTATAAAAGCTAGTCATTAAAAGAATGGTTTCTAATAATATATATAGAGTAATTAATGAAAATAATTCTTATTAAGTACCTTATATTAAATTAAATCTATTGATTAAATTATTAATATTCAAAAAATCATCTTAAATATCTTTTATCGTATTTTTATTTTCCTATATAGAGTAGCAATGCTTATCCCTAAAATTTCTGCCGCTTTCTTCTTTCCTTCTAATGTTGTCCCTGTTTTTTCTAATATGTTCATAATGGTTTGATACTCTGATGTCTGGTTTTGAGTTTTGAGAAATTCTTGTGCGTTTAACGGTTGATTTTTATTATCTGTTTTAGCTGCTGTATAGATACCACTGGTTTTTTCTTTTTCTAAAGGATCAGAATGAGGTGTTTCTAACAAATAAGGTGGAAGGTGGCTGAGGTTTAAATCCACTGTATCGCCTTGCATAACATACATATATTCAATCACATTACGTAGCTCTCTGATATTGCCCGGCCAATCATAGGAATATAAGTAGTTAATAACAACGTTGGGGATCTTTGCAGCAGGCCGTTGATAGGTTGAAGCCAGATCATCAGCAAAGAATTGTGCAAGTTCTGCAATATCTTCTCGGTGATCACGTAATGCAGGTGTATGGATCGGAACAACATTGAGGCGATAAAATAGATCTTCACGAAATTGTCCTTTATTTACCATTTCACGTAGATCTTTGTTGGTGGCAGCAATGATCCTTACATCAATATTGATCATATTATTAGAGCCAACACGAGTGATGCTTTTTTCTTGAAGAACACGTAAAAGCTTGGCTTGTAGATGTAAAGGCATATCTCCAATTTCATCTAGGAAGAGGCTTCCACCATGTGCCAATTCAAATTTACCAATACGTCCTTTAGGATCAGCACCACTAAATGCACCGCGTACATAACCAAAAAGCTCACTTTCTAGTAGTTGTTCTGGGATTGCTGCACAGTTAATAGTAATAAAAGGTTGCTTCGTGCGTAGGCTTTGTTGGTGAATAGTGTAAGCAACCACTTCTTTACCTGAACCGCTTTCTCCGGTGATAAGTACACTGGCGTGGCTAACAGCAACTTTACTTAACATGCTTTTTAATTGGAGCATATTTTGTGAGTTGCCAATTAAAGGGGAGTGAGGATTTTCATCAACCGATAAGGTATTCACCTGTGTCATATAATCGCGGGCATCATGGAAGATAACCATTGTGAGTTGGTCATTATCAACAGATGAAAAGGTGATTTTTTTACACAGAACATGATAGCGTTGTTGATTTAATATTAGCCATGCTTCTTCATCACCATAAAGAATATCGCCAGTCATATCGATATCAAGAGATTGCCCAATTAATTCACAATCAAAAAAACGTAGAGCAGAAAGATTGGCATGCCAAATTTTATTTTGGCTATCGATTGCAATCACACCTCTATCCATCACATCAATCAAGTTTCTAAAAGTCCCAAATCGCTCTTGTTCTCTAAGCCTTTCAAGACATTCAAAAATACGACTTGAAATCATCTCCGAAAACTGTTCGATAAAGGTGATAAAGGCTTGTTTTTGTTTCATCAAAAACATTTTTTGTTCTCGATTAGAACAAATAATCCCTATTACGCCAATAACTTGATTATTCAGGAAAATAGGAGCATTGAGATCAAGTTCTTCAGTGCAAGTTAATCGGTTTTGACACAGTTGGCATAGGCTATTTTCTTTGGGATCTTCAATCAAAATGGTTTTTTGTACTTGCAGTACATGGCGATAAATATGCCCATTACTAGAGACATCTTGATTGAGCATATAGCGATAACGTCCTGTACCTGCAATGCGAATCAAGTTGTTATCAATAATTTCAACATCGGTACCAGTGATACCTGCAATGGCATCGGTGTACTTGCTGATTTCATCTTGTAGAGTACTTAGTAATGAGTGCATCACATTCTCACCTTAAAATTATCAATATTGATAATAAATTATCACTTCGCATTTAGAGTATTAAATTTAATTATTATTTATTAGTTAGTTATGTGTTTTTTTGTATAAAGCTCACACAGTTTCTTATTATTGATAATTTATCACCTAAATAAAACCGCCTAGATCACAGCTTTTCTGCATCATTAATTTCACTTCTTAATTGTTAAAACAATAAATGTATTTTAAATCAAATAGTTATGTCTTTGTTAAATGCTTTTTGAATGAGTTGGCATACATATTGCGATATAGGAGATAACCCTATGTATTCCGATTAATCGCGATATTGGGTTATCGCGAATTTTAAAGTGTGATTAAGAGGTAATTCCATGCAGGAGCAATTGCAGTACCTGATTAACCAAAGTTCATTTACGCGAAAACCAACCGCTGAGCTTGCCCCTTTTTGTTATGAAGAGTTAGTCAAAGCGTTAGATTTTCATAGAACTATTCCAGGATACGCACCTACACCGTTATTTCATTTACCCCAGTTAGCCAAAACCTTAGGGATTGGTGAGTTATATCTTAAAGATGAGTCTTTTCGTTTTGGTTTAAAAGCATTTAAAGCGTTGGGTGGTGCTTATGCGATGGCTCGCCATATTGCTGATTTCCTTGAAATGGACATAAGTGAATTACCTTATGAGGTAATGATCAGTGATGAGATCAGGAAAAAGTTAAATGGCGTGACTTTTGCGACAACCACTGACGGGAATCATGGACGTGGTGTTGCTTGGATGGCAAGACAGTTAAAGCAAAAAGCGGTGGTCTATATGCCAAAAGGATCATCACAAGAACGTTTAGATGCCATTTTGCGTGAAGGTGCAGTCGCTGAAATCGTTGATATGAACTATGACGATGCAGTGAGAATGACGGCTGAAATGGCTGAAAAATATGGCTGGATAGTGGTTCAAGACACTGCATGGGATGGCTATGAAGAAATCCCACTTTGGATCATGCAAGGCTATGGCACTTTAATGCTGGAATCTCTTGCTCAATTACATGAAGTCCCCCCAACGCATATTTTTGTGCAAGCTGGTGTGGGCTCTTTTGCGGGTATGGTGCAAGGTATGGTAACAGCTGCTTATGGCAAACAAGCACCGAAAGTGATTGTGGCTGAAGCACGTATTGCCGACTGTTTATATCAATCTGCGGTATCAGGGAAAGCGGATGCTATTCCTGTTGGTGGGGATTTACAAACAGTCATGGCAGGGCTTGCTTGTGGTGAAGCGAATAGTATTGGTTGGAATTTATTACGCGATTATTCAGCGGCATTTTTCTCTTGCCCTGATGCTGTTGCGACGAGGGGAATGCGGATTTTAGGAAACCCTTTACCCGGTGATCCGCACATCATTTCTGGTGAATCTGGTGCCGTGACAACAGGCTTGCTCTCTATTTTGATGCAATCACCTGTTTATCAGAGTGCAAAAGAAGCGCTGGGATTAGATGAAAATGCAAGAGTGCTTGTGATAAGCACTGAAGGTGACACCGATCCTGAGCGTTATCGCGATATCGTGTGGGATGGCGAGTTGCCTAGCTTCAAACAATTTTAAAAAAACAAATAAGTCTTTTGGAGTGAACAGTATGTTATCAGCAAACCGATTTGATGAAGTTATTAAGAATTGCCAATTATTAATCCAACAAAAAAGCTATTCAGGTGAAGAAGGTAACGTTGTTAAAGTCATAGAAGAGATGATGAAAAACTATGATTTTGACGACATTCATATTGATAAATACGGCAATATCATTGGCGGAATTATAGGTCAACACCCAGGGAAAACCCTTGTTTTTGATGGTCATATCGACACTGTACCGGTTAGTGAGCGTGATTGGAAAGAAAAGCCTTATGGTGCAGAAATCAAAGACGGCAAGATTTATGGTCGTGGCACCAGTGATATGAAAGGTGCCGTCGCTGCCATGATTTCAGCGATAGGTTTTTATGGCCAAGATAATCAGCGCAATTTTGCTGGTCGTATTTATGTTTCTTGCATTGTGCATGAAGAGTGTTTTGAAGGTGTTGCCGCAAGACTCGTTTCTGAACGTTATAAACCAGACTATGTGGTAATTGGTGAAGCCTCCGAATTAAACCTCAAAATTGGGCAACGTGGTCGTGCTGAAATTGTTGTTGAAACCTTTGGCAAACCTGCTCACTCCGCCAATCCAGATGCAGGGATCAACTCTGTTTATAAAATGGCAAAACTGATCGAGAAGATCAGAACGTTAACGCCTTCCGTTCATCCTGTATTAGGAAAAGGGATCTTAGAACTAACAGATATTAAATCATCACCTTATCCGGGCGCTTCGGTTGTGCCTGAATATTGTCGCGCCACTTACGATCGCCGTTTGTTAGTGGGTGAAACGAAAGAAGAAGTGCTTGCACCATTACAAAAAGCGATTGATGAACTTGCTTCTCAAGATGCTGATTTTAAAGCGAAAGTCTCTTATGCCTACGGCACTGAAAAATGTTACACCGGAGCCACTATTGAAGGTGAACGTTTCTTCCCTGGTTGGGTATTAGAAGAGAGCGATCCTTATGTACAAAGCGTTTTAAAAGGGCTGCACGAGTCAGGCTTTAAACCGACTGTCACACAATACTCTTTCTGTACTAACGGTAGCCATTATGCGGGTGAGGCTGGTATTAAAACTATTGGTTTTGGCCCCTCTCGCGAGAACTTAGCGCACACCATTGATGAATATATTGAAGTTGAACAGTTAAAAGGTGCTGCGAGTGGCTATTACAGCATTATGAACAGCCTTTATCACCTTTAATTCTTACGAAATAAATCCTTACTAGAAGAGTATCTGGCGAAACAGTCAGATGCTCTTTGGAGAAATAACAGAATGAAAACAATATTTAAAAACGCCACTGTTATTGATGGAACAGGGGCAAGTGCATTTCAAGCTGATGTTGTGGTTAATGAAGGAAAAATAATAAAAATCGGTCAGTTTGATGCAAAAACGAATGATCAGATCATTGATGCAACAGGGAAGATAGTCTGTCCCGGTTTTATTGATACTCATACTCACTCTGATCTTTCTGCTCTGCTTAATCCCGCTTTATCCGCCAAAATCCGCCAAGGGATCACTACTGAATTATTAGGGCAAGATGGTGTCGCGTTAGCGCCATTACCAGAACAATATATTTCAGCATGGCGCAAGAATATTGCGGGTTTAGATGGTGATTCTGACAGCATTGATTGGCATTTTAAAAATACCGAAGGTTACTTAGGTATGTTAGAAGCGAGAGGCTCTGCAACGAATCTTGCTTACCTTGTTCCTCATGGCAACATTCGAATGGAAGCCATGGGATTAGAAGGTAATCCTTCTACTCGTGAAGATGTCGCCAAGATGTGTGAAATCTTAGAGCGTGAATTAAAAGCAGGGGCGTTTGGTTTATCAACAGGGCTGATTTATATGCCTTGCGCCTTTGGTGATACTGCTGAAATGATCGAACTTTGTAAGGTTACAGCAAAGCATAATGGTATTTTTGTTGTTCACCAGCGTAGTGAAGCTGACGATATTATTCAGTCGACTCAAGAGCTTATTGATATCGCCAAAGCATCGGGTGTTTGGTTGCATATTTCCCATATGAAGGTTTGCGGTAAGAAAAACTGGGGATTAATCGACGAAATGCTTGGCATGTTAGAGCAAGCACAAAAAGAGGGTATTCGTATCTCTTTTGACCAATATCCGTATGTGGCAGGCAGTACCATGCTTGGGGTGATTTTACCACCTTGGGTTCACGCAGGAGGCACAGAGAAATTATTAGAACGTTTAGCTTCTCCAGAACTGCGTAAAAAGATGATTGAAGATATCGAAAAAGGCATCCCAGGTTGGGATAACTTTATTGATTTCGCAGGGTTAGAAAATATTTATGTGACTAGCTCTAAAACAGAAAAAAACCAAGATGCCGTTGGACTTAGCCTTGTAGAACTAGGCAAATTGAGAGGTAAAGATCCATATAACGCAACCTTCGATCTGCTATATGAAGAAGAAAATGCGGTAGGAATGGTGGATTTTTACGGTACAGAAGAACACGTTATCAAATTCTTATGTCGTCCTGAACAAAACGTCTGTACTGATGGGTTAATGGGAGCAGGTAAGCCTCATCCTCGTGTATTTGGTGCATTCCCTCGTGTTTTAGGGAAATACGTCAGAGAAGAAAAATGCCTCACTTGGGAACAAGCTATCCGCAAAATGACAGGTAAACCAGCTGAAGTCCTTCGATTAACCGACAGAGGCTTAATTAAAGAAGGGTATGCCGCAGATATTGTGATGTTCGACCCTGAAACCATTATTGATAAAGGCACGTTTGTTGAACCAAACCAATACCCAGAAGGGATCGATTTAGTGATGGTCAATGGTCGTATCGCATTAATTAATGGGGTCGAAAGTTACGCCTGTAGTGGCCATGTTTTAAGAGCATAACCGCACAATAGCGCTCTTAAATGTTAAACCTTATCTCTGTTTATCACGGTTGTTCTTCAACCGTGATGGTTTCCCCTTACCTGAGGAACAGGAAAATGAGTTCAAATATTATTCCAAACCTTCAACAGAAGAAAACATGGAAAGCTCGTTACACCGTTTTATCCTTAATTTGGTTAGCATGGTTACTTTCGTTCTTAGATAGAATGGTAATGAGTGTTTCATTACCCTTTATTGGACGTGATCTGAATCTTGATACCACACAACAAGGCTTAATAATCAGTGCGTTCTTTGTCGGTTATGCGGCATTCCAAATACCGGGTGGATTCTTAGCTGACCGCTTTGGCGCACGTAAAATTATGGCAATCGGCATTGCATGGTGGTCAGTTTTCACCAGTTTAACGGGGATGGTGTTTACATTGCCATTAATGTTAGCGGTGCGATTCTTATTTGGTATTGGTGAAGGCTGTTTTCCATCGGCTTCTTGGAAAATGATCTCAACTTATTTCCCATCTAAAGAGCGTGGTCGTGCAACGGCAATTCAATCAACAGTAAATACCTTGGGGCCAGCATTAGCTGTAATTGTTGCGGCGAGTATTATCGGTGCTTTTGGCTGGCATATGGTGTTTATTGTTTTAGGTATTCCTGGCCTATTAATTGCAGCTGGTATTTATTTTTTCACTCGTGATAATCCAAAAGATCACCCAAGTATTACCCAGCAAGATCTCGATGAGCTAGCAGCAGATGGCACATTAACGGATAAACCTGTTGAAGCTGTACCCTTTAAAGATGTTTTAAAGATGCCAGTGTTGTGGCAAATGGCAGCAATTTGGTTTCTGTTTGATATTACCTTTTGGGGATTCTCAACATGGTTACCAAGTTATTTAATTACTGTTCGTGAATTCTCTTTGGCTAAAACAGGGGTAATGGCGGCTATTCCATTCTTATTTGGTGCTGGTGGTACATTATTAGGTGGTTATGTTTCTGATAAATGTAAATCACAGCGTAAATGGTTATATATGGTTACCGCAGTGATTGCAGCTGGCTTCTTATATATGACATATACTGTTGAAAGTGCTGATATGGCGGTTGTATATCAGTGTATTTCTGCATTATTTATGTTCTTCGCCATGGCAATGTTCTGGGGTATTTTAATGGATACTATCCCAAATAAAATCATGGGTCGTGCTTCAGGGATTGTTAACTTCGGTGGTCAAATGGCGGGTGTTGTTTCTGCACCTGTTATGGGCTTCTTAATTAAAGCGAGTGGTGGTAGTTACGACAGCGCATTTATGTTTATGATAATTGCATTAGTTGCCTCTGCTGTTGTAACGTTCACGGTTAAAATGCGAAATACACCTGCAGCCATTTAATTAATATTAATAATAGTTATATTTTAATAAGTGTGATGTTATTAAAAGAAATAAGATTAATTAAATAAAATAAATGTATTAACTGTAAGATTTATTTATTAAAACTCACTATACGCTTTATTGATTTTTTAATTTAAAAAATCTTATTGCAGGGTATTTTTGTCTTAAAAAAGCCACGATTAAAAATCGTGGCTTTGCTTTTGTTAGATTAATAACATTATTTGCTTATAAGTATAAAGTCGTTGCCACTAAAACAGAGTGTGGCATCGCCACGAATAACGCGGTGATGGGCAATATGGCGTTGACTATTTAATGAAGCGTGCTGTTTCATCATATAAGCCTCTAAATGCCATGCAATAAGTTGTTTAGCGAGCTTTTTATTCGCGTGCTGGCTACGTTCTGATTGCACTTTGACACTAATACCTGTGGCAATATGTGTTGCTCTGACCGCAGATTCTGTTTTATTAACATGCTGACCGCCGGGGCCATTTGAACGCATGGTTTCAAAGACAATTTCTTTGTCATTAATTTCATCAGGTTGTTCAAAACAAGCAACACCAATAAACCAGTTTTTACGTTTATGCCGCGGTCGTAATGTGCTTGCACATTGCCATTGTATAGAGCCTGCCCACTGTTGCGCGATAGCTTGTGCATCAGCACCTTCAAGAGACACTAATGCCGATTTTAAGCCATGACGTGAAGGCTCTTTTTCAAGAACCGTGACGTTCACTTGCTGTTTTGTTGTTGATTTCAAAAAGTAATTTAAGGCTTTTTCAACCGCTAAACAGCACTCTTCAGGGCCTTGTGCGGAGGTGAATTGTAATAACATTACGCCATCTCCCCACTTGTTTTATAGGTGATCACGGGTTTTAAACGTGCGATGACTTCGATTAGCCCGATACTCACCATACTTTCAATTACAGTCTCAATCGATTTATAAGATTGCGGTGCTTCTTCATAAATCAGTTGTTTATTGGCACAAATAATACGGCTACCTAATGCCGTTCGTGAAAGTTGTAAAGGTGTAAAACGGTGTGATAATCGGCCTTTGCACTCTGTACGCATCCATTTTCTACCTGCACCATGGGGTAAGGAATGAAGGCTTAATTCAGACACAATTGGCTTAACAATATAGCTGTAATCACCGCGTGAACCCGGAATAACCACCATATCGTGATGTGCTGGTGTTGCACCTTTACGATGTAACCAACCTTGTTGACCATGTAATTCACAAGGCTCTACAAGGTTATGATTTACATCAGAAATAACTGCACCTTGAGTGCGAATTTGGCGCATCATTCTTTCACCAATAAGGCGACGATTAATCTTTGCGTAATCAAGTGCATTATTGTGGGCTTGCAAATATTCATTTGCCTCTTCGGTGTTAGCAACAAGCCCTTTATGACCAAACTGTTCTGTATGAGCACGTAAGATAGATTGTCCTAAACCTCTCGATCCGCTGTGAACTAATAGCAATAACTGTTTTTTATTGATACCACTTGCAGCGAAAAGCGTTTCATTAATCACTTGGTCAATTTGTTGGAATTCAGCAAAGTGATTACCACCACCAATAGAGCTTAAAGAGCCAGCAAAAGGATGATGTTGCATTTCAGTCGGTAGATGCGTTTCTAGCCATTCTGAAGGTGCGATATCACTCATTTCACTCAACTGTTTCTCTGCTTTATCTAAGTTGAGTTTGCTGTTTTTAAATTCCGTTTGAAAGAGCGTCATGCCACAGCCAATATCATTTCCGACCAAAGCAGGGTAAAAACGATTAACAGAAAAAAAGGCAGCGCCAATGGGATAACCACGCCCCGGATGTAAATCAGGCATACCTGCGACATAAGCCATATCAGGAAGTTGAGCGGTTGTTTCTAATTGTTGGATTGCTTTGCTTTCAATCCAAGTATTATCCGATGCGATATAACAAACGCTATCAGATAAATAATGAACACACTTGTCCATATACCAATCCATATAATGTAAAGGATAAAAAAATAAATTGATTGGCGGACAGCAAAAAGAAGGAAAAAAGGATTACTTCTGAGATTGTCCGCAAAGAGTATTCATATTTGTAGTTGTCATGGGATACCTCCTTGCAGTTAATTGAAATGGATGAAAAATAATAAATCGCGGGCATATTAACCACTTTTTTTTGCATTGGCAATCAAAAAGTGGTGTGGTTTTTCTTTATTTTTTAAAAAA
Organism: Proteus sp. PR00224; assembly: GCF_016238105.1. Taxonomy (NCBI): domain Bacteria; kingdom Pseudomonadati; phylum Pseudomonadota; class Gammaproteobacteria; order Enterobacterales; family Morganellaceae; genus Proteus; species Proteus sp. PR00224. Next base: position 47,733 of record NZ_JAEHQU010000007.1, on the reverse strand, counting down.
AGAATTAATAGATTTTATTTAATTTAAGGCTAACTTCCTTTTATTTGCTATTTCAGTTAGTTCTCTATTTTTAATTAATAAATTACTTTTACTGAGCTTTTTCGGCAATAATCTTCGTAATCATCCGTTAATTTTCTATCTGTGATAACAACATCAAACTGAGCTAAATCGCCCATATTGGCTGTCGCTGTTTCATCAAAATAGTGATATTTGGTGAGTAAGATCTTACGAATAGATTTACCCATCGCTTTTTTCTTCATGTACAGATCGTCGATGTTATAACAGGTAACGCCAAAATCGAGATGAACACCTTCGGCTGAAATAAAGGCTTTTTTGGGATTAATGCTATCAAGATAAGAAGGTTGGGTAGGATTGTAGAAAGAGTCACTTTTAGGACGATATTCACCTCCGCAGAGTAATACGGTGGCATTTTTTTTCTGGCTTAATGCCAAAAATACTCGATGAGAATAACAGATCCCCGTGAAATGCAGATTATCAGGAATAAGCTCAATCAGTGTAGGAATAAACTGCCCGTTATCGAAAAAAAGAACATCGCCGTCAGACACCATGCCAGCGGCAAGATTAGGAATATGAAGTTCTTCAGTTTGATCTGGCGTAATGATATTAGAGGATGTTGAGATTAATCCTGAATGGGGCTGGGCTAATGCAACAATGTAGCCACCTAATAATGACATCGGAAAAGGGTTTTCGGCGTCAGAACTAAGGTCGCGCCTAATTGTCATTTCAGAAACTTCAAGGATCCTTGCGGCGTCTTTAAGATGTATGCGACCTGAGCGTTTTATACATTCACTGAGGCGGCGCAAACGTTCGTGCTGTTTGGTCTCTATCACCGAAGGATCCTTGTGTTATCGAATAGCGTACTCCAAGAAAATATACGCTAAATAATTAGTAGTTTGATTCAGGTGCATCTGAATCTGTTGCGATAGCGACACTTGCGCTAGCGCCGATACGTGTTGCACCTGCTTTGATCATGTTTAATGCTGTTTGGCGATCGCGAACACCACCTGATGCTTTCACACCAACTTCATCACCCACTGTTTTGCGCATTAAAGCAACATGATGCTCTGTTGCGCCCATTGTACTGTATCCTGTTGATGTTTTCACAAAATCAACGCGGATCTCACGACACATTTCACAAACTAAACGTACTTCGTCGTCAGTTAATAAGCAAGTTTCTAAAATAACTTTCAGAGTTGTATTACCACAAGCGGCTTTTACTGCTTCGATATCTTGTTTTACGAAGTCTAAACGGCCGCTTTTTAACATACCAATATTGATAACCATATCGACTTCTTGTGCGCCTTGGCGAATAGCTTCAGCCGCTTCAAAGGCTTTTGTTGCTGTTAAACCCGCACCAAATGGGAAGTCGATAACACAACATACTTTTACATCACTTCCTTCAAGGCAAGTTCTTGCTAAAGGGATGTAAGAAGTGTTAATACAAACAGAGAAGAAACCGTGTTCAACTGCTTCAGCACACAATTTTTTGATTTGCGCTTCAGTTGTATCTGCAGCAAGAAGGGTATGATCGATATAATTAGCTAATGGACGCATAGTATATTCCTTAATAAGAAGATTGTTATTCATCACCCATGTGATTTTGGCAACATATTAGTGCCGTTTTAACGGGATAACAATCACAAATGATGTTTAAATAACATGATACTGTTATACATCTATCAAAATGTCACTATTTTCACATTTAAAAATTTCACATAAGAGTAAGAGGCGCTATGGATATCGCAGTGATTGGTTCAAATATGGTGGATTTGATCACCTATATAGACAGGATGCCAAAAGAGGGAGAAACCCTTGAGGCGCCAGCATTTAAGATTGGCTGTGGTGGTAAAGGGGCAAATCAAGCTGTTGCTGCTGCTAAATTAAATTCAAAAGTGATGATGTTAACAAAGGTTGGCGATGATATTTTCGCGGATAACACCATCATGAATTTAGAGTCTTATGGTATTAACACGCGCTATGTTGAAAAAGTGCCTGGTACAACAAGTGGTGTTGCGCCCATTTTTGTGACTTCTCAATCATCAAATAGCATTTTAATTGTTAAAGGTGCTAATCAGCATTTATCGCCAGAGGATATTGATAGAGCCACAGATAGCCTGAAAAAATGCAAAATAATCGTATTGCAATTAGAAATCCCGCTTGAAACGGTGTATCACGCCATTGAGTTTGGTAACAAACATCATATTCCTGTGTTATTTAACCCAGCGCCTGCTTCAAAAGCATTAGATCTTGATATTGCAGCTCGTTGTGACTTTTTTGTTCCGAATGAAACAGAACTTGAAATTTTGACTGGTATGCCAATCACTACAATGGATGAAATCCGTGAAGCCGCTTGTTCTTTACTACAAAAAGGCTTTAAGAATGTCATCGTTACATTAGGTGAAAAAGGCGCATTATGGATGAATGGTGAAATTGAAAAATATATTCCCGCCATTAAAGTTGATGCAATTGATACTAGTGGGGCGGGGGATGCCTTTATTGGTTGTTTCTCCCATTATTATGTTCACACCAATAATATTGAAGAAGCGTTAAATAAAGCCGTGATGTTTTCTGGTTTAAGTGTTGCAGGGAAAGGCACACAATCTTCTTATCCTAGCATTGAAGAGTTTGGGCAGTTTTTAGCGCAAGCCAAGTAGTACACTTCTGCACTATCACATCTTTGTATTCCACTTGCTATCTTATTTAGAAAGTAAGTGGAATTTCTTTAAAATTAATAGTTTGCTGTGTTTTTATAGTCACTGTTGGATTTCTTACAAAGAAAAACGGTTTAACTTAATGTGACTGATTTCACAGAGTGGTGACAATTATTATTGAAATATTATTTCATAAGATGTAATTTTAATTGAAATTTAGTTTCATTAAGGTTGTTATGATGAAAGAAGATGCATTAAGCGAATGTCTTAAAAATGAAAGCAATCAAGAAACAACACAGTTTTCTGAATTAAGCGCTTTAGAGTTGGTTACGCTTATCAATAGTGCAGATATGACTGTTGCAAATGCAGTTAAAAAAGAATTACCCGCTATTGCTAAAGCAGTAGAAAGAATTACTGAACGTCTGCAAAAAGGTGGACGTATTTTTTATGTTGGTGCAGGAACAAGTGGACGATTAGCGGTACTAGACAGTGCGGAATGTCCACCTACTTTTGGTGTATCTCCTACATTAGTACAGGCGATTATTGCTGGCGGTCATGATGCAATGCTAAAAGCGGTTGAAAATATTGAAGATAGTCAAGAGGCGGCAATTGAAGAGCTTCAACGTCGTCATGTTAGCGATAAAGATGTCGTTATTGGCATTGCGGCAAGCGGTCGTACGCCTTTCACTGTCGCAGCTTTGCAATATGGCAAGAAGCTAAAAGCATTGACAGTATCTATTACTACGCGTGGCAAAAGTATGATGAGTGAAATTGCCGACTTATCTATTGCACCAGATGTGGGCGCAGAAGTGTTAACAGGTTCCACAAGAATGAAAAGTGGCACAGCTCAAAAAATGATTTTGGGTATGTTAAGTACTAGCGTGATGACTAAACTTGGAAAAGTGCATAAAAACCTTATGGTGGATGTGATTGCGAGTAATGAGAAATTGCAACGTCGTGCTGAGGGTATTGTCAGTGAGGTGTGTGGAATTTCACATGAAACAGCCAGAACCCTGTTACAAATGGTTAATTATCATCCTAGAAAAGCCATTTTAATGTATGAACTTCACCTGAGTGTGGAGAAAGTTGAGCAAATTACACAGCAATATCCTTATCGTTCGTTACAACAGCAACTCGCCCTATTTAACTAATAACAATATGAGTAAACACTCTGAACTTTAGCAGGCACGCATATGGCTAATAAAATAGAACATCTCGACACGTTAGCAATAGAAATAGAAAAACATGCTGGTGGGTTTCAAAATGTGGCAACCCTAACACATTGTATGACTCGTATTCGACTGATTTTAAAAGATAGCTCGCTATTTGATGCCGACGCTTTAAAACAAGTCGAAGGCGTTAAAGGTGTTGTATTTAATGGCGAACAGCACCAAGTGATTGTAGGAATGGGAACCGCGGCAAAAGTTTATTCCATCATGAATAAGCGTATGCAAAACAGTTCAGCAAGTAGTGAAGATGAGCCTGCGTCAACACCAGTGAAAAAAGGCTTCTCCATTCGTCGTATGCTAAATACATTAGCGGCTATTTTTGTCCCGACAATTCCTGCTTTAATTGGCTGCGGTTTGATTATGGGGTTAATTAATATTATCCGTTTAGTCGCACCAGGCTTAGTTGAGCAATTCCCTGAGCTATTTAAATTATTCAAATTAATTGGTAGTACAGTATTTGCATATCTCTCTATTATGATTGGGATAAATACAGCTAAAGAATTGGGCGCGTCAACGTCGATTGGTGCCGTAATGGCTGGGTTATTAGCCATGCCTGGGCTTGCTGATATCACCTTATTTGGTGAGAAATTACAGCCAAACAGTGGCGGGATCTTTGCAGTATTAATGGTGGTCGTGTTCTCTTCAAAATTAGAATTATGGTTTCGTAGTATCGTTAAAGAGAGCCTAGATCTTATCTTAACGCCGTTTGTGACTATTTTAGTCTCTTCTCTTGTGGCGATTATGATATTCCAACCAATCGGCCATTATCTTAATCAGTTATTAGCACAAGGCGTATCATTATCACTTTTAAATCAAGGTGGTGGTGCGGTTGTAACGGGTGCTGCGCTAGGGGGAAGCTTCTTATTTTTACTCTTAACGGGATTGCATCAAGGACTAATTCCTATTCATACCGAAATCTTAAATACTTTTGGTTTAAATTACCTGTTCCCTATTTTAGCCATGGGTGGAATGGGGCAAGTAGGCTCTTGTTTTTGGGTTTATTTACGCACTAAAAACCAACGTTTAAAGAAAACATTAATGGGTGCATTACCTGTTGGTATTTTCGGTGTCGGTGAGCCTTTATTATTTGGTGTTTCCCTTCCATTAGGAAAACCTTTTGTAGCGGGATGTATTGGTGGTGCGGCTGGTGGTGCATTAATGGCATATTTCCAAGTTGGGATCATTATTCCATTTGGTACAGCTGGGTTATCATTAATTCCATTAGTGGGAGATGGGCAAATTATTAAGTTCCTGATCGCAGTATTAGGTGCATGGATTGTCGGTTTTATTGCCAGTATGCTAATGGGATTTACCGATCCAGAGAAATAAGTCAGAAATAAAAAGGATAACAGAATGTCGACACTGACCAAAAAGCTTGAAAGTTTGCTAATACAAGGCAAAGGCACAGAACAACGTATTGCTCATTATTTATTAGAGAATAGTGAGAATATTGCCAGTATGAATGCGGCTGATCTGGCACTTAAAGCAGGTGTAAGTAGTGCTTCTGTTATTCGTTTCTCTCGTCAAATGGGGTATCGCGGTTATCCTGAATTTAAAATTGATTACCTTTCAGAAGAAAAGCAACAAAAAAGCAGTGGCGATATTCTCTATGGCAATCTCGCGAAAACAGACCCGACAGAATTAATTATTTCCAAAACAGGGCATCTGTTTACCAGTGCTATTCAAGATTCATTAGCGTTGTTAGATCCTAATACCATAGATCTATTAGCTGAAAAAATGGTATTAGCAAAACGCATTGTATTGTTTGGTATTGGCGCATCCGCCGTTGTGGCGAGCGATATTTTTCATAAATTAATTCGTGTAAATAAAAACACCTTATTTAGTCCTGATCTTCATGCTCAATTGGCTTATTCCGCTAATTTATCTACTGATGATATTGCCATTGCTGTTACCGCTAGAGGAAATACGACAGATATTAATCGGATGCTGAAATCAGCAAAAAATGAAGGTTGTTTAACTGTGGCATTAACGCGTTTCGGACAAGATGAAGCAACTCGATTATCTGATTATACATTGCCTTATTTTTATGATGAACAACACTCTCAATTAGGCGTGATTACGCCACAAGTTTTACAAATGGTGGCTTTTGATGTGCTGTTTTTTAAATATATGACATTAGCGAGTGAGTCAGCAGAAAAAGCATTATTAAAAGGGCGAGAAGCTGTTATGCAAGGAAATCAATAATGTTACTTATCACCACATTAGCGGTGGGTGCGGCTATTGGTTTAATTATAAGTACGACGGGTGTGGGCGGCGGTGTTATTGTTTTACCTGTATTGACCTATTTCTTTGGTATGAATGCGTTAATGGCAGTTGCAACAGCGAATTTATTATCCATGTTGATGAAAGTTACTTCGTCTTATATGCATTTTCGCCTTGGAAATATTCCTTTTAAAAGAGCGATGATTGTCTTAGGAATAATGCTACCAAGTACCTTTTTAGCCAGTGTTTTGGTTAATTATTTAGGTTCGTTAGCGCAGTATCAGCAACAAGTTGAATGGGGAATTAATGCGCTTGTTGTTAGTGCTATTGTTTTTTCTCTATTTCTCTTTGTACAGAGAATGTTTTTCTCATTACCTCCCGTTGTGGTTGAAAATACAGCGTTAGCTCCTTTAAATATAAAAGCGCTATTACTTCCTGCGATCGCAGCAGGTGTTGTTTTAGGGGCAACAGGGGTGGGTGGTGGTGTGGTTGTGTTACCGTTATTGCTACGCTACGCGAACCTTTCTATTAAGCAAGCTATTGGCACTTCTATATTTACCACAACATTGTTATCGGGATCTTCAGCACTAGCCTATATGCAAGATGGGCATACGGATATTCATTTGGCACTTTTGTTATTTTTAGGCTCGCTAATCTCTATTCCGCTGTCTAAGTGGCTGTTGATCAGAATGCCTGACAGAATATTTCAGTATGCAACGCTGATTTTAATTATTTGTAGTGCGGTGATGATGCTAGCTAAATTATTTTAGTATTTAAATGTATCATTAATGTTAATTATAAAAGTGATATAAAAAAAATAGCTAAATAATAGCTAAATAAAAATAAATTTTTATTGGTTATTTCTTGATTATCTTATTAATTTAATTGAGGTCATTCTTAATATAGAAGCGATTATCCATTTTTTATTTGTGTGTTAATGGAATGTATTCTTGATGATTTATTTTTACTGATATATGGTTTTTATCATAAATAGATAATTGAGATGATAATCACATTAAAGTTAATTCCTATATGTTTCACTGTAACCCTCATTTAATACCTATAAGTGAAGGTACTAGTATTATGGAAAATAATAATAGGAAAACGCCTCATATTAGACGTATTGCCCACATTATGATGTATAAACAACGTCAGTGTTTCCATTTCTCCGTTTTTAACGGGTAAGCCCTCTTTTTACATGCTGAAAATATAAAGCATATTTCCTAATAACGTGTGTTATTGGGGAGACATCTATTTTTCATAAATAATGAATCATTTTTTAACTCTATTATTATCAAAATAATTAGGAGATAGGATTATTATGTCTATTAATATTAAAGGTAGAAGTTTTTTAAAATTACTCGACTTTTCATCAGCTGAAATTCAATATTTATTAAATCTTTCTAAACATTTTAAATCATTAAAAATGGCAGGTATTCCTCACCGCTCTTTGGAAGGTAAAAATATCGTTTTATTATTTGAAAAAACCTCAACACGTACACGTTGTGCTTTTGAAGTGGCAGGTTACGATTTAGGAATGGGAGTGACTTATCTTGATCCAGGCTCATCACAAATGGGTAAAAAAGAGTCTATTGAAGATACTGCACGTGTATTAGGGCGTTTCTATGATGGTATTGAATATCGTGGTTTTGATCAGTCATTAGTTGAAGAACTTGCGGCAAAATCAGGTGTGCCAGTATGGAATGGTCTTACCGATAAATTCCATCCAACTCAGATGTTGGCGGATATGCTAACAGTTGAAGAAAATTTTGGTCATTTAAAAGGGCTTAAGCTGACTTTCTTTGGTGATGCGCGTAATAACGTTGCTAACTCTTTAATGGTGGTCTGTGCCAAATTAGGCTTACATTTTACAGCATGTGGCCCAGCATCTTTAATGCCAGAAGAGCAACTTGTGAAGGAGTGTCGTGCAATCGCGGCTGAAAACGAAGGCTCTATCACATTAACAGAAGATATCGAGAAAGGGGCAAAAGAGGCTGATGTTCTCTATACCGATATTTGGGTTTCAATGGGAGAGCCAGATAGTGTTTGGGATGAGCGCATTCGCTTACTGAAAGCTTATCAAGTCAATGAATCTATGATGAAAATGGCAAATCCTCATGCGATTTTCTTACACTGTTTACCTTCATTCCATGATCGTCTAACGCTCATTGGTGAAGATATTTATCAGAAGTTTGGTTTGAGTGAAATGGAAGTGGCAGACGAAGTTTTTGAGTCACGCCAATCAAAAGTTTTCGATCAGGCTGAAAACCGTATGCATACCATTAAAGCCGTTATGTTCGCGACTTTAAGCTAAAGCAAGGAGTTAACAATGCCTAAGAAGGTATTTATTGCTTTAGGGGGAAATGCATTGGGCAGTACGCCACTAGAGCAAAAGCAGATAGTCCGAAAAACCGCAAAGCCCATTGTGGATTTGGTTGAGAAGGGTTACCAAGTCATTATTGGTCATGGTAATGGCCCACAAGTTGGGATGATTAACTTAGCTATGGATTATGCATCGCAACAGAACATCGGCACGCCTTATATGCCATTTGCTGAATGTGGTGCCATGAGCCAAGGTTATATTGGTTATCATCTACAACAGGCTATTAATGACGAATTATGTGCGAGAGATCTGAATAAAAATCATGGTTGTGCCACCATTGTGACCCAAGTGGTTGTTGATAAAAACGACCCTGCTTTTTTATCACCGACAAAACCGATTGGTGCTTTTTATACTCAACAGCAAGCTGAGGTTATTCAAAAAGAGCACGGTTTTCACTTTATGGAAGATGCTGGACGTGGATATCGTCGAGTGATCCCATCACCTAAGCCGTTAGAAATTGTAGAATCGCCGATTATTAAACAGTTGGTTGAACGTAATATTGTGGTGATTACTGTTGGTGGCGGTGGTATTCCTGTTATTCGGAAAGGGGATTTATTAGAAGGTATTGATGCTGTTATTGATAAAGATAATTCTAGCTCAAAATTAGCCGTAGAATTAAAAGCAGACATTTTATTAATATTAACGGCTGTTGATAAAGTTGCTATTAATTTTAATAAACCAGATCAAATGAATTTAGATAAATTAACGCTTTCTCAAGCGCAGAAATATATTTCCCAAGGGCAATTTGCTAAAGGAAGTATGCTACCTAAAGTTGAGGCTTGCCTTAACTTTCTAAAAGAGAGTGATAAAGGTGTACAAGCTATTATTACTTCTTTAGAGAATGCGTTATCTGCTTTAGAAGGAAAAACAGGTACAACAATTATTTCTGATTAATATCATACTTATCATTATTCTACATTTAATTCTAATAATAGACTCTGCCAGATAGATATTATTTCTACTGGCAGAGTAGCCTCTTATTTAAGTCGAGGACGCTTATGAAACTTAAAAAGTTTGCGTTTCCGACCGCATTTACTATTTTATTTGCCATTACAGTAATTGTGGTTGGATTAACGTGGATAATTCCAGCTGGCGAATATCAGCGATTAAGTTATAACTCAGCGGGGCCATCATTAGTGGTTGCGAAAATAGATGGTTCTCATGAAGTGTTACCTGCAACTCAGGCAACATTAAATGATTTAAATGTCTCTATTGAGATTAATAAATTTACAGATGGGACAATTAAAAAACCGATAGCGATACCTGGAACCTATGAACGCGTAGCACAGCAACCCAAAGGGATTATGGATATTACCGAAAGTATGGTGAAAGGCACGATAGAGGGAGCTGATGTTATTGTTTTCATTCTTGTCTTGGGGGGGCTTATTGGAGTTGTTAATAAAACCGGTGCATTCAATGCAGGTTTAACAGCACTAGCGAATCGAACCAAAGGCAAAGAGTTTTTAGTCGTGTTTGGGGTCACGATTATATTATCCATCGGCGGGACAAGCTGTGGGATTGAAGAAGAAGCCGTTGCCTTCTATCCCATATTAGTACCCATATTCTTAATCTTGGGTTATGACGCTATTGTGTGTGTTGGTGCTATTTTCCTTGCCTCTTCAATGGGGGCTGGGTTCTCAACTGTAAATCCTTTCTCAGTTGTTATCGCATCAAATGCTTCGGGGATCAGTTTTATTGAAGGGATCGGCTTTCGTACTATTGGGTTGGTGATTGGTACGATGGGGGTTTTGGTTTATTTATATTGGTATTGCAAGAAGATCAAAAAAGATCCGACTTTCTCTTACAACTATGAAAATGCCGAAAGTTTTAAACAGCGCTTTTTAAGTAATTACGATCCTAATGAGATATTAGAATTTTCGTGGCGTCGTAAAGTGATCCTCTGCTTATTTGTTGCTGCTTTTCCTATTATGGTTTGGGGTGTTATGGACATGGGCTGGTGGTTTCCACAAATGGCAGCTCTTTTCCTTGCTATCGCAATCATCATAATTTTTCTCTCTGGATTAAAAGAGAAAACAGCCATTGATGGATTTATTCACGGGGCATCGGAATTAGTCGGTGTTTCATTAATTATTGGTTTAGCGCGTGGTGTTAACCTTGTGATGGAACAAGGTAAAATTGCTGATACCATTCTTGAATTTATGTCTCATATGGTTGCAGGAATGCCACCAAGTTTATTCTTATTGGCACAGCTCGTTGTCTTTATCTGTTTAGGTTTTATTGTTCCGTCTTCTTCAGGGCTTGCGGTTTTAGCGATGCCAATCATGGCGCCATTAGCGGATGCAGTTGGTGTTCCTCGTTATATGGTGGTATCGGCATATAACTGGGGACAATATATTATGTTGTTCTTGGCGCCTACTGGGCTGGTGTTAGCGACATTGCAAATGTTAGATATCTCCTATAATAAATGGCTTAAATTTATTATGCCGATGGTGATATTTATGTTTGTACTCTCGGCAACACTATTATTGGTTCAAGTTGCTTTTTTATAAAATTGAGTCGATGTGTTTACGTTGAGAAACGAATTTTTGGTTATTCTGTAATGTGAAATTAATCTAGATTTTTATGCTGCAATCAGGGTTATTTTTTGATTTTCACTAGAAGTGATCTAGCTCTCGTTTTTGGCGGTGATAAAAAATAAACCGAAAAAAAAGGTTGTTAATTTGTAGAAGTTATGTTTTTTTAAATACAGATAACACGTAAACACATCATTAAATTAATTGATAGGTAACCCATGATCATCACTACTCTACTACAAAGCCTACGACTAACAGCGCACATTGCGGCTGTGGTTGTCGTGCGTGTGGTGGTGGTCGTCGGCAAAGCGCCGTAACGGGTCCGAATCAACACAGTTTCGCAACCCCGCCGGCGCACTAACCGGGCGGGGTTTTTCTTTTCTACCGCCCATAAAGTCCGGCTTAGAACAAAGGACAGAGAAAAATGGGTGCTCAACAAGATAACGCCACAAGTAGAACCTTTACTGGCGCACAATTAATCGTTTATTTACTGGAACGGCAAGGCATTACGACAATTGCAGGGATCCCCGGTGGTGCGGCGTTGCCTTTGTATGACGCATTAAGCCAAAGCAAATCTATTCGCCATATCTTAACTCGCCATGAACAGGGCGCAGGTTTTATCGCTCAAGGTATTGCAAGAGCAAATGGCAAACCTGCTGTTTGTATTGCCTCAAGTGGGCCGGGGGCGACGAATTTAGTCACTGCAATCGCAGATGCTAAATTGGATTCTATTCCTTTGGTGTGTATTACTGGTCAGGTATCTTCTGCAATGATTGGGACAGATGCCTTCCAAGAAGTTGATACTTATGGCATGTCTATTCCTATTACTAAACATAATTATTTAGTGCGCGATATTGCTGATTTACCCGAAATTATTTGTGATGCGTTTCGTTTAGCTATGTCAGGGAGACCGGGCCCAGTTTGGGTTGATGTACCAAAGGATATTCAGCAAGCCACAATTACATTAGAAGCGTTACCACCTATTCCACAAAAAGATCCCGTTCCCGCATTTAATACTGATTTAGTGATACAAGCGGCGCAAATGATCAACCAAGCTAAAAATCCAGTTTTATATTTAGGCGGTGGAATAATTAGCTCAGAAGCATGCAAAGAAGCGATTGAATTAGCAGAGAAAAATAATCTGCCAACAACGATGACCTTAATGGGATTAGGATTAATGCCACCTTCACACCCTCTGTATTTGGGGATGTTGGGTATGCATGCGACGCGTAGTACCAATTTTATTTTAGAAGAAGCGGATTTGTTGATTGTATTAGGTGCGCGCTTTGACGATCGTGCTATTGGTAAAGCAGAGAAGTTTTGCCCTAATGCCAAAATTATTCATGTTGATATCGATCGTGCTGAAATTAGTAAAATCAAGCGCCCAGATATTGCAATCCACGCTGATGCGAAATCAGTGTTATCACTGTTATTACCATTGATTAATACCAATAAGCGTAATGAATGGATAGAGCGTGTTACGACACTGAAACAAGAATATCCATTGGAGATGAAAAACTCTGAAAATATTCTGAGTGGTTATGGCATTGTATTAGCGGCCGCAAATTGTGTTGATGATGATGCCATTATTACAACAGACGTTGGGCAACATCAGATGTGGGTTGCACAAGCGTATCCGTTAAATCGACCTCGACAATGGTTAACATCTGGCGGTTTAGGCACGATGGGATTTGGTTTACCAGCAGCGATTGGTGCCGCATTAGCGGAGCCAAGTAAGAAAATCCTCTGCTTCTCTGGGGATGGTAGCATTATGATGAATATTCAAGAGTTTGCTACGGCGGCTGAACACCAATTAGATATCAAAATTATTTTGATAAATAATCAGGCATTGGGATTGGTTCACCAACAACAAACGCTGTTTTTTGAAGAGCGTATTTATGCGGCGGCTTACCCTTATCAAACAGATTTTATTCGTATTGCACAAGGCTTTGGTTTAGACACCTGTGACTTAAATCAGGAAGCGGATCCTGCGAGTGCATTAAAAGCAGCAATTGAAAAACCAGGTCCGTGTTTAATTCATGTCATGATTGATATTCATGAAAAAGTATTTCCAATGGTACCGCCAGGGGCGGCAAATATTGAGATGATAGGAGCTTAATTTATGTCACAACAATCACAACCTATCGCGCTGGAATTGATTGTTCGCAACCATCCCGGTGTTATGACCCATATTTGTGGGCTATTTGCTCGCCGTGCCTTTAACGTTGATGGTATTTTGTGTTTACCGATGAAAAATAGCGATAAAAGCCGTATTTGGCTATTAGTGCAAAAAGATGATCGCCTAATGCAGATGGTGAGTCAGGTAGAAAAGCTTGAAGACGTAAAAGAAGTGAGATTCAGCGACGATTTACGTGTTTTTGAACAAATGGAAAGTTATCTAAGTTAATTTGTCATTTTTATTTTATCAGTGGCTTTATTCTTAATTACGGTATTTTTAATTAATAGGAATAAAGCCATATTTTTATCACAAATAAAAAAGCTAAGGACGATGATGATAATGCTGTTGATTGGGGCTAGACATAATGACGGATGCACGCAAATGCCCTTCAACACAAATATAAGAGTGAGGGGTATTACCATGAAAGGCGTAAAAATCACCTGTTTCGAGTAAGACCGTTTCATCATTGTCAAAACGCATCATTAATTTACCCGAATAGACCATGATGTGTTCTTGAGTTCCATCTGCGTGAGCTGGGCTATTGATGATCGCGCCATGCTTCATTTCGATATGCCAAATTTCAGTAATATTGCCGATACCAATACGAAATTTAAACTCTTGGGCATAATCACCCACGATAGGCTTATGTCGTTCTAAACGAGGATATTCTTCTCGTGTGAAACTAAATAAATCCCCTAACGGAAAGCCAAGCGCTATTGCGATAGCCTCTAAGGTATCGATTCTAGGATTAGAATCACCCGATTCTAATTTTGACAATGCAGCCTTGGATATTCCCGATTTTCTTGATAACTCATTAAGTGACAAGTTTCGAGACTGTCTTAATTGTTTGACTTTATTACCAAGGTATTCATTCGTTTTTTTAGGAGGTTGTGGGTTCATTGCCAATTCAAAATATCGTTAGTTTAAAAGAGTTATTCCGATTAGATAATAACACTAATTAACCGTATTCGGAAAAATGAGATCCTGTTTCTGCTGTATTTTGTGAATAGTCTTACGATCACTGTTCGATTTTTAATAATTACGCTAATATTCTTCATTAAATGATAATTATTCAAGGTTTATTATGATGGACTTACTCAGTTGGTCTGATCTTTTTATTTGCCTACTTACCTTATTCTTTGCTTATGTTATTTTCGGTATGGCTGGGTTTGGCTCTGCGTTAATTGCAGGCCCTGTATTAGCACTTTATTTACCTCTTTCAATGATAGTGCCTTTATTGGCATTAATCGATTTAAGTGCTGCCATAGTGAATGTTTTAAGAGATGGCAAACAGGCTGATTTTAAAGAGATACGCTATCTTATTCCGCTGATTATTATTGGTAGTCTGGTCGGTGCGACGATTTTATTAACCACACGACCTGATTTGCTTTCTCTTCTTTTAGGTATCTTTGCCGCTTGTTATGCCATTTATGCCTTGTTTTGGAAAAAACAAGAAAGCCAATTTTCTCAACGCTTGGTTTATCCTTTTGGGTTAATTGGTGGTGTATTTAGCGCATTGTTTGGTAGTGGTGGCTTTTTATATGCAATCTATTTATCAGGCAGAATTGCAGATAAAAACAAGTTTCGCATTACACAAACGACATTGATTGGCTTTAGCACACTAACGCGAGTGGTGATTTTCTTATTTGCGGGTATTTATTGGCAATTGGATATTCTTAAGTTAGCTGTCATTTTCTTGCCTGCTATGTTTGCGGGAGTTTGGTTAGGGCGAAATTTAACATTACGTATGTCGAAAGCTCGATTTATGAGTGTGATTTATACCATTGTATTGGCATCAGGTACTGTGCTTATTTATCGTTATTTTTCTTAAGCGTTGCAGGATAAATGACGGTGAAGTGAGAATATTGTGAAAGGCAAAGATCTTGGTGAGTCAAACGAAGATCTTTCTCTGATTAATGTTACTTTTTAAGCATGTTTATCTATTTCTTATCCCCTATAATAAAACAATATTTTATTTAACCACCTTCCTTTTATTACAGAGGTTTCTGTTATTCGCAGAAACAAAATAACATGTCATATCAAAATTATCGCCAATCTGAAGTTTTTGCGATAACAACTATCACGGTAAGTATTGGCGTTATCGGGATTGTTATCGGATTAACTATTCCTATGGTTGCACTGCGCCTTAATTTAGCGGGAATTAGTGAATCTATCATTGGACTTATTTCCGCTGCACCCGCTATTGGGATGTTAATTATTTCGCCTTTTGCTCGGCGTATTGTGCAATGGATAGGCAAACGCTTTGCCATGCTATTAGCAACCATTGTTTCTGCAATAAGCTTATTACCTTTAATGGGGAGCTTGCCTTTAGAGGTTTTATTTCCTCTACGATTAATCACTGGGATTGCCAGTGGTGTGATGATTTGTTTAGGTGAAACGTGGATTAATGAGCTTTCACCAGATAATAAACGTGGGCGGATTTTAGCGGTATATACTACGGTATTTACTATTAGCCAGTTATTAGGGCCTTCAATTATTGCGCTTTATGGCGTCGCAGATAAGACACCTATTTTAATTAGTGTCTTTATTCATATTATCTCTATTGTCCTGTTTTTAATGATGGATCAGAAAACAGGTGATAAATTACCGAAAGATACGCAAGAGCCTAATTTTTCTATTATCCGCTTTGTTAAAGTGGCACCCGCAATCTGTGGTGGTATTGTTTTCTTTGCTTTTTTTGATGGCACCGTACTTTCTATGTTTCCTATTTATGGCCTAAGTATGGGACACACTGAAGCTATTGCCGCAATGATGATAAGCGCTATTTTAGCGGGTGATGCCATTATGCAAATGCCATTTGGCTGGCTTGCTGATCATATGAACAGAACACGGTTATATCGAGTTTGTGGTGTAGTGACTTTACTTGCAAGCTTATTATTACCTATCACTATGTCCCATACATTTTTGATTTGGCCTTTATTGCTGGTGTTGGGTGCAACAGCTGGTGCGATATACACCATTGCGTTGGTACAAATAGGGCAATATTTCTCAGGCAATGATCTGATGGTTGCTAATGCGTCAGCTGCGATGTTATGGGGAATTGGTAATTTAGCAGGGCCTTTGCTGGCTGGCGCGATGTCAGAAATTTCTTCATCTTCACTACCATTTTTATTGGTTGCTATGACAGGTTTATTCTTAGTTTCAACGATGGAACGTTGGAACCTAGGTGTTGAAGCACTCAATAGTAGCTCATCTTAATATTATTTCTTCTCTATCGTATTCCATTTAAGGTCAAACGAATGCGATAGAGGAAGCCTTTCTTTTCTCGATTTCTAAATATTAAAAATTTATCTTATTGTTTTTTATAAATGATTATGATTATCTTTTGTAGTTGTAACTATTTTAAAATTTATTAAGAATAATCTAGAAATGCTTATGCAAAACGGAAAATTATTTGCTAAAACTGCGCTTACTCATCTAACGTTAGAAGTAGAAGATGACACTATCTTCAGATAAAAATAGTGAATACTGCAAATCATTAATCGCCACACATTGGGAACGGGAGGTATTATTTATCTAAGCAACTTATTAAAGTTACTAATAATAGATAGATATACCTAGTTATCATATCGTGTAATATAAATTCAATAAAAACAATTGATTAATCTGTTTTTCTACTGTGAGATAAGCATGATATTAGATGATTGTACAAAAGTAGAATGATGAGGAAAGTCGGTAGCTGCTTTCCTCTTTTTCTTTTTTCTAACTTAAATTATCTTTTTATGACATTTTTATTAAAAATGTATTTTTTCGCTTGATTCTTACCCTAAAAGCACCAGATAATCGTTTGCGTCAAATTCTCTCACTCAATCCACACGAAAAACCAAACGTTTGCTTTTGACTCCCTCTTAAGATTTTTCATCGACAAGAGGTTATTCTAATTGATACGTAATCGTTTTCTTTTTTTTGGAGAGTGAACCGTTTTTATGTCAGAGGAAAGTAATGTCTGCTAATCAATCAGCAAGCACAGGTAAACTGGATAGCTATTTTAAACTTACAGCACGCGGCACAACTGTTCGCAAAGAAATGATCGCTGGTTTGACGACATTTCTGGCTATGGTGTATTCCGTTATTGTTGTTCCTAGTATGTTAGGACAAGCCGGTTTTCCACATACAGCGGTTTTTATTGCAACCTGTTTAGTCGCGGGATTAGGCTCCCTTCTAATGGGATTGTGGGCAAATCTTCCTATGGCAATTGGTTGTGCTATTTCATTAACAGCATTTACCGCTTTTAGCTTGGTCTTGGGACAAAACATTTCTGTGCCCGTTGCATTAGGTGCCGTGTTTTTAATGGGATGTTTATTCACCGTTTTCTCATTAACTGGCATTCGCACTTGGATCTTAAAAAATATTCCAATTGGTATCGCACATGGTGCAGGAATAGGGATTGGGCTTTTTCTGCTTTTAATCGCAGCAAACAGTGTTGGATTAGTGGTTAAAAACCCATTTGATGGTTTGCCTGTCGCAATGGGTAAATTTACATCATTTTCTGTTCTGATGTCACTTGCTGGATTGGCCGCTATTTTCGGATTAGAAAAACGTAAAGTGCCGGGTGGCGTGCTATTAGTGATTGTGGCTATTTCGATTATCGGCCTTATTTTTGATCCTAATGTAAAATATCAAGGCATCTTTAAAATGCCTCAATTAGGTGAAGATGGACTTTCTTTATTGTTTGCAATGGATATTAAAGGTGCCTTACAGCCTTTAGTATTACCGAGTGTTCTTGCGTTAGTGATGACTGCCATTTTTGATGCCACTGGGACTATTCGCGCTGTTGCAGGTCAAGCAAACTTATTAGATAAACGCGGGCAAATTATTAATGGCGGAAAAGCGCTGACTTCTGACTCTGTCAGTAGTATTTTTGCGGGTGTTATTGGTGCTGCACCGGCTGCGGTTTATGTTGAATCAGCCGCAGGAACAGCGGCTGGTGGTAAAACAGGATTAACCGCAACAGTAGTCGGTATTTTATTTTTACTGATCCTTTTCTTATCGCCTCTTTCTTATTTAGTTCCTGCTTATGCAACGGCACCTGCGTTAATGTATGTGGGTTTATTGATGCTAGGTAACGTCACTAAGTTAGATTTCAGTGATTTTGTTGATGCAATGTCAGGTATGGTGTGTGCTGTATTTATTGTTTTAACCTGTAATATCGTCACAGGTATTATGTTAGGTTTCGGCTGTTTGGTGATTGGCCGTATATTTGCAGGTGAATGGCGTAAACTCAATATTGGCACAGTATTAATTACTATTGCTCTAGTGGCATTTTATGCGGGTGAGTGGGCAATTTAATTTAAATAATCGGTTTTAAAGACAAAAGGCGGAATATATTTTTATTCCGCCTTTTTGCTATTTATTTCTCTACTTTTATTCGCTATTGTCGAAATTAAATCTAGTAATTAAATAGTTGGTAGAAGATATGCAAGAAATAAAAATACGCCATGGTGAACCTGACGACGCATCAGCAATTCAACAACTATATACACATCCTGATTTATATATTTGCACTTGCCAATTTCCTTATCCTTCAGTCACGATGTGGAAAAAAAGATTACTTGAATTTTCAGAACAAAACATCCCTAATTTTGTTGCAACTATTGATGGCCAAGTCGCGGGACATTTAGCACTGATAATCGATAATCATCCTCGTCGTCGCCACATTGTGAGTTTTGGTCTTGGTGTTGGTGCTGAATATTCCGGAAAAGGCGTTGGTAAATTACTTATCAATACAGCAATTGATTATGCTTTCAATTGGTTAGCAGCCACTCGATTAGAATTAGAAGTGTATTCAGACAACGAAAGAGGCTTACATCTGTATAAGAAATTGGGTTTTGAAGTTGAAGGTATACGCCGTAAAGCTGCTTTTAGAGAAGATAAATATTGTGATGTTGTCATGATGTCGATGTTAAGAACAATTGAATAATCATTAGCATTACGAGTTAGCTCTCAAATTTAATCGCTATTGTCATTTATCTATTATTTTTTATTTAATTACTTAATGTTTTACGTTTTTATACGGTCTATTACATTGTTTAGACTGAAAAAGAGGAATAAAAACGTATGCTTTCTATAATTAATGCCGTTAATAAATAGAGAGCAATAAATAGCGTACAATGTGCGGTGTTAGATACGATTAGTCTTAATTTTTAAATATTCTCACAGAGTCTGAGTGGGATCTGTTTAAAATAAGCAGTGATGCATAGATAAAGAAATGTATGATGCGCGAATTTTACATAATATGTTTCTTTATTGTTCGGTAGGTTTTCCTTTTATAAGGGAAAGATGTCAGGTTTTCAGGATAAAAATAGGCATGTAAGGGTAACATGGAAATTTTCTTTACTATTTTGATTTTAATACTGGTGGTTTCAGTTTCGGGAGTTATCACAAAATTAATTCCCTTTCGTGTTCCGTTACCATTAATACAGATTGTGATAGGGGCTTTATTGGCATGGCCTCAGTTTGGTTTACATGTCACTTTTGATCCTGAATTATTCCTCGTTCTATTGATCCCGCCTTTACTTTTTGTTGATGGTTGGAAAACACCGACACGAGAATTTATCCAGAATGGGCGTGAGATTTTTATTCTTGTGCTTGTTTTAGTCATGGTGACCGTTGTTGGTATCGGTTATCTGATTTATTGGATGATGCCAAGTATTCCCCTGATTTCGGCATTTGCATTGGCGGCAGTACTTTCGCCAACGGATGCGGTCGCACTCTCTTCTATTGTTGGTAAAGGGCGAATACCAAAACGAATTATGGGCATCTTAGAGGGTGAAGCATTAATGAACGATGCTTCAGGTCTGGTTGCCTTGAAATTTGCGGTTGCTGTGGCAATGGGAACGATGGTGTTTACTGTTGGTGGTGCAACCCTTGAATTCTTTAAAGTCGCCGTTGGCGGATTACTGGCAGGTATCGGTGTCACCTTAGTTTACAGTAAATCTCTGCGATTAATGAGTCGTTGGAGCGGCGACGATCCTGCTACACAAATCGTCTTTATGTTGCTGCTACCTTTTGCCTCTTATCTTATTGCGGAACATATTGGTTTTTCAGGCATTTTAGCGGCTGTTGCTGCCGGTATGACTATCAGTAAATCAGGCGTTATCAGAAATGCACCTCTTGCGATGCGTTTACGTGCTGATAGCGTGTGGTCAATGCTTGAATTTGTCTTTAACGGTCTTGTCTTTATCATGCTTGGCTTACAGCTTCCTATTATCTGGACAAGCTCTGTTATTCAAGCCGATCTTGACCCAGAAGTTGAAGTCTGGATGCTGTTTGCAGCAGTTTTTGTTATCTACTTTGCACTGCTGATCCTGCGATTTACGTGGTTATGGCTAATGAAGAAAA
The DNA here is from genome assembly GCF_016238105.1 of Proteus sp. PR00224. Lineage (NCBI taxonomy): Bacteria > Pseudomonadati > Pseudomonadota > Gammaproteobacteria > Enterobacterales > Morganellaceae > Proteus > Proteus sp. PR00224. The sequence goes on along the minus strand of NZ_JAEHQU010000007.1, from coordinate 27,151 downwards.
TGAGTCGGATCTTTATGAAAAAGCATCCACTTGATTTCGCTAATTACACAACGCGTGAGTTGTGGTTATCGTCATTTGCAGGTGTTCGTGGTGCAATTACATTGGCGGGTGCGCTTTCTATTCCACTCTTTTTAACCGATGGCAGCACTTTCCCTGGGCGTTATCAAATAATCTTTATTGCTGCTGGTGTTATTTTACTGTCGATTTTAGTAGGCATTATTTCACTTCCTTTCCTATTAAAAGGCGTGAAGGCAACTGACAAAGAAGCAGATAAAAACGAAGTTCGCTACGCACGTAAAGTGATGGCAGAAGTGGCAATTGTTAGTCTGAATAAAATGGAAGAGCGCTTAGCTGCAAGTACTGAAGAGCAGTTGGATGCAGAAGAAATTAATGAAGTTGCTTCTCGTGTAACGGGTTATTTAAGACGCCGTACTGCGGAACAAGATGAAATGGTTCATAACGCGTTAGAAGAAGATCTCGAAAGGCGTTTTCGTTTAACGGCATTACGTGCTGAACGTGGTGAGCTTTATCATCTAAGAGCAACGCGAAAAATCAGTAATGAAACACTCCAATTATTGCTACATGAATTGGATTTAATGGAAGCACTGTTAGTAGAGAAAGACAGTTAATTATGTGGTTATTGGTTATTACAACACTATTATGGGCTGCTTCTTTTAGTCTGATCGGTGAGTATCTCGCCGGTCAGGTTGATAGCTGGCTCTCTGTTCTGATCCGCGTTTCTTTAGCCGCTTTGGTCTTCTTACCTTTCTTACGTTGGAAGGGGATCCGCTTTAAGGTGATTTTGCTTTATATGCTTGTGGGGGCTTGCCAACTAGGGATTATGTATCTGTTTGTCTTCCACGCTTATAACTATTTAACCGTCGCAGAATTTTTACTTTTTACCGTATTAACACCGCTTTATGTCACGTTAATTTATGATTTATTAGAACGTCAAAGATTACGTTGGGGTTATGTCTTTAGCTCATTATTAGCGGTATTAGGTGCGGCGATTATTCGCTATGACCATTTAAGTGATGATTTTTGGTATGGCCTGTTATTAGTACAACTGGCGAATATTTTCTTTGCGATTGGTCAGGTTGGTTATAAACGCTTAATGGAAGTTCATCCACTTCCACAACATCATGCTTTTTCTTGGTTTTATCTTGGTGCTGTTGCGGTGGCACTTGTTGGCGCATTGTGTTTTGCCGATTGGCAGAAAATGCCAACAACATCACTACAGTGGGGTGTTTTACTCTGGTTAGGAATTGGCGCTTCTGGAATAGGGTATTTCATGTGGAATTATGGTGCCACACAAGTTGATGCTGGAACCTTAGCGATTATGAATAACATGATGGTTCCAGCAGGGTTATTAGTGAATTTCTCTATTTGGCAACAACATCCGAATTGGCCAAGTTTCATCATAGGCGCGAGCCTGATTGTTGCATCACTTTGGATCCATCAACGCTGGATACGCCGACCTGTTTTACAAAAGGAAGATTGTTAACAGCGTGCTGGCCTGATAAGCGAATAAACTCACGGATCGCTGGTTGATGTTGCTCTCCACTACGGTTGGCAGCATATAACCGGCTCCATAATCCCTCACCTAATGTTTTTGTCACCACTAATCCCTGTTTTTCGAAATTCTCAACCGCCCAGTGTGGTAATGCCGCAATTCCCATGCCAGCTGCAACCATTTGAATTAGCAGTAATGTATTATCGACATGTTTGAAATGTGGCGTAATACCCGCGGGTTGTAGAAAATGACGCCATACATCAAAACGCTCTCGTTGAACGGGATAAATAAATAAGGTTTCTGCAATCAAGTCTTGTGGCTGAATATGCAAGCGATTAGCAAGAGGGTGATCTGGTGATAAAACTAATTTGACTTCATAGTCAAACAACGGCGTGTAGTGTAAACGAGAGTCATCTAAGATATCTGATGTCAGTACTACATCTAATTCACGTTGTAATAACGCAGGTTGTGGATCAAAAGTCACACCCGAATGAAAATCAACAGTCACTTCAGGCCATGTTTGGCGATATTGTTGTAATGCAGGGGTTAACCATTGAATACAACTATGGCATTCAATCGCTATATTTAAATTCACACTACCTGGCTCATTACACGCTTCAATAGCTCTACGAACGATAGGCAATACTTCTTCTGCTAATTTAACGAGCACTTCTCCTTGTGAAGTAAAGCGCAGTGGCTGGCTTTTACGCACAAAAATTCGATAACCAAGGCGATGTTCTAATTCACTAAATTGATGTGAAAGAGCAGATTGCGTTTGATGCAATTGATTTGCTGCGTTAGCAAGAGAGCCTGTGTGCTTTAAGGCTAATATCGTTTTTAAATGTTTTATTTCTATCATGAGAAACCTTCAAGTTATTGATGAAAAATTTGCGCTTGTGATTTATACACTACCTGTAGATTATGGATGTGTAAACATCTAGACGGCTAAAAATAGGATTTTAATTATGACAATTCGCAATCACACACTCGGCTTCCCTCGTATTGGCTTAGATAGAGAGCTAAAAAAGGCACAAGAAAATTATTGGGCAGGTAAGATTTCACAGGAAGAATTAGTTGCAGTGGGTAAAGAGCTTCGTGCTCGCCATTGGCAACAACAAGCAGATGCGGGTGTTGAATTATTACCTGTTGGTGATTTTGCTTGGTATGACCAAGTGTTAGGGACAAGCCTACTGTTAGGTAATGTACCGCCTCGTCACCGTAATGAAGACGGCTCACTCGATCTTGATACTCTATTCAGGGTCGCTCGTGGTAGAGCGCCAACAGGTAAACCTGCGGCTGCATCTGAAATGACGAAATGGTTTAATACCAACTACCACTATATCGTACCTGAATTTCAGCAAGGTCAATCATTTACCTTTGCATGGAAAGAGCTATTAGACGAAGTCGATGAAGCATTAGCATTAGGTCATAAAATAAAACCTGTTTTACTTGGTCCGGTGACTTACTTGTGGCTAGGTAAAGTAAAAGGCCCTGAATTTGATAGATTAACGCTTCTAAAAGATATTTTACCTATCTATCAACAAGTGATTTCTGCATTAAAAGAGAAAGGTATTGAGTGGGTGCAAATTGATGAGCCTGCATTGGTACTGGATTTACCTGTTGAATGGCAAAATGCCTATCAAACAGCTTATCAAGCATTAACGGGACAAGTTAAATTACTGCTGACAACCTATTTTGATGGTATTTCTCATCATCTTGATATTATTAAAAACTTACCTGTTAATGGGCTTCATGTTGATATTTCAGCAGGGCAAGATGATTTGCAGCACTTACACCAAGCATTACCCAAAGATTGGGTACTGTCATTAGGTGTGATTAATGGTCGAAATGTGTGGAAAGCAGATTTAAGTGCACGTTATCAGCAAGTGATTGCGCTAAAAGGGAAACGCCCTTTGTGGATTGGAACTTCATGTTCATTACTGCATAGCCCAATTGATTTAAATGCAGAGACGAAACTTGATGATGAAGTAAAAAGCTGGTTTGCTTTTGCTGTTCAGAAATGTGAAGAAGTCGCTTTGTTAGCTAAAGCATTGAATGCACCAGAAGGTGAATATGATGAACAACTGACACAGTACAGTGCGCCAATTCGTCAACGTCAACACTCGACTCGTGTACATAATGCAACAGTTGAAGCTCGTTTACAGGCAATTGAAGCGCAAGATAGTGAAAGAAATTCACCTTATACCCAACGCGCAGAAGTACAACGTACTCGGTTTAATTTGCCATTATGGCCAACCACCACAATTGGCTCATTCCCACAAACAACAGAAATTCGTACTGTTCGTTTAGATTTTAAGAAAGGGCGTATCGATACGGCAGCTTATCGCACAAATATCAGCGAACATATAAAGCAAGCAATATCCGAACAAGAAAACCTTGGTCTTGATGTATTAGTTCATGGCGAAGCAGAACGTAACGACATGGTGGAGTATTTTGGTGAGCATTTTGATGGTTATGTGTTTACGCAAAATGGCTGGGTACAAAGCTATGGTTCACGTTGTGTAAAACCACCTGTGATTATCGGTGATATTAGTCGCCCAGCCCCTATTACCGTGGATTGGGCAACTTACGCACAGTCGTTAACTGAAAAGCCAGTCAAAGGCATGTTAACAGGCCCTGTGACAATTTTATGTTGGTCTTTCCCTCGTGAAGATGTGACGCGTGAAACGATTGCAAAACAGATCGCGTTAGCACTGCGTGATGAAGTGGATGATTTACAAAAAGCAGGTATTGGTATTATTCAAATCGATGAGCCTGCATTACGTGAAGGATTACCACTGCGCCGTAATGAGTGGCAGGCTTACCTTGATTGGGCAGTCGATGCCTTTAAATTAAGTGCCGCCATTGCTGATGATGAGACACAAATCCATACCCATATGTGTTATTGCGAATTTAATGACATCATGGATTCAATCGCAGCGCTGGATGCGGATGTGATTACAATCGAAACATCACGTTCAGATATGGAATTACTAGAAGCTTTTGAGCACTTTGATTATCCAAATGAAATTGGACCAGGTGTTTATGACATTCATTCACCTAATGTGCCAAATGTGGAATGGATCGTTGGATTATTAAGAAAAGCGCAATCGCGAATTCCAGCAGAACGTTTATGGGTAAATCCAGATTGTGGATTAAAAACACGAGGCTGGCCTGAAACACGCGCAGCATTAGCGAATATGGTTGAAGCGGCTAAATATTTGCGTCAGAACGCGTAATAAAAGAATTAATTGTTTATTAGCCTGTTATTTTTGAACTGTCACTTTAGATAAGTCGCATAGTCAAAATAGCAGGCTAACTTTATATAAAATTAAAAAAAGGCATTCATTAAAACCCAGAGTAAATCTTATTATTGATATTCTTGATCGTTGCTATACTGCGAAAACTCTTTAATTTTATGGATATAATTATTGTGCAAACTAGCATTAAACTTTCGGATAAGGTATTAGATGCTTTTCCAACTCGACCTTTGAAATTAGTTCCACTAAGAGGAGACGGTGGATTATTTCGCACCTTATTCTTAGTTATTTTCATGTTAGCAATGACTGTATTTAGTGCTTATCAAATTCCCAATATTCTTTATGATTATAAAATCAGTGAGAATGCAGTACCTGTTGATGCTACGGTGAATGGCTCTTGTCGTTCTCAACTCTTTGTTCTGACTAACTGTAGTGTTGATTTACGTTATAAAGGCAATGAAGTTTCGCGTAATTTTACTTTTTTAGATTTAGGCCCTAAAGATGTGTTAGTTGAACCCGTCGCTGATGCAAATGATCTCAGTAAAATGACCGTTGATGTGGCGATAGATAATATTTGGCTTCGCTTAATGAGTACGATTATTTTTATCGGCTTGTTTGGTTTTAGTGTGATCTTTTTTATTTATCGTCAAATACTGATCAGTAAAGTAAAAAAAGCATTATTATCAGTAGGCACTCAACCTTTAAAGTTAATAGCCATTCCCGCAAAAATGGTTGTGAGTAATAAGCAATTTATTGCAACTTATCATCTTAATTTAGAGGGTAAAGATATTCGTATTGCTTATTTAGGGAATAAGAAAACACCGCCTATTGTGATTGAGCAAAATGGAAATACCTACGTATTAGCCGTTTATTCACCACAACAAAATATCCCTTATGCTTTGGATGTACCTTTAGAACGTATTCAGGCAACACCTGAAGAAAAACAACGTTTTCATGAAGCGTTGATTGAAGAAGGTTTGCTGTAATCAAATTTGATTATTAAGAACGTGATGCGTTTTCTCTTATGGGATGGGATGTAAGGGAAAACGCATTAAAACAGTTTGTTTATTTATCCACCGAAAATCTTCGCTTTTAAAATATCCATTCCCGCACTGACTAAATCTAAGTCTTTAGGTACAACGCCATCAGGTGTGACTTTATCAATTAATTTAGGTAAATATTGCGCGGCCATTTCAGAAGCTTCTGTCGCATTTAAATTAATTTTCGCCGCAAGATCATTAATCACTGGAGATGAAAAAACAGCGACGATTTGCTCTGCACTGATCGGTAAATTGGCGTTGGTACTTATCCATGATTGAATAAGCTCACTTAAACCCGCGGTATCAAATTGCTTTACTAAGCCTTCAATGCCACCTTGAGATCCAACCCACTCAAGGACGGTTTTGTATTGATTGATTTTTTCGCCGCCTAGTAGGCTCGCAATTTGGTTAAATAAGCTCATGTTCACTCCAGTGACGATGTGTTTGTCACATTAGATGTTTGTTTTAAGGGCGGGTAGTGTACGCGCTATGCTCGTTATACTTCAAGTTACTCGTCATACTTCAAGCTACAGCGTTGTTGACTTCGTTTATTCGCACTAGTCACATACTGATGTATGCTTCTAGCGACTCCTTCACTTGTCGCCTAGCCACTCGTCATACTTCAAGGTGTAGCGTTGTTGACTGCGTTCATTCGCACTAGTCACATACTGATGTATGCTCCTAGCGACTCATTCACTCGTCGCCTAGCTACACCTCGAATTATTTAGAGTGTATATATTGAGGTATTTATATTCGATAATGTATTTATCGCATCTATACTGATGAGAGAAATGTTTACTTTAGTTAATGATTGATGCTGGCGAATATTGATAATGTATTCGTGGATAATGTATTTAAAATGTCACTTTTTGTGATAATAATCACAATTTTATGAAATTGTTACTTTGTTTGATGTCCTGTAGGTGATGTTTATCACTAAAAAGGACTGAAAAACTGATACAGTAACTTTTAATTTAATGATCATTGGTTTTGTCCCATTGAGGAGTCCGATATGTCTGATGTATTTCACTTAGGTTTAACCAAAAATGACCTACAGGGTGCCACTTTAGCAATTGTTCCAGGTGATCCTAAGCGTGTTGAAAAAATTGCAAAATTAATGGATAACCCAGTTCATCTGGCTTCTTTACGTGAATACACGTCATGGCGTGGCGAAATTGATGGCAAAGCTGTCATTGTTTGTTCAACAGGTATCGGTGGCCCATCTACTTCTATCGCTGTTGAAGAATTAGCACAGCTAGGTATCCGTACTTTCTTGCGTATTGGTACAACTGGTGCAATTCAAGAACATATCAATGTAGGTGATATTCTTGTAACTACGGCTGCGGTTCGTTTAGATGGCGCAAGCTTACATTTCGCACCAATGGAATTCCCAGCTGTTTCTGATTTTGAATGTATGAACGCACTGTACAAAGCCGCTAAAGACAATGGCTCCACTGTACACGTCGGTATTACTGCATCTTCAGATACATTCTATCCAGGACAAGAACGTTACGACACCTATACAGGTCGTGTTGTTCGCCGTTTCAAAGGCTCTATGAAAGAGTGGCAAGAAATGGGCGTAATGAACTATGAAATGGAATCTGCAACATTATTGACAATGTGTGCAAGCCAAGGTTTACGTGCAGGTATGGTTGCGGGTGTTATCGTAAACCGTACTCAACAAGAAATTCCAGATGCGGAATTACTGAAGAAAACTGAGAATAATGCACTCGGTATCGTGATTGAAGCGGCTCGTAATTTAATGAAATAATATTTCGAATCGCTGATAGAAGCCCTTAATACGTAAGTGTTAAGGGCTTTTTTTATGCAATAATTCATTAGCTTAATATACTATGTCAATAGAACTGCATTTTTGATAATGTAATTGAGAATTATTTACAATACAACAATGAGAAAATAAATATGACTGATATTTTGCAGACACACCCTTCAGTGTTGCCTTTAACCGGTGGAATTAACTTCCGTGATCTAGGAGGTAAAAAATTAAGCAACGGTGGTATTATCAAGCCAGGTATGTTATTTCGAGCTGGATCACTGGATAGGCTGACGGATACGGATCAATCCCTTCTTATTGATAAAAATCTTTTTCAAATCATTGATTATCGCGATAGTGGTGAAATTGTTGATAAACCAGACCGTATCTGGGAAGGTGCGCAATATTACCATGCTCCTGCAAACCCGCTATCCAAAGAAGTTTCTGCAAACCTTGAAAAGCTGACTCCTGAAATACTTGAGCAATTTGATGCCAAAGCTTTTATGTTTCAGTTATATAAATTACTTCCTATTAATAACCCTGCATATAAACAATTGGCAACATTATTAAAGCAACCTGAGAAAGGGGGCGTTGTGCAACATTGTGCTGTGGGTAAAGACAGAACAGGTGTTGGCTCTGCTTTAGTGTTATTTGCGCTGGGTGCATCTTTAGATGTAGTGATGGAAGATTACCTACTTACCAATGAAACATTAGCGCCTTATCGCGCTTATCTTTTAGAAGAACATGCTAAAACAATGAGTGATAACATTGTTGATAAATTTGCCTATGTTTATTCAGTACAAGAAGAGTTTCTGCAAACAGCATTGGCGAGTATTAATCAGCATTACGGTAATGTGGATACTTGGCTAGAGAAAGATATCGGTCTAGATGCGTCTAGCCGAGATTCCTTACAAAATTATTTTCTCGAATAATAAAGTGATTTATATTCGGTTAATCAATTTATTATTTCACTTAGGTTAACCGAATTTAAGGTCTTTATTTTGACAGTACAAGACATTATTCATACCATCACTCTCTTTGTAAAAGAGCACGAAGTCTGGGCTATTCCGATCGTGTTTTTTCTTGCTTTTGGTGAGTCACTTGCATTTATCTCTTTGCTTATTCCTGCCACAGTTATTTTATTGGGATTAGGTGCTTTAATTGGTGAGAGTGGTCTGTTTTTCTGGCCGATTTGGCTTGCTGCTGCATTAGGCGCTTTCTTTGGTGATTGGGTATCCTACTGGGTAGGATTTCACTATAAAGATGGGGTGAGAAACTTGTGGCCCATTTCACGTTCACCACAAACATTAGTTAGAGGTCATCAATTCTTTAATCGTTGGGGAATTTGGGGGGTGTTTATTGGACGATTTTTTGGACCTTTTCGTGCAATTGTCCCATTAGTTGCGGGTATTTGCGCAATGCCACAACGTTATTTTCAAATTGCTAATTTAATATCAGCGATGATTTGGGCATTTGGTATTTTGGCGCCCGGTGCTTTTGGTTTGCAATGGCTTGCGAAATGGATGGGATAACTGCGTCCTTTATCGCAAATCAAGTCATGATGTAAATTGTTGCTAGACAATATTACCTATGCGTTTTAACGTAGCCCGCTGGAAAGTAAAAAGGTCACTTTAGTGGATATTCAGTTGTTATACGGGATCATTGGTTTATTAGGTGGAGTGCTTGTTGGCGGCGCGCTGGTTTGGTGGTCTATCCAACAACGTTTATCCGATAAAGAAGCCATGCTACGTGAAAATCATACACAGCTTGCTATCGCCCAAGAAAAAGCGGTGATTATCCCCTCTTTACAACAAAATATAGAACAGCTAGAGCAAGAATTACGTGCTCAGAGAGAAATTATTACTTCTCAAGAAGCTGAATTAAGAGAAGTGACAACTCGTTGGGAAGAAAGCCGAATATCCGCAGAAGAAAAACAGCGATTATTAATTAATAGTGAGCAACGGCTTGCAACACAGTTTGAGAACTTAGCTAATCGTATTTTTGAACAGAGTGGGCGTAAAGCCGAAGAGTTAAATCGCCAAGGATTAACCCATTTACTGTCACCATTTCGTGAGCAACTCGAAAGCTTTCGACGACAAGTTCAAGATGGTTTTGGGCAAGAAGCCAGAGAGCGACATACTTTGGTTCATGAAATTCGCCAGCTCCAACAATTAAATGTAAAAATGGCGCAAGAAGCCGTTAACCTAACCAATGCCCTCAAAGGGGATAATAAAGTTCAAGGTAACTGGGGTGAAACGGTATTAGCACGTATATTAGAATCGTCAGGGTTACGCGAAGGTCATGAGTTTGAAACACAGGTGAGTATTCGTCATGAAAATGGTGGGCGTTATCAACCTGATGTCATTGTACATTTACCTCATGGCCGAGATGTTATTATCGACGCTAAAATGTCGCTGGTGGCGTATGAAAAGTATTTTAATAGTGAAGATGATAATCAACGTAAGCAGGCGCTTTGTGCGCATGTAAACTCAATTAGAGCGCATATTAAAGGATTGAGTGTAAAAGATTATCATAAACTACCGGGTATAACGTCTTTAGACTATGTTTTAATGTTTATACCTATTGAGCCCGCTTATCTTGTTGCAATTGGTCATTCTCCAGACTTGCTAGAAGAAGCATTGAAAAACAATATTATGTTAGTTGGGCCATCTACTTTACTTGTTGCTTTGCGTACAATAGCCGCATTGTGGCGTTATGAATATCAAAGCCAAAATGCGCAAGAAATTGCAGACAGAGCGGCTAAAATGTATGACAAATTAAGACTTTTCGTTGATGATATGCAAGGGCTAGGAAATAGTATTCAAAAAGCGCAATCTGGCTATCTATTAGCGATGAAAAAACTCTCTGAAGGTCGTGGAAATCTTATCAGTCAAGCGGAAGGCTTTAAATCCTTAGGGGTTGAGATAAAAAAAACGATTGATAATGATCTCATTGAAAAATCAGCATCTGATTGATTTAATAAAAGAAAGAGATAAAGACTTCTGAAAACGGCCAGTACTGAATTTACTAAATTTTGATTAATTAGCGGGCAAATAATATGACTCAACAAACTAAGGAAACAACAGATTTTGGTTTCCAAACCGTTGACAAAGATGATAAACAAACCATGGTTGCAAGGGTTTTTCACTCTGTCGCGTCTAAGTATGATTTAATGAATGACTTGATGTCTTTTGGTGTTCACCGTATCTGGAAACGCTATACCATTGAAGCGAGTGGTGTAAGACGTAACCAACGTGTTCTTGATCTTGCGGGTGGTACTGGTGATTTAACAGCTAAATTTTCTCGTCTCGTGGGCGAAAATGGGGAAGTTGTTTTAGCTGATATCAATGACTCAATGTTGAAAATGGGTCGTGAAAAGCTACGCGACCACGGTATTGTCGGCAATGTTAACTATGTGCAAGCAAATGCTGAAGAGTTACCTTTCCCTGATAACCATTTTGATTGCATTACAATCTCCTTTGGTTTACGTAATGTGACTGATAAAGCAAAAGCTTTACGCTCAATGTTCCGTGTATTAAAGCCAGGTGGACGTCTGCTGGTGTTGGAATTCTCTAAACCTGTTCTTGAGCCTTTAAGTAAGATTTATGACGCTTACTCTTTCCATATCCTACCTAAAATTGGTCAAGTGATTGTGAATGATGCTGAAAGTTACCGTTATTTAACGGAGTCCATTCGCATGCATCCAGACCAAGAAACACTAAAAGGTATGATGGAAGAAGCAGGATTTGATCAAGTTACCTATACCAATATGACCGGAGGTATAGTTGCATTACACAAAGGATTTAAATTCTGAGATGGAAAAAGCCACTTTTTCTCATGATATTGCTTCTCAAGTACTGTATCCGCTGCTAACCGCATCCATGGAGACAGCGCTTAATCACGTTTTATATCAGGAAAATGTGCTTAAACCTGCCCGCAATCGCCTTGCGGGCAAAGTGTTGGCGCTTTCTATCAATGAGTTTCCTCGTTCCATCTACTTAGTCTTTAGCGAACAACAAGTTGATGTATTAAGTCAGTGGGATGATGAAACCGATTGTTTGATAAAAACAAAACTATTAACACTGATTAAGCTTCGTGATCGTCAAAAAATGTCAGAACTGATCAACCGTGGTGATATTACTATTGATGGTGATATGCAGGTTGTTCAAAATTGGTCTGCATTATTAGATATGGCGCAGTGGGATCCCGCGCAATATTTAGCTCCTTATATTGGTGATATTGCGGCGCAAAGTCTGACTGTTGTTGCAGGAAAGGGCGTTCAGTTATTTTCTTCACTCTTAAGTCACCAAAAAGATTATTTACGTGACGCGTTAATTGAAGAGTGGAAAACCGCACCTAGTGCATTAGAAACAGTCCATTTTTATGATGAAATAGAAGAACTTGCACAGCAAACCGCCGAACTGGAAAAACGGTTAGGCACATTGGAGAAAAAATAATGCTCCTTAGTGAGTTAAAGCGCCTCTATCATATTATTCAGGTATTTTTATCTTATGGGCTTGATGAGTTAATTCCTAAACACCGAATTACTTTACCTGTAAGATTAGGATGCCGAGCACTATTTTGGATCAAAAATAAACATCCAGAAAAACCATTAGGTGAACGCTTACGACTCGCATTGCAAACATTAGGCCCTGTTTGGATTAAATTAGGCCAAATGTTATCAACTCGACGTGATCTTTTCCCTCCTCAAATCGCTGACCAGCTTGCTTTATTGCAAGACAAAGTTGCTCCTTTTGATGGTAAGAAAGCACGACAATATATTGAAAACTCATTTGGTTGCCCTATCGACCAATGGTTTGATGATTTTGATGAAACTCCACTCGCTTCCGCTTCTATTGCGCAGGTTCACACTGCAAAATTAAAAGAAAACGGCAAAGAAGTGGTACTAAAAGTTATTCGTCCCGATATTCAACCAGTGATCAAAGCGGATATCCGTTTGATGTATCGCTTGGCAAATCTATTACCGTTTTTACCTGATGGTCGTCGTTTACGGCCAAAAGAGGTGATCCGCGAATACGAGAAAACATTACTTGATGAGCTAAATTTACTGCGTGAAGCTGCGAATGCTATTCAGCTACGTCGTAATTTTGAAAATAGCTCAATGTTGTATATTCCTGAAGTGTATTCAGATTATTGCCATGAAAACGTGATGGTAATGGAGCGTATTTATGGTATTCCCGTTTCTGATATTGAAGCGTTGAATGCACAAAAGACAAATATGAAGCTTCTTGCAGAGCGTGGTGTAAAAGTCTTTTTCACTCAGGTGTTTAGAGACAGTTTTTTCCATGCTGATATGCATCCTGGTAATGTGTTCATTAGCTATGATCACCCTGAGAACCCATATTATATTGGTATTGATTGCGGTATTGTTGGCTCATTAAATAAAGAAGATAAACGCTATTTAGCTGAAAACTTCTTAGCTTTCTTTAACCGTGATTATCGAAAAGTTGCAGAATTACATGTTGATTCGGGCTGGGTGCCAGCAGATACCAATGTGGAAGATTTTGAATTTGCGATCCGCACTGTGTGTGAACCGATTTTTGAAAAACCACTTTCTGAAATCTCATTTGGACATGTGTTACTTAATCTTTTCAATACAGCACGTCGTTTCAATATGGAAGTACAACCGCAATTAGTTTTACTTCAAAAAACATTGCTTTATGTTGAAGGGCTTGGACGCCAATTATATCCACAATTGGATTTATGGAAAACGGCAAAACCTTTCTTAGAAGATTGGTTGCATAGTCAAATTGGTATCACGGCATTAATGAACGGTATCAAGAGTAAGGCACCTTATTGGATTGAAAAAATGCCAGAGATACCAGAGCTGGTTTATGATAGTCTGAAACAACATAAAAATATGAAGTTAACGCTAGACAAATTGACGGAACAAATAGGTTCTCAAAGAGTCAAACAGAGACAGTCTTTATTTTTATTGGGTATAGGTACAACACTGTTTTTATGCGGTAGCCTGTTTTTTGTTTCTGGTTTTAAAACATTATTCAGTGTTTTTATCAGTTTAGGTCTTCTTGCATGGATTTTGGGTTGGTTTAGATCTGGTAATGCACAATAAAAACACATCAAAGTTTGTCTTTGAGCAAGTTAAAAGATGAATTCGAGATTCCCGAAAATTGAATTCGTTGTATATAATGGGCACTGTTATTAAGTATAACCCCGAAAATAGTTGAGGAACATAAAATGGGCGGTATTAGCATTTGGCAATTACTCATCATCGCTGTCATCGTTGTCTTATTATTTGGTACAAATAAACTGCGCACATTAGGCTCAGATTTAGGCGCATCAGTAAAAGGCTTTAAAAAAGCGATTGGTGACGAAACTGCAGATAAAGACACCAGCAACGCTGAAAAAACAAATAATGACGCAGATTTTGATACTAAAAATTTAGCGCAGAAGACTTCAACAGAAGAGAAGTCTACAACTGAGAGCAAAAACAAAGAGCAGGTGTAAACCGTGTTTGACATTGGTTTTAGTCAGCTGCTATTGGTCATGGTGATTGGTCTTGTTTTTCTGGGGCCAGAACGTTTGCCCGTAGCAGTAAAAACAATTGCTGGCTGGGTAAGGGCACTACGCTCTTTGGCTGCGAATGTGCAAAATGAACTGACTCAAGAACTAAAACTTCAAGAACTCCAAGAGAGCTTGAAAAAAGTTGAAGAGAAAGCGAATTTGCAAACGTTATCGCCAGAGCTGAAAGCGTCTATGGATGAGTTAAAAGAGGCTGCACAGTCTTTAAAACAAACTTATCATGCACCTACAACGCCAGACTCCACGAAAGAGCAGTCTGTAAAAACCGACTCTACGGAACCTTCACCTTCTGATTTAGCTGCACTTGCTGAAGCTGATGAAGTTAATGATGATGCTAATCGCCATAAACCTGTGGCAGAAAGTGTTACAAAGACAGAAGTTCCTGTTACTCAACCAGTAACAATAGAGAAAAAAACAACTGATCAGGTCAATGGTGAGCATTAAAACATGGCAGTAAATGATACCCAACCGCTGATCAGCCATTTAATAGAACTTCGTAAGCGTTTGATGTATAGCTTAGTCTCAGTTCTAGTGGTTTTTTTAGCGCTGGTTTATTTTTCTAACGATATCTATCAATTAGTCTCGGCTCCATTACTCGATAAGTTGCCAAAAGGGTCAAATATGAGTGCGACGGATGTTGCCTCTACCTTTTTGACTCCGATTAAATTGACAATCATGGTATCCATTTTTGCTTCTGTACCTATTATTCTTTATCAGGTATGGGCTTTTATCGCACCAGCATTGTATAAACACGAACGCCGCTTAATGCTGCCATTACTTGTTTCAAGTACGGTATTATTCTATCTCGGTATGGCGTTTGCTTATTTTGTTGTGTTCCCTCTCGCGTTTGGCTTCTTTGTTAATACAACCCCTGAAGGGGTTAACTTTATTCCAGATATCAGTAAATATCTAAGTTTCGTAATGACGTTATTTATGGCGTTTGGTGCAGCTTTTGAAGTACCGATTGCGATTATTTTACTGTGCTGGAGTGGTGTAACGACACCTGAAGCATTAAAGAAAAAACGCCCTTATATTCTTGTAGGTGCCTTTGTCGTTGGTATGATCTTGACACCACCAGATGTTTTCTCTCAAACCTTACTCGCAATACCTATGTACTTACTGTTTGAAATCGGTGTCATGGTATCGCGCTTTTATGTAGGTAAGGGAAGAAGAACAGATGAAGAAGGAGCTGAGGAAGCAGAGGCCGAAACTGAAGCAGAACAGCAAAAATAATTTTAGAACCGATTTTCTAAAATCATATGATATTAGCCCAGCAATTGCTGGGTTAAATTTTTCTAGAGCAACTCTTTTTTAAACTCTTTATTTCCCACAGATTTTTTCACTTCACTATTTAATATATTTAAAAGCAAAATCGAACGGGCTTCACCATCAGGCTCTTGATATATGGCTTTGATCCCTTGAAAAATCCCCTCTGTTATTAATACGCTATCGCCACTGTGAGGTACATTTTCTTCGCTATAAGTGAGAGAAGAAAGCTGAGGGATTTGCAGTGTATCAATCACATCTTGAGGAACAGTGACAGGATATTGCCCAAAGCGAACAAATGAGTTTACTCCACGCGTTGAGTTAATGGTCGTGGTATGGATCACTTCAGGATCGAACTCTATAAAAAGATAATTAGGGAAAAGCGGTTCTGTTACGGTAGTGCGCTTTCCTCTTAGTACTTTTTCTATGGTTACCATAGGTGTAAAACAACCCACTTGCTGACGTTCTAAGTGTTCGATAGCACGAGGAATTTGTCCTCGTTTGCAATACAGCAAATGCCAGTTTTTCATAATAGAGACAATAGGTTAGTTAAATTTAATTTAAGTGATAATAGCAAATTTATCATTAAGGTAACAGTCATCTATCGGGGGATTAAATAAAAAATAGGTTAACGTGGTTTTATACTGAAAAAAGAACAGAAAAGCTGTGTTTATTCGCAATAAAAAGGCTTGTTTTTGTTACTTTCACTTGGATCTCGGATAGAGGTAACAAGTTAATAAAAAAGTGATGGTAAAAATAAGAAAAAGCTCTCAAGATAATTATCTTAGAATTTTGTTCATAATTATAAAGAGGTTCTGTAATGGAAGTTTTTTTATTAAGTAACGGAAAAATTGCCGGGGATCCACGTTGGTTAAGTTATGCAAAAGATAATATCGATAGCATGATTAAAAAACGCGGTATTCGTTCTGCTGTATTAATTGCTTATGCCGTTATTCGTTCCGATCATGATCAACGTGCTCGTGATTTATCAGAAGTGTTAGGTATTGAAGTTACTTGTATTGAACATTTTGATTCAGAAGTTGATGCAATCAACAATGCAGAATGTATTTTAGTCAGTGGTGGCAATACTTGGTTATTAAACCAAATGCTGCATGAGAAAGGATTAGTTGTTCCAATCCAACGCGCCGTACGTGAGCGTAATATTCCGTATATTGGTTGGAGCGCAGGTTGTAACGTCGCGACACCAACAATTCGTACCACTAATGATATGCCTGTACGTTCCTCTGTTATTATGCCTTCATTAGGCCTATTCCCTGTTCAAATTAACCCACATTACATTGATGCTTCTATCAGTGGTCATATGGGTGAAACTCGTGATGAGCGTATTGCAGAGTTTTGTGCAATTAACCCTGAAGAGATTGTTGTGGCTATCCGTGAAGGAAGTTACTTATATATTCAAGGTGAAGAATTACGTTATTACAGCGCTAAAAATGAAGGTTTTAAAATCTTCCAACATGGAAAAACATTCCCTGAACAGTTTGATACTAAGTTACTTTCAGAGTGGGTTCCATTCCGCTGTTTATAAGTATAGTGAACGCTATTAAATAAAAAGCATTGCATTTTAGTGAGTTATGCGTTTAGCTTATAGCGTCTCAAAGAGGGCATTGGCCCTCTTTTCTTTCACTCACTGGCTCGTAAGATTATGATGAAATACCGCGATTTAAGAGATTTCCTTTCATTATTAGAAGAAAAAGGTGAATTAAAACGTATCGCCTATGAAATAGATCCCTACCTTGAAATGACCGAAATAGCGGACAGAACTTTACGTGCCGGTGGGCCAGCGCTGTTGTTTGAAAATCCTAAAGGGTATGATATGCCCGTGCTTTGTAACTTATTTGGTACACCAGAGCGTGTGGCAATGGGGATGGGGCAAGATGATGTTAAAGCCTTACACGAAGTTGGAAAGCTATTGGCTTTTCTAAAAGAGCCTGATCCTCCGAAAGGTTTTCGTGATCTCTTTGATAAGTTACCTAAGTTTAAACAAGTTTTAAATATGCCAACAAAACGCTTGAGTAAAGCGCCTTGTCAGGAAGTGGTTTTAACAGGTGATGATGTTGATCTCACAAAAATTCCTGTTATGCATTGTTGGCCTGAAGATGCGGCACCTTTGATTACTTGGGGATTAACGGTGACTCGTGGCCCATTGAAAGAGCGCCAAAATCTCGGTATTTATCGCCAGCAGGTGCTGGGTAAAAATAAAGTGATTATGCGCTGGTTATCGCATCGTGGTGGTGCGTTAGATTTTCAAGAGTGGTGTCAAAAACATCCCGGTGAGCGATTCCCTGTTTCCGTAGCATTAGGGGCAGATCCTGCGACTATTTTAGGTGCAGTAACACCTGTACCAGATACCTTATCTGAATATGCATTCGCGGGTTTATTACGGGGCAATAAATCAGAAGTTGTAAAATGTCTTTCAAATGATCTTGAAGTCCCTGCAAGTGCTGAAATTATCCTTGAAGGTTACATTGAACCAGGCGAATTAGCCCCAGAAGGGCCATATGGTGATCACACAGGATATTATAATGAGATTGACTCTTTCCCTGTGTTTACCATTACGCATTTAACGCGCCGTAAAGATGCAATTTATCATTCAACCTATACAGGTCGTCCACCTGATGAACCCGCAGTATTAGGTGTTGCGTTGAATGAAGTGCTTGTTCCGATATTACAAAAACAGTTTCCTGAAATTGTCGATTTTTATCTACCTCCTGAAGGATGTTCTTACCGTTTAGCCGTTGTGACAATGAAGAAACAGTATGCGGGTCATGCTAAACGCGTAATGATGGGAGTTTGGTCTTACTTACGGCAATTTATGTACACCAAATTTGTGATTGTTTGCGATGATGATGTTAATGCAAGAGATTGGAAAGATGTGATTTGGGCAATTACGACCAGAATGGATCCTGCAAGAGATACCATTATGATGGAAAATACGCCTATTGATTATCTCGACTTCGCTTCACCTGTTTCAGGATTGGGATCAAAAATGGGTCTTGATGCGACGAACAAATGGCCGGGTGAGACAGATAGAGAATGGGGTAGGCCTATTGTGATGTCTGATGAAGTTAAGCAACGAGTCGATACTATTTGGGAACAGCTCGATATTCTTAAATAAGAACAGAGGAACAACATGGCAATATTGAATTGTAAAGTCTCACTTGTTGAGCCGATGACAGATACGGTTTATCGGGTAAGGCTATTACCTGATGGCGAATTTGATTTTCAGGCTGGACAATATCTTTTAGCTGTTATGGATGAGCGTGATAAACGTCCTTTTTCTATTGCATCTATACCTGAAAATAAAGACTTTATTGAACTTCATATTGGTGCGTCTGAACTCAATCTTTATGCGATGGCAGTGCTTGATGTGATATTAGAAAAACAGCAGCTTACCATTGATATTCCTCATGGGAATGCGTGGTTTCAAAAAGAGAGTCAACGTCCATTACTATTGATTGCTGGCGGTACAGGATTCTCTTATACCCATTCAATTCTATTGGCCGCGTTAGCTGAAAATCCTCAACGACCTATTACAATTTATTGGGGGGGAAGAGAAAGCGTTCATCTCTATGATCTCAATGAATTACAAGAATTATCAGAATTGCATCCATCGTTATCCGTTATTCCAGTTGTTGAACAGCCTGATGAGACTTGGCGTGGCCGCAAAGGTACGGTATTAACGGCAATAAGCGAAGATTTTGGTGATTTATCAGAATATGATATTTACATCGCAGGGCGTTTTGAAATGGCGAAAATAGCCAGAGATCGCTTTTGTAATGAGCGTAATGCAGATAAAACTCGCTTATTTAGCGATGCCTTTGAATTTATCTGATAAAACGATAGTACCCCGTTATTTGTTATTATTTTCGTTTTTAAAACCATAAAAAAACCCGCCCCTGACGGCGGGAAAATGGTTTCTAACCATGCAATCGAAAAGAATACGTTCCCCTAACGATCAGAGCGTGGATATACAGAATATCGTATTAAACACGTTCTATAATCGTTGCAATACCTTGTCCTAATCCAATACACATTGTGGCTAAGCCAAATTGTGCATCTTTACACTCCATAATATTTAATAATGAAGTGGTTATTCGAGAGCCTGAACATCCTAAAGGATGCCCTAAGGCAATTGCTCCGCCATTTAAATTAATCTTGTCATCTATGCTATCGAGCAGATTCATTTTCTTCATACATGCTAATGACTGTGCGGCAAATGCTTCATTTAGCTCAAAAATATCAATATCACCTAATGTTAATCCTGCTTTTTTCAACGCGATTTCTGTTGCAGGAACAGGGCCATAACCCATAATTGCAGGATCACATCCTGTCACTGCCATAGAACGAATAATGGCACGAGGCTTTAAATTATGCTCTTTAGCATAACGTTCACTGGTTATAAACATGGCGGATGCACCATCAGAAACTGCGGATGAATTGCCTGCTGTAACAGAGCCCGTAGCAGGATCAAACACAGGTTTAAGCTGGGCTAATTCATCAAGGCTTGGGTTATAACGAATAACTTCATCATTTTTGACATTAATAAAATTACCTGTTGCATCATGACCATTAATCGCAATTATCTCATTATCAAAATAGCCTTGTTGCGTTGCAAGAGCCGCTAAATGATGAGAACGGTAAGCGAATTTATCTTGTTCTTCGCGTGAAATTTGGAATGATTTAGCCAGCATCTCTGCCGTTAATCCCATTGAAAATGAGGCTTTAGCGACAGAAAGATTAAGTGATGGATTAAAATCTGCATTATAAGTCATCGGTACGTGACCCATATGTTCAACACCGCCAATTAATGCTACTTGACTATCACCCAGCATAATTTGGCGTGCACCATCATGTAATGCTTGCATTGATGAACCACATAACCGATTAACTGTAACTGCCGGAACCTTGTGTGGAAGTTCAGCCAATAACGCCGCATTACGAGCAATATTAAAACCTTGCTCTAAAGTTTGTTGTACACAGCCCCAAATCACATCACCAATATCATTAGGATTAATATTCGGATTGCGTGTTAGTAGTGCTTGCATCAATTGTGCAGAGAGATTTTCCGCTCTGATATGGCGAAATGCACCACCTTTTGAGCGTCCCATTGGAGTACGAATACCATCAATTATGACAACCTTTTCCATTTCATATCTCCTTAAGCGAGTTCTCTGATGTTAACATCTACTTTTGCGGGCTTTGGATAATAGGTTTCGTTGCGTTGCGCTTTCTGTTTTAAGCTTTCAGGAATTTGATAAAGAGATCCTAATGAGGCGTATTGCTGTGCATCTGCAACAAATTGCGCTAATCCGATGGTATCAAGATAACGGAAGACACCTCCTCGGAAAGGAGGGAAGCCTAAGCCATAAACTAATGCAATATCAGCTTCTGCTGGTGAAGCAATAATACCTTCATCTAAACAACGGATAACTTCATTGATCATCGGGATCATCATGCGAGCGATAATTACATCTTGGCTAAAATCTTGTGTTTTGCCAGCATTTTGCTGAATAAGCGTTTGAATTTGACCATCAACAGATTTCTGCTTTTTACCCCGTTTATCAACTGTGTAATTATAGAAACCATGATTATTTTTCTGACCATATCGCTGTTGCTCATATAAAAGAGCAATAGCATCTCGTTCAATTGTACCCATTCTGTCAGGGAAACCCTGAGCCATTACGGCTTGAGCATGATTTGCCGTATCAATGCCTACAACATCAAGTAGGTACGCCGGTCCCATAGGCCAGCCAAATACTTTTTCCATCACTTTATCTACAGCAAGAAAATCAGCACCATCTCTTAGTAATAGAGAGAACCCAGCAAAATAAGGAAAGAGGACACGGTTTACAAAGAAACCAGGGCAATCATTAACGATAATCGGTGTTTTACCCATTTTACTAGCGTAACTGACAATACGGTTAATCGTCTCTTCACTGGTTTTTTCACCTTTTATGATTTCAACCAGTGGCATTCGATGAACTGGGTTAAAGAAGTGCATCCCACAGAAATTCTCAGGACGCTTTAAGGATTTTGCGAGCAGGGAAATAGGGATTGTAGAGGTATTTGACGCAAGTACCGCGTGATCAGCTAATAGTGCTTCTGTTTCTGCGAGTACAGTTGCTTTTACTTTGGGATTTTCAACAACGGCTTCAACCACAACATCCGCATCACTGACAGAAACATAATTCAATGTAGGTTGAATAGAGGCGAGCGTTTTTGCCATATCTACGGCACTCATTCGACCTTTTTCTTGGCGTTTTTGTAATAGGCTTAACGCTTCATTCATACCAAGCTCAAGGGATTTTTGGTTAATATCTTTCATTACAACGGGAATACCTTTTAAGGCAGATTGGTAGGATATTCCACCGCCCATTATCCCAGCGCCTAAGACCGCCGCTTGTTTAGGTAATTCAGCATGACGTTTTTTCGTGATATTTTTGACATACTGATCATTAAGGAAAATACCGACTAAGGCTTTTGCAACATCAGTACGTGTGAGTTTGACAAAATTTTCAGTTTCGATAGCCAGTGCTTCATCTCTATTTAGAAATGCCGCTTTTTCAATAGTTCTTACTGCCGTGATCGGTGCTGGATAGTGAGGGCCTGCTACTTTCATCACCATACCTTTAGCCACACTGAAAGACATTTTATGTTCAAGCTCTGTCAGTCTTAATGGTGCTATTTTTGGATGACGTGCAGCTTTCCAATCAATTTTGCCTTCAATTGCTTGCTCGATTAGCGAAATAGCACTTTCTTTTAAATTTTCTAGAGGGACAATTGCTTGGATTAATCCATTTTTAAGTGCAGTTTGGGCATCAACATCTTTACCAGCAGTAATAATTTCTAATGCGTTATCGACACCAATCAAACGAGGAAGGCGTACTGAACCGCCAAAGCCCGGCATGATCCCAAGTTTTGTTTCTGGTAAACCGATACGTAAATCAGGAGAAGCAATACGAAAATCAGTAGCAAGTACGCACTCGCAACCACCGCCAAGGGCATAGCCATTGATAGCAGAAACGGTAGGAACAGGTAGGTCTTCAAGTCGACTAAAAATCTGATTAGAGAAGTGTAGCCACTGAGTTAATTCTTCTTCAGGGGCATCAAAAAGGGATAAAAACTCGGTAATATCAGCACCGACAATAAAAGCCGGTTTTTCGGAACGCAAGATAACACCTTTCAGGCCTGGTGTTGCTTCTAATACGGTTAAAGCTTCACTTAGCATTGCAACCGTTTTGGTATCTAATTTGTTAATAGAACCTTTGGCGTTAAAAATGAGTTCAACAATACCTTGTTTCACCCAATCGGCTTGAATATTTTCGCTTTGATAGAGCATTTGTATTCTCCCTAAATGTATAGACTGGTATGACCAGATAATAAGAGTGTGAATACTATGTTAAATAAATGCAAATATTTGATTAAAAAACTGCAAGGGTGATCACAGTGAAATTATTCAACTTATTGAATTCTATGTTGTTGCTCAGTTTGATAAAACGAGGGGAGATAAATCGGTAATAATCTATTTTTGTTATGGGGTTAGCCACTCAAAGAGTTGGCGTGTTAAGCTGAATCATTAACAATGAATAAGATAAGGTAATTAATAATGGAAAAATTGCTCTCTCTGTACCAAGAACATATCAAAACTCTACAAAATCGTACTCGTGATGCTTTATCCAGACACCATCTTGATTCGGTATTAATTCATTCTGGTGAACCTATCCGTGTTTTCCTTGATGACAGTGATTACCCTTTTAAAGTGAATGCTCATTTTAAAGCATGGGTGCCTGTAACAGATGTACCACATTGTTGGTTATTAGCGGATGGTGTTAATAAACCTAAATTATGGTTCTATTCCCCAGTTGACTATTGGCACAGTGTTGAAGCTTTACCAAGTAGCTATTGGACTCATGAAGTTGAGTTAATTCATCTTAAAAATGTTGATGATATTCAGAAAGAGCTAGCACCTTATATTAATAAAAATACCGCTTATATTGGTCCAAATATACAGCGAGCAGAATCATTAGGTGTGAGTATTGATAATATCAACAATCAATCTCTTCTTAATTATTATCATTATTACCGCGCCTATAAAACAGGTTATGAATTAGCTTGTATGCGTGAAGCACAAAAAATGGCCGTCAACGGACATATTGCCGCTCATGAAGCTTTTCAAGCTGGATTAAGTGAGTTTGATATTAATATGGCGTATTTAATGGCTACGGGTCATCGTGATACCGATGTTCCTTACGGCAATATTGTCGCATTAAATGAACACGCCGCTGTTTTGCACTACACCAAATTAGATCATGAATCACCAGATGAATATCGTAGTTTCCTTATTGATGCAGGTGCAGAGTATAATGGCTACGCAGCAGATATCACTCGTACTTATAGCGCAAAAGAAAATCATGAATTTACTTCATTAGTTAAAGATATGAATGATGCGCAACAAGCGCTGATTGCAACGATGAAAGCGGGTGTGCGTTATACTGAATACCATGTTCAAATGCATCGACGTATTGCTGGGCTACTTAATAAATACGGTATTGTTAAAGGTGTGAGTGAAGAAGAGATGGTGAGTGCTGGATTAACTACACCATTTTTACCTCATGGCTTAGGGCATGCTTTAGGTCTGCAAGTTCATGATGCAGCTGGATTTATGCAAGATGATAAAGGAACCCACTTAGCGGCTCCTGCAATGTATCCATTCTTACGTTGCACACGTATTGTTGAACCAGGCATGGTATTAACAATTGAACCTGGATTTTACTTTATCGACTCTCTGCTAGAGCCTTGGAAAGAAGGAAAATACAGTACTCATTTCAATTGGAAGCTTATTGAGCATTTCAAACCATTTGGTGGTATTCGTATTGAAGATAATATTATTATCCACGATAACAAAATTGAAAATATGACTAGAGACTTACACTTAGCCTGATGAAAGCGTATTTGATCCCCGCTGAAACCGTAGAATTCAGTGAAGAAATAAAGAAGAGTCGTTTTATTACATTTATTGCTCACACTGAAGGTATTGATGCAGCAAAAGCGTATATCCAGTCTATCAAAGAACAATTTCCTGATGCCCGGCACCACTGTTGGGCTTTTGTTGCAGGAAGACCCGATGACTCACAACAATTAGGTTTTTCTGATGATGGTGAGCCAACAGGTACTGCGGGAAAACCTATTCTTGCACCTCTTTTAGGGAGTGGAATGGGAGAAGTTACTGCAGTGGTTGTTCGGTATTTCGGTGGGATCAAATTAGGAACTGGTGGGTTAGTTAGAGCTTATGGCAGTGGTGTTCAACAAGCATTAAAGCTTTTGCCAACAAAAACGAAAGTGCCACAGTTGCGTTTTAGTGTAGCGTGTGAATATTCACTGGTTTCATTACTTGAACAAGTTGTTGAACAATATCAGGGGCAAGTACTTTCAAGTGAATATACTGATAAAGTCACTTTTATACTTTCATTGCCTGCCGTGCATAGCGGTGAAGTTGAAGTTAAACTACGTGATATAAGTCGTGGCAGTATGCAATTAATCCCGTTAGATAAAAATGAATAATCTTTGCTACCAAGGAAATCGCTAAATGCATTTTCGTTCAATAACCCGTATTGTCGGACTGCTTGTTATCTTATTTTCTGTCACGATGATCATTCCTGGTATTGTTGCATTAATATATCGAGATGGTGCAGGGCGTGCATTTAGCCAAACATTTATTGTAGCCTTGATCATTGGGTTAATGCTGTGGATCCCCAATCGACATAAAAAAAGTGAGCTTAAGCCTAAAGAAGGCTTTCTTATTGTTGTCTTATTTTGGACGGTACTGGGTAGTGTAGGGGCATTGCCGTTTATCTTTTCTGAGCAACCTCATCTTTCTATTACTGATGCCTTTTTTGAATCTTTCTCTGGACTGACTACAACAGGAGCCACAACGCTTGTAGGGCTAGATTCATTACCTAAAGCTATTCTGTTTTATCGCCAAATGCTCCAATGGTTAGGAGGAATGGGGATCATCGTATTAGCTGTCGCTATTCTCCCTCTTTTAGGTGTTGGGGGAATGCAGTTATATCGCGCAGAAATGCCAGGTCCATTGAAAGATAACAAAATGCGACCTCGAATTGCAGAAACAGCGAAAGCACTTTGGCTTATCTATGTCTTATTAACGATCATTTGTGCCTTAGCATTATGGATTGCGGGCATGGATGTGTTTGATGCTATTTCTCATAGCTTTTCAACTATTGCAATTGGTGGGTTTTCTACTCACGATGCCAGTATTGGTTATTTTAATAGCCCAACCATTAACATCATTATTGGTGTATTTCTTCTGATTTCTGGTTGTAACTTTGGTTTGCACTTTGCCGTACTAACGGGAAGAAGCTTAAATATTTATTGGCGTGATCCTGAATTTCGTATGTTTATCTCAATTCAATTGGGATTAGTCATTATCTGTAGCGGTATTCTATGGCTTTATTCTGTATACGACACAGGATGGATAACCATAAACCAGGCTTTTTTCCAAGTTGTCTCTATGGCGACAACTGCGGGATTTGCCACGGATAGCTTTGCACAATGGCCTGCATTTTTGCCTCTTCTATTATTATGCTCGGCGTTTATTGGTGGCTGTGCAGGATCAACGGGTGGGGGATTGAAAGTCATTCGTATCTTGCTTTTATTCCTACAAGGGAATCGTGAATTAAAACGTCTTGTTCACCCAAATGCGGTTTATACCATCAAACTTGGTCACCGAGCATTACCCGAACGTATTATTGAAGCTGTGTGGGGATTTTTCTCCGCTTATGCGCTGGTCTTTATTATTAGCTTAATGTTGTTGATAGCAACAGGCGTTGATGAATTTTCTGCATTTTCTGCTATTGCCACTACATTAAATAATCTTGGTCCTGGATTAGGGATTGTCGCCGATAACTTCACGACAATGAATCCAGCTGCAAAATGGATATTGGTCGTGACAATGTTATTTGGGCGACTAGAAGTTTTCACTCTATTGGTTTTATTTACCCCAACGTTTTGGCGTGATTAACCTAATACAAGGAGTAATGTATGAGCGCGCTATTGTTGTATTGTAGTACTGATGGTCAAACTAAAAAAATAATGACACAAATCGCGAATGAATTAAGACAACACGGTCATGAATGTGATGTGAGAGATTTAACCTCTGTTCAGCAGAGTTTAAATTTATCTGCTTATAATAAAATCTTAGTGGGCGCTTCGATTCGTTATGGTTACTTTAATAAAGCGCTCGATAAATTTATCACTCGTCATCTTGCACAATTGAATAGTATGCCGTCCGCATTCTTTGGCGTTAATCTTACGGCAAGAAAAGCAGAAAAGAATACACCCGAGACGAATGCTTATATGCGTAAGTTTTTAGATAAGACTCCATGGAAACCAACGTTAACGGGTGTCTTTGCTGGCGCACTTTTTTATCCTCGTTATAAATGGATTGATAGAGTTATGATCCAATTAATTATGAAGATGACTAAAGGTGAAACGGATCCTACAAAAGAAATTGAATATACTGATTGGAATAAAGTAAGCGAATTTGCGGCGCATTTTGCTAAAATTGAGTGATATTTAATCTTTACTGTGGGGTTTTTATACGTCTTGTTGGAGTTTTGAACGAACAGTAAATTATTTTAAAAAAACACTTGCGCTAATCCGAGATCTCCCTATAATGCGCATCCACTGACCGGCA
>NZ_JAEHQU010000006.1:0-253494 GCF_016238105.1 Proteus sp. PR00224 | reverse complement strand
CGACTATATTCCTTAATATCGCTCCCTCAAATAGAGGGAGCGTAAACTAAATTGAACTCGAAAGGATCTTATTTCGCTTTACGAGCTTCGATAATAGCCTGAGCGACGTTGCTAGGCGCTTCGTTGTACTTCAAGAACTCCATAGAGTAAGAAGCACGACCCTGAGTTTGTGAACGCAGGTCAGTTGCATAACCGAACATCTCAGCCAGTGGTACTTGAGCACGGATGATCTTACCGGTAGGCAGATCGTCCATACCTTCAACCATACCACGACGACGGTTTAAGTCACCGATAACGTCGCCCATGTAATCTTCTGGCGTTTCAATCTCAACTTTCATGACTGGCTCAAGCAGAATTGGCTTAGCTTTCATGAAGCCGTCTTTAAATGCCATTGATGCGGCAATTTTAAACGCGATTTCTGAGGAGTCAACATCATGGTAAGAACCATAATGTAAACGAGCCTGAATATCCACAACAGGGTAACCTGCTAATGGACCAGATTTCAGCTGTTCTTGAATACCTTTATCAACAGCTGGGATGAATTCTTTAGGAATTACACCACCAACGATATCGTTGATAAATACGTAGTTCTCTTCACCACCTGCTGGTAATGGAGACAGGTCGATAACAACATGACCATACTGACCACGACCACCAGATTGTTTCGCGTGCTTACCTTCGATATCAGTTACTGTATCACGAATAGTTTCACGGTAAGCAACCTGTGGTTTACCTACGTTCGCTTCAACTTTAAATTCACGACGCATACGGTCAACTAACACGTCTAAGTGCAGTTCACCCATACCAGCAATGATAGTTTGACCAGTTTCTTCGTCGCTTGATACGCGGAAAGATGGATCTTCTTGAGCCAGACGGTTCAGAGCGATACCCATTTTTTCTTGGTCAACTTTAGTCTTAGGTTCGATAGCAACAGAGATTACTGGCTCTGGGAATTCCATACGTTCTAAGATGATTGGTGCATCAATCGCACACAGAGTATCACCAGTAGTTACGTCTTTCAGACCGATAGCAGCAGCGATGTCGCCCGCACGAACTTCTTTAATTTCTTCACGCTTATTAGCATGCATCTGAACAATACGGCCAAAACGTTCTTTTTTGTCTTTAACCGGGTTCAGAACTGTGTCACCTGAGTTAATCACACCAGAGTACACACGGAAGAATGTTAAGTTACCAACAAATGGGTCAGTTGCGATTTTGAATGCCAGAGATGAGAATGGCTCTTCGTCGCTTGAATGACGTTCTGCTGGAGTATCTTTACCGTCTGGTAAGATACCCTTGATTGCAGGTACATCTGTTGGTGCTGGCAGGTATTCAATTACCGCATCCAGCATTGCCTGAACACCTTTGTTCTTAAATGCAGAACCACAGGTAACCAGGATAATTTCGTTATCTAGAACGCGTTTACGCAGAGCAGCTTTAATTTCTGCTTCTGTCAGTTCTTCACCGCCCAGATATTTGTCCATCAGTTCTTCTGATGCTTCAGCAGCAGATTCAACCAGGTTGTTGTGCCATTCTTCAGCTAAATCTTGCAGATTTGCAGGAATGTCTTCGTATTCGAAAGTAACACCTTGGTCTTCTTCATTCCAACGGATTGCTTTCATTTTAATTAAGTCAACAACACCGGTGAAATCTTCTTCAGCGCCTACTGGGATTTGCAGTGGAACTGGGTTTGCTGCCAGACGTGTTTTGATTTGTTCAACAACACGCAGGAAGTTTGCACCCATACGGTCCATTTTGTTAACGAACGCGATACGTGGTACATGATATTTGTTAGCCTGGCGCCATACTGTTTCTGACTGAGGCTGAACACCACCAACTGCACAGTAAACCATAACCGCGCCATCAAGAACACGCATAGAACGTTCTACTTCGATTGTGAAGTCAACGTGACCTGGGGTGTCGATGATGTTTACACGGTGAGGCTCGAACTGTTTAGCCATACCAGACCAGAATGCAGTAGTTGCTGCGGATGTGATAGTAATACCACGTTCCTGCTCCTGCTCCATCCAGTCCATTGTTGCTGAACCTTCGTGAGTTTCACCAATTTTATGGTTTACACCGGTATAAAACAGAATACGTTCACTTGTAGTGGTTTTACCGGCATCGATGTGCGCACTGATACCGATATTACGGTAGCGTGCTATGGGGGTTTGACGAGCCATTTTTTCCTCTCTCGTGGGCGTTCAATTCAGGTAAAGGACAGCAGAGCTGTCCTGAAAAGAGTTGCAATACTCCGTGGATTACCAACGGTAGTGTGCGAACGCCTTGTTTGCATCTGCCATACGGTGAACGTCTTCACGTTTCTTAACAGCAGCGCCTTTGTTTTCAGCCGCATCAGATAATTCATTTGCCAGGCGAAGAGCCATGGATTTATCACCGCGTTTACGAGCAGCTTCAACAATCCAACGCATTGCTAATGCATTACGACGAACTGGGCGTACTTCAACTGGAACTTGGTAAGTTGAACCACCAACACGGCGGGATTTAACTTCCACAGTAGGACGTACGTTATCTAATGCGATTTCGAACGCTTCCAGTTCAGTTTTGCCTGAACGCTGAGCCAGGGTCTCAAGCGCATTATATACGATAGATTCTGCAGTAGATTTTTTACCGTCTACCATCAGAATGTTTACAAATTTAGCCAGCAGTTCTGATCCGAACTTAGGATCTGGCAGAATTTTACGTTGACCAATTACACGACGACGTGGCATGGAAATACTCCGTTTAAAATTCAGGGTTGTCCAAAACTCAATGAGTTTATTTTGACATTATTTGTGAAAAAATGTTTGGCCTTACTTAACGGAGAACCATTAAGCCTTTGGCTTCTTCACACCGTACTTAGAACGAGCTTGTTTACGGTCTTTAACACCAGAACAGTCCAGCGCGCCGCGAACAGTGTGGTAACGCACACCTGGTAAGTCTTTAACACGACCACCACGGATTAAGATTACGGAGTGCTCCTGCAAGTTGTGGCCTTCACCACCGATGTAGGAAGAAACTTCGAAACCGTTAGTCAAACGCACACGGCATACTTTACGCAGTGCTGAGTTTGGTTTTTTTGGAGTGGTAGTATATACACGAGTACATACGCCACGTTTTTGCGGGCAAGCTTCCAGAGCTGGAACGTTGCTTTTAACAACTTTCGAGCTACGAGATTTGCGTACCAGCTGATTAATAGTTGCCATTTAAAAAAAGCTCCTGGTTTTTGCTTCGTAAACACGGATTTGAACTCTGTCTTGTCAACAAGACAAAACATGAGGACGCAGAATTTTATTGCTGACGGGCTCATGTGTCAAGAATTATACAGCAATTCTACGCTCCCCAATGAATTTGTTGGGGGTGTTTTACCGTTAAATCGACAAAATCACTATAATTGATGAGTTTAATATGATGAGATACTTGATCTTTTAAGCCTCTTGCCAAAACATCTTCAATTAATGCGTAAACTGAAATTTGCTGTTGAAGACAATGTTTTAATAAGGGATTGTCTTCAAGGACTGCCAGTACACCATCTTGTATTAACAAAACATCATCTTCTTTTGTCAATAAAGATAAAAAAGCCTCTAAATCACTTTGATAAATAGAGACAGAATAAGTATACAACATAACCGTTCAACCTTCCTGACTAACTTCTGTATTAAAAGCGCAATACCACATCATATTCACTCAATTTTTGAGTAATATCTTGTTGGGATATCACCTGTGCATCCAACACAAAAGAAGTTTGAGAGGATAATCCACGATGAGCCATGTCTTTCTGTGATATATAGACGTTTGTCACATCATACAAGGGTAGCACTTTAAATGTTGCAGCATGATGACGTGACAAAATCCCTTCAGGCTGTTGATTTTCAACGAGTTGAAACACACCATCAGAGATAAAAAAAACACCAATATCTTCTGTTAATGCAGAGGTTGCGAGTAATGCATCTAAACCTTCTCGCCCTGCACTATTACCATGAGGTGCTTGAGTAAAAAGGAATGCGATCGAATTCATTTTCTTCATTAAAATTGCACCACTCGGGAACAGGTCAACATCGCTTGAGCCAGTGAACCCAAACCACTTAACTCAAATTCGGGCGCCATGTTATAGCTATCCATTTCCTGCTCTTTGGCCTGCTGCTCATCGATAATTCCTCTACGTAATGCGGCAGCAACACAAACATGCAAGGGGATTTGATGTTTTTTCGCCAAGGTAACCCACGCTTTAGGAAGATCAAATTCATCATTTGCAGGCGATACCAATTTATTGGCGTTCACAACACCTTCCCGATAGAAGAAGATTTGTGCAATCTGATGCCCTTTTTCAATAAGGGCATTGGCGAATAAATAGGCACTTGAAGCTTGTTCAGTTCCGTAATGAGGCCCTGTAACCACTAAACAATATGTCAAGGAACTCATAATGTTGCCTTATTCTCCATTTTTAAACTGGCGAATATAGAGATACACAGTATGTTTTGAGATATTTAAGCGGTCTGCAACCTGATTAATGGCATCTTTAATATCAAAAATACCTTTCTCATAAAGGCTTAACACGACTTGTTTATTCTTGGCATTATTCGCGACTTCACGATCATTATTTACTTCTTCAATCGTGAACTCTAATGTTTGAGCCACTAAATCATCAACAGATGAGGCAAAGTTAACATCCGATGCAACTTCATGTGTTTCTTCAGGAATAAAGGTTTTGATTATTTCAGAGAATGGAACATCAAGGTTCATATTAATACACAATAAACCAATGACACGACGTTCACGATTACGAATGGCAATCGTGATTGACTTCATCAATGCACCACTTTTTGCCCTAGTAAAATAAGCCTTTGAAAAACTTGAATCTTCATCTGTGATGTCATGTAACATTTGTAATGCCAAATCGGTAATTGGAGAACCAATCTTACGACCAGTATGTTCTCCATTCGCGATTTTAACCGCTGAACATTTCAAATCTTCCAGAGAGTGCAATACGATTTCGCAATGATTGCCGATGAGCATTGCCAAACCATCCACGGCAGCTTCATAGGACTTTAGTACTTCGTGATCAGTTTGAGTAAAAGGTCGGCTATCTAGTTTTTCAAACTCGCTGCTGTCACCATTAAATAACGGGCTAGACATTTGATTATATAATCCTTAAAGGCTTTAATTATGATAATGACTTGAGGTTCTATTTTTTATAACGATTCGTCATTGCGGATCAATTCAATATTAAAAAAATTTAAATATAAAAACAGAATTAAGAACAATTCTGACGTTAGATCGCCAGAAGATCTACGTCAAGTGACTTAGAATAAGAGCTTTGTGATAGGTCACAGCTTTTTTCATTTTTCTTTATATTTTGTACTCATTCCCACCTTTTATTTTTGCAAACTTCCCTTCTTAGGTGTGGTTAGGATAAAAATTGACACTATTGAATAGATTACCTATATTCCAAATCATTGTTATTTTAACGAGTGATTAATCCCATGAATATACTGATGATATGCCAATCTCAGCAAACTTCATCAATAATAGGATTAATTTCTGTTGCTTCTATACCTATTGAGATCCTCGCTTCACCACCTCCGCCTGTGAAAGTGGTTGTAGTCAATACAACGGTTGTTGTTGCAACTCACATCGCTTGATTAACTTGCTTAGCTTAAGAACCTACTTAACCAACATCTATATAATGATATGTTATTTACGTTTATTCATTGATACTTTATCAATTCGCTAATAATCATTAAAAATAATCAAGCTCTCTTATTGCTTGTTTTACAGGTATATCATCATGTACTTAGGTCAATATTGGGCAAAATTCGGCCCGACGACATTATTCGTTTTATTATGGAGCAGTGGTGCTATTTTTTCTCGCTGGGGATTAGATAATGGTAGCTCATTTGCTATTTTAACTTGGCGCTTTATTATCGCTTTAGCATTTCTCTCTTTTTTGTGTATTCAACGCCATCGCTTTTTGCCACCAAAAGGAAGTCGTTTAAAAACGGCATGGGTCGGCTTATTGATTATTGGTGGTTATTCCATCTGTTATCTTTTAGCACTCGCTAATAGCATTACACCAGGAATGTTAGCCACAATTATGGGCGTTCAGCCGATTATTACACTATGGATAATAGAACGTAATTTTACCGCGACACGGCTATTAGGGCTTTTAATCGCCCTGGCAGGATTAGTGTTAGTGGTTGCCCAAAGTCTATTTAATACAGCCCTTTCATTAACGGGAATGATTTACGCGTTAGTTGCACTACTTTGTATGAGCTTCGGTGCAATCTCACAGAAAAAACTGCAATTAGCACCAATGGATGCCCTACCGCTACAATATGTTGTTAGCCTTGTATTGTGCTTGTTATTTGTGCCATTCCAGCCTTTTCACGCCTCATTCGACATTGGCTTTGTCATTCCTGTGCTTTGGCTTGCCGTGATTATTTCTGTTGTTGCTCAACTACTACTATACCGCTTACTCACAACAGGTAATTTAGTTAACGTCACGAGCTTATTTTATTTAGTCCCTGGCGTGACAGCATTGATGGATTACATCTTCTTAGGTAATAAAATGTCTTGGCTGAGTTTAGCGGGAATGGGTGCAATCATTGTGGGCTTACTGTTTGTTTTTAAAAAGCCCAAAACCATTATTATAGAAGAGACAGTAGACTAACTCTATGTTCACTATGCGCACTATGCATTAATAAGTGGTGAGCTATACATTAGAAATAAAAATGCTGACATCAATGTCAGCATTTTTTTAGTGATATTTAGAGATAAGTAAATTACTTATCGCTTTCAACACTCAGTAATTCAACTTCAAAGACTAATGTTGAGTTAGCTGGAATACCACTTGTTGCACGTTGTCCGTAGCCTAATTCTGGTGGAATAACTAACTTGATTTTACCGCCTTCTTTGATGTACTTCATACCTTCAGTCCAGCCAGGAATAACGCTTTTCAGGCTAATTGTCAGAGGTTCGTTACGATCATAAGAGCTATCAAATTGTTTACCATCAATCAGCATGCCTTTGTAGTTTACAGTAACGCGATCAGCATCTGTTGGTGTCTTACCTTTACCAGGATTTTCAACTAAATACAGTAAACCTGATTTGGTTTTTACCACACCTTTTTCCGCAGCAAACTCTGTACGGAATTTATCACCCGCAGTTTTATTCTCAGTCGCTTCTTTTTCCATTTTTGCTGTTGCAGCAGTACGGACTTGATCTTCAAAAGCAGCTAACGTTAATTCAATTTCAGAGTCTGATAATTTTGATTTACTATTAAATGCATCCTGAACACCTGCTAACAGTTGTTTAGAATCTAAAGTAATACCAATATTTTTTTGTTCTTGTAATGCAGCTTCCATATAGCGACCCATCGACGCGCCTAACGCATAGGCATTTTGCTCATTTTGAGTTTTAAATGCGCTATTTAGTGTTGGCACTTTAGCTGCTGCTTCTTCAGCGAATGCATGAGGCGCACTGAATGCGAAAGCTAAACTGGTTGCCAGCAACGTCGTTTTTAATAAAGATTTCATCCCATTCTCCAGTATATGTTAGTGAGTCGCTACGTTTTGCAAACGATCATCATAGATCTTCGCCAAAACATTTTGCATCACTTCTTGCTGTCGTTGCGGTATATACTCATCCGCGGGTAGCAATTTTATATGAATTTAAAAAATTTGCCGACACTCTTAACAGTTAATGTTAGGATTTTTGTCAGCACAGAGTGCTATCACATTAGCAAAATAGTCTTTTATCTCAAACCAGATTTATGTCTTCCTGTGTATATATCAGTAAATAAGATTAAATTTTACGAGTTTGTTAATCATATTCGTCGTAATAAGACATTTTAAAGGAGGAAAAACACAATGGATATTAAGGAAGTAGAGCGATTGCTCATTCAATTAGAAAGCAAAGTTGCTTTCCAAGACGCGACTATTGAAGAATTAAATCAGGTGGTCACACAGCAGCAAATTGAAATCAGCCGCTTTAAAGAAGCCTTAAAAATTGTTTCTGAGCGCCTAAAAAATTCTCAAACCTCAATACTTGCTAGACCCGAGGATGAAACGCCCCCACCTCACTATTAAGTCGCCATTCGCTGTTAATATCAAAAATGAAAACAAAAAAGGAGCGCTTAAACGCTCCTTTTGATCTTTTCAAAAAAAGATTAGTGCTGGCAACCACAACCGCCATTGCCGTGACCGTGACCACCGTGACCATGACCGCCACCACCGCAGCATCCACCTTCTTCACCGTGTGAATGACCATGACCGTGACCACCGCCACAGCATCCGCCTTCTTCACCGTGACCGTGGCCACCACAACATTCGTGCTCTTCTTCACCGTGTACGTGACCGTGAGCTAATTCTTCTTCAGTCGCTTCACGAATTGCAACGATTTCAACATGAAACTTCAGGTTTTGACCTGCTAACATGTGGTTACCATCAACGATAACTTCGTCACCTTCAATACCTGTGATTTCTACTGGTACTGGACCTTGATCGGTATCAGCAAGAAAACGCATACCAACTTCTAACTCATCAACACCCACAAAAACATCTTTCGGTACGCGTTGAACTAAGTTTTCGTCGTATTGACCATATGCATCATCAGAAGCAACTTCTACGTCGAATTTTTCACCGACTTCGCGACCTGTTAATGCATTTTCTAAACCACTGATTAAAGAACCACGGCCATGCAGATAGTCTAACGGTGCGCTCACCGTGGACTCATCAACTAAAACACCGTCTTCTGATCTTACTTGATAAGCCAGACTAACTACCAAGTCGTTTGCTACTTTCATGACATCTCCTACATACCCGTGGGCAAAATTTTCCCGATTGTAACGAAAAATAAATCTTCTGTATCGGGTTATATCAAAAAACCTACAATTATTGTGGTGTAAAGATCCCAATGACTTGTTCATTTTCACGAACAAGTGAGTTAACTTCACCCTCTGTTTGCCGTTGCTGGTGGCCACATTTTGCACATTCCACAATATCCACTTTATCTTCACGCCACATTTTGAGTGTATCTTGAGCTTTACAGTGTGGACACACGGCTCCTGCGATAAAGCGTTTACGGGTTGCAGACATGGGGTCAATTCTCCTATTTATCAATAGATTTTTTTTCTTTATGCATTTGAGGAATATCTTCTGTTAAAGATTCATCCCAAATATCAGGCTGATGGTGCTCTTGACGAATTTCTTCACTAAAGAGCTCCTCAAGTTCTCGTCTCGCTTCTTTCACTCGTGAAACGTTAGAGACTTCTTCAGGAGATTCATCCACCAGCTTTCTCAATAAGTTAATATCCAGACGACGGAAATGCTGTTGTGCCCGATAAGCTTGATGAGGATGCATGCCTAATTCAATTAACGTTTTACGTCCTAATTCTAAGGCGCTAGAAAATGTTTCACGACTAAAATCTGTCACACCCGCTTTGAGCAACTCATGAGCTTCAACACGCCCTCTTGCCCTTGCAATAATATGCAAATTAGGAAAATGGTGTTGGCAAAGATGAACGATTTCCATCGTAGCTTCGGGCTCATTGCAGGTGATAACAATAGTTTTAGCATGCTCAGCTCCAGCAGCGCGCAATAGATTGAGATCAGTTGCATCACCGTAATAAACTTTATAGCCATATTTACGCATGGTGCTTATGCTTCCGACATCATGCTCTAATACCGTGACATTAATCTTATTCGCCATTAATAAGCGCCCTACAACCTGCCCCATTCGACCAAATCCAACAAGAATGACCTCTGGGTGGTTATTTTCAACAAAGGGCTGTTCGTCCGTTTTAGCTTCATTATAACGACGAGCAAACACAGCGTCTGTCATTTGCATCACAAGAGGTGTTGTCATCATAGAAAGTGTGACAACAACCAACAACAACGCCATTTGCTGACTATCTAATACGCCCATTGCCATAGATGTTGAGAAAACAACAAACGCAAATTCCCCACCTTGGCTTAACACCGCTGAGAATTGTAAACGCGTGGAAAAACGCAATCTAGCTAACCAAGCAATACTATAAAGTATCAACGCTTTCACAATAACCAGAACTAAGACGCCCAATAATACTTGTGGAAGATAACGCCATAAGATGCCGATATCTAAAGACATACCAACAGAGATAAAAA
Organism: Proteus sp. PR00224; assembly: GCF_016238105.1. Lineage (NCBI taxonomy): Bacteria > Pseudomonadati > Pseudomonadota > Gammaproteobacteria > Enterobacterales > Morganellaceae > Proteus > Proteus sp. PR00224. Next base: position 243,352 of record NZ_JAEHQU010000006.1, on the reverse strand, counting down.
AGAGTCCTAAAAGTAGACCTTTAAAAGGTTCAATGGAGATCTCTAATTCATGTCGATATTCTGAATCTGCCAATAACACTCCCGCAATAAAGGTTCCCATAGCCATTGAAAAGCCTAGGGTTTCCATAAAAATAGCAGCACCCAATACCACAAGTAACGCAGCAGCTGTAAAAACTTCTCTTACGCCTGATTTCACAACTAAGCGTAAGAATGGGCGTAATAAATAACGACCACAAATCAGTAACCCAGCAAAAGCAGCCACCTTCACGCCAATACGATACCAATCACTGCTTGCCGTTTCTCCGGCTAACAAAGGAATAACGGCAAGGATAGGAATAACCGCCATATCTTGGAAAAGTAAAACAGCAAAACCTAATTGCCCACCTTCATTATGGTTCATTCCTTTCTCGTTCATAAGTTGCAATGCCATCGCAGTAGAAGACATCGCAATACCTAATCCACCAATAACGGCTGCCTGCCACGAGAAAGAAGTGAAAACGAGAATGAGTCCTGAAAAAATAGAGGCGGTTAATACCACCTGCATTGAACCAACACCAAAAATGGCACGCCTCAATTCCCATAATTTGGCTGGATTTAATTCCAAACCAATAAGGAACATTAAAAAGACCACACCTAATTCAGCAAAATGTAAGATGTTATCGACATCTTTAAACAGCCCTAAACCCCAAGGACCAATGGCAATACCAGCAATTAAATAACCGAGTACCGCACCAATTTTAAGGCGCTGTGCAATAGGCACCATAACCACGGCCGCACACAGGAAAAAGAGCACAGCTTTAATCATCCAATTATCTTCCATTAAGCTTGCTCCCCTTCAAGTGGCGCACTTAACCAATGGCGATAAGCTTCACTGATATGAGTCAGTGTTGTTTTAGATTGTTGTCTTGCTGAATACACAATCATTGGTGATAACCAGCGCATACCACACATTTCTGCCATTAATTCAAAGGGGCGTAATAATTCTGTGAGTGTGTAGTGATTTTTCCCATCATGTTGATAAGCCTGCTCAGGCTCTCCCGTTGTAATAACACAACGAAATGACTTACCCTTTAATTGTGCTCTACCTGCTTTGTTAGCAAATGGGCGAGTTAACACTCTATCTTGCCACTCTTTTAATAACGCAGGGCAACTATATGTTTGCAATGGAAATTGAAAAACGATCACTTGATGTTTACACAGCAAAGATTGTTCATGGTGTATATCAATAAAAAAATCAGGATAAATAGCATATAAATCATGGATAGTTATATTCTCTAAATCCCTCACCGCATTTAATAACGCTTTATTGGCGATTGATTGGCGCGGTTCGGGATGAACATACACCAGTAATACATTTGATGCGTTTGACATCATTCCTCCTTACAAAACGTGTCAGAAACCATTTTTTCCGTTACCATGCACGCATTGTGACCAACAGTTACGAACAACTTACTCTATATATTAATTTACATACTCTTAATAGACGATATTTATGATTGTTTTTTCTTCTTTGCAAATTCGCCGTGGTGTCAGAGTGTTACTGGACAATGCCAGTGCAACCATTAATCCAGGGCAAAAAATTGGTCTAGTTGGTAAAAATGGCTGTGGCAAAACCACATTACTTTCTTTATTAAAAGGTGAACTTCAAGCTGAAGCAGGCAATGTCACCTATCCTAGTACATGGTCAATGGCATGGGTTAACCAAGAAACACCTGCACTTGATGTACCAGCTATTGATTATGTTATTGATGGTGATAGAGAATACCGTCAGTTAGAACAACGATTACAAAAAGCTAACGAAATAAACGATGGTCACGCTATTGCACTGATACACGGGCAATTAGATGCAATTAATGCATGGACAATACAATCTCGTGCAGCGACCTTACTGAATGGTTTAGGTTTTAGCCAACAGCAACTTAATGAACCTGTAAAATCATTTTCAGGTGGCTGGAGGATGCGTTTAAACTTAGCACAAGCGCTGATTTGTCGATCTGATTTACTGCTACTCGATGAACCTACCAACCACTTAGATTTAGATGCTGTAATTTGGCTAGAAAAATGGCTAAAAAGCTACACAGGCACACTTATTTTAATTTCCCATGACCGTGATTTTCTTGATCCGATCGTGGATAAAATCTTGCATATTGAGCAAGAAAGAATCTTTGAATATTCAGGTAACTACTCTTCATTTGAAATGCAGCGTGCAACCAAACTCGCGCAACAACAAGCTTTGTTTGAGAATCAACAAGCCAAAATTGCACACTTACAGAGTTTTATAGATAGATTTAAAGCGAAAGCGACAAAAGCAAAACAAGCTCAAAGCCGTGTAAAAATGCTTGAACGAATGGAACGCGTTGCTCCTGCACATTCAGATAACCCATTCCAATTTAGTTTCCGCCAACCTGAAAGCTTACCTAATCCTCTTTTATCAATGGAGAAAGTCAGCGCGGGTTATGGTGAAAAAGTTATTCTTAATGACATCAAACTCAATTTAGTTCCCGGCTCACGCATTGGATTATTAGGGCGCAATGGTGCAGGTAAATCGACACTGATAAAATTACTTGCAGGCGAAATTCAACCGTTACAGGGGAAATTGGCTCTTTCTAAAGGCATTAAACTTGGTTATTTTGCCCAGCATCAATTGGAGTTTTTACGCTCTGATGAATCGGCACTACAGCATTTAGCTCGTTTGGCGCCCAAAGAAACTGAACAAAAACTACGTGATTACTTGGGCGGTTTCGGTTTTCATGGCGATAAAGTCACGGATGCTTGTGGTCAATTTTCTGGCGGTGAAAAGGCACGTTTAGTCTTATCACTCTTAGTTTGGCAACGTCCTAACTTGCTATTAATGGATGAACCAACAAACCACCTTGATTTAGATATGCGCCAAGCACTAACCCAAGCTCTAATTAGCTTTGAAGGGGCAATTGTTGTTGTATCGCATGATAGGCATTTATTACGCTCTACCACTGACGATCTCTATCTTGTACACGATGGTCAAGTTGAACCATTTGATGGCGATCTTGATGATTACCAACAATGGTTAGTTGATCAAAATCGTCAAGAGACACAGGCAAATAAAAGCCAACAAGATAACGACAATACTACGACAACCACCAATTTAAGTGCTCAAGATAAAAAAGAGCAAAAACGTAAAGAAGCTGAGTTTAGACAACAAACCCAGCCTTTACGCAAGAAACTCACAACATTAGAAAGCAAGATGGATAAATTAAGCCAAGAACTTAGTGATATCGAAACTGCTCTTTCTGATAGTGGTATTTATGATACTAGCCGTAAAAATGAGCTTTCTGATTGCTTAAGCCGACAAGGTGTTGCGAAATCTGCACTAGAAGAAGTGGAAATGGAGTGGATGGAGTTACAAGAAACACTGGAAGAAATGACAAACACATTTGAAGCCCAGTAATACAACCCGATTCATTAAAAAAGGAACTATTTTAAGCGAAATAGTTCCTTTCTTTTTGCTCTTCAATTCATTCTGAAAATTTATACAATTCATTTCACTTACAGTATTTATATCATTTTACAATAGCACGATTTACACAAAACATAATCTCACTCTATCTAAAAATAACCCAATCAAAATAATCATCTAACGTTTATTTTCTACCTATTTATATTAAGTAAGGGAAATAAATTCTTTCACGCTAAAGTTTTTAACATTCCAGCCGAATTAATCATTCTGCTAAGTGGACCTCCCACTTACCAACGAAAAGGCAAAGCTAATAGGTAGGGTTATGTTAAAACGAATTAAAATCTCTCAAGGTTTAATGTGTGTCCTGACTCTGTTTTGTATTATTCAGATCATTTCTGGAGTACAAAGCATTCACGATGCCTACCAGACTCAAAATACTCTTAAAAGAATTTCATACAGTTTCGATCAACTACGTACCATGGATAATACCTATGCGGAGTTGAATACATTACGTACTGATATTATTGCACAAGCATTTAGTTATATTTCAAACCCTCAAGCCGAGGATGCGAATATCACTGCATTTATGCAAACTATGCCTGCACGTAAAGCGCAAGTTGATGCATTGATGAATGAATATGTTGAGCTATCTGCGCAAACAGGTTTCGATCAGCAACGTATGGCGCAAATCAAACAGCTCTATCAAAAAAGCCGAGCTGATCTTGATTTACTGGCGCAGTATTTAAGTGAACGTAACACTAACGCGGTTCGTTTAATTTTAAAAAGCCCAGCAAACACTAACTTCACGAATTCCCTGTATGAAGCCACAGACTTTATTACCGATGAAGTTGTTAACCCTTCAGTCATTGAAGCAGAAGATAATTACCACAGCATGTTGTGGGTAGCATCACTCTTTATGGGTATCTTCCTCATCTTTACCACCTTAGTTCTTATTTGGATCCGCAAATACATTATTGTGCGCATTAACCAAATGATCACCTATCAAGAAACGATTGCTAAAGGTGATTTAGTCAGTCGCATTGATAGCGATATTTCAGGTAAGACTGAAATCGATCAGCTCATGCTTGGCTTACAGCAAATGCGTGCTCAATTAAAAGAGATGGTAAGCTCTATTCGCAATACTAGTGCAACTATTTACACTGGCGTACAAGAGATTGCTGCGGGTAATAATGACTTATCAAGCCGAACTGAAGAGCAAGCCAGCGCATTAGAAGAAACGGCATCCAGCATGGAGCAAATGACCGCAACTATTCGTAATAACACGGAAAGCGCTCGTGAAGTAACAGAGCTCGTTATGAGCACTGCTGATATTGCCGTACAAGGCGGTGAGCATAGTAATAAGATGGTTATGACAATGACCGACATTGCCGATCGCTCACAAAAAATTGGTGAAATCACTGCGGTTATTGATGATATTGCTTTCCAAACCAATATATTAGCCCTTAACGCTGCTGTTGAAGCGGCAAGAGCGGGCGAACAAGGTCGTGGTTTCTCTGTTGTTGCCAGTGAAGTTCGCAACTTAGCACAGCGCAGTGCAGAAGCGGCGAAAGAGATCAAAGAGCTTATTGAATCGACAATATTACGTGTTAGACAAGGTAATGATCTCGTCGAACAAGTTAGTTTATCAATGGGGGAGATTGTTACATCTGTTAATCATGTTTCAGGTTCGATGAAGGAAATTTTATCTGCATCAGAAGAGCAAACGCGTGGTATTGCACAAATCAGCCTTGCTGTTAATGAGATGGATAAAGCAACCCAGCAAAATGCGGCGATGGTTGAACAATCAACGGCTGCTTCCGCCACATTAAGTGAACAAGCAAGTATGTTGGATACGATTGTGAATACATTTAAAGTGGAACACGAAAAAGTCGCACCCGCTAAAGCTAAATTGCCCGCATTTTCAGCTAAATCGCAAGACACTGAAACACTTAAAACCCCCACAATCAAAACCAATAATCACGAAACAGACGATAATTGGGAAAGCTTTTAATTATCTTTCTCACCCAACATCGAGAGAGATAGCGGTGTAAAAAATAGTCCAGAACATATAACAAAACCTCACCCTCCCCTACTCCCAGTCATTTTTCTGGGAGTATTTCTGATCTCACCGCACATAAACACAAAAAAACAGATCGTTTTTCATACGAAATAAAAGCATTTTTTAAGAAATATTAAGAGTATTTATGAAAGCGATAATTTTATTGTGCTTATCATAAGACAAAAAGATAAATAAAAATAAAATACTGCTTATTATCATTTTAATGCTTAATAAATCATTATTAATATTTATATTTTAACAATTAACACAAAAAATAAGTAAGTTAATATACTTATAGTCTTTTCTATTAATCATTAGAAAATTTTAGCCATTAGCTGACAATTAAAGCTAAAAAAAGAAATATAAGTCGTTTTTACTATCAAACAGAGTAGAAAAGGTAAAGTTTTTAAACATTGAGCCGAATAAGTTTAATTGATAAATAGTTATCGCTCCTTGCTGTGTGTCCTACAAACCAATTAAATAGGTAAGGCTATGCTGAAACGAATAAAAATATCTAATGGTTTAATGTTTATCTTAATACTGTTTTGCGCCATTCAACTTTTTTCTGGTGCAATGAGTATCCGTGACGCGAGTTTAACAAATAAGCGGATCTCACAATTAGCAAATGGCTTTGAACAGATAAAAACGATGGATTATGGTTATGCTGAGTTAAATAAATTACGTGAAGATATGCTAAATGTTATGTTTGACGCTCATCTCACACCCGATATTGCAGAAAATAAAATCTCTGACTTTCTTTCCTCTTATCCAAAAAGAAAACAAGAAGTTATACGTATTATTACCGAGTACTTCACTGCTACTGAAGAAGCTAACTTTGATCCCGAAAAAATAGAGAGTATGAAAAAGCTCTTTAATCGTGTGCTTTACGATCTTGACCAACTTGCATCATGTCTAGAGATACGCGATTACTACGGTTTTCAATCTCTTTATGCACATAATACCAATGAACGCTTCACTCAATCCCTTTATGAAGCAACAGATTACCTCAGTGATAACGTTGTTACTCACGCAATAAAAGCAGCTCAAGGTAATTATGAACGTACCTTGGTGTTAGCTTTTGTCTTTATGTTTGTTTTTATTCTTTTCACTGTCCTTGTTGTACTTTGGATACGTCGAAATATTGTTTTACGTATCAATCAAATTGTCGATTATATGTCGGAAATTTCACAAGGAAATTTATTAGAAAATAAAGATGTCACCGCAAAAGGAAATAATGAAATCGACCAATTAATTACAGGTATTCAATATATGCGTACCGAACTGTCATTAATTGTGAATGCGATCCGAGGAACAAGTCATCATATTTATACTGGTGTTCAAGAGTTATCCGCAGGGAATACCGATCTTTCTTGTCGTACCGAAGAGCAAGCGAGCGCATTAGAAGAAACAGCATCAAGTATGGAACAACTCACAGCAACAGTGAGAAATAATACAGAAAGTGCTCGTGAAGTTTCACACCTTATCAGCCAAACTTCCAATATTGCCAGTAAAGGGGGCGATGTCACCAATAGAATGGTGAAAACGATGACTGACATTGCTGATAGCTCACAAAAAATTGGTGAGATCACTGCTGTTATCAATAGCATCGCTTTTCAAACCAATATCTTATCATTAAATGCTGCGGTTGAAGCCGCCAGAGCAGGTGAACAAGGTCGGGGTTTCTCGGTAGTGGCAACAGAAGTAAGAGAATTAGCACAACGCAGTGCCGAAGCTGCAAAGGAAATTAAAGAGTTAATTGATGCCTCTATTAGCCGTGTTCGTCATGGTAATGATCTTGTTGAGCAAGTCAGTATTTCTATGTGCGAAATACTGACATCCGTAAAACATGTTGAAGATTCAATGACTGAAATTTTATCTGCATCAGAAGAACAAACTCGAGGCATTACTCAAGTCTCTCTTGCAGTCACTGAAATGGATAAGGCAACACAGCAAAATGCGGCGATGGTTGAGCAATCTTCCTCTGTTGCCAGCTTATTGACTGAAGAAGCAGGTAATCTTGAACAAATCGTTGAACAGTTTAAAACGGCTGAAAGTGAACAGTTCAATAAAAAGGCACAACACAAAGTCATAGAAAAACCGTTCTCGTCTGAAACATCACTACATACAAAAAATGAGAAGATAAAAAATACAGTCAAAGATGAAGTGAAAGAGAAAAAATCGGCAAAAGGAACCGCAACTGTAAATAACGATGAAGATGATGATTGGACAAGCTTTTAATCCATTGATTTGATCATGATAAAAACGTGATTTAGATAAACACAAAGACACCTATTTTTAGTAGGTGTCTTTTTCTTTTACTTCTTAAATAATGACAAATTAATGGAATACATTGATTGCACTAACTAAGTAGTTAGTTTGTACTTTCATTTCACCTGAAATCATTGAAGCTTTCGAAACATAATTCGCATTTTCATGCGTAATCGATTCCAATTTTTCAACAGCGCGACCAAGCTCTTTTAAACCTGCACTTTGCTCTGTGGATGCGAGACTGATTTCACCAATTAAATCGGTCACATTTTTAACATGTACCACAATATCTTCCATTGTTCCGACAGTTTCATTGACCTGCTTTGAACCAACTTTGATATTGCTACTTGAGGCATTGATCAATGCTTTGATCTCTTTCGCTGCTTCGGCACTACGTTGTGCCAATTCTCTTACTTCTGTTGCCACTACCGAGAAACCTCGACCTTGCTCACCCGCTCTTGCCGCTTCTACAGATGCATTAAGTGCAAGGATATTCGTTTGGAAGGCAATGCTATCAATAACACCAATGATATTACTAATACGATCAGAGCTTTTCGCAATATCATTCATTGTAGTAACGATATTATCCATTGCACTACCTCCTTTTATCGCTGCCTCACAAGTGATATTAGAAAGATTGTTTGCCTGCCCTGCCGTTTCACTATTACTGCTTACCGCCGTGGTTAATTCATTCATTGTTGAAGCGGTTGCTTCAACATTGCTGGCGGTTTGCTCTGTTCTCACATACAGATCGCGATTACCTGCGGCTAATTGATCACAAGAGATATCGACTTGATGAATTTGATGACTCACATCACTAACCAGCCAACGGAACATACGTCCTAATTGATTAACTGAACGCTGTGTCATGCCGACTTCATCGATGCGATTTATATATGTAACATTATGTTCATCGCCAGTTGCAACTCGATTCGCTTGCTCATTAAGTAGTCTAATTGGCTTAACAATTTGAAAATAGAGAACGCGTTCATTAACCATCAGTAATATCAGCAAAATCGCGATATGAATAAAAAGCGCATTACCTGATAAGCCTGCAAACCATGCACTTAACAACATAAAAGGTAAGGGTAAGAGGATAAAAAGACGGAGTCGTTTTTTTAATGAAATTGTTTGATTCCATGAGCGCCAACGTTGCCATCCTTTATAAACAAAAGCGCCTTTTAAAAACGTGTGTGAAGGATATTTACCTTGATTAAATGCGGCATAAAGTGCTGAGGCTTGTGCTATTTCCTCTTTTTTTGCCGCCGTCCTTACTGACATAAAACTTTGAATTTTACCCTGACGTATAATGGGAGTGACGTTTGCCCTTACCCAATAGTGATCCCCATTTTTACGCCGATTTTTAACGATCCCAGTCCAAACCTCGCCTTGCTTTAAAGTTCTCCACATATCCTTAAAGACTTCTGAAGGTATATCTGGATGCCGGACAATATTATGGGGTTTCCCCACCAACTCTTCGACTGAAAACCCACTGGCTTCGACGAAATCCTCGTTGGCATAAATAATATTGCCATCAAGATCTGTCGTCGACATCAGTGTTGCGTTTTCAGATACCGGGTATTCTCGCTGTGTCACCGGTTGATTGTTACGCATTAGTTACTCTCCTCGACATTGAAATTAAAATATCTCAACAAAAAAAGACTGCCTAAATAACTATCGTTTCGGCCGTTAGGAGAATAACTTTAGTAATAAGTGTAAATACCTACATTTAAATATTAGTTTTTTGAATCAGTTCAAAATTTTTAATTATCAAGGCTATTAATTAATGCCTGTGAACTTAGCACTAATGTCTTCGCACACTCATCACGTTTCTTTAATAACGCCATAAAAATAAGGTCAGTGATCGTATTTTGTGCTGTACGTGAAGAGATTGAAGCGCTTCGCCACTCACCTTCATCCGCAATTGTTTCTAATATATAATCAGAAATTCTTCCTAATGGAGAGTGTTTTTCTCCTGTAATAGCAATGATTTTTGCTCCCTGTTTTTTAGCCACAGAGGCCGCAACTAACATATCTTTTCTTTTGCCACTATAAGAAATAACTATCTGTAAATCCTTTGAACTTAACATTTGAGCAACAGATATCTGAACATGATGATCTGTTTCAATCAGAGTGGTTATTCCTATTTTCTGTAATTTATAACTTAAGTCTCTTGCGACTAACCCTGAACCACCAATACCAATAATCTGAACTCGCTGAGCTTCATCAATAAGCTGGATCACCTTTTCAAAATGAAGGTAATTAATTTGGCGAGTGGTATCACTGATAGAATTATTCTTCTCTTGAGCAAGTTTTTGAGCTATTACAACTAAGCTATCTTCAGAGCCAATCTGATTATGTAATATGCTAGGATCCTGCCCAGTATTTGCATTTTTTCGCCCAAGATCTTCGCTAATTGCAAGCTTCAAAGAAGGAAAACCTTTGAATCCAATTTTTTGGCTAAATTTAACAATAGCTGATTGACTCACACCCATTGTTTCAGCAAGTTGCTGTGATGAAAGAGTGACCGTTTTTTCTGGGTTCTCTAAAATATAATCCGCTATTTTACGTTGATTTGTCGCCATACCAGGCTTGATCCACGCAATTTTCGTTAATGTTGGCATAATGACAATATCCACTTCGAGTACAATATAGTTATATATGGAATAATTTTGATAAAACGTTTAATACCTAAAGTAATTAAGTTTTTAGAATAAAATCAATTAGAAACAAAATATGAGATACAATAAATCATAAAAAAAGTAATATTATTATCGAAATACTTGTTCTTATAATAACGTTATATTGACTCTTTTTATTCAATCTCTCACACATTAACCTCTATATTTTATAATACTTAATTTAATTTTTTCCAATTTTAAATAATAATTTATTCTTCTTAGTCAACAACACGATATAAACTGAATATACTTATATTCAGCAAAATTGCGTTTTTAAACATAATAATTAACTAAATGACAATATAAAACACATTTTAAAAACATTAACACAATAAAAAACCTTTAATTACAAACAGTAATAAGGAATAAATAATTCCTTCATAGCGGAATTATTTTTATTTTTAATGATATAAAAATAGGTTAAACAACATATTTAAATAAAAAGACGGATATTAAAAAGAGTAAAACCCCAAAACCAATAAGCCTTTTATATGATTGACACTGTAACATACATAATAAAGATGGCAGATGATCGCAGATCTCTCTTTTGATAGATTAATGCTCTTTTTTTGATACACATTCAGAAAGATCATTTCAACCAAACTTAAAAAAACATCACTTTAATCAAGAAAGTTAAATTATCTATTGATTTGTAAATGTTTTTTAATTTACCCTATCCAAATCAAAGGTACACAAAGTGCCGTTAATAATCCCATCGAGATATTAAAAATAAACCAAGACTGTCTGCTTTGTAAAAATAGACTAATTAATGTTCCGCCTAATATCCAAACAATACCGGCAACGAAATTAACAATAACCATAACAATACTAATAGCAATAACAGAGCTAAAATAAGCATCGCCCGATAAACTGAAGCTTCCTACTGCACCTAATCCCATCATCCACGCTTTTGGATTTAGAAATTGCAATAATCCGCCTTGAAACCAGCTTACTGCTTGGGGCGTTTTTGCTGGAATATCTAAACGCTGATAAGATGATGTTGCTGTTTTCCAAGCAAGCCAAAGCAGATACGCACTCCCGACTACCTTCAATCCAATATGCAGTGCAGGATAAATTATCAATAATGCGGCAACACCAAATGCAGAACTCAGCAAAACACATTGCATACCTAGCATAATGCCAGCCATCAGCTTTAATGAGCTTTTAAAACCTACATTAGCACCTGATGAAGTAAGCAATAAGTTGTTGGGTCCAGGCGTGATAGCAGCAATAAATAGGAAAATAGCTAACGATGAAATCAGACTAATTGTCATTATAAGTGCTCAAAGATGTGACAGATGTTTTATTTTCACCGAAAATAGCAGTATGTTATTTAGCAAACAAGTGTTAATTCATTTTGATAGACGGAAAATATGTCTCAATACTTTAATCCAATGCGTTGGGCTAAAAATCCACATTTACAAACGCTCTTACCAAGAATTGTACGTAGGACGCCACAACTTACGCCACATTGGCAACGACTCAATCTCCCAGACAACGATTTTGTCGATTTAGCGTGGAGTGAAGATCCGACAACGGCACTCAATAAACCGCGCTTAGTCATTTTTCATGGCTTAGAAGGTGGATTTAGTAGCCCTTATGCTCACGGCATGTTGGCCGCAGCAAAAGAGAGAGGCTGGCTAAGCGTTGTGATGCACTTTAGAGGATGTAGTGGTGAACCCAATAGACAAAAGCGCATTTATCACTCAGGTGAAACGGAAGATGCTCGCTACTTCTTAAATTGGTTGAAAAAGGAATTTGGTGAGCAACCAACAGCCGCCGTTGGCTACTCTCTTGGTGGAAATATGCTTGCCTATTATCTCGCAGAAAGCGGTGAAAATGCGGTTGTAGATGCTGCCGTTATTGTCTCTGCACCATTGATGCTAGAACCATGCTCAACAAAAATTGAACATGGCTTTTCTCGTTTTTATCAATGGTATCTGTTAAAAGAGCTGAAAAATAACGCGACACGCAAGCTTATTCGCTATCCTGAATCATTACCAATCAGCTTATTGACGATAAAATCCATTAAAAAACTACGTCAATTTGACGATCTTATCACGTCTAAAATTCACGGGTTTAAAGATGCGTTAGATTATTATCGCCAATGCAGTGCATTACCTTTATTAAATAAAATAAAGAAAACAACACTGATTATTCACGCGAAAGATGATCCTTTTATGTCTGCGGATGTTATTCCTGATATCACAACCTTACCAAATAACATTGAATATCAACTCACCGAGTTTGGTGGGCATGTCGGTTTTGTAAGTGGAAAACTTTCTAAACCCGTGATGTGGCTTGAAAGCCGAATACCTGACTGGTTATCCGCTTATTTGGAGAAAACCAAATGATAATTCCTTGGAATGAGCTTTCTACAGAGACACTTGATAATCTTATTGAAAGTTTTGTTTTACGAGAAGGCACTGATTATGGTATCCAAGAGAAAACGCTTGAACAAAAAGTCGCCGACGTAAAAAAACAACTTAAATCCGGTGAAGCCGTATTGGTTTGGTCAGAACTTCATGAGAGCGTCAATATTATGCCGGCATCGCAGTTTCGCTCTGGTTAGTTATTCAAAGCAAGCGATGTATCGCCGTCAATAAGGGCCAACCTTATTTAGCAAAAGGATAACCTATGTCAATCAAGCATCCTATCATCGCAGTGACTGGCTCAAGTGGTGCAGGAACTACCACAACAAGCCAAGCTTTTCGTAAGATATTCCAACAACTCAATACAAATGCTGCATTGATTGATGGAGATAGTTTCCATCGCTATACCCGTCCTGAAATGGATATGGCGATAAGAAAAGCCAGAGAACAAGGTAGACATATCAGTTATTTTGGCCCTGAAGCAAATGATTTTAGCTTACTGAGTAAGACCTTAAGTCAGTATAGTGATACAGGACAAGGTCAATCTCGCAAGTATCTACACTCTTATGATGAAGCCACTCCCTACAACCAATTACCGGGTACATTTACACCTTGGGAGCCTTTGCCAAATAATACCGATGTTCTCTTTTATGAAGGGTTACATGGGGGCGTTGTCACCAATGAGCACAATGTCGCACAACATGTTGATTTACTAGTGGGTGTTGTCCCTATCGTAAACCTAGAGTGGATACAAAAGCTTATTCGAGACACCACAGAAAGAGGACACTCACAAGAGGCGGTAAGAGATTCGGTTGTACGTTCAATGGATGATTATATTAGCTATATTATTCCTCAATTCTCACGCACTCACATTAACTTCCAACGAGTTCCAACGGTTGATACTTCAAACCCTTTTTCTGCCAAAGCAATCCCCACTCTCGATGAAAGCTTTATTGTTATTCGTTTTCGAGGCTTAACCGATATTGATTTTCCCTATTTGCTTGCGATGTTGCATGGCTCATTTATGTCAACAATAAATACTATTGTTGTACCGGGCGGGAAATTAGGATTAGCGATGGAATTAATTATGGCGCCATTAGTCAAAAAATTATTAAATGGCGAAAAGATAAGTTAACCAAAATAAAATTTATCTCTATAAAAATAATATCCCATTAATTAAGGGATATTATTTTTCGAATTAAACTTTATTTTAAAATATCAAAATTAGTCAGCATCTTTTATTTCAAATGAATGCGTAATATTGGCTGCTTTTCCTAGCATTAAAGAAACAGAACAATATTTTTCTGCGGATAATTGAACAGCTCGTTCTACGATTTTATCCGTTAATTCTTTACCTGAAACAATAAAATGTAAATTAATATCAGTAAATAGACGAGGGGCTTCTTCGCGTCTTTCTGATGTTAATTTCACTTCACAATCAGTCACTTGGTGACGACCTTTACGTAAAATGCTCACAACATCAATAGCGCTACACCCACCCGCAGCAATTAATACCATTTCCATTGGGCTTGGTGCTTTATCACCTGAATTTCCATCCATCATGATTTGATGGCCAGAAGAAGACTCACCGACAAAAGATAAATCTTCTACCCACTTAACTCTCGCTTCCATTTATTTTCCCCTAAAGATGACAGAAACTAAAAGAGTACATTCTCATAATTCAACTAGCAATTAGCAAATAGGTTTATTATGCTGACTGCGTAAAACGAGACTTAATGCACTAATTGTGTTAAAAACAATATCTGCTTGATGATAGTGGTTAAGATCAATGCATTATTTTCTCATTTATTATAATCTACTCCATATTAACTTACCGTGTTCTCAGGAAGTTAATAGGTAAAGATAGGATTTTTAAGCACGCTGTATCAAAAGGGAACCTATCCGTTTTGAAAGGCTGCATTTAACGTACAGAGGATAACGCGAATGGTTCTCGGCAAGCCGCAAACAGACCCGACTCTTGAATGGTTTTTGTCACACTGCCATATTCACAAATATCCATCCAAGAGCACGCTGATCCACCAAGGTGAGAAAGCGGAAACACTTTATTATATTGTTAAAGGTTCCGTGGCTGTTCTTATTAAAGATGAAGAAGGAAAAGAAATGATCCTCTCCTACCTAAATCAGGGGGATTTCATCGGTGAACTTGGATTATTTGAAGAAGATCAAGAACGTAGTGCATGGGTTAGAGCAAAAACAGCCTGTGAAGTAGCAGAAATTTCCTATAAAAAATTCCGTCAATTAATTCAGGTTAACCCTGATATTCTGATGCGCCTTTCTGCTCAAATGGCGAACAGATTACAAACAACATCAGAAAAAGTAGGTAACCTTGCTTTCCTTGATGTTACAGGCCGTATTGCACAAACCTTACTAAACTTAGCAAAACAACCCGATGCCATGACGCATCCTGATGGCATGCAAATTAAAATTACACGTCAGGAAATTGGTCAAATCGTTGGTTGTTCACGCGAAACTGTAGGCCGTATTCTCAAAATGCTAGAAGATCAAAACCTGATCTCAGCACACGGTAAAACTATCGTCGTTTACGGGACTCGCTAAGTTTCCCTACCCCGAACAAACAATAGCCCAATAAAAGGGCTATTGATGATACAATCTGTATAAACCCCATCCTTATAGATGGGGTTTATAGTCCGCACTACCCTTTTACAAATTCCGCAATAGCCGCTTTTAATGCCACCATTCCTTCTTGTAATTCTTCTTGGGTAATAATTAACGATGGTGTAAAACGCATCACATCTGCTCCTGCGTTTAACATCATTAAGCCATGTTTGGCCGCAAGACCGAGTAACTCTTTGGCTTTACCTTTATATTGTGGTGCCAATTGCGCACCGATCAATAAACCTTGTCCACGGATTTGCGAAAAGACATCGTACGTTTGATTAATTGCCACCAGTTCATCCACAATCCATTGATAGCGCTTTTCTACACCCTCAAGTACCTCAGGTGTATTAATTAAATCAAATGCGACATTACCCACTGCACAAGCTAATGGATTGCCACCATAAGTTGTACCATGAGTCCCTACGCCCATTACAGAAGCTATTTCATGTGTTGTTAACATCGCACTGAGTGGAAAACCACCTCCTAGCGCTTTTGCAGTGGTAATAATGTCTGGTGTCACATCATAGTTCATATAGGCGAAAAGCTTGCCTGTACGTCCCATACCTGTTTGTACTTCATCAAAGACAAGCAGAGCTTGATGCTTATCGCACAATTCACGTAACCCTCTCATAAACTCAGGTGTTGCTGCCGTGACACCACCTTCACCTTGCACAGGTTCCAATACGACAGCACAAGTATGGTCGTCAATAACCGCTTTAACCGCCTCTAAATCATTGAAAGGAATATGCACGATATCTGCTGGCTTAGGGCCAAAACCATCTGCATATTTAGGTTGCCCACCAACAGATACTGTAAACAGTGTTCTGCCGTGGAATGCATGGTGAAAAGCAATAATTTTAGTTTTATAAGGACTATGGCGAGTGATGGCATAATGGCGAGCCAACTTAAATGCTGCCTCATTCGCTTCTGCGCCTGAATTGGCAAAAAAGACACGTTCTGCAAATGTGTTATCTATTAATTTTTGTGCTAAACGCAATGCTGGTTCATTAGTAAAAATATTACTAACATGCCAAAGTTGTTCACTTTGTTCTTTCAAGGCTTGATTAAGAGCAGGATGAGCATGCCCCAGTGCTAAAACAGCAATACCACCAGCAAAATCAATATACGATTTTCCCTGCTGATCCCAAACACGGCTACCCATCCCTTTGACAGGAATAAATTCTGCGGGTGAATAAATTGGCAACATTACTTGATCGTAAGTTGCCCGGTTGATGCTTTGCTTTGTCATTACCCCACCTGATCGTTATTCATATTCAATATGAAAATATAATCACTAAATATGAATAAAAAATCAAATGTGGTTTTGTATAAAAAGGCTTTATTTCGCTATTTAAATGCTATCCATTTAATATTTAAGGAAATTATTTAATAGCTCATGTCCTTGTTCACTTAAAATACTTTCTGGGTGAAATTGAACCCCTTCAATTGGCAGAGTACGATGGCGAATTCCCATAATTTCATCAACATTTCCATCATGTTGGCTCCATGCCGTCACTTCAAAGGGAACCGGTAATGTCGTCGCATCAATCACTAAAGAGTGGTAACGCGTCACATTTAAAGGCCGATTAAGTCCCTTAAAAACACCTTGTTGATTATGATGTATTAATGAATTTTTACCATGCATCACTTCTCGTGCTCTGATAACTGATGCACCAAAAGCTTGTCCTATCGCTTGATGTCCAAGACAAACGCCAAGAATAGGAATTTCACCGGCAAACCGCTGTATAGCCTCAAGAGAGATCCCAGCTTCATCAGGAGTACAAGGTCCTGGCGAGATAACAAGATGTGCTGGCATCATCTTTTCTATCTCTTTAAGTCCGATCTCATCGTTACGCTTAACAACAACCTCAGCACCCAATTCACAGAAATACTGATAGAGGTTGTAGGTAAACGAGTCGTAATTATCAATAAGTAACAGCATATTAGCCTATCCGACTGATTTTCTTATCATTATCTATTTTATTACTATTTTAAAGCGAGTGTAGATTTGCCAAAATAGCTCGTTGTTTAACCGACTTGGGTACAACAAAGCCGATTATCATAGCACAGGTGTAAAATATGAATAGTAAGCAAGAAAACCTGCTGATTTATTGCGCAATAACAAGAATGACGGTAATTGATGATGAATAGAGTGATTAATAGCGTAGTGAATACTTATTGCAGGAGATCACACGAAAAAAGGAAGGATAAAAAAGATTTTTTTGTACTAAAAATCCCGGAATGAAAATATTCATTCCGGTTTATATGCATTTTATCTTATTAGAATAAGTAAATATCCTATCCTAATAATGCGTTTATTGTTTTACGACTTCCGCAGATAAAATAGTGACCGTTTTTACTGGCACATTTTGGTAAGGTCCAATATTACGAGTTGGAGCTTGTGAAATTTTATCAACTACATCCATTCCTTTCACAACTTTACCAAATACGGCATAGCCAAAATCACGTTGACCGTGATCTAAAAATGCATTGTCAGCCACATTAATAAAGAATTGGCTGGTTGCGCTGTCTTTATCTGATGTGCGAGCCATGGCAATAGAACCTTTTACATTGCGTAATCCATTGTCGGCTTCATTTTTAATTGGCGCTCTGGTTTGTTTTTGCTGTAAATCAGCAGTAAAACCACCGCCTTGAACCATAAAGCCAGGAATAACACGATGAAAAGTGGTGCCGTTATAGTACCCATCTTCGACATACTGAATAAAATTTTTCGTTGTAATTGGGGCTTTTTTATTATCCAGTGATATTTCAATATTGCCTTCAGAGGTGACTAATTTAACGAAGGTTTCTCCCGTTGCCATTGCAAAAGTCGCTGTTGTTAAAGTGCAAGCGGTAACGAAGGTGACAAGAAAACGTTTTAACATGCAGGGATCCTTTACTTTAATAGTCTACAACTTACTTAATATGCAGCGATTCTAATTCGCTGAGGTAAATAGTGCCAATCATTTACCTTTATTTACGCTCAATAAGTCTAATTACGTTATAACAGGGTAAATTTTAATTTTTAAGCACTGTTATAAGTCATTAAATTGCGCCAAAATAGAGCAAATAAATATTTTAGATATTCATTTTCATGCAAAATTGAAATGAGTATGCATGAAAAGCCGCATTATTTCAGAGAGGTTTATACCATAATGACCCAATTTAATTACCAAAAAGCACATTTCATCATCAGTGCACCTGATATCCGTCATTTACCACCAGATACAGGAATTGAAATTGCCTTTGCGGGTCGCTCTAATGCCGGTAAATCCAGTGCTTTAAATGCGTTAACCCAACAAAATGGATTAGCCAGAACCAGTAAAACCCCAGGCCGTACGCAATTAATCAACCTTTTTCAAATTGAAGAAGGCTTACGCTTAGTCGATTTACCAGGCTACGGCTATGCCCAAGTTCCTGAAGAAATGAAGCGTAAATGGCAACGCTCTTTAGGTGAATACCTACAAAAAAGAGAGTGCTTAAAAGGTGTGGTTATTTTAATGGATATTCGTCATCCATTAAAAGATCTCGATATGCAAATGATTGACTGGGCTGTGGGCTCAGAGCTTCCTACTCTCGTTTTACTGACTAAAGCGGATAAACTCGCATCAGGCGCGCGTAAAAAGCAGTTAATGAGCGTACGTGAAGAGCTGGCAAATAAAGTAGGCGATATCCGCGTAGAATACTTTTCATCATTGAAAAAAATTGGCATTGATAAGCTACGTAACACACTTAATGAATGGTTTTCAGGCTCAGAAGAACAGCCTACAAATGATGACAACGCTTAATTATCTTCTTTTTTCTCAACGATAGCGTTCTGATCTTCTATTGATAAAAGGGAAATCACTTTTCCCTTTCACTTCTCGCACAAACCACTTCAGTGAATTTTAGATAAAAAAATGCCCCAGTCGAAATAAAGTCGACTGGGGCAGCTAATATTCAGCTAAATCCGATTACGTGAAGTAAAAGGTCTGAAAGATAGAACATCTTACCTCTGTACCCTACGAGAGATAATGTACTCTATTTTATTGGTTAATAAAAGCCCTTTTGTAATTTTTTTTCACATGCAGACACGATTCAGCTATGTGTTTATGTATTCAAACCATAAATAAATGTAGTTTAATTACATAATTATGAGACTTTAATCACTTACGTGAATATGATTAAAAATAGAACAAATCACACAAAAGGTGCGGTTTATCCTTAATGATTTTGTGATACGCTTATTGCGAGACCGTAGTAAATATGTAATTAGCGATAAAATGAGGTATCCATGGCTGTATTAACGCTCCTGCGTTTTCCAGATGAGCGTCTGCGCAGAGTCGCAGTACCAGTGGAAAAAGTAGATGACGAAATACGCACATTAATCGATGACATGATTGAAACCATGTACGCAGAACGAGGTATTGGCTTAGCAGCACCTCAGGTTAATGTATCTAAACGCATTGTTGTAATTGATGTTTCTGAAAACCGAGATCAACCGATTGCACTTATCAATCCTGAAATTATCAGCACTGAAGATGAAGTGATGGATATGATGGATGGGTGTCTATCTATTCCAGATTCTTTTGCCCCAACAGAGCGTTACCGCTTCTTAAAGGTTAAGGCATTGGATAGAAATGGTGATGAAATTGAATTTGAAGCCGCTGATTTGTTTGCAGGCTGCATTCAGCATGAGTTAGACCATCTTGATGGCAAACTTTTTATTGACCATTTATCTCCGTTAAAACGCCAACGGATTGAGAAAAAACAGAAGAAATTAAGCAAGCTGATAGACTCGCAAGTTGCTTAATTATTCACTTATCTCTTTTTCACATGTTGATAAGTTTTGACATAAAAAATAAAGGGCACAATGTATTTCATTGTGCCCTTTTAATATTTAAAAACGATACTTAAAAACTAGTGTGCTTCATCCCAGTTATTACCAATACCCACTTCCACTTTCAACGGAATAGCTAATTCCATACTGCTTTCCATCAATTTATGGATCATGATATTTGCGTTCTCTAGGTAAGACTCTCGCACTTCAAACACTAATTCATCGTGTACTTGCATAATCATATGCACATCAGCAGGACATTCATTGCAAATCCAATTATCCACAGCAATCATAGCTTTTTTGATAATATCCGCAGCGGTACCCTGCATTGGCGCATTAATCGCCTCACGCTCTGAAGCTTTACGACGAATTGCATTCTTTGAATTAATTTCTGGTAAATAGAGGCGACGACCATCTAACGTTTCAACATAGCCTTGTTCAGAAGCTTGTTTACGTGTGCGCTCCATATAGTCCAAGACACCTGGATAACGTTCAAAATAGAGATCCATATAACGCTGAGCTTCTCTTCTCTCAACACCAATCTGTTGCGATAAGCCAAATGCGCTCATGCCATAAATAAGACCAAAGTTGATCGCTTTCGCACTACGACGTTGCTCAGAGGTGACGTCTTCTAAAGGTATACCAAACACTTCAGATGCAGTTGCACGGTGAATATCTTTACCTTGAGCAAAGGCATCTAACAAACCTTTATCTTGCGATAAATGTGCCATGATCCGTAATTCAATTTGTGAATAGTCGGCAGCAACAATTTTAAAACCTTCACGCGCAATAAATGCTTGGCGAATTCGACGCCCTTCTTCATTTCTCACTGGAATATTTTGAAGATTCGGATCACGAGAAGATAAACGCCCCGTTGCCGTCACTGCTTGATGATATGAAGTATGTACACGCTTCGTCTTACTATTTACCATCAATGGTAATTTATCAGTATAGGTAGATTTCAGTTTCGCAAGACCACGATGCTCTAAGATTAAGCGAGGCAATTCATGGCTATGTGCTAATTCTTCTAATACTTCTTCATTGGTAGATGGCGCCCCTTTCGGGGTTTTCTTGATAACTGGCAATTGCAATTTATCAAATAAAATTTCTTGTAACTGCTTAGGTGAAGAGAGATTAAACTCTTGTCCAGCTAACGCAAACGTCTCTTTTTCAATTTCAGCCAAACGTTGTGTAATTTCTTGAGATTGAACAGCTAACACTTGAGCATCAATTAATACTCCCTTGCGTTCCATTCTAGAAAGCACAGGAACTAATGGCATTTCGATATCGCGGTAAACATGCTTAAGAGGCTCAATAGCGTCTATTTGAGGATATAGCGCTTGATGGAGTAATAAAGTGATATCGGCATCTTCAGCCGCATATAACGTCGCTTGCTCAACCTCAATTTGGTTAAAGGTAAGTTGACCTTTACCTTTACCCGCGATCTCTTCAAATGTCGTGGTTTTATGGTTTAAATGTTTTTCAGCCAAAGTATCCATATCATGTCGATTACTCACGCTATTTAATACGTAAGACTCCAACATCGTATCAAAATGAATACCGTTTAATTCGATACCTTCATTTTCCATAATGCCACGATCAAACTTCAAGTTTTGCCCAATTTTTAAAATATTTTTATCTTCTAAAATGGGTTTTAATGCCACTAGCACTTCATTAACAGGAAGTTGGTCTGGCGCATCTAAATACTCATGACGTAGTGGAATATAAGCGGCTTTACCCGGCTCAATAGCAAATGATAATCCCACTAAACGAGCATCAATATTATTTAAACTATCCGTTTCTGTATCGAATGCAAATGCAGGTGCTTTTTTGAGAAGCTCAACCCATCGCGCCAGACTTTCATGCGTTAAGACAGCTTCATAATTCTCTTGTGTAATAACAGGAAAATTAGCTGATACAGGTGCTTCTTTGGGTTTAACAGCTTCTGAGGTGTAAGGCACTGCAACTTTGTGTGTACTGCGTTGTGCTAACCAGCCACCATTTTGAAGATCACTTATCCAGCGTTTAAATTCATAACGCGTGAACATCTCTAATAATTGATCTAAATTTGGCTCATTAACCACTAAATCATCAAACGTTTTATCGAGTTCAACATCAGTTTTAATCGTTGCCAACTTATAAGAAAGTTTTGCCACTTTCTCATGCTCTGCCATTTTAGCGCCAAGTGTTTTAGCGCCACGGAAATTCAATGTTGCAATATTATCAAGCTGTTGATAGATATCATCTAAACTACCAAGCCCTTGTAGAAGACCTAGTGCGGTTTTTTCACCAACACCGGGGACACCAGGGATGTTATCCGATGAATCGCCCATCAATGCGAGGAAATCAATAATCAGTTCAGGAGGAACGCCATATTTTTCTTTAACTTCATCAGGACCCAAAATAACGTTGGTCATGGTGTTAATCAGCGTGATCTTTGGCGTCACTAATTGCGCCATATCTTTATCGCCGGTGCTTATTAGGACATCACGCCCATCAGCCGCCGCTTTTAGTGCCAATGTTCCAATAACATCATCCGCTTCCACACCTGAAATAGATAACAAGGGTAAACCCATTGCTTGCACCATCTCATGTAAAGGCGCTATTTGTTCACGCAGATCATCTGGCATTGGAGGACGATTAGATTTGTATTCCTCATACAACTCATCACGGAATGTTTTACCTTTAGCGTCAAACACAACCGCAACATGGCTTGGCTTATACTGTATTATCAAGCTACGCAACATGTTCAACACACCATACATCGCACCCGTTGGCTCACCTTGGCTATTGGTTAGCGGTGGAAAGGCATGATAGGCACGATAAAGGTATGAAGAGCCATCTACAAGGATAAAGGGGTTTTCTGCTATCTGGACCATAATCTGTTCATCATTGTTCTGAGGTTCGTTGATATGACTAGAATGCCACATCACAGCCCAATAGACGAATTTTACCTGTTCTTAAATGCAGAAATTCGGCTTAAATACTCAATTATTTATTATTAACCGAACTTAACAGAAAGAATAAGTATGAATGATAACTTAATATTAATTAAAGTACTTTTTTATCAGAAGCCATATCCATTAATCTGATTTCAATTAAAAACGAAGAATAAAAAGTAAACTTACTGTGTAAATTAGAAAGTATTTAAGATAGAGCTATTTATTCATCATAAATATTAACGTTCATATTAGTATCATCTTTTTTATTAAGGATTTATTTTTTAGACAACACCAGAACAACCTGTGGATAACTCTGTGAGTAGTTTTGTAACTCTCTCTATATTAATAAGTTAGCTTCCTTTTAAATTTATTAACACAATTAAAAAATCAATCACTTAGCGAAATCATTAAGATATTATAAATTAATCTCAATATTTTTTATTAATGTGGATAGTTATATTATGACAAAAATATGAAAGTAAAAAAAATAGCACTCCTATGTCTTGAGTGCTATTTTTCATATAAGAATCTATATACTTTTACTTAGTCTATATAGGAAAAAATTAAGCCTATATTATTTTTTCAGCAATAATTGATTCACAATATCAGAATATGTTTTTGCATACTCTTCTGGTGATTTTGCGCTGATACCATCATTTTTCATTTTATATTTACCACCAATGATCATGGCAGGAACACCATTGATTTGAAAATCAGCGACAGCATTTTGTTGTTGGCTAACTAAAGAATTCACCACAAAGCTATTCATTGCAGCATCATAATCTTCGCCTTTAACGCCAGCCTTAATAAAGGCATTACGGATATCGTCAACAGAGCGAATAGATTGCGTTTCTTGAATACCTTTAAATAAAACTGGAGAAACTTGATCTTCAACACCTAAGGCCATTGCTACAGCCCAAGAACGTGTTAAGTCTTTACCTAAAGGTCCTAAGAAATCAACGTGGTAGCGGACAATATTAGTATTTTCTGGTACATTCTTTTCAACAGTACTATTGACTTTATACACTTCAGAAAATTGATAACAATGTGGGCAATAAAAAGAGAAAAACTCAACAACATCAGGCGCTGATGCAACAGGTTTAGAAAGGTTCGTATACTGTTTTCCTTCAGAAAAATCAGCAGCAGAAACACTGAATGCTAACACCATACTTGCTAACGCCAGCCAAATCTTTTTCATTTCTCATCGTCTCCTAAGAATTAATACATTGGACTAAGTTGTAAAGGAGGCTCATTTAACTGCTCCACTTGTCCCTTGAATAAGGCTAATTGCTTAAACCAAAAATCTTGCTCTTGAAACCAAATAAAAGCACGAGGGAAAGCAGGATCATTCCAGCGTTTTAATACCCACGCGAGATAATGCACCATTCTCATTGCTCTTAGTGGTTCAATTAATGACAATTCACGTAAATCAAAATCTTGGTATTCATAATAAGACTCAAGGATCGTATCTAACTGTATAACCTGCTCTTGCCGTGAGCCATTTAATAACATCCAAAAGTCTTGTACCGCAGGTCCCATTCGGGAATCATCAAAGTCAACCATTACAACTTCATCACGCCACAATATATTACCGGGATGGCAATCACCATGTAGCCGTAATATTTGCCATGCAGAGTCCTCTATTCTAGGACGCACATCATGAATAAGTTTATCTATAACCTCTATAAATTGAGGTTTGAGGTTATTAGGAATTAACGCACTACTTTCAAATTCTAATTTGGGCGCTATCAGATATTCTGCAATAGAAACTGTCGGTCGGTACTCATAACTCTTTTTTCTGCCTATTTGATGAATGCGCCCTAATGTGCGTCCTACTTCTTCTAGCTGAAATAAATTATCAGTTTCATATGCTCTTCCCCCTATGCTAGGGAATATTGCAAAATAAAAGCCATTATCAGAGAAATGAACTGTCTCACTATTAATCATTAAAGGGGCAGCAACGGATACCTCTGCCTCCTTTAATGCTAAAACGAATTCATGTTCTTCTTTTATTTGTTCATACGACCAGCGTTGAGGGCGATAAAATTTCACCACATAACGTTGTCGATGCTCATCCATAAATTGAAAAACACGATTTTCATAGCTATTTAATTCCGTTAACCCTGACTCAGGATAAAAACCGATTTTAACTAACGCGTCCCAAATGTTATCAGGTGAAAGTCCCTGAAAATTAAATGAGGCAGACATTTCCATTTTCTATCCTGAATTTAATCTTTAATCACGCCACGAGCACGTAAAATGGCGGTTTTAAAATCTTCTTCGTAATCTTTTTTCAGTCCTGGTATCACATCTGTTGGCGCTGAACCGCGCATTTTCAGATGGTAAATCAAAATATCATCAGTCAGATCAGATAATTGACCTTTAAAACCCGCTTCATCAGCCAGTTTCTGCAATAATTGAATTAAGTTTAAATCAGAATTTTCTTCCCAAACTGGGTGCAATAATTCCATAACTTCATTAAGACGGTGACATTTCATACAAAAAATCCTTATTATTAATTACAACAACAAAGTACCAATTATTATCCGATAGAAAAAGGAAACCTCTGTCAATATGCGTAAAGATTACGCTTTTTTGATAAAAATTGCTGTCGCTTTACATGAAATCTCATTAAGTCGATATTTTTTATTAGTATATCGTCTTTCCTTGATAAAAATCGTTCGGAAAATTTAGCCAATTTATTCACAAATATTGAATATGAAAATGAAGAATATTACAGGCGGTATACTTGCGGGTGGCCAAGCAACACGAATGGGAGGAGCTGATAAAGGGCTTCAAATTCTACATGGACAGCCTTTATACCGCCATATTGCCCAAAAACTAGCACCGCAAGTTGATAGCATACTGATTAGTGCTAACCGAAATTTAGAACAATATCGCCAAAGCCAATATCCTGTTATTACAGATGAAATAGAAGGATTTTCAGGGCCTTTAGCTGGCATGCTCACGTTATTAAAGCAAGCTTCAACACCTTGGGTTGCTTTTGTACCTTGCGATGTCCCCTATTTCCCTCTTAATTTAGTTGAAAAACTCTATGAGCAAAGAGGCGATGCATTAGCCGTTTATGTTGATGATGGTGAAAGAGAACATCCTACCTTAGCACTGCTAAATCGTCGTATTATTCCAATGCTAGAAACTTATTTAGCACAAGGTGATCGAAAATTAATGTTGTTTATGAAACAGATAAATGCGCATTCTGTTTTATTTGCGGATCAAGCAAGTGCTTTTATTAATTTAAATACCCCTGACGATATTGAAAAAGCCAACAAATTAAAAAAATAGGAATGAAAAATATGGCACAAGTAGATTTACCCCTTTTAGGGATCACGGCGTGGAGTGGAACGGGTAAAACGACACTACTAAAACAGCTTATTCCAGAATTACGCAAAAGAGAAATTCGTGTAGGCATGATCAAGCACACTCATCATGATATGGATGTGGATAAGCCCGGAAAAGACAGTTACGAACTCAGAAAAGCAGGAGCAGATCAGACATTAGTCGCAAGCCAACAACGTTGGGCATTAATGACAGAGACGCCAGAACTACCAGAATTAGATTTGTATTACCTCGCATCTCGTTTTGATACGAGTAAGCTAGATTTAATCTTAGTCGAAGGCTTTAAAGGCGAAGCTATTCCTAAAATTGCGCTCTATCGCCATATCAACGAACGTAATTTTAATGACTTACTTGATGAGCACGTTATTGCCGTCGCCAGTGATTGTGATTTAAACGTAGATTTCCCACTACTAGATATCAATGCACCCGAGGCTATTGCAGAATTTATTGCAGATTGGCTTAAAAACAATAAATGATCGTTGTGGGCTATTTTTATAGCCCACATAAATGACAGTCTCTTAAATACTATTCTAATAATTCTAAATCAAATTCGTCACTGATTGTTTTAATAATAGTCACCACAGTTTCTGCAAAACTGTCTTCGCCAAAATCTCTCAACATTAGCCAAATATTATCATCAGCATTCCAATTCTGTGGCATATTGAGGCTTTCTTCTGAATATGCATACCAAGGATAATTTTCAGCATTTAGTTGACACTCAACATAATAGTCAGGAAATATTCGTTCAATTTCACTTTGAATTTCAGTGTAGTTCTTTAATTTATTTCTTTTGGGTGCTTCATTTTTTCTTTCAAAGCCCCAATAAAAATCTCTTAAATTTGAACTCTCAAATTTAAACACCAAATAATAAAGGCTATCATCGTTAAAATCGACATAAAATCCAGACTCTTTTTTCCCTTTTCTAAAGTCTTCTTCATCAAAATAAAAATCTATAGAGAGCTCATCTGTTTTATTTATAATATGAGTTATAAACTCATTCATTATTGACAACTTAATATTTTCTATGCTTTTAGAAATTAAAAGAGCAGAGCTAATTGCATCATTATCTTCTAATATTTTTTCTACTATTTCGTCTTGCAATTCCATATTTAACTCGTAATTAATTTCTGAATTAATAAATTTTATAATAGATTCAATAAACATTTTTACCTGAATTGACTCTATTTTATAGGAGCATTCTTCTAACCATTTAATAATTTCATAATAAGTAATATGGTGAATATTATCTTTTATCTCTTTATCTGTATCTTTAGATAAAGAATACTCGCTATATTCGGAATTACTTAAATAAAATAAGATCCATTTTTTTCGACTTCTTCCTGCTCTTTTTTTCAACCAGCAGCCATAATCATATAACTGATTTTCTTCATCTTCAGCCCATGGTTTATTCTCAATACCTATCAATAAATCAGATGTTTCAACAAAAATATCTAAACGGCGATAACTATCGTCTCGCTCAACTGCCTGTTCAAGGCAGACTGATTTTACAGACTGATATTTATTATTTTTAATAAAATGTTTATAGAAATTTTGAGTAAATAATTTACCCTGAGCATGCGTTTCTGTTGGATCAAGTAGAAATGCTAAGCATTTTGAAATTGTGTTTTCATTTATCTTGAATAGAGATAAAGGTGAAAAATCTGGACTTAGCTTTTTATAGTAGCGCTTTTTCGCTTTGTCATAAGATTTTCGTTCTGTCGTAATACGTTGGATTACTTTATGAACAATAGCTGGGGAAATATCCATGTTTTTTCTAGTAATAAAAATAAGGTAATTTAGTTTATGTCTAATGTTGATTTCTAATTTAAACAATATCACCAATAAAATATAGCTAACAGATAGATTAATAAAAATAGGTTCCAATGAAGATCAGAACCTATCCATTAAAGTAATTATTTTCATTCAAAAATAATTGCTTGATAAGGTTGAAGAATAAGACCACCTTGCGCATCTTCCACTATTGGGCTGTTATGCAAATAAATATCTTTAGCTTTAATGGTAAGTGCTTTTTCTTCACCACTAAAATTACAGTAAATATTGACTGAGTTACCATCATAAGTACGCTTAAAAGCAATCACATTTTCTGGTGAAACCAATGGCGAGAATTCACCATAGACCAAAATATCACTGATCTTTGAATGTCGTCTTAATGCAATTAATTGTTGATAATAAGCGAAAAGAGAATGTTTATCTTGTGTCTCTTGCTCTGCATTAATATCCACATAATTAGGGTTAACTTTTAGCCATGGCTTTCCAGTACTAAAACCACCATTTATTTCACGATCCCATTGAAAAGGTGTTCTTGAATTATCACGGCTACGGTCATTAAAGTATTCAATTATTTGCTCGTCGCTATAACCTAATTTTTCACCCCATTCATATAATTTAAAAACATGCAAATCATCATGTTCTTCTAATGTCATTGGGCAATTAGTCATGCCAATTTCTTGCCCTTGATAAATAAAAGGAGTTCCTCGTTGAGTTAATAAAAATGTCGCTAACATTTTGGCACTAGTTACATTAATCGCCCCTTTAGGAAGAAATTTATTTAATGAACGAGGCTGATCATGATTTTCTAAATAAGGTGCTCCCCAACCTACGCGTTGAGTATCTAGCTGACTTTTAATAAATACAGGTTTTAATCTTTCACCTGTGATTGGATTAATGGTAAATGGTTTCTCATTACGAATATCTAAATCAGCGATACTAAAATCAAATACCATGGAAAAATAACCATTCTCGCCAACATAAGCGCGTAAATCTTTTTCAGGTACATCAATTTCTGCAACCGTCATACTATTTGCAGGCTTAAAAGTATTCTCGACTAATTCAGTTAAAAACTTATCAATACCAGGTTGATTTAATACCCAAGGCACTAAAGACGCTGAACCATCATCTTTATCAGGTTCAAATTGATATTCAGATAAGGCTTCAGGTGATTTTTTTAAATTACCAATCGCATCAATACGAAATCCTGCAACACCTTTTTTGATCCAGACATTTATCATGTTGATAATATCTTTACGTAATTGTGGGTTTTCCCAGTTTAAATCCGGTTGTTCAGGGCCAAAGGAATTGAAATACCAACGATTAGTTTCTCCAACGCGACTCCAAACGGAGCAATCAAAATAAGTGCGTAAATTATTAGGAGGAGTCGGCTTATCCCATTGTTTAAAAATATAATAATCGCTATATGGGCTATTAGGATCTTCAATTGCCGCTTTAAACCAAGGATGCTCATCAGAAGAGTGATTTAATACTAAATCTAATAGAATTTTAATATCACGTTTTTTAGCTTCGCTAATAAGTTTATCTAACGCGTTATTATCACCAAAGATAGGATCGACAACAGAATAATCAGCAATATCATAACCATTGTCTTTCATTGGTGATTTAAAAATCGGACATAACCAAATAACGTTTGTACCAAGTGACTGAATATAATCTAATTTCTCCGTGATCCCAGCTAAATCGCCGACACCATCCCCGTTACTATCATAATAACTCTTGGGATAAATTTGATAGACCACGGCATCTTTCCACCAAGTATTAGACATATTCACCTCACTAAGGTAATTAGCATATATGGAACTGTTCCATAATTAATATAAGATACTATAGGCACTAAAAGAGAGGGTAAGGTAATTAACATACTAAAATGTGAAATAGCTCATACTAAAAAAACACAATTACCTCAATAAAGATGGGTTTGTCATAATCATATTAAGATATATTAAGTCATCAACTAATTGAAAGGAGCAACAGCATATTCAATGGCCGGGATCCGTGATGTCGCAAAAAAAGCCAATGTCGCAGCAAGCACTGTTTCCAGAGCATTAAATAACAGTGGCTATGTGTCTCAAGCTGCACGAGAAAAAATAAAAAAAGCGGTTGAGGAATTAGATTATATTCCAGATACTTGGCTAAGAAATTTATATCAACAAAAGAGTGCTGTTGTTGGTGTCATTATTAATAGCCTTGAATACCCTTATTTTGCGACAGTGACACGTTTTATTGAAAATAAGCTCGCTGAAAATGGCTATAGCATGATGTTATGTGCAACACAAAATAGCAAAGTACGTGAACGTATATTTTTTGATATGCTTAAACGCGGTCAGATCGACGGTATTATTGCAGAATATCTGTTATTGGATGATAGTGAATATCAGCATATTCAAAGACCAGTGGTAACGCTAGATCGTCATCTTCGTGATATTCCATTAGTGTGTTCCGATCACCATACTGGTGGTCGATTAGCAGCAGAACACCTTATTCAAAAAGGTTGCCAAAAAATCCTCTATATTGAAGATAATTCAAGTTATTTATCATCAACCCCTTCATATCAAAGCTGTTTAGCTTTTAAAGAAACGCTTATTCAGGCAGGTATTAAACCTATTCCTTGTAAAGTAAATTGGAAAGAAGAAGAGAAAGACTATTTTCACTCTTTTGCAACAAAAATACTTTCTTTGCATTCAGAGATCGATGCTATTTTTGCTGCTGATATTCCCGCCATGGCATTATTTAATGAAGCAACAAGACGAAATATTGCCATTCCAGAACAATTAAAAATAGTTGCTTACGATGGCAGTCCTTGGTTAAACCAAACACTGCGCCAATTAACCTGTATTGAACAACCCTTTGAAAAACTGGCTGAAAAAAGCGTAGAAGTGATTAGCGCATTAATTGAGAATAAAACAATCACAGATAACATCTCTGTTATTCCAGTGAAGTTTATTCAAGGTGAAAGTAGCTAATTATTGATTCAATTCTTATGACAGTTTTGTGTTGAGATATCGCCATAACATGTCGATACCATAAACATGTCACGCTGTTATGTTTATAAAATCTAGTTTTATCGACATATCGCCATAACATGTCGATACCATAAACATGTCTCGCTATTATGTTTATAAAAACACATTTTATCGACATATCGCCATAATATGTCGATACTATAAAAAAACGCCAAAGAAAGTTACCCTTCTCTAGCGTTTTATTTGATTATGTTTTACTTCAAAATTGAGTAAAAGCTATCGTTCTTATTTTGCAGGACGAACTGCGATAACTTCAATTTCTACACGCCATGCTGGATTAGCCAGTTTTGCGATTTGGAAAGTTGAACGAGCTGGCAGTTGGTCAGTTTTAGAAGCATCAAAGTACTTAGAATAACCGTTCATAAAGCCTTTAAAGTCCATCTCGCCTTTAGTTTCTTCGCCACCAACTAGGAAGACTTGCATTTTCACAACGTCTTTCATGTCTAGGCCAAGTTCATTTAAGTGAGTTTTGATTTGTTCTAATACACTAATAGTTTGTTCTTCAGTATTACCATAAGACGCTAATACGCCTTCTGGTGCATCTGCTGATTTCTTAGCTGGTACTTTACCGCTTAAGAAAACAAGGTTGTTACCTGCACTTACTTCAACAGACTCAGAAATAGGCATACCGTTTAATTTATGGTGTACAACACCTTCCGCATTCGCGCTTGCTACACCAAAAATAAAAGGCAGAGCAACAAGTAAACTTTTATAACGCATGAAAACTCCTTAACATGTTTAATTTACAGTAAAACAAGGGGTTATTTACTTCTTAAAGCGATCCATACTAAATGGTGTTGGATCAATAACAGGTTTCTTACCTGTAACGATATCAGCAGTCACTTCACCAGCAGCAGGGCCTTCGGTCATACCCCATACGGTTGCAGTATTGATAACTAGGCCTGGGTATTCTTTGATTTCAGAAATAATAGGTAATTCATCAAATGTTGGACTAACTACTGCGCCCCAACGTTCAACAACTTGTGATTTTTCAAATACTGGGAATTCAGCTTTCATTCTTTGGAATACAGCATCCAAGTGCTCAGTATTTTGCGTTGCTGTTGCAACACGATATTGTTCAAACGGTGTTTTTTCATCTAATTTCCAAGATGTTGCCATCTTGAATGAGTTGAATAAATCTTCACCGATAGAGAATTCTAATGGCAGCTCACCACCACCTAATAGGTGCATGAACTTAGGCCCTAACAAGAAGCTATCTTTCACGATAGAGCTTGTGAAAATACGAGGTGCGACAGCATAAGTACCATCGGCTTGCTCACGGAAATGGATACCGTTTGGTAAATGCACGTTACCACGAGGTGCACCCGGAACACCTGATACACGTTGCTGTGATAAGTAAACATTCAGCGTTGGAATATCAATGCCCATGTTACCCATAAATAAACGTGACCAAATACCACCAGCAAGAACAACGTGAGATGTTCTAATTGCACCTTTTTCTGTTACAACATCAGAAATTTTACCACCAGCAGTTTCGATGCCTCTTACCGCGCAGTTGGTATAGATTTTTACGCCAATTTGTTTAGCGTAGCGTGCTAATGCAGGTGTGCCTGTTTCTGGATCAACAGAACCTGAGTCTTCTTCAAAAGCGGCCACAGTCCATGGTGTTTGAGCACCAACAAGGCGGTTTGATAACTCTTCACCTTTAATAATGCGCGTGTTTAATGGTGTATCAAATCCAGCCGTTTCTTTTGCTGTTTTGATCCACGCTTGCGCTTTATCAAATGCTTTTTCATCTGCAAGGGCTTCTACTCGACCTTGTGTACGATAACTGGTATCAGCACCAATCTTTTCGTTCATTCCACGCCATAAGATTTTCCCGTAATGGTGTAATGGGAAAATTTCTGGTGATGTTTGATAACTAATAATTTGGCTGTATGCTCGGCCTGATTGTTCACCGCCAATCTCGCCTTTTTCTAAAATAGTGACACTCATGCCACGTTCTGCAAGGTTGATAGCAGTCATGATACCTTGGATACCACCACCAATAATCACTGCATCAGACTCTTTAGGCAGCACACCCTCTGTACCTTCAACAAATGATGCTCTAGATTTAGCTTCAACGAATTTGCCATCACGGCGAACCATTGGAACTAACGCAGCACCACCGGCTAAAACACCCGCAGCACCAACACCTAAAAGCAGCTTTCTCCTTGAAATTTTCATCTTCTACCTCAGTAATGGATTTACTATTTATATTTATAATGTTGTTCATTTATTTCTTTAAAACTGAATAATACCATAGTTCATTATATTGTTAATAATTATAATTATTTGTTAACCATTTCTTAGAACAACAATATCCATAGATACAATATGGTTACTTTAACCATTTTTTTTCATAGAAATTCATCATTTAATGAGCTAGAGATGAAAACCTTGCGTTTATTATCAATTGATAAATAAGAAGATATTTAGAATGGGATAAATTTTTAATAGAAAAAGCAATTGTTTAAATAATTAACATTTTGATACAAATGACGAGGAGGGCTGTAAAATATTGTTTACAAAACAAGCAAAATCTATCGCACAATTGCATAAAATAAAAAGATGATCTGACTATCTAATAGCCTTATTTTTACAAAATAAGTAACTTTACCTAGTAACTGGTTTATGGGTCAGTAAGTAGACGAATATACTTTTTGGAAAATACGTAGAAAAGAGGATATTCGAGTTCGAAATAAAACTGGGGTAAGTACAAATTCTCAATAAAAAAAGCCAGAGGGTTAACTCTAGCTTTTTACATAATAATAAAAATAAGCTTAAGCGATAAAACGAAAATAGCTTATCTCATCGTAACAAATTCTTCTGCTGCAGTTGGGTGGATTGCCACAGTATCATCAAAGTCTTTTTTCGTTGCGCCCATTTTCAGAGCCACAGCAAAACCTTGTAGCATTTCATCCATACCAAACCCAATACCATGAATACCAACAATTTTTTCGTCTGCGCCAACACAAACTAACTTCATACGACACGGTTGGCGATGACGAGTCACAGCACTATACATTGCTGTGAAAGACGATTTGTACACTTTAACTTGATCAGCACCGTACTGCTCAACCGCTTGAGGCTCTGTTAAACCAACAGTACCAATAGCTGGATGACTAAATACCACTGTTGGGATATTTGAATAGTCTAAATGTTCGTTAGGTTTGTTGTTAAATAAACGCTCTGACAAACGACGCCCTGCGGCAACAGCAACAGGCGTTAATTCAACTGCACCTGTATTATCGCCAACAGCATAAATTCCTTTTACATTGGTATTTTGGAATTTATCGACTTTGATATAGCCTTTTTCATTTAACTCGACCCCCGTTACCGCCAGATTCAGGTTATCTGTTGCTGGCTCACGACCAATTGCCCAGATTAATGTATCAACTGTCTGCTCTGTGCCGTTTTCCAGTTGTAACGTTAAACTTCCATCCGCATTCTTAATTACAGCTTTAGGAATAGCGTGTGTATGTAATTTAGGCCCTTCGGCTTCCATCACTTCTAACAGTGTTTCAACGATTAATGGGTCAAAATTACGCAGTGGCGCATGTTTACGCACAAATAGGTGCGTTTCACTACCCAAAGCATTTAACACACCAGCAAGTTCAACAGCGATATAACCAGCACCAACAACAGCAACACGTTTTGGTAAGGCTTTTAATTCAAAAAAGCCATCAGAATTAATACCATACTCAGCACCTGGAATATTAGGTTGAACAGGGCGACCGCCTGTTGCAATCAGAATATTATCAGCCGTGATCTTTTCGCCATTAACTTCAATCGTATTGGCATCAACAAAACGAGCAAACCCTTGGATAACATCAACTTTGTTATTACCTAAGACACGGTCATAAGATTGATGAATACGGTCAATATAAGCAGAACGGCTACTAATTAGCGTATCCCAATCAAAACGGTTCACTGTGGTATCAAAACCATAATCAGGACCGTATTGATGAATAGCTTCAGCAATTTGCGCTGCATGCCACATCACTTTTTTAGGTACACAACCCACGTTAACACAAGTGCCACCTAACGCTTTCGCTTCAATTAATGCACATTTTTGGCCATACATTGCCGCTCTATTAATTGATGCAATACCGCCACTACCGCCACCGATGGCGATGTAATCGTAATGTTTGCTCGTCATTTCTCTGATCCATTTATCTGTAGAAAAATAGGTAACTCACAGGCTAAGTCTTTCATATCATGATGTCTATTATGACAAAATTTAAAACATAGCACGTCAGATTTTAGCTTTTACAGTAATAGGCAAAAACAATAATAAAGATGCTTATTCTGGTACAACCCACTCAACTAATGTATGTCCAATACCCTCAGGAACTAAGGTTTTATGTAACCAAGGGAGTATTGATTTCATTTGTGATTCTAATTTCCAAGGTGGATTAATCACAATCATGCCTGATGCAGTCATCCCTAGTTGATCACTATCGGGTTTTACTGCTAATTCAATTTGTAAAATCTTACGGATCCCTGTTGCTTCAAGCTCTTTTAACATGCGTTTGATTTGCTGACGGTGAACAACGGGATACCAAATCGCATAAGTTCCTGTCGCAAAGCGCTTATGGCCTTCAACAACACCTTTAACAACAGCAGAATAGTCTTGTTTGAGTTCATAAGGTGGATCAATTAATGCGAATCCACGACGACTTGGCGGAGGTAACTTAGATTTTAATTGGCCAAAACCATCTTCACGAGAAACTCTAACTCGCTCGTCACGAGAGAATTCGGTACGTAATAAAGGAAAATCCGTTGGATGTAATTCTGTTAGCGCTAAGGAATCTTGTTCTCTTAGTAATTTGCTCGCTAATAGAGGTGATCCCGGATAATAACGCAGTTCCCCACTTGCGTTTAATTCTCCAACCGCTTCAAGGTAAGGCAAAATAAGCTCAGGCACTTCTTCTTGCTGCCATAAGCGTGCGATCCCTTCTAAATATTCGCCAGTGCGAGTCGCATGAGCATTGGTTAATTGATAACGTCCAGCGCCAGCATGAGTATCAAGATAAAGAAAAGGTTTCTCTTTCTCTTTTAAAGACTCAATGATGAGTGTTTGAACAATATGTTTTAAAACATCGGCGTGGTTGCCAGCATGGAAACTATGGCGATAGCTCAGCATTCTTTATCTTCCGTTAGAAATAAGTATAGCTTAGTAATTAATTTACTCAGAAATAGTGATTAAACTCAGTGTATCAGAAAAAGCCGAACTTCTTCATTGAAAGCGAAAGAAACGTTGTGTCTTAGTATTCAGCCGTTATGATAAGCCCATATTTCACTTAAGTTTAAATAGGATAGAAAGATGAAAAAATTACTTTTTACTGCCATAACCTTAAGCTTACTCGCAAGTAATGCTTATGCCGATAGATCAACCAATGGTTGTGAAATAAAAAAACAGAATATCCAAAAGCAGATGGAATATGCAAAAGCACATGGTAATCAATATCGTATCCAAGGCTTGGAGCGAGCATTACAAAATGTTGAACGCTATTGCACACCTGAAAAAGTGGTTGAAAACACACGCCTTGAATTACGTGAAAAACAACTTGACGTTAAAGAGCGTGAGCTCGAATTAAAAGAAGCACAACTTAAAGGTGATGCAGATAAAATTGCTAAACAAGAAAGAAAGCTAGCTGAAGAAAAAGCTGATTTAAAAGCAATTGAAGAAGAATTAAATCTACTGACAAAGTAGTTATCATCAATAATTAATGCCTACTCCTTATTTGACTGTGAAATACAGACTAAAACAATAAGTGAGTAGCCATTCTCTTATTAAACTAAACTTAATTTCAGAATTGCTGTATTGGTTTTTTATCCTTTATTAAGTACAAGATTATCTACACCTTTTAATAGAGCATCATCTACACTTAAGCCAGAACAAACAAATACATCTCCTAAATCAGTGGCTAATTACAATAAGCATAAGGTGTGTAATAGAAATTAAGCTATGATATTTTTGAGTGAAAACTATAGTAGTAACATTAATTTATTGAAAATGGACTGATCTAATTAAAGAGGATATATGTCAGAAGAGCAGCAACAAAAAACAGTAAGTGAAAAAACTCAACTGACTCAGCCACTAAAAAAAGGGCTGGAAAAAGGGCTTCATGGTGGGAAAAAAGCCATTGGAATTGGGATAAAAATCAGTAACTTCATCACCAATATCCCTTTTATTGCACACCTTATTCGTGCAGCAGAACGTTTCACTGACAGAATGGGAAATCAGTTCGGCGCAGCTATTACTTACTTTTCATTTTTATCATTAATCCCAGTATTAATGCTTTCTTTTGCCTGTGCGGGTTTTGTTTTGGCCTCAAATCCAGATTTACTCGCTAAATTAATTACAGGTGTCGCAAATAGCATTGACGATCCAACGCTTGCATCCACAGTTCAACAAAGTATTGATACCGCAGTTCGCCAGCGTACAACCGTTGGTTTAACTGGTTTAGCAATTGCACTTTATTCTGGTGTTAATTGGGTGGGTAATTTACGCCAAGCCATTTTGGCTCAATCACGCCCCGTTTGGGAAAGAAATAAAGAAGAGCAAGAGAAAATCTATTTCCGCTACTTTCGCGACTTTTTAGCGCTAATTGGCTTACTTTTTGCGTTAATTGTCACTATTACGCTAACTTCTGTGGCAGGTTCAGCCCAAAGAATGATTGTTCACACATTGGGATTAGACGGTATTGAATGGCTAACGCCAGCATGGACAACCATCGGCTTAACTATTTCCATTACTGCAAACTATTTACTCTTTTTATGGATATTGTGGATCTTACCTCGCCATCAACCAAAACGAATTTCGCTTATTAAAGGCACACTTATCGCTGCCATTGGTTTTGAAATATTGAAATCCGTTATGACATGGATGCTACCCAAAATCGCAAGCTCACCTTCAGGTGCCGCATTTGGTTCAGTGATAGGTTTAATGGCTTTCTTCTACTTTTTTGCCCGATTAACACTCTTTTGTGCCGCGTGGATCGCCACTGATGGCCCAAATATGCGCAAAGAACAGTTGTCTGAAACGCAATCAACATCTTAACTTTATGATAAAACTATATGGTTAATTCCCTGCATTAACCGCCTATAAATAACGTAATAAGGAAAAACAATGCCATACGTTAATATTAAAATTACACGCGAAGGTGCAACCGCAGAGCAAAAAGAGCAGCTCATTGCGGGAGCAACACAACTTTTGGTTGATGTATTAGGCAAAAATCCAGCAACCACGGTTGTGGTAATTGATGAAGTTGAAACAGATAACTGGGGAATAGGCGGTAAAACAGTAACAGAATTACGAGCAGCAACAAAAAGTAAATAAAAAATTTCTGCAATATAATAAAGGGTGCAAAGTACACCCTTTTTGCTGATTTATTTTCCTGACAGATAAGGAAGTAACTATGGTTCAATCAATGACTGATGCTTTTCATGCCTTACCTTCAGCAAGTGCTATCTATATTACAGGTGCAGGCATTCAGTACCCTTTTGGTATGGCGCACGGATTTGCCGATGAAAGTACCCAGAAAAAATTAACTGTAGATACGCCTTTTCGAATCGCTAGTAATACAAAAACCTTTCTCGCAGCCGCTTTTTTACGTTTATGGGAACAAGATGCTCTATCCCTTGATGATGATATAACTAAATATTTAAGTGCTCATTATCAACAGACATTATTAGAGCTAGGGTATGATCTTAAAGCCATTACACTACGCCATTTATTAAGCCATAGCAGTGGTTTATTCGATCATGCAAATGAAGCTTATCTTGAAGATGTGATTAAAGATCCCTCTCATAAATGGACACGAGAAGAACAAATAGCGCGCTATGCTCAACAAGGCTTTCCCATTATTCCAGCTGGAAAACGCTTCATTTATTCAGATACAGGATACATCTTGTTAGGTGATATCCTCTCTCAGTTTATGAGAAAAAATATGGCCACCAGCGTTCGTGAATTATTGCATTTCCAAGACTTAGATTTACCACAAACGTGGTGGGAAGATTTAGAACTACAACCTAAGCATCCTAAAGCGCGTGCTAGACAGTTTACAGGTGAGCACGAAGGTACTCATATTGATGCTTCAATGGATGCTTTTGGCGGTGGCGGGCTTGTGATGACAACC
Organism: Proteus sp. PR00224; assembly: GCF_016238105.1. NCBI lineage: Bacteria > Pseudomonadati > Pseudomonadota > Gammaproteobacteria > Enterobacterales > Morganellaceae > Proteus > Proteus sp. PR00224. Next base: position 203,796 of record NZ_JAEHQU010000006.1, on the reverse strand, counting down.
CTTGAGTTAGCTAAATTTACAGCTGACCTCTTCGAAGATAGAGTTTACTTGCATCCATCAACCTTAAAAGAGATGAAATGGCAAGGATCACATACAGGTGCTGCAAATTATCGTTTAGGTTTAATGGCCGAAGAAACTGACCTAGGCACACTTTACTATCATCTTGGTTATTGGGGGTCAGTAGCTTATTACTTACCTGAAAAACAAATTGCTATTGCCGGTTTTACAACCCAAAAAAATAACCGTGAAGATCTGATAACCATTGTTAAAGAAGCATTTAAACGCCTTTAAAATCAAAAATCAAAAATCAAAAATCAAAAATCAAAAAGCCAAAAATGTATCAATAACACTTTTGGCTTTTTGTTTATTTTATGGCTGATAAATTTCTAATATCAGCCTATCTCTGTTTTATTACGGTTTCTTCGTCGGTGTTGTTGCTACCGCTGGAGTTGTTACAGCCGGAGTTTCAACTGCTTTATTTGGTGTAGTATTAGTTGCAACAGGCGCAGGTGTATTTGCCGTTTCTGGATGAACTTGCTTTTCAAATTGAATACGCAATTCACCTAAATTCACCGTTGGTGTTTCACCACTTTGCGTTAATACAAAAGTAATATCTTCAGATAAAACTCTTGAAAGCTCCTGATTTAATGTCTCTTTTGTTAAACCAGCTAAAAATGCTTGGCGTAAACGCTGATATTGTTCAGGTGGAATATCAATAATATTGCTTTGTTGTGATAACAGACGCTGATTAATTAAAATTGCCGTACTGGTTTTTGCATAACGGGCAAACAACTGAGTTAATTGAAGTTGTTTTTCTTGTTGAAGCTCTTGGTATAGTTCATCACTAATACCTTGATTACGTAAACGACCTAACTCTTCTCCCACCCATGATGCTAATGCAGGAATATGAGCCGTTGCAGTATCAATATTTAAAGAACAACTTGCACGCTGATATTGTACCCGGCAATCAATGTTAATTTGAGTACTGTCGTTTTCCTTACGTTGTTCAAGGCTACGACCCAAATGCACAAAAATGACTTCACGAGCTAAATCACTTAACCAATATTTATTTAATGTGTCAGAGTCTTTTACTGGCGACCAGTCTAAATCCCAAATTAAAGCAATTTGGTCTTTTGCACGCATAGGCTCTTGCACATATAACGTTTCAGGTTTCATATCGGCAAGAACAGGCACTGGAACAGGTGTTACACGCTTTCCTGATAGAGTTGAAAATGCCTGATTAATACTTTCAGTCAATACTCGATTATCAACATTACCTGCAACATAAAGTGTCATCATATCTGGGGTATACCAACGTTGTTGGTAATCTGACAGCTCTTTAGTATTTACAGATTGATTAACCGGTTTTCCTGGATTGTGGCCTTTTAGATTTGAGCCTTCAAGGCGTGAGCGCCAAATAGGATCTTCAATATTGAGAGGAAATGTTGCAATAGGAAGCGGTGATTGAACCGCATTACGAACCGCATCTTCGGTATATTCAGCAGGTTTAGCAATACCTGCTAATAATGCAAAAGCATCCTTTAATAGCTCAGGCTGGTTGTTCGGTAAACTTAGATTATAAACAGTAAAATCGTATGAAACGATCATTGGAGGTAACGGATAGTCAGGATCTAACGCATTTTTCCATAGATTATCGCGTTTCTCTGGCGTTAAGCCTGTATTTTCCAAAACGTTGAGTTTGGACACTAAGGATGAAAAACCCGTTTCACTACTTTTTTCTGATAAAGAACCTGTATTGACTAATAAACGGATCTGTATTCTATCATTTGGGCGTTGCGGTGTTTGTAAGATTTGCCACTGAAAACCATTTGCTAGTCGCCCTTCTTGCCAAGCCGGATCAGGCTGCAAAGCTTCCGCTTGAACTTGGCAAATAACAGCGCCGAACATAACGCTTCCCAATAAAATTCGTGTCATTACACCCTGCATGTGAACCTCTGTTGTATTAATCCTTGGTATTAAACCACTTATGAGGTTTAACAATAAGTGCCAAAAGACATGTTAGATGTTGGATGTCTATTTTTTGTATTATCATCTTTATCACCACAGAAACATGAAATGAAATCACTATAGTGATTAGACTCATTATGGCGTAAGAAGGTTCAGACCTTCGGCAATTTTTGATCAGATTTTTGATGATTATATCCTTTAACCAGCAAACCAATCTCATCATCACAATGTGATTTTGGACAAGATAACGCTGAAACTTGGCTATCTTTATTGAGGGTGACGGCGATTTGGCGTAAAGGTTTTACAACAATACGATTAATACACCAGCTAATAGCAACCGTCAGAATAAGCCCCATCAACAGATATGTTGTTAGCATCAAGGCAACAGTATTACTGGCAAAACGATAAAAACGATTTGTGTCAGCCTGTAAAATGAGATGACCACTATAGGACTTATCATCTGTTGAAGTAATACCTAATGGCTGTAAAGGAATAACAGCTTCAACGGGAATACCAAAAAGCCAACTTGAGAATTCAGAGACTTCTTTCTTAGGTGCGAAATCTAAACTCATCACTTGTACATTTTCGGGTTGCATGACAATCGCTTTACCTAAAATACCCGTCGCTTTTAGTGTAACAATCTGTTGTTTAGCATCGTTCAAATCTGATCGTAACAATGCATCAGCGAGTGGTTGCTGGATACTTACACCAGCATTAAAAAGCTGATTTTGATAATCTTCACGGCGTTGTTCTATCAAATAAACAAGTTGAATACTGATAAAAATAGCAATAGTCACCAACGTAACGCCCGCAACAGCGGCCATCTGTTTTATTGTTAATGAATGTTTAAGATGAGGTTTCATCGTTGCTATTTCCAATATACATGTCTGATCAGAGTGATTATACTGTATTTTTGTGATTATGTATCACTCTCAATAAAGAAAATAACGTTATAAAAAGCGCTTATCCATTAAAATGAAAGTAGATAAATATATAATTATTATTATTTGAGTATAGTTATAAGATAAAAATAGTAAAATAAAAATTAAATATTATTTTTTCTTGGTTATCTACAATAAATCTACTTTATTTTAATAAAAAGATACAATTCACTAAAAAATATAAAATTAAATGCCATTAAAACCTTAACTTCAAGTTAAAGTGCAATGCTAATCGCAGTATATTTCTTAGTGAAAAATATTATTTTCCTTTAATATCATTGAAGTTTATATTTTAAAAAACTCATATAAATATAATATTTGATATCTATAAAATCATTATTAGATTATTTAGTTAAGATTAATTAAATATTATTAATAAAAAAATAAGAACAATATAAATCAGTATATTGTTCTTATTTTATGAGATAAATTTATTTTATTTAAACTATCGCGTTATCTTGCTCCACCGCAAAACAAGCAATAAGCTGACCATTATACTCTTTTAATGTTGGCTGTAATTGACTACATGGCCCAAATGCACGACGGCAACGAGCAGCGAAAGCACAACCCGGTGGCGGATTTAATGGGCTCGGTAATTCTCCCGTTAATTTAATACGCTCTCGTCTTAATTCAGGCGTCAATCTTGGTGTGGCTGATAATAATGCCTGTGTATAAGGATGTTGTGGATTTTCAAAAATTTGAGCTTTTGTTCCTTTTTCTACACAACGCCCTAAATACATTACAATAACTTCATCTGCAATATGCTCAACAACCGAGAGATCATGAGAAATAAAAACATAAGAGAGCCCCATATCTTGTTGTAGATCCATCATCAAATTCAGTACTTGGGCACGAACGGATACATCCAGCGCAGAAACAGGCTCATCGGCTACCACAATGTCTGGATCAAGCATCAAGCCTCGTGCAATAGCAATACGCTGACGTTGACCACCAGAAAACATATGAGGATATCGGCTATAGTGCTCTGTTTTTAACCCCACTTTTGCCATCATTGATAATACTTTTTCTTTACGCTCAGAGGCATTCAGTGTTGTATTAATCAATAAAGGCTCTTCTAAAATTTGCCCTACTTTTTTACGCGGATTCAATGATCCATAAGGATTTTGAAACACAATTTGGATCTTTTGGCGACGTAGCTTCTCAGCCGATTTATCTTTAATTAACAGATTTTGCCCACGATAAGCAAGCTCGCCTGAAGTAGGAACCTCAATCATCGTGAGTAATCGACCTAATGTGGATTTACCACATCCTGATTCACCAACAACAGCCAAAGTCTTACCACGTTCTAATTCAAAAGAGACACCATCAAGGGCTTTAACTGTTCTCTCTTTTGAAAAAAGCCCACCTTTTACGCTGTAATACTTCGCTAAATTAACCGCTTTTAATAAAGGAGTTGATACATTTGGATTAACTTCAGCCATGGGTAGGTTCCCCTGCATTATCTAACGGTGTATGACACTTCACACGATGCGTTCCTAATTCTTTTAATTCAGGCTCAACCTTATAACATTCATCATGAGCATATGGGCAACGAGGATTGAGTAAGCAACCTGTTGGTCGATCATAGCGCCCTGGTACAACGCCCGGTAGCGATGCTAATCGCGCTTTATTACTCGCGAACTCAGGGAGTGCTCTTAATAATGCTTGAGTATAAGGGTGGCGAGGCGCTTTAAAAATTTCTGATGCTTTTCCGGATTCCACCACTTGCCCCGCATACATCACAATAATGGTGTCTGCGGCTTCTGCCACTAATGCAAGATCATGGGTAATCAACACTAGCGCCATATTTTCTTGTTTTTGTAAATCGAGCAAAAGCTCTATGATTTGAGCCTGAATAGTCACATCCAGTGCTGTGGTAGGTTCATCTGCAATCAATAATTTAGGGCGACAAGCGATCGCCATTGCGATCATCACACGCTGGCTCATTCCCCCTGAAAGCTGGTGTGGATAGACATCTAAACGAGAAGCGGGATCAGGAATACCCACCAGCGTTAAGAGATCGATAGCACGTTGTTTACGTGTTTTACGACTTCCTCCCTGATGGACTTTTAATGCTTCCATGATTTGATAGCCAACCGTAAAACAAGGATTCAAGCTTGTCATCGGATCTTGGAAAATCATTGCAACCTCTGCACCCACCAAATTTCGTCGCTCTGATTCAGAGATTTTCATCAGATCTCTGCCATCAAAATAAAGCTCTTGTGCTGTCACTCGTCCTGGAAAATCAATAAGTCCCATAATTGCCAATGAACTGACTGATTTACCAGAGCCAGACTCACCGACAATACCCACAACTTGCCCTTCTTCAACCTGATAGCTTATTCGGTCTACCGCTTTAAACGGAGTATCTTCATCACCAAAGTGAACAGATAATTGATTAATATTTAGTAATGCCATGTTCTTACTCCGTTACTGCTTTAATTTCGGATCAAGTGCATCTCGTAAACCATCACCCATTAAGTTAAAGGCTAATACGGTAAACAAAATAGCAAGACCAGGAAACGTCACAACCCACCACGCACTCTGTGTAAACTGCAATACATCAGATAACATGGTTCCCCATTCAGGTGTCGGTGGCTGCGCGCCCATTCCTAAAAAGCCTAATGCTGCCATATCTAAGATGGCATTAGAAAAACCTAAAGAGGCTTGAACAATTAAAGGGGCAAGACAGTTAGGTAAGATATTGATAAACATTTGACGCATTGAGCCCGCCCCCGCAACACGAGAAGCAATAACGTAATCGCGGTTAACTTCAATTAAAACAGCGGCTCGCGTTAATCGAACATAGTGAGGTAAAGCAACAAAGGTCAGTGCGATAGAAGCATTAACAATAGAAGGACCAAAAATAGCTACCAACACTAATGCCAATAATAAACTTGGTAATGCCAACATGATATCGACGACACGCATAATGCCGATATCTACAAGACCACCGAAATAACCCGCGGCCAATCCTAGAATAATTCCTAAGATAAGTGATAGCACGACAACAATACAGCCCACCAATAATGAAAGTCGAGCACCAAACATTAAGCGAGAAAGAATATCGCGACCAACATCATCAGTACCGAGAATAAATTGCCAGCTTCCCCCTTCTTGCCAAACAGGAGGCACTAATAAGAAATCACGAAATTGCTCATTAGGGGCATGAGGTGCAAGAAAGCCCGCCAGTAATGCAATAAGCAACATAATTACAATATAGATTAACCCAACAACAGCACCTTTATTTTGTTTAAAGTAGTGCCAAAATTCTTGGAAGGGCGTCATGGGAGCCGGTGCACTGATGACCGGTGTTACTTTATTTTCAGTCATTATGCATTCCTTATTTTTTATGGCGAATACGAGGATTCACAATGCCATAAAGAACATCAACCAACAGATTGACAAAGATAATCATCGTTGCAATTAAAAGCACACCACCTTGAACAACTGGGTAATCGCGTCGCTGTAAGGCATCAATCAACCAGCGTCCTAATCCCGGCCATGAGAAAATAGTTTCTGTTAAAATTGCACCAGCCAGCATTGTTCCAACTTGTAATCCAATAACGGTGACAACAGGCAACATCGCATTGCGTAATGCGTGGATAAGAATGACGCGAGCACGGCTCAAACCTTTTGCTCTAGCAGTACGAATATAATCTTCGCCTAATACTTCAAGCATCGAAGAACGCGTCATACGCACGATAACAGCTAAAGGAATGGTTCCTAATACAATAGCAGGTAAAATGATGTGGTGAACTGCATCTAAGAAATCCCCTTCCTCCCCCCAAATAAAGGTATCAATCAGCATAAATCCAGTGAGTGGGTTGCTGTCATCTAAAAAGACACTATCAGCCAAGCGCCCAGAGACTGGGGTTAGGTCTAATTTTACAGACACTAGCATGATTAACATGATCCCCCACCAGAAAATTGGCATGGAGTAACCTGCTAATGACACACTAATCGCGGTATGATCAAAAATAGAACCACGTTTTACCGCAGCCAAAACACCAACAGGGATCCCAACTGAAACCGCAAAAATCATGGCGCAAACGCCAAGTTCTAAAGTAGCTTTAAAGCGAGGTAAAAATTCATCCCATACAGGAATGCGGCTTTTTAATGAGATACCTAAATCACCGTGGAGAATACCATTTAGATAATTGAGATATTGTTGCCATAAAGGCTTATCCAGTCCCAATTCAGCCATTAAATAAGCATGTCGTTCTGGAGAAAGTCCACGCTCACCCGCCATAATCATTACCGGATCACCGGGAATAAGATGAACGAAAATAAACGTCAGTAATGTAATTCCGATAAACGTAGGGATCACAAGTCCCAAACGTTGAAGGATAAATTGCAGCATATCCTAATTCTCTTTTCAAACATCAGCTAAAAGATAGCGCTGATAAATCAGGGGAAAGTCCCCTGCGCCCACAGTGTACTGAATGTATTCGTTATTATTGAATAGCGGTGCCTTTCATAAAGAAAGACACCGTACTTAAGACAACCCAACGATTAGGTATTGCTATTATTTAAGAGAGACATTCTCGAAGTGATGTTTACCTAATGGGTCAACCACGTAGTTTTCTACTTTTTTACTCACAGGCTCATAAACAGTCGAGTGAGCAATAATCAGAGCAGGCGCTTGATCATGCATAACAACTTGAGCTTGTTTGTAGAGTTCAACACGTTTTTCGTGATCGGCGGCTACTCGTGCAGGCTGGATCAGATCTTCAAATGGCTTATAGCACCATTTTGAATAGTTCGATCCTTGCTCTTTTGCCGCACAACTAAATAGCGTAGCGAAGAAGTTATCAGGGTCCCCGTTATCACCAGTCCAACCCATCATGACTGCTTGGTGTTCGCCAGATTTAGCGCGCTTGAGATATTCGCCCCACTCGTAACTTACAATTTTGGTTTTAACGCCAATTTTTTCCCAATCCGCTTGTACCATTTCAGCCATACGGCGGGCATTTGGGTTATAAGGACGCTGTACTGGCATTGCCCATAAATCGATAGTAAAACCATCTGCAAGACCAGCTTCTTTTAGCAATGCTTTCGCTTTTTCAGGGTTATATTCGTAATCAACGATGTCATCGTTATAACCCCACATTGTAGGAGGGATGAGGTTTTTCGCCTTCTGACCTGCACCTTGATAAACCGCTTCAATAATGGCGTCTTTATTCACCGCCATACTTAATGCTTGGCGAACTTTTTGGTTATCCAATGGTTTTTTCTCAACGTTAAAAGAGATATAACCCACGTTTAAGCCTGGTTGTTCTAATAGATTGATATCGCTATTTTGTTTCATCTTCGCAATATCAGCAGGATTTGGGAAAGGCATTGCCTGACACTCACCTTTTTGCAGTTTTGCATATCGTACAGAGGCATCAGGTGTGATAGAAAAGACTAAACGGTCAATATCTGGTTTTTTACCCCAATATTGGTCATTGGCTTTATAAAGAATACGAGAATCTTTTTGATATTGCTGTAATTGAAAAGGCCCTGTACCGATAGGATCTAGATCCACTTTCTCAGGTGTACCTGCTTTCATCATATTATCCGCATATTCAGCAGATAATATGGATGCAAAGTCCATTGCCATATCAGCAATAAAAGGTGCTTCTGAACGAGTTAAAACAAAACGAACGGTATGATCATCAACTTTCTCGATTTTCTCGATCATGTTGTTCATATCCATGCCGGAGAAGTATTCATAACTTCCGCCAGAGACTTTATGGTAAGGATGTTTTGGATCCATTTGACGCATAAACGTGTACATCACGTCATCCGCATTAAATTCACGCGTTGGCTTAAAGGTTTTACTACTATGCCAATTCACGCCTTTACGTAAATGAAAGGTATACACTTTGCCATCATCGCTTACATCCCAGCTTTCAGCTAAGCCCGGAATAATTTCTGTTGTACCCAGTTTAAATTCAACTAAACGGTCATAGATAGGCACTGAACTTGCGTCATAGGTTGTTCCAGAGGTAAATAACTGAGGGTTAAATCCTTCAGGCGAACCTTCAGAGCAATACACCAATGTTTTGGCCTGCACACCCGCAGAAACAGCTAATGCGAGCAATCCAATTGTAGCGGTCAAAATTCCTGTCTGTTTTTTGGAGCTTTTCATCATTACTCTCCGAAATTGTTCTGTTGTGTTTTGGTTTCCTGTTTAAAAACGGAATACCTTTTTATTTTGTCATTGTTCAATTAACCAACTGTATTCCCTTACGTCAATAAGGTGTTAGAAGGTAAAAAGAACCTGTTATAAACACAAATGAAACAAATATCGAACAAACTCAGAATAAAAAAATAAGTCTCTGACTAATATCTAGTCAATAAAACCACACATTAAGAAATCCTTAAGTGAAATGACTATTTTAAAAAAAGCCATAATTTGTGATTAACCGCTTAAATATTGAACGAATATTTTGAAATGAAACAAAGAACTTGGTGCTTTATTCTGTTATGGAAGAAAAATAATCACCTTGCTAGACGATCCTGATTTTAGTTTTAATCAGGCAAATAGAGTGAAAAGTATCAATTTTTGGCTCTTAACAAACCACTTAACTAGATAAGCCGATTAGATTCAGTCTGTTATTAATGATTTTCATGCTTTTATAGTGAAAAATTTATGTTCGTTCAACATTCTCAGACGTTCCATCCTCAATAAAAAGAGAGTTGAACGAAAAACTGAGAGGTTTCTTTAGATTATTAATAGGGCTTTTATAAAATCATTTAAGGATAAAACAACTTTATTGAGCTGGATAAATCCAAAGCTATTTCTAGCCAATATTTCTCTTAATTTGGAAAATATTTCCACGGTTCTCTGCTTCTGAGCAGAATGCGTGTTTGGAATGCAAGATAGAGATGAGATAGAAGTGAGATGATCGAGAGAAAACACCATTTATGGCGAAATCAAAAATAAGAGCAAGGTATTTTGGTAAGACTAAAACGACAAAACCCCGCTTTAAAAGCGGGGTTTCTTAATATGGTCGGCGAGAGAGGATTCGAACCTCCGACCCACTGGTCCCAAACCAGTTGCGCTACCAGGCTGCGCTACTCGCCGAAAACGAGGTGCATCTTACTGCCAGAAACCCACTCCGTCAATACTTTTTTAGTATCTCCTGACTGTTCGTATGGTTTTCAACCAAAACGGTTGATTTTTAACTTTTTTATCATAAAAACGAGGTGAGTTTTAGCTTTATTGTAACAAGCTCACCTTTCTTTCCTCGTTTTACTATGGCTTTCTTTACGTTGTCCATAAAACATGAAAAAAAATAACAAATTTATTCTTAATTATTGTCGTCTAATTAGTGTGCTTTTTATATAATTACCTTATGTCAAATAAGGTAGGTAGTTTAGAGAATGAAACAATGTTGGTGGGGTGTCGCACTACTTTTATTGTCAACCACACTTCCAGCTCAAGCATCTACAGCTCATGCTTGCCGAGTGTACTTTAAAGAAGCGGATAAATTTATTCAGTACATTTCTCAAAGAGAAGATCTAAAACATAATATACCGGAGATTAAGGCTAACTTCGAGCAAAGCAAAAAGCAGATAATGACAGCGCCTTTGGCAAACCAAAAAGTAATATGTGACAAGGAAATGCAAGAGCTTAATAGTTTGAATAAAATGTTTGGCCCTAAAGAAGAAACAGTGCTAAATAAATAATTAAATAAACAGATAATGACTAAATATAACTACTTATTTATTATTTAGTCATTAACTTGATATTAATTCTTATTTTCATGACGATTATTCACAGTTGTGCTTTCCAATCTTTTTATGCGCTCTTTAGGTGAATTATCACTTTTATCATCACCCTGAGTATAATAATCATAAGGTAATAATAAAGTATCTAATACGGCACTAAAAGGGAGATCGAGAATAACCAATGGTTTCATTGCCCATCCAGTTTCATCATCTTTTAGCATTGTCATGTTATTTTTTGTCCCTGAATAAAGTTCTTTATTCGGGCCTGCATGAGTCATAACACTTGAGCAACCTGTCAGTAATGTCGTCAAAAATGTGACTAATGTTAAATTTTTACTTGTCATTCTGAATATCATAGGGCACCTATAAAACGAGATCTGTAGTCAACGCTTTTTATCATATAGTTAAACCTGTTTTCTCTTATAGGACAAGAGAAAGATGATATAAAAAAGCTTAATTTTTCAGTCATTAAATAAATAATTCTAGTATAAGAAAGTTTCACTTTATCCAATAAAAAAAAGCATAATAATATTATTAATTATTATGTTTCGATGATATTAAAATTCAACCTTCATTATTTTAAATAAATACTTTCACTCTATATTTATCTTTCTTGTTTTTTTGATCTCTATATATGTTGAATCTGTGCGATAAGACACAGCGACTTTCATCGTTTTTTGCCAAAATAGGTTTATCGTTTTAGCTCAAATTTTCTCATTTTTGTTTTTGGGTACAGGATCTTTTTTATGAGTGATATTGCATTAACAATGGTGATGTTGTCATTAGCAGGCGCTCTAGGTCTTTGGATTGGCAATATCAAAATTTATCGGGTCAGCCTAGGGATAGGTGGTGTTCTTTTCGGTGGAATTATTATTGGTCACTTTGCTCAACACTATAACTTATCTCTTAATGCACAGACCCTTCATTTTATTCAAGAATTTGGGCTTATTCTTTTCGTTTATACTATTGGTATCCAAGTCGGCCCTGGTTTTTTTTCCTCACTACGTGTTTCGGGCTTAAAACTAAACGCCTTTGCCATATTAATTATTCTTCTTGGCTCAATCATAACCGCGTCTATTTATCGTCTATTTGACGTTCCTTTGCCTATTATTTTGGGTATTTTCTCGGGCGCTGTTACCAACACCCCTTCTTTAGGTGCAGGACAACAAATACTGACAGATCTACATGTTGACCCAACATCTGTGGGGCAAATGGGGATGGGCTATGCCATGGCTTATCCTATGGGGATCTGTGGCATTCTGCTAGTAATGTGGCTTATTCGTGTGTTCTTTAAAATCAACATTGATGAAGAAGCAAAAGCTTTTAGCAACCAACAACACAGCACTAAAGATGCACTACATACCATTAATATTGCGATTAAAAACCCCAATTTAGATGGCTTATTAATGCAAGATATTCCTCTGCTCAATGAAGACGCCATCGTCTGCTCCCGTTTAAAGCGTGGAGATAACATTATGGTACCTATGCCATCAACGATTATTCAGTTGGGAGATTTACTGCATATTGTGGGTTCAAAAGAAGATCTCAATAAAGTACGCCTAGTACTTGGTGAAGAGGTCGACGCTTCACTTTCAACATCAACAAATTTACTGCAATCAGTGCGGGTCGTTGTAACGAATGATTCTGTACTCAGTAAGCGTTTAAAAGATCTGGATCTGAAAAGAAAATACGATGTTGTAGTGACTCGATTGAACCGCGCAGGTATCGAACTTATTCCAAGCAATAATAGTATGTTGCAATTCGGGGATATTCTTAATGTCGTTGGACGTCCTGAATCTATTGAAGCTATTACAATCCTGTTAGGTAACGCTCGTCAGAAATTAGAACAAGTTCAAATGCTCCCTGTCTTTATTGGTATCGGCTTAGGGGTTTTACTTGGCTCTATTCCTATTTTTATTCCCGGCATTCCTGTGGCACTTAAACTGGGATTAGCCGGTGGTCCCCTTGTTGTTGCCTTAATTTTAGGGCGTATTGGTACATTTGGTAAGCTCTATTGGTTTATGCCTCCAAGTGCAAACTTGGCATTGCGAGAACTGGGTATTGTCATGTTTCTTGCGGTGGTAGGGCTAAACTCTGGCGGTGAATTTGTTGAAACGTTAATTAATGGTCAAGGCTTGAGTTGGATTGGCTACGGTATTTTGATTACGTTATTACCGTTATTAATTGTTGGTGTGCTCGCCAGAGTCTTCTTTAAGCTTAATTATTTAAGTCTCTGCGGAATGTTAGCAGGCTCAATGACCGATCCCCCTGCATTAGCCTTCGCAAACTCAATTCATAGCTCAAGTGGAGCTGCCGCGCTTTCCTATGCCACAGTTTACCCTTTAGCCATGTTTTTACGCATCATAACACCACAATTGATGGCACTTATCATATGGACTTTGTAGTAAAAATAATAAATATATTAAATAGTTGAGCCAAGTTTGTTATCAAAATCCACATTTAGCTTAGCAGAGGGATAATTAAGGCAATGAATGGCTCTTATTTAAGCCATAGATTTTATAAATATCTGTTTTAATAGTTCTCGTGCTAAGAAATTTAGATTGAGACGGATTGCTAAATTTTTAGTAATCAATTTCTTTCCGTCAAACTTATGCTCAAAAGTCCTCGTTATTGTCTTTGCCCCTTCTTCTCGCTGAAGGGGCATTTTTATTAGATATTCACTGGCTGATAGATATTCTCGATTTCTTCAGCCAGAATTTTTATTCCTTTCTCAATCAATTCAGGCTCAGGTACGTAATTCATTCGCATACATTGATGAGCGTGATCCCATGAATCTTCTAATCCCGGAAAGAAGTAATGTCCCGGCACCATTAATACGCCACGTTTTTTCAAACGACGATAAAGCTCTTCACAAGAAACAGGTAAGTCTTTAAACCAAAGCCATAAAAAGATTGCACCTTCAGGCTTATGAATAAGACAACGTTCTTCAGGTAAATAGCGGCGAATAATATGAATAGTTTCAAGTACTCGTTGATGATAGAAAGGCCCTATCACGTCTTGGGATAACCGCATTAAATCATCGCGTTTTAGCATTTCTAATGCCATTGCAGGCCCAATTCCACCGGGTGCGAGGCTAATAATGCCGTTAACATTTGTAATGGCTGAAATCAGCTCTTCACTGGCAATAATAATGCCACAACGCGCTCCTGGTAAGCCTAACTTAGATAGACTCATGCAAAGGATAGTGTTGTCATTCCAACGAGGTGTTGCTTGAGTAAAAATAATACCCGGAAAAGGAACACCATAAGCATTATCTATAATCAGAGGGATATTGTGCCGTTTAGCTAAAGCCCCTAGCTTTTCAACTTCGTCATCTGTAATAACATTACCCGTTGGGTTTGTTGGTCTCGAAACACAAATAGCCGCAATATCATCACTGATTTCAAGATGAGCAAAATCAACATGATATTTAAATTGCCCATTCGGCAACATTTCTATTGTTGGCTTATTCGCAACAAACAGATCTTCTTCTAATCCAGAATCAGTATAACCAATGTATTCAGGGGCGATTGGGAAAAGAATTTTACGTTTTTTCCCATCCTTGGTTGTGCCACCTAATAAATTAAACAGATAGAAAAAAGCACTTTGGCTGCCATTAGTTAGTGCAATATTTTTCGCCGAAATATTCCAGCCTAGCTTCTCTTTTAAACATGCCGCCAGCGCTTGTAACATGGCATCTTTACCTTGCGGGCCATCATAGTTACAAACCGCATCACTTAATGAGCCATTTTCTGTCATCTCTTTAAGTAATTGACGAAAATAATTATCCATTTCAGGAATATGAGCAGGATTTCCCCCCCCGAGCATCACTGCGCCAGGTGTGCGAATACCTTCATTTAAGTCTTGCATCAAGCGAGCAATGCCTGAATGCTGGGCAAACTTTTGCCCAAATTGTGATAGTTGAGTCATCTTTGCAGGTATCTTCTATGTTGTTTTCTCGTTAAGAAACACCATACCGCGAGCTTTAATCTGCATCAATAGTTATAATCAAAATCATAAAACAACAATATTAATACAGATGAAAATATTGAAATATAAATCCAATTACATCTCAAATTAAAGATAACTCAACTCATATTTTACTTTTTATTAGTGTTTTTATTCTCTTCTTGGCGACAAAAACAAGAGAGAATATGGTCATTTACCATACCAACGGCTTGCATAAAAGCGTAGCAAGTTGTTGTGCCAACAAATTTGAAGCCTTTTTTCTTTAAGGCTTTAGCCATTTTATCTGAGATGTCAGTTGATGCGGGTACCTGAGAAATATCGTTCCACTGATTAATAATGGGTTTATTATCAATAAATTGCCAAATAAACTGACTAAAGTCTTCACCTTGTTCTTCCATTGCCATAAAAATACGTGCGTTATTAATAATGGCGTTAATTTTTCCTTGATGACGAATAATTGCGGGATTTTGTAATAAGGTCTCAACATCCTTATCTGTCATTTTGGCAATTTTTTCAGGTGAAAAATCAAAAAAACAACGACGAAAACCTTCTCTTTTCTTAAGCACGGTATACCAAGATAGCCCTGCTTGTTGGCCTTCAAGGCAGATCATTTCAAAAAGCTTGTACTTATCTCGTTCAGGTTTACCCCATTCTTCGTCATGATATGCCAAATATTCAGGATCACTGGTTACCCAATCGCAACGCCACTTATTCATTTTTTCATTCCTTGTTACCAATAACTTTTAATAGTACCATTTTATATACTGTATAAATATACATGTAAATAGGTGAAAAAAAATTCAATCTAATTCTTTGAGCATAGTCATAAACTCAATTAAGGGATTATTTTTTTGATCGAGGGAAAATTGCCCGCATTCCTTGCTGTATATCTTTCGTCTAGAAGGTATACTGAAACCTTTCTTTTTATTCTATGTATCGCCATGCGGATATAACATGCAAAAGTTTGATACCAAAACCTTTCAAGGTCTTATCCTGACACTGCAGGATTACTGGGCTCGCCAGGGCTGTACCATTGTCCAACCATTAGATATGGAAGTGGGCGCAGGCACATCGCACCCAATGACTTGTTTACGAGCATTAGGTCCAGAGCCTATCGCTGCGGCTTATGTACAGCCTTCTCGTCGTCCAACAGATGGACGTTACGGTGAAAACCCTAACCGCTTACAGCACTATTACCAATTCCAAGTTATCATTAAGCCATCACCTGATAATATTCAGGAACTTTATCTTGGCTCATTAAGAGAATTAGGTTTAGACCCAACAATTCATGATATTCGTTTTGTTGAAGATAACTGGGAAAACCCAACTTTAGGTGCTTGGGGCTTAGGCTGGGAAGTTTGGCTCAACGGCATGGAAGTGACGCAGTTTACCTATTTCCAACAAGTTGGTGGATTAGAGTGCAAACCTGTTACGGGTGAAATCACTTACGGTTTAGAACGTCTTGCCATGTATATTCAAGGTGTTGATAGCGTTTATGACTTAGTTTGGTGTGATGGCCCATTAGGTAAAACCACCTATGGTGATATCTATCATCAAAACGAAGTTGAGCAATCAACCTATAACTTTGAATACGCAGACGTAGACTTCCTGTTCTCTTGCTTTGAGCAATATGAAAAAGAAGCTCGTGAGTTGTTAGAGTTAGAAAAACCTCTGCCTTTACCTGCCTATGAACGTATTTTAAAAGCAGGACACACCTTTAACCTATTGGATGCACGTAAAGCTATCTCTGTGACAGAGCGCCAGCGTTATATTTTACGTATCCGTACTTTAACCAAAGCAGTTGCTGAAGCATATTATGCTTCTCGTGAAGCGCTTGGTTTCCCTATGTGTAAAAAGTAAGAGGCTATCATGACAACTGAGACTTTCCTCGTGGAAATCGGCACAGAAGAATTACCGCCGAAAGCGCTTCGTTCTTTAGCCGAATCTTTTGCTGCTAATTTTACTGCTGAACTGGATAACGCAAATATCACTCATGGTGATGTATCTTGGTTTGCAGCTCCTCGCCGTTTAGCCATTAAAGTGGCCAATATGGCAAAATCACAAGCAGATAGAACCATTGAAAAACGTGGTCCTGCGATTGCTCAAGCATTTGATGCTGATGGTAAACCAACAAAAGCAGCTGAAGGTTGGGCAAGAGGTAATGGCATTACTGTTGATCAAGCAGAGCGCTTATCAACAGATAAAGGCGAATGGTTATTTTATCGTGCAGAAGTAAAAGGTGAAGCAGTTAACCAATTACTGATTGGCATGGTAAGCAATGCGTTATCAAAATTACCAATTCCAAAATTAATGCGCTGGGGCGATAAAGAAACTCACTTTGTACGCCCTGTTCATACTGTCACCTTATTATTAGGTGATACTGTTATTGATGGTGAAATTTTAGGTATCCAAAGCGATCGCGTTATTCGTGGTCACCGCTTTATGGGTGAAGCTGAATTCACTATTGATAATGCGGATCAATATCCTGAAATTCTGTATGAGCGCGGAAAAGTGATTGCTGATTACGAAACGCGTAAATCAATTATTCTTCATGACGCTCGCCTTGCGGCTGAAAAACTTGGCGGTATTGCAGATTTAAGCGATAGCTTAGTCGAAGAAGTCACTTCATTGGTCGAATGGCCGGTTGTGTTAACAGCAAAATTTGAGGAAAAATTCCTTGAAGTTCCTGCTGAAGCACTGGTTTATACCATGAAAGGTGACCAAAAATACTTCCCTGTTTATAACAAACAAGGTGGATTATTACCAAACTTTATTTTCGTCACTAATATTGAATCTTCTGATCCACAGCAGATCATTAGCGGTAACGAAAAAGTGGTACGTCCTCGCTTAGCTGATGCCGAGTTCTTCTTTAAAACTGACCGTAAACAACGTTTAGAAGATAACTTACCACGCCTTGAAACCGTATTATTCCAAAAAGATTTAGGCACACTGCGTGATAAAACTGACCGTATTCAAGCATTAGCTGGCTTTATTGCGGGCAAAATGGGTGCTGATGTTAATAAAGCAACCCGTGCAGGTTTACTGTCAAAATGTGACTTAATGACCAATATGGTGTTCGAATTCACAGATACCCAAGGTGTTATGGGTATGCATTATGCGCGTCATGATGGTGAAGCCGAAGAAGTCGCAGTTGCATTGAAAGAACAATATCAGCCTCGTTTCGCGGGTGATGAATTACCTTCTAATCCTGTTGCTAGCGCCCTCGCTATTGCAGAGAAGATGGATACACTTGCGGGTATTTTCGGTATTGGTCAACATCCTAAAGGGGATAAAGACCCATTTGCTCTACGTCGTGCATCACTGGGTGTTTTACGTATTATCGTTGAGCAAGATTTACCGTTAGATATTGAAGAGCTGACTCAAGAAGCGGTTCGCCTTTACGGTGACAAACTGACTAATAAAAATGTGGTCAGTGATGTGGTCGAATTTATGTTAGGTCGTTTCCGTTCTTGGTATCAAGAACTGGGTTACAGCATTGACACTATTCAAGCTGTATTGGCACGTCGTCCAACACAGCCAGCTGACTTCAATGCTCGCGTTAAAGCAGTAACTTATTTCCGCACATTAGAGGAAGCCTCTGCATTAGCAGAAGCCAATAAACGTGTTTCCAATATCTTAGCTAAATCAGCTGATGTAAAACTAAATGACACCGTTTTAGCTTCCGTCTTAAAAGCACCAGAAGAAGTTCAATTAGCGGCTAATCTTTCTGTATTACAAGATAAATTGGCACCTTTATTTGCAGAACGCCAATATCAAGAAGCATTAGTTGAACTGGCCTCATTACGTGATGTGGTCAATAACTTCTTTGATAAAGTCATGGTAATGGATGAAGACGAGGCTGTTCGTATCAACCGTTTAACCATGTTAAGTCAATTGCGTGAACTGTTCTTAAAAGTCGCAGATATTTCTGTTTTACAATAAGTTGTAAAGCTCAAAATACGTAAACCGGCATTGTGAAAGCAATGCCTGTTTTTTATAGCTTTATGGATGGATATGAACAATAGATTAGTTATTTTTTTAATGGTATATCTATATTGAACTGTGATTTAAGTAATTTAGCTAAATTATTATGATTTAAGCTATTTGGTTCAACTTCACAAAACTGCCCTAATTCCCTTATTTGTTGTATATTGAAGACACTAGTTAACTCAGGCAACTTTTGATTTGGAATATACTGAGCATATATACACTTTCCTCGATTACTTCTCTCGGTTTGCGTATTGATAGGTCGATATATAACCTTAAAGTTACTACTAATATCCATTAAGGTATGTTGATCTATTGGTCTAATTTTACTGATCAAATCAACTAAACTGTTTGGCACATCATCGCTAACTAACAGACAGTTGGCTACTCCATCTCCAGAACCATCTCCAGCAACAATTTTTTTTATGTCTTCATAACTAAAAACAGATGTGAATTCTTCCCCTGTTTGTCCAGTCCTTTTGCCAAAACAAACACTAACACCAATAAAAAAAGATGCACTAGGTTGTTTAACCCAACTATTGGCCCACTTAGTACAATGTTGAGTTAACTTATAAAACGCATCAATACCAAATTCTGAAATAATTCTTTTATGTGAATACCAATTACCAAAATAATCAGCACTACTAAGTTTTGCTGAAATTTTAATTGGTGCCCCTGTTTCAAAAGTAATTAGAATATCTGTTTTTTCTCCAAGAGAACCTAACCTCTTAGCCTCCCTAACAGTAGCTCCACTGATAACACCAATATCAGTTAACCATTTAGGAATTTTTAATGGCAGTTTATCCCCCGTATTAATTTGACTAACAATATCATCTTCAAATTTATCTGTTTTTTCCGACATTATTCTATCCACTTGTTTTTGAATTAAAAATAAATTGGCCTTTTTCTTTTTAGCATGTGATAATAAAAAAGATGAACACAAGGCGGATTGAGTATGAGTAAAATTAAATTAGCAACTTTATTTTCAGGTGCAGGAGGTCTTGATCTCGGCTTCCAGTTAGCTGGCTTTGATTTAGCTTGGTCAAATGAATTCGATAAAAATATTTGGGAAACACATGAAATCAACTTTCCAAAATGTTTACTCGATAAACGTTCCATAACTAAAGTTGAACCTAACGATATACCAGATGTTGATGGATTTATTGGAGGACCACCATGCCAAAGCTGGTCTGAAGCAGGAGCTCGTAGAGGGATCAATGATGAAAGAGGACAATTATTTCATGAGTACATTCGCCTTTTAAAAGCCAAGCAACCTAAGTTTTTTCTTGCTGAAAATGTATCAGGGATTTTACATGCGAAGCATAGCATAGCATTGTCTAACATATTAAACGAATTCTCATTAGCTGGCTACAACGTCACATACAGGCTTCTAAATGCTAGTGATTATAATGTGCCTCAAGATAGAAAAAGACTGATTATTGTTGGATTACATCACTCAATCAACAAAGAATTCATATTTCCAGAAGCAGTAAAGAATAAACTAACATTAAAAGATGCCATTTTTGATCTAAAAGATAATGCAGTAGCTGCTATAGATAAAAATAAGAAGAATCCAGAGATACAGTACCCAAATCATGAATATATGACTGGCGATTTTTCATCTATCTTTTTATCTAGGAATAGAGTGAGAGGGTGGGATGAACAATCATTCACTATACAGGCAGGTGGAAGGCATGCCCCCATACACCCAAATGCCCCTAAAATGATAAAAATAGCAAAAGATAAATTTGAATTTGTTCCAGAAAAAAAAGATTTATATAGGCGAATGTCTATTCGTGAATGTGCAAGGGTTCAAACTTTCCCTGATGATTTCATATTTAGTTATACTACACTAGATAATGGTTATAAAATGGTAGGCAATGCAGTTCCTGTAGAGTTTGCTAAAATTATAGCAACTTCAATCAAAGAACAAATATTCTGATTCAGAAGTAATTTATTAAAGATTCTTTTATTATAGTGTAAGGGTATCCCATGATTTAGATACCCTTTTTATTAAAAACTACAACCCAGTCTCTACTGTAAATATCTGACGATAACCATCAACATCACGCATAAATGCAATATATTGGTCATTTGGAGAGAATACGACAGCATCACTACTCGGTGCTTGTACTGTTTTTTCTGTTAATCGAGTTAACTCACCCGTTTTCGCATTACATAGCATCACGCTATTATCACAAATAAAAGTGAGATATTGTCCGTTACTATTCCACGTAAAGGCAGACTGAATATCCCATGGTTGTGAGGTGATTTGTTTCACTTCCTTGGTACTTGGCGAAACAGTATATAACTGCACAATACCGTTATCATCTTTCATTAAAAAAGCAATCGCATCGCCTTGTGGCGAGCTTCTTAACCAGTGACGAGGCTGATTTAAAACACCTGCATATTTTCTATTTGCGGTATTTGTTAGGCGAACTTGGTAAATATCTTTAGCCACTGCTGGCATTGTTGTGTCGGTTCCTGCTAGTGGTTTATCACCTTCAATACTAAAAGCATGATTATCATCGGGTAAATCCACTAAGAAAATATCAGAAACTTTATCACCATTTTCACTCACGGTATCGCCGATAAATGCAATAGCCCAACGTTGTTGTGAACCATCCGCTTTTGTATAACCTTGAGTACCAATCCAACACTCTTCATAAGCTTTATTAATTTCGTCGCTTCCCTTTTGTGGATGCGCCACGGTTTGGCTTATCACTGTACAGAAGTATTCACCATCATATTCACGAGGGTGTTTCTTAATGACGTTAACCGCTTTGAGAGGCACAGCGACAGCTACATTACGTTGATCATATTCACTACCAAGTTCATGCATAATATGATCATTGTAAGTAAAACTTAAACGAGTGCCATCAGGGCTAAAAACATGAACATGCGTACCGCCACGCAATGCACCCGCTTGATAAGGTGAAGTCAATGAACACGCATCAATATTAAATGCACGATTATTTTCTGACTCATCAACAATCACACCACGACGATGATGGAAGTCATAATGCCATTCATTATCTGGATTTTCTGGCCCATGAATAAAGGCATAACGTACGGGCTCTGTTGGGCTTACTGTCGCAACCCCTGCATGTGCCCCTTGTGTTGCTGTGTAAATGATCTGTTGCTGTTTTGTTTTCGCATGAATTTTTTCTATGGTTAGACCTGTAAAAGATCCCCCATTGGGACGTACATCATAGGCTAACCACTGGCTATCTGGCGTCCAAACATTTATATTAGTTAGCTGATGGTGACGGCTATCAAACGTAATCTGGTGTTCCTGAAAAGACATATTTATCCTTATCGGGAAATAAATTTCCACATTATAAAAACTAATTAATTTTACCTGGCACTAAAAAAATTCAGTCGAGACTTTTTCGCAAGGTAATTATTCTATCCTCACTAAATAGTCAGAAAATTAGAAAATCATGTTACTTAGTGTTCTCTATATTATTGGTATTACAGCAGAAGCCATGACGGGTGCACTCGCTGCTGGTCGTCGTAAAATGGATGTTTTTGGCGTAATTATTATCGCCTCTGCAACTGCCATTGGTGGTGGATCTGTCAGAGACATTCTACTCGGCCATTACCCGCTGGGTTGGGTAAAACACCCCGAATATATCGTCACTGTTGCATGTGCTGCTGTTATCACCATGTGGGTTGCACCTATGATGAAACACTTACAGCGACTCTTTCTTATCTTAGATGCCATTGGCCTAATGGTTTTCTCTATTATCGGCGCACAAATCGCACTCGATATGGACTATGGCCCAATTATTGCTGCTATTGCTGCGGTGATTACGGGTGCTTTTGGTGGTGTATTAAGAGATATGCTTTGTAATACCATTCCTCTTGTTTTCCAAAAAGAGATTTAT
The DNA here is from genome assembly GCF_016238105.1 of Proteus sp. PR00224. Lineage (NCBI taxonomy): Bacteria > Pseudomonadati > Pseudomonadota > Gammaproteobacteria > Enterobacterales > Morganellaceae > Proteus > Proteus sp. PR00224. Next base: position 181,319 of record NZ_JAEHQU010000006.1, on the reverse strand, counting down.
GCCGGTATCGCTTTTGGTGCTGCGTGGCTTTATATGGGATTACTGTTTTATACACCGTTACCAAGAGACGTCATTATCATCATTACCCTAATTGCTGGGTTAACAGCTCGACTTCTCGCTATTCGTTATAAATTGGGCTTACCTGTCTTTAATTACGAGAATCAAGATTAACGAATCGCTGTTTTAACGACAGCGGTTCTTTTTGATTCTGTGGGGTATCTCAAAATATAATCTCTTTTCGCTATTGTGATAAAAGGTAATTCCTATCACTGAGCCTTTAATTGTATGTTAATATTGACATAGTTTAATTTTTCTCTTGTTTCTATATTAAGAAAATAGAATGTAATAAGAAAAAAATGGCCCTGTATTAAACATGGGCACTGTATGTCATTCATTGTATGTGTATACTATATGGGGGATTTGCTCCCTAAACATGTATTTATACTTAATTCTCCAGTCAAATTCAGAAAGTCATCATGATCCAAGGAACACTTTATATTGTTTCCGCTCCAAGCGGTGCGGGTAAATCAAGTCTTATTCAAGCGCTGTTAAAAACACAGCCTTTATATGACACGCAGGTTTCTGTCTCTCATACAACCCGCCCAATGCGACCGGGAGAGAGCCATGGTGAACATTACTTCTTTGTTACTGAAGAAGAATTTAAAAGCATGATAGACAGCGGGGATTTCCTCGAACATGCTTGTGTTTTTGGTAATTATTACGGAACTTCCGGCAAAGTTATCAAAGAAATCTTAGCCAGTGGTGTCGATGTCTTTTTAGATATTGACTGGCAAGGCGCACAGCAAGTGCGTAAAGCGATGCCTGAAGCTCGCAGTATTTTTATTCTGCCACCGTCAAAAGAAGAGCTTTACCGCCGACTTCGTGGACGTGGGCAAGATAGCGAAGAAGTGATTACAAAACGTATGTCACAAGCTGTATCGGAAATGGAACATTTTAATGAGTATGATTATTTGCTGATTAATGATGATTTCAATACCGCGCTTGCTGATTTACAATCAATTATTCGTTCAGAAAAATTACGCCTTGATCGTCAAACGCTACGACATGGTGATTTAATCAGCAAATTATTGGCAGACTGAGTTAACTTTCAGTATTATGCCCAGTCATTTCGTTAATGGTGGAGTAACACAAATATGGCACGCGTAACCGTTCAAGACGCTGTAGAGAAAATTGGTAACCGTTTTGACCTCGTTCTGGTCGCAGCACGTCGTGCGCGTCAGTTACAAGTTGGCGCTAAAGATCCTTTAGTTCCAGAAGAAAATGATAAAATGACTGTTGTCGCGCTACGTGAAATCGAAGAAGGCCTGATTAACGGTAAAATTCTTGATGCTCGTGAACGTCAAGAGCAGCAAGAGCAAGAAGCAGCAGAATTACAAGCTGTTTCAGCGATTGCGGAAGGTCGTCGTTAATCGTTTTATAAAATAGGGGTAGGTCTGCCTTGTACCTGTTTGAAAGCCTGAATCAAATCGTTCAAAAATACTTGCCATCGGAGCAAGTCGAACAACTTAAAAAAGCCTTTATCGTCGCCCGAAATGCCCACGAGGGGCAAACTCGTTCAAGTGGTGAGCCTTATATTACTCACCCTGTTGCGGTTGCGTGTATTCTTGCAGATATGCGATTAGACCACCAAACGCTGATGGCGGCGCTGTTGCATGATGTTATCGAAGATACACCTGCAACCTTCCAAGATATCGAAAGCCTCTTTGGTAGTACGGTCGCCGATCTTGTTGAAGGAGTCTCTAAACTTGATAAATTGAAGTTTAGAGATAAAAAAGAGGCTCAGGCTGAAAACTTCCGTAAGATGATTATGGCGATGGTAAAAGATATCCGCGTCATTTTGATCAAGCTGGCAGACCGAACTCACAATATGCGCACACTGGGATCATTACGCCCAGATAAACGTCGCCGTATTGCTCGAGAAACACTCGAAATTTACAGTCCTCTTGCACACCGTTTAGGTATACACCATATCAAAACAGAGCTTGAAGAGCTGGGTTTCGAGGCGCTACATCCTAATCGCTACCGTGTAATCAAAGAAGTCGTTAAAGCAGCTCGAGGTAACCGTAAAGAGATGATTAATAAAATCCTCTCTGAAATTGAAGGTCGCCTGACAGAAGCGCATATCGAATGCAAAGTTAACGGTCGCGAAAAACACCTTTACTCTATCTATCGGAAAATGTTGTTAAAAGAGCAACGTTTTCACTCGATCATGGATATTTACGCCTTTCGCGTTATCGTGAAAGAAGTCGATACCTGTTATCGCGTTTTAGGTCAAATGCACAGTCTTTATAAGCCTCGTCCCGGTCGAGTTAAAGACTATATTGCAATCCCAAAAGCCAACGGCTATCAATCTCTTCATACCTCACTAATTGGCCCTCATGGAGTGCCAGTTGAAGTACAAATTCGTACTGAAGATATGGATCAAATGGCAGAAATGGGGGTTGCAGCACATTGGGCTTATAAAGAGCAAGGTGAACAACCGGGTACAACTGCACAAGTTAGAGCCCAACGCTGGATGCAAAGTTTACTTGAATTGCAACAAAGCGCAGGTAGCTCATTTGAATTTATTGAGAACGTAAAATCAGATCTCTTTCCTGATGAAATCTACGTTTTCACGCCAGAAGGTCGCATTGTTGAATTACCAACAAGTGCAACCCCTGTCGATTTTGCTTATGCCGTACACACAGATATCGGTCATGCCTGTGTGGGTGCTAGGGTTGATAGACAACCTTATCCACTTTCACAATCGCTACGTACTGGACAAACGGTTGAAATTATTACTGCTCCGGGTGCAAGACCGAATGCAGCTTGGCTAAACTTTGTCGTCAGTTCAAGAGCTCGCTCTAAAATCCGACAACTTCTAAAAAACCTAAAACGTGAAGACTCTATTAATTTAGGTCGTCGTTTACTCAATCACGCATTAGGTGAGCACAAGCTTGCTGATATTTCAGCTGAAAATATTGAGCGCGAGTTGAAGCGTATGAAGCTTCATTCAATCGACGACTTAATGGCTGAAATTGGTTTAGGTAATACTATGAGCGTTGTTGTTGCGCGTAATTTATTGATTGATAGTCAAAATCAAGATGAGAACGCACCAACAGAAACATCTAATGATGAAACACCTAAACTCCCAATTAAAGGTGCTGATGGTGTATTGATCTCCTTCGCTAAATGTTGTCGCCCTATTCCGGGTGATCCTATCATTGCACATATTAGCCCAGGTAAAGGTTTGGTTATTCACCATGAATCTTGTCGTAATATACGTGGTTACCAAAAAGAGCCTGAAAAATTCATGCCTGTCGAGTGGGATAAAGAGATCAACAGTGATTTCATCACTGAAATTAAAGTTGATATGATTAACCACCAAGGCGCTTTAGCAAACTTAACCGCAGCTATTAATGATGCAAACTCGAGTATTCAAAGTATGAATACCGAAGAGAAAGATGGTCGCGTGTATTGTGCTTTTATTCGCTTAACCGCGAAAGACAGAATTCAATTAGCCAATATCATGCGTAAACTTCGCATCATGCCAGACGTTCTGCGCGTTAGCCGTAATAAAAACTAGTCATGAATTCAATTCGATATGCCCGCATCTGCCAAATGATGGCGATGCGGCAGCCTGATCTTACCGTTTGCCTTGAAGAAGTGCATAAATCCCATAATGTTGCTGCTGTTATAAGAACAGCTGATGCTGTGGGTATTCCTAAAATTCATGCTATTTGGCCTGAAGAAAAAATGCGGATGTTAGTTTCACCTGCGGCTGGGAGTAACAGTTGGGTCAATGTAGAAACTCATCCTACGATTACAGATGCAGTTAGCGCCTTTCGCACCCAAGGTATGCAAGTTCTTGCGACTCATCTCTCAGATAAAGCGGTTGATTTCCGTGAGATTGATTACACACGCCCGACTTGTATTATTATGGGGCAAGAAAAAACGGGTATCTCACAAGATGCTATCGCGCTTGCAGATCAAGATATTATTGTGCCGATGATGGGAATGGTACAATCCCTAAATGTTTCTGTCGCCAGTGCACTAATTTTATATGAAGCACAACGCCAACGTCAGGCTGCGGGTATGTATAATCGAACAGAAAGCACCTTAACGGAAGAAGAACAACAAATTCTTCTCTTTGAAGGCGGATACCCAGTATTGGCAGAAGTTTCTCGTCGAAAAGGACTGCCTCGCCCTTATATTAATGGTAACGGTGAGATTGAAGCACCTGAGTCATGGTGGGCAGAAATGCAAATGACGCAAAAACAACTTAGGAAATTAAAAAAGACGGAGTATTGATCCCATGAAAGGAAAACTGCTTGATGCAATCCCCTTAACCACTCTTCACGGCGTAGGTGCAAGTCAGGCAGACAAGCTGGCAAAAATAGGGCTTGTGACTATTGAGGATTTGTTACTCCACCTTCCTTTGCGTTATGAAGATCAAACACACCTCTATGCTATCAGCGATCTGCTTCCCGGCATTCCGGCCACTGTTTCAGGTGAAATTCTAAGAACCGAAGTCACTTTTGGTCGACGAAAAATGATGACCTGCCAAATTTCTGATGGCTCTGGCATTTTAACCCTTCGCTTTTTTAACTTTACTGCCGCAATGAAAAATAACCTTGCTCAAAGTAAACAAGTCACTGCTTATGGCGAAGTTAAACGGGGAAGCCGTGGACCAGAAATTATTCACCCTGAATACAAAATCAAAGTTGCAGGTTCGGAAGTTAAACTGCAAGAAACGCTCACGCCCATCTATTCAACAACAGAAGGCTTACGCCAAACATCACTACGCAAATTAATAGAGCAAGCCTTAGAATTACTCGATACCTGTGCTATTAACGAATTATTGCCCGAACAATTTATTCACGGTTTACCTCCGTTAGCCACGGCATTACGCACTCTGCATAATCCTCCACCTGATATCGCTTTTGCGGAGCTTGAGAAAGGACAGCACCCTGCGCAAAAAAGGCTAATTATTGAAGAATTACTCGCCCACAATCTAGGTATGCTCAATGCAAGAGCTGGCGCACAATCTTATCGTGCAGAGCCATTGTTTATGCCAAGTACCTCTACGTTACGCCAACAATTTCTATCGTCACTCCCCTTTACCCCTACGAATGCACAACAACGTGTCGTCCATGAAATAGAAACAGATTTAGAAAAAGACTATCCGATGATGCGGTTGATCCAAGGGGATGTAGGTTCAGGTAAGACTTTAGTTGCAGCACTAAGTGCATTGCGTGCTATTGCTAATGGCAAACAAGTGGCTTTAATGGCACCAACAGAATTGTTGGCAGAGCAACACGCATTAACCTTTAAAAAATGGTTTGAGCCTTTTGGTATTCAAGTGGGTTGGTTAGCAGGAAAACAGAAAGGAAAAGCGCGTGAAACACAGCAAAATGCCATTGCTAATGGTGACGTTTCCATCATTATTGGAACGCATGCTATATTCCAAGAACAAGTTAAGTTTCACTCTCTAGCCTTAGTGATTATTGATGAGCAACACCGCTTTGGCGTACATCAACGTCTCGCGTTGTGGAAAAAAGGCGAAGAGCAAGGCTTTCATCCCCATCAATTAGTGATGACGGCAACGCCAATCCCTCGAACATTAGCGATGACAGCCTATGCTGATATGGACACGTCTATCATCGACGAATTACCACCAGGGCGCACACCTGTTACTACTGTCGCTATCCCTGATACTCGCCGTAATGACATTATTGAACGCATCAGGCTGTCTTGCACAGAAGAAAAGCGACAAGCCTATTGGGTATGTACCTTAATTGAAGATTCTGATGTTCTTGAAGCGCAAGCAGCTCAAGTTATCTATGATGAGCTTACAATCGCACTCCCTGAAATCAAAGTGGGATTGGTACACGGGCGAATGAAACCCGCAGAGAAACAAGCTGTAATGGCCGCATTTAAAGAAAATGAGCTTCAACTTTTAGTCGCGACAACAGTGATTGAAGTCGGTGTTGACGTACCTAATGCAAGTTTAATGATCATTGATAACCCAGAACGACTGGGACTCGCACAGTTACACCAATTACGTGGACGTGTAGGCCGAGGCGCTATCGCCTCTCATTGTGTCTTGTTATATAAAACACCACTCACTCAAACAGCACGTTTGCGATTGCAGGTATTAAGAGATAGCAATGATGGTTTTGTGATTGCACAAAAAGATCTCGAAATTCGTGGTCCTGGTGAGCTTTTAGGCACTAAGCAAACGGGTAATGCACAATTTAAAGTCGCTGACTTGTTACGCGACCAAGGACTTGTTCCTGAAGTTCAACGTATCGCTCGTTACCTGCATCAACACTACCCTAAGCATTCTCAAGCCTTAATCGAACGCTGGCTGCCTGCCAAGACACAATATAGCCAAGCTTAAGGTTACTTTTTTGCATGGCTTAGCGTGCGTTTCATCTCGCTTTGGGTTGATCTTGAAATATTCGTAAGTTAAATACACATAGAAAAACACCTCAATGTCGATATTCAACATTGAGGTGCTCTTTAACGTTTTTGAAACTCTTTTAATTTATAGCAACCAAACTACCCTGCAACTATAGGCGTAAAAAACGGTAGCATCAGATACAGTTTAATCACTATTGCATTCACAATATCAATAAAGAATGCACCGACCATAGGTACGACCAAGAACGCAAGATGAGACGGTCCAAAACGGTCTGTTACAGCTTGCATATTTGCAATCGCCGTTGGTGTAGCACCTAAACCAAAGCCACAGTGACCTGCTGCTAAAATCGCGGCATCGTAGTTTTTTCCCATGACACGGAAAGTTACAAAAATGGCATACAGTGCCATTACACCTGCTTGAACACCAAGGATAACCAGCATTGGTATCGCCAGTGACGCAAGCTCCCATAATTTCAAGCTCATTAATGCCATCGCTAAGAATAACGATAAACTCACGTTACCTAAGACTGATACCGCTCTATCAAAAACACGGTAGAACCCAAGCATTGAAAGGCTATTACTTAAAATAACACCAATAAACAGAACGCACACAAAGGTCGGTAATGAGAATGCTGTACCTTCTAACAGTTGAGAAAGGAACGTACCTGCCATTAAACAGATAGAGATCATCGCAATAGTTTCTAATAAAACCATTGAAGTGATCATTCGGCCTGTTGTCGGCTTCTCAAACGCTGTTGGCATTTCATGGTCGTCAGCACCTAATCCTGGCGTTGGGATATTTTTGATTAAGTAGCGTGCAACTGGGCCACCAATCAATCCACCTAACACTAAACCAAAAGTAGCACAAGCCATCGCCACTTCAGACGCGCTCATAAAACCATAATTTTCAACAAAGGTTTTACCCCAAGCAGCCCCTGTACCATGACCACCCGATAATGTAATCGAGCCAGCAAGTAATCCCATTAATGGATCAAGACCTAACATTTCTGCTAATGCAATACCGACTGTGTTTTGTACTAACAACAGTCCAACAACAACAAAGATGAAAATAAAAAGCGCTTTTCCTCCCGCTTTTAAGCTTGCGAGGTTTGCGTTTAAACCAATTGTTGCAAAGAATGCCAGCATTAATGGATCTTTTAATGAGAGGTCAAAACTCACTTCCCAGTCCATAAAAGATTTGAATGCTAATAGAAGAACAGCAACAAGTAGCCCACCTGCAACGGGTTCTGGGATCGTATACCGTTCTAAAAAAGGAACAGATTTCACTAACTTACGTCCGATCAAGAGAACCAAAGTGGCCGCAACCAGCGTGCCATAAACATCAAGATGATACATTTATGTACCCCGTCTTATTTGTTAATTTTATATAAAAATACTACGACGCTAAGTTCATCCATAAACAACGCCAAAAGCAGGTATCCCCGATTAGAAAAAAAAACGGAGACAAACACAAGTTAAAACATATAAAAATGTGAGCACCTCTTATGCATTTTGATAACATCATTTTTACGCAAACGATTGCTTTTGTGGCGCAGATCATTAAAATACCGTTTTTGTCGAATAAGAAATTCACACCATGGTTACTTCAGAAAATCAAAATTTGCCTAAAAATAGTGACGTTTCAATTAAAAAAAATAGCGAACTTCTTTTTGCTTTAGAAGAGAAACCGCCATTACCACAAACACTTTTTGCTGCTTGCCAACATCTCTTAGCCATGTTTGTTGCGGTTATCACACCTGCGATCCTCATTTGCCAAGCATTAGGATTACCTGCACATGATACTCAACGCATTATCAGCATGTCTTTATTTGCATCAGGCATTGCCTCTCTTATTCAAATTCGGGCATGGGGACCGATAGGTTCAGGATTGTTATCAATTCAAGGTACTAGCTTTAATTTTGTCGCACCTTTGATTATGGGCGGATTAGCGCTAAAAAATGGAGGGGCGGATATTCCAACAATGATGGCGGCACTTTTTGGTACATTAATGGTTGCCTCATTAACCGAAATCGTCCTTTCTCGCGTCCTTCATTTAGCAAGACGCATCATTACACCGTTAGTTTCAGGTGTCGTAGTGATGATAATCGGTCTCTCTTTAATTCAAGTTGGATTAACCTCTATTGGTGGTGGTTATGCAGCCATTGAAAATAATACCTTCGGTTCACCACAAAACCTGTTATTAGCAGGCTCTGTACTTATTGTTATTATTTTACTTAATCGACAAAAAAATCCTTATTTACGCGTTGCTTCTTTGGTCATTGCAATGGCTGTGGGTTATGTTCTTGCTTGGGCTTTAGATATGTTGCCCACACCAGCAGAACATCAAGAAACACCTTTCATGACTATTCCTGAACCCTTTTATTATGGGTTGTCATTTGATTGGCATTTGCTTATTCCTTTAATGCTGGTGTTTATGATCACATCACTAGAAACCATTGGGGATATTACAGCAACTTCAGATGTTTCAGAGCAACCCGTTAGTGGTCCTTTGTATATGAAACGTATTAAAGGGGGCGTATTGGCTAATGGAATTAACTCTATGGTTTCGGCATTTTTCAATACCTTCCCAAATTCTTGTTTTGGTCAAAATAATGGCGTTATTCAATTAACAGGCGTTGCAAGTCGCTATGTAGGTTATGTTGTTGCCGCAATGCTCGTTATCTTAGGCTTATTTCCATTCGTTGCAGAATTTGTGCAAAGAATTCCTGAACCCGTATTAGGTGGAGCCACATTAGTTATGTTCGGTACGATAGCTGCATCTGGTGTACGTATTGTTTCCAAAGAAGCACTAAACCGCCGAGCCATCATGATCCTTGCGATTTCACTTGCAGTAGGATTGGGCGTTTCACAGCAGCCTCAAATCTTGCAGTTTGCACCGGATTGGCTAAAAACATTGCTGTCCTCAGGTATTGCTGCTGGTGGTTTAACTGCCATTATTTTAAATCTTATTTTTCCACCAGAAAAATAATCATTAATTAGCAACATAATAATAAAGCGCTATCTTCATAATAAAAAATAGCGCTTTATTTATTACTTTTAGGCTAATGGCATTTTTATAAAAGCCTTTTCCTTTTAATTACAGTAATTAATATTCATCTTCTTACTAAAATTCAAAGGAAAATAAGATGCCAATACCTCTTACCCCAATGACAAACACTGCACTTGAATACTTAAAAAATCACCCATCTACTAAAGATTTTCATATACAAACTATTGGGCAATTTTTTACTTATCTCAAAGATTCCATTCTTTCATTGTTTAATAGTGACCATAAATTTGCTTATTTAGGAAATAAGTCTGTTGCTGAATTTAACTTAAAGCATATCAACATAGATTTACACACGTTTTTAATAAATCCATGCCTGAATAATCCTGCCAATAAAGACAAAGCAGATGCCCTTCAATATTCATTTAATTACTTACAAAATCAATCCAGTACTACACCTAATCTCTACGATGTTTATCGCTCCGGAAATATCGAGCCTAATGAGTTAATATCTCAACTTATTAATTACGGTAATAAGTTACATCAAAGAAAATTAACCGTCGAAGAAACCCAGTACTCTCAATCCGTTATAGAAATACTTAAAGAAGTGAATAAGTGTTTAGAAAAATTACCTAAGCCGTCACCACATACACAAAGCTTGATCACGAGGATATCCGAGATAACTAATAAGTAGGCAAAATCTCTTTGATTTATCCGATGATGACTTGAGCATCGCTCAGTTTTCAGGCATAACTGTATACTGTTTTGATGGAGTATAAAACAGGAGAAAGGTTATGCGCTGGCTGATGAAAAGTTTGGTATCTCTGATACTTATCGTTATTTTATTTATTATTATAATTTACGCTTTTATTCAGACTCAGTGGGGCGCGCAAAAAACCAGTGAATGGCTGACACAATACACTGACTATGATATTCGCTTCTCAGGTATTGAGCATGATCTTATGCAACCCGAACAAGTCATTGTTCATGATCTCCTCGTTAATCCTAAACAAGATAAAGCCACAGTATCGGCAAAATCAGCGCAAATTAGATTGAATTGGCAATTTTTTACCACACCATCTCATCTACAAAAAATCACCTTAGAAAACGGTTCAATTAAGCTCACTGGTAAATCGCCAGCCATGCCACTAAGTGCTGATATTTTGCAATTTAAAAATATGGCATTGAGCAACAATACTGTGGATATCACGTTTAATGCTGACAAAATAACAGGTGGTATTACACCTTGGAAACCAACATTAAATGATGTTATTGGTGCGGGTCATTTCCAATTTTCGATTGCAGAAGGCTCAATAAACAACAATCATTTTAGTAACTTTATTATTTCCGGTGAATACCAACCCGATAATATTCAAATAGAGAAACTAGGCACCCGCTTACTCAGTGGTTCACTTTCATTAAGTGGTCAATATCAAGATAATCAATGGAAATTTGATGAAGTTTATATGAATGGCTTGCGCTGGCAATCCTCGCAAACCTTTAACGAATTAATTCAGTCTCTCTCTGAATATCCCCGTATTAGCATAAGAGCACTCAATATTGTTGATTTTACTGCTGAAGGAAAACAGTGGGCAATCAGTGGATTTGATGGGCAATTTTCTCAGTTTAGTTGGGATAACGCTCTTTCATTTACAACTGGTGAACTCAATACAAATGACGTTGTTTTTCAAGATGAACACTTCACTGATCTTATCGCAAAACTCAACCAGCAAAACAATCAACTTAATCTAGATAACCTCAGTCTACGCTATGAAAAAGGCTTAATTAAGCTTGCTGGTCATTGGAATAAAGACAATAAAACCATCACTATCCAAGACGCCACACTATCAGGCATTTTATATACGCTACCTGAAAATTGGCTCAACTTTTTAGCTAAACCAATAGATAACAAGAGTAATATTCAAAATATCACTATCGAACAGTTATCTATCAATCAATCTATCTTGATTGATATCACACCAGAATTTCCATTCCAATTCACCAACTTAACAGGAAAACTGCGAAATTTAGTGGTTGCAAAAGAAGGTGAATGGGGATTATGGCAAGGTTCAGCCATATTAAATGCCGATAGTGGTACGTTAAATCGCATTGAATTACGTCGCCCTGATTTAAAAATTGTCACTCAACAAGATAACGCTATTGTTGAGCAATATTCAGCATTTATTGGTAATGGCATTGTTCGAGGTTCAGCAGGTTTAGTGCAATCTAACCAACAGCGCCAATTTTCACTTATTGCTAATGGTCTAAATGTACCTTTATCAACGCCTTATACATTAGGTTTAAAAACAACCTACTCTGATGAAATAGGCCAGTTCACACTAAAATTGAAAGGTGATTTACGTTCAAACCCAGTGGCATCAACACTTAATGGCACATTAACGGGAAGTAAAGATGAACAACAAATACTCAACTCAGTGATACAAAATGGCGAGATAATTAATCACCTATAATATTGATCTTTCGCAGGAGCACGGATTGCTCCCTTTATAAAAAGCGTTACAATGCGCTAATGCCCTTTTCTTTATTGTGGAGTTTTCATGTCTGACGAAGATTTTTCCCCTGAAAAAATATCTTTAAATATGTTTCAACAATCTCCTTTAACTGCACTTGAAGACAACAGCACACTGCTTGTGTGTGATGACAATAAAACTCCGTTGTTCTATTGCCTTTCTAAAGAAGACTATGATGTATTAATTGAGCGAGTTATGGATGCAGAGCTTGCAGCGATCGTACTTGAACGTCGCCAAAATAAATTAAATGAGCTTAATTTAGACTAATTTTATCGATGCAATAATTTGTCTTAAATAGAACAAACAAAAAAACACCCTTTCAGGTGTTTTTTTTATCGCATTTTCACAGATAAAATTAACGTTTTTTCTTTTTACGACCAGGCTGAACAAAACGCTTACGGGAATTATTTTCCGTTTCTTTGGTTTTTGTTTGAGGAATATGAATACCCAATGCTTTCGCATTACTACTAATTTGTTTTTTCGGCTTATTTTGCTTTGGTTTTGGTGGCGCTTCAGAAGTCGATTTTTCAATCGCTTCAAATAAGGTAATGAGTTCATCATCGGTCAGATCACGCCATTCGCCAACAGGTAATCCCGATAAGCTTACATTCATAATGCGAATGCGTTCAAGCTTAGTGACTTCATAACCAAAATATTCACACATACGGCGAATTTGGCGATTTAATCCTTGAACTAAGGTAATACGAAACACCATCGGCGCTTCTTTCTTGACCTTACATTTCTTGGTTTTTTGTCCCATGATAGGAACACCCGCACCCATTCCATGAATAAATTCATCTGTGATCGGCTTATTCACTGTCACAAGGTACTCTTTTTCGTGATCATTACCTGCACGTAGGATTTTATTGACTAAATCACCGTGGTTGGTCAGAAAAATCAATCCTTGTGAATCTTTATCTAAACGCCCAATTGGGAAAATACGGGTACTGTGGTTAACATAGTCAACAATATTATCTTTTTCGCCATCATCTGTGGTACTCACAATACCCACAGGCTTATTCAGCGCAATCAAAACCAGCTCAGAGTTATCCTGTGCTTCAATCAATCGACCATTGACTTTGACTTCATCGCCAGCAAATACTTGATCGCCAATACCAGCGCGTTTGCCATTAATAAGGACAAGTCCTTGCTCAATATAACGGTCAGCCTCACGACGTGAGCAGATCCCGCTTTCACTGATATATTTATTAAGACGAGTAGATAAATTGGTGTCCATGCTTCCCTCCGTAAACTGCGAAATATACATCAATTGGATAGCGATAGAAACTCTATAACACCAGCATTCAAGAATAGATTTTTTATACTCTGTTTTTTTAATAAAAAACGCAGAAAATAGAAAAGGTAACCCAAAAGAAAATAGTGATTTCCCTTTAAGTTACTCTAAAGATAGATAGCTGAATTAGCACTGCTTATTTTGTGAAGGTAAAACAATATAAGTACCGCTAAAAACAGCACCGACACCTTCATCACCACAAATATCGACGTCCAACTTAATACGTGCCTTGCTTCCCTTCGCTAGTCGCCCTAAATCCCCACTTAAATTTTCCATATCAGCAACGGCAGCAGGACGCCCTGATACAGGTTTGCGGTAACGAATATGTGCATCCACCAGCACAATATCACCTTGCAATTTATGTTCTTGCATTAATAGCCAAATCAATCCCCAACCTGTTAATGTTGCGAGTGAAAATTGGCTACCTGCAAAAATAGTGTGATGAGGATTTTGATTTCCTGCTTCAGGGATAGTGGTATAAAAACGGGTTCCTGTGTATTGAGTAATACGTAATCCCATTTTTTCACTTAAAGGAATATGTTGATGCCATTGTTTTTGTAATTCTGCACACCAATCTGGTCGATGAAGAATATCATCCAAAGACTCAATACTTTTTTTCATAAAAAAGTGCTTAATGGGTGTCGTTTGAGGACCTGTCACTAAACCACAATTTTCATAACCTAACTTTTCAAAGAAGCTTACAGACTCTTCTCGTGCACTACACACGATCCGTTTTATACCTTCTTGGCGAGCAAGCGACTCTAGCGCCATAGCCACTAATGTGCCTAAACCTTTACCTTGTGCATCTGTACGCACCGCCATAAAGCGAATAGCACCTTCATTGTCGGCATTAATATAGAGTCGCCCAATCGCAACGGGTTGTCCTGTTTCATCAACAACCATTTGATGATGAGCAAGAGTGTCATAACCGTCTTTTTCAGAGCCTTCAGGTTGATGTAGAGGTTTACGAAGCATTTCCCAGCGAAAAGCATAATAGGCATCAAATTCTGCCTCTGTCTTTGGGGTCCGTAAATGGTACATATCTGAGCTCCTTTTAACACGACTGTACGTTTGACGTTATACTTGCAGCCAAAAGGTGACTGGGCCGTCATTAGTCAGTGTGATTTGCATATCAGCAGCAAATTGACCTGTTTGCGTTTCTAAGCCTTGTTGCTGACATTGTTCAATAAAGTAGTGATAGAGATTTTTCGCTAATTCTGGGGGCGCACCGTTCGAAAACCCTGGACGCATTCCTTTTTGTGTTTCCGCGGCAAGTGTGAATTGAGATACAACTAATAGACTACCACCTGCTTGTTGCACATTTAGGTTCATTTTGTCGTTTTCATCACTAAATATACGATAGCCGCATACTTTCTCACATAATCTTTTGGCTTTCTGTTCGTTGTCGTCTTTCTCTACACCTAATAAAACCAATAAACCTTGATTAATAGCGCCGACAGTTTCACCTGCAATATCCACTTTTGCCTGTGTCACTCGTTGAATTAACGCGATCATTCTCTCTCCAAAATAAATCAATAAAAAAGGATAACAAATTCAATCTATTGTTATCCTTACAATAGCATTATTCTTCTACTGGGAGAGAAAAATCATAATCTTTGAAGTAGTCAATGATGGTCTGTTTATCAATGACATGTACACCCTTTATACCCACAGCAATAGCAGCATCAACATTGGCTTTTACATCATCAAAGAAAACGGCATCTTGTGCTTCAACATCTTCAGATTCTAAAACATACTTAAAGAGTTCAGGATCGGGTTTTCTCATGCCAAGATCTTGCGACAAGTAGAGAAAATCAGCAGAAGCCGCGATTTCAGGATAGTGTTCTGGCCAGTAATCTTGGTGTAAACGATTAGTATTTGATAACACCACAACCCGATGTCCTTGTTCTCTTAATTTGTTCATTATATCAATGACTTCAGGTCTTACTGCGATAAAAATAGCCTGCCATCCTTCAGCGAATTGCTCAAAGCTTAAGCTCATGCCAAGTTCTGAGTTAATTTCTTCAGCAAATTCGATATCTGTAATATTACCGCGCTCATGTAATTTAAAAACTTCACCGGCGGTGAAATCCTTTTTTATGCTTGCTAATGGAACACCACTCAGCTTACTCCATACTGCGAATACTCGGTTAAAATCGATATCAATAATCACATTACCCATATCAAAGATATAAAGCATAAATCCTCTCCATAATAGAAAACTCATTTTACTTTAATCATAAATCGCTTTACTGAACAGGCTTAAACACCAAAAAAGTACAATAATCACACTTAATTTTTTTGTAAAACAGAAAACCAGAAGAGGGAGAACGGAAAAATGAGACTAGAAGCATCATTATCTAGAATGGAATTATGAGGTGATGATAAAACGTTCTCTCCTCGTTTATGTTTATACAATTTTAAAATCATCATGCAACTGCGCCCAATGTAATGATAATTTTTCTTTATGCTCATCAAGCATTGGAAGCTGTTGTAATAATGAAGGCCATTGCGTTCTTGCTGTTATAACAACATCAAGTAAATGAGGCTTAATAGCGACCCAAGGTAAATCGGCTTTTTCAGCCCAACGCTCAAAATGCCCCATTGATATATCAAACCAGTGCTTTGTTCCGGCCATATTCAAAGCTAGTTTATCCTCTTTAATATAGGGTTCTGTAAATACAACATCATATAAAGGTGATAACTGAGGTGAAATACGATTGTGATAGATTAATGTCCAGTTTTTTAAATGAGCATCACCATTACCCAATAAAATATTAATGAGTAATCTTCTAGCCATTTGCTGAATATCTTTTAAACGTTCCGAGCTTGTTTCATAAATAACTTTGCCTATTTGCTCATAATTAATTTTTTGATATTTATCTGACGGAAATAACCCGAATACTTGAGCAAAATCTTCTGTATGAATACGCCCTTCTCCACTACGGTCAAAACGTTTAATGCCATAGGCATATGGCTCATTTGGTAATTGAATATCAGGTAAGTTTTTTAACTGATTTAATTCAATAAGCCTTATTTCAGGGATATCAGCACCGACACTTTCCGCTAATTTCATACAAGTATATTCATTAACAGGAACACCTTTATGAATGGTAGGCGGTGTTTTTATAATCCACATATCTTGTAAAGTATCTTCATCAATATGGTATCGACCTTTAATGAAAGATGAAGAGAATTTAACCTGTACTCCCGCTAATGAAAATTTTTTATCAACATGTTTAATATCGATTTGTAGAGGTTCTGTCGATAAACGATGCTCAAGTGCCCAATCAGGCACACCACCTGCTTTTATAGGAGTTACTAAAATGGCTCCTGGTAAATTTGCACCTAAATAAGCAAGAATAGCAAACTCATTATCAACGTGGCATTTTAATGCATTCGCGGTGTATTCCCTTAATACACCTTCAGGTAACAAATTAGATAGTACAGGCGAGATTTTTTGTGTTCGAATTTGAGGCTTATTTAAATAATCAGGATCAGATAGCTGCCTTAATGTGAAAGTCGGTCGAGTTTCTTTTGGCATCCTGACAAAATGGGGATTAAATGTCAGTATATTTTTACATAATGAGCAATAACCGCAACATCAATTCCATACAGCTGAATCTTAAGACCTTCCACTTTCTCTATCTGCTTATTCATACCTTATTCCTTTGTTTTAAACCAAAAGTCGAGATCATCCCCATCATCTTTCAAATCAATTTCGCTTTTATTCGCTATTGCAGTACTTGCAATCATAGGGTTTACATGAGAATTTTTAGTTCTGATTGATAACTCTAAATCTAGTCCTTCTAATACTCTTAGTAAGGTTGATAGTTTTAAATCACTTCCTGATTCTATACGTTGGTATTGCTGCTGTTTCATACCGATACGTAAATACATATCTTTTTGTTCAATACCTAATTTTTTACGTTGCTCTGTAATTAAATTAGCAATTTCATTAATAGTTTTCATGATTAGCTCTAAACCATTTTAGTGATTACATTGGCAATGTATACAACACTCTAGTTGTATGACAACCAAAAAACAACTCATAAATTGTATGTAGCAACAAAAACAACTTTAAAGTTGTATTTAAGGCAATAAACAATACTTAAGTTGTAAATAAAAAGAGTGGGATACAAAGGGGAAATAAAGGCGTGATTAAGAGAAAACTTATGCGGTGGCAAATTTCCCACCGCATTCGTCTGATAGTACAACTAGTACCACATACTCTAAATAATTTAAGTTACAGATAGGCGACTAGTTGAACGCAGTCAACCCTGTAACTTAAAGTATGACGAGTATAAACTCAGGGCGCTAAACGCGCCCTAAGAATTATGTTATCAGAATAAATAACGAATTAGTCTTTGCTACGGTAAGCACGACGACGATCGTTTTCTGACAGATAACGCTTACGCAGACGAATAGACTGCGGAGTTACTTCAACTAACTCATCGTCATCAATAAATTCTAATGCTTGTTCTAATGTTTGTTTCAGGTGTGGAGTCAGCGTTGTCGCCTCATCTGTACCAGAAGCACGCATGTTAGTCAGCTTTTTACCCGTTAAACAGTTTACTGTTAAGTCATTAGAGCGAGTATGAATACCAATCACTTGGCCTTCGTAAACTTCTGCACCATGAGTCACAAATAATTTACCGCGGTCTTGTAAGCTATACAGTGCGTAAGCAACGGCTTTACCTTGGCCATTAGAGATCATAACACCGTTATTACGGCGACCGATTTCACCTGGACGAACATCATCATAGTGACTGAATGTTGCATACAGTAAACCAGTACCTGATGTCATGGTCATAAATTCAGTACGGAAACCAATCAGACCACGGCTAGGGATAATGTAGTCTAAACGTACACGTCCTTTACCATCTGGTTGCATATCACGCATTTCGCCTTTACGTTCACCCATCGCTTGCATCACATCACCTTGGTGCTGTTCTTCAATATCGATAGTGACTTGTTCGAAAGGCTCTTGTTTACGGCCGTCAATATCACGGAAGATAACTTTAGGACGAGATACACCTAATTCGTAACCTTCACGACGCATATTTTCGATCAGAACTGACAGGTGAAGCTCACCACGACCTGATACACGGAATGCATCTGGATCTTCAGTTTCTTCTACACGTAATGCTACGTTATGGACTAACTCTTTTTTCAGACGATCTAAAATCTGACGAGAAGTCACAAACTTACCTTCACGACCACAGAAAGGTGAAGTATTAACACAGAAATACATGCTAACAGTTGGTTCATCAACGGCTAATGCAGGTAATGCTTCAACAGCACCTGTTTCGCAGATCGTATCAGAAATATTCAGTTCGCCTAAACCTGTGATTGCGATGATATCGCCAGCTTCTGCGACTTCAACTTCAATACGTTCTAAGCCTAAGTGACCTAACACTTTACCGACTTTACCGTTACGAGTTTTACCTTCGCTATCGATGATAGTCACTTGCTGGTTAGGTTTAACCTTACCACGCTTAATACGACCGATACCGATAACACCTAGGTAGTTGTTGTAGTCCAACTGAGAAATTTGCATCTGGAATGTGCCGTCCAGATCAACTTTTGGTGGCTCTACATATTTGACAATAGCTTCATATAACGGAGTCATATCTTCAGCCATGTCATTGTAATCTGTTCCCGCAATACCGTTTAATGCAGATGCATAGATAATTGGGAAATCAAGTTGTTCGTCAGTTGCGCCTAAGTTTACGAACAGGTCAAATACCTGATCAACAACCCAGTCTGGACGCGCACCAGGGCGGTCAACTTTATTGATAACAACAATTGGTTTTAAGTTGTTAGCAAACGCTTTTTGTGTCACAAAACGAGTTTGTGGCATTGGGCCATCCATCGCGTCAACCAGCAATAGAACGCTGTCTACCATAGACATAACGCGTTCTACCTCACCACCGAAGTCGGCGTGTCCTGGGGTATCTACGATATTGATACGATAGTCATTCCATTTAATCGCTGTATTTTTCGCAAGAATAGTAATTCCGCGCTCTCTTTCGAGATCATTTGAGTCCATCACGCGCTCAGCAACGGTTTCACGTTCGCCGAACGTACCAGATTGCTGTAGTAATTTATCGACGATAGTTGTTTTACCATGGTCAACGTGGGCGATGATGGCGATATTACGCAAGTTTTCGATCACAAAATTTGCCTCAGGCATTGTAGAAATAAGCGCAGTATTGTACACGCTTTAGACGAGAGACTAAACAAGATCACAATAATGATTGCTTAACAATATGCAATTAATTGAATTGTGATCCTTTTCACGCCTCAGAATTTAGTAGTATCCGTTCGCTTGCACCAAAACAGTGCAATTAATTAGGCTTAATTTGCACCAACTTTGTGCAATAATTAAAAAATCACAGGAGATATTCTACACTAAACTTCATCAATACAGTATATATCCCTTTTTAGATAAGTTGGCATGCTTTTCGCAATAGAATTTAGGTGAGCAAAAAATTCACCGAAAAAATGTGTAAGGCCACTGCACTCAATAAAACCATTCGCCAGGAGAGTTCCTATGTCCCTTGAACATGTATTATCCATGATTGAAGAACATAAAGTTAGATATATTGACTTACGTTTCACTGATACCCGCGGTAAAGAACAACATCTTACTATTCCGGCTCATCAGGTTAACGATGATTTCTTTGAAGAAGGAAAAATGTTCGATGGCTCTTCTATTGGTGGCTGGAAAGGCATTAACGAATCAGACATGGTGCTGATGCCAGATGCAACAACCGCAATGCTTGATCCATTTTTCCAAGATCCAACCCTGATTATTCGTTGTGACGTTTTAGAACCAGGCACAATGCAAGGTTATGATCGCGACCCACGCTCTATCTCAAAACGTGCTGAAGACTATTTAAAATCAAGTGGTATCGCAGACACAGTACTGTTTGGACCTGAGCCAGAGTTCTTCCTATTTGATGATATTCGTTTCAAAAACGATATTTCTGGCGCATCTTACGCTATCAACGATATTGAAGCGGCATGGAACACCAATACCAAATATGAAGACGGCAACAAAGGTCACCGCCCGATGGTTAAAGGTGGTTACTTCCCACTGCCACCCGTCGATTCATCACAAGATATTCGTTCTACTATGTGTAACATCATGGAAGAAATGGGCTTAGTCGTTGAAGCTCATCACCATGAAGTCGCAACTGCGGGTCAAAATGAAGTGGCTACTCGCTTTAATACCATGACCAAAAAAGCAGATGAAACCCAAATTTATAAATACGTGGTACAAAACGTAGCTCACGTATTTGGCAAAACAGCGACCTTTATGCCAAAACCATTAGTGGGTGATAACGGCTCAGGTATGCACTGCCATATGTCACTGTCTAAAAACGGTGTAAACCTATTTGCAGGTGACAAATACGGCGGATTATCTGAAATGGCGCTGTATTACATCGGCGGTATTATCAAACACGCTCGTGCGCTAAATGCATTTACTAACCCAACGACTAACTCTTACAAACGTTTAGTCCCAGGTTTTGAAGCACCTGTAATGCTTGCTTACTCTGCACGTAACCGCTCAGCGTCAATTCGTATTCCTGTGGTTGCCAGCATGAAAGCGCGCCGTATAGAAGTCCGTTTCCCAGATCCTTTAGCAAACCCTTATTTAGCGTTTGCGGCTCAGTTAATGGCTGGTCTTGATGGCATTATCAATAAAATTCACCCAGGTGATGCTATGGATAAAAACCTCTATGACTTACCGCCAGAAGAAGCAAAAGAGATCCCAACTGTCGCAGGTTCATTAGAAGAAGCATTAAATACATTAAATGCAGATCGTGAATTCTTAACCCGCGGTGGTGTATTTACTGATGATGCTATTGATGCTTATTTAGAATTATTACGTGCTGATGTTCAACGTGTACGTATGGCTCCGCATCCTCTTGAATTTGAAATGTATTACAGCGCTTAAGACCTTTTATTGATAAAAACTTAAGCCTAGATGTAAAACTGTTTTTTTTGCCGTGAAGCTATTTTGCCCATCTTCGGATGGGCACTTTTCTCCCCTTTAAGGAGTCAGTCTTTTCACTTACGCATTGGTTCATTAATGTAATAAAGGTAAGATGCACTAAAATGGTGCAACGGGGTATTGAATATGGAAACGGCAGACTTACCTGACAACACATTAATTTTAAACTCATTGATACACTCTGTATTGGTT
The DNA here is from genome assembly GCF_016238105.1 of Proteus sp. PR00224. Taxonomy (NCBI): domain Bacteria; kingdom Pseudomonadati; phylum Pseudomonadota; class Gammaproteobacteria; order Enterobacterales; family Morganellaceae; genus Proteus; species Proteus sp. PR00224. The sequence continues at coordinate 159,846 of NZ_JAEHQU010000006.1, read as the reverse complement.
ATCAACAAAGAGTTTATTATTTGCTACGCAAATCATTCTGCGTTACAGGTTTTAGCACAAAGCCGTCGAAAATTATTTGAAACGCCTTTCACTGCCCTTTTCAGCTATTACTCTTTTGATGCTGATTTAATGCGTGAAACATTAGCGAATGGACAAAGCTTTACCGACAATGAAGTAATATTGGTTGTAAATAACCAATCACACACAATGTCGCTCAGTGCCCAACCTATTTCCGAGCAACACATTTTGCTGGAGCTGGCGCCTATGGATAGTCAACGCCGGTTAAGCCAAGAGCAGATACAACAAGCACAGCAAATGGCAGCGAGGGAATTGGTTAGGGGGCTGGCACATGAAATTAAAAATCCGTTGGGAGGATTACGGGGCGCGGCTCAATTGCTAGCAAAATCCTTACCTGATCCAGCTTTAACGGAATATACACAAGTCATTATTGAACAAGCTGATCGCCTACGTGTGCTGGTGGACAGATTACTCGGTCCCCAACATCCAGGGACAAAAATACATCAGAGTATTCACCATGTTGTTGAGCGTGTTGCTCAGCTTATTTCGCTCGAATGCCCTGAAAATGTCACCTTACTAAAAGATTACGATCCCAGCTTACCTGAGTTATCACATTACCCAGATCAAATAGAACAAGTACTCCTGAATATTACACGCAACGCCTTACAAGCCGTCGAAAAAACAGGGGGAACGATTATTTTGCGTACCCGTACGGCTTTTCAAATCACACTTCATGGCGAACGTCACCGCCTTGCTGCGCGTATAGATGTGATTGATACTGGTGATGGTATTCCTCCTCATCTACAAGATACGCTTTTTTACCCCATGGTGAGTGGTAGAGAAGGTGGTAATGGATTAGGGCTCTCTATTGCGCGTAATTTAGTGGATCAACATGCAGGTAAAATTGAATTTACCAGTTGGCCCGGAAATACTGAATTTTCTATTTATTTACCAATTAAGTAGGAGATAACCAATGCAAAAAGGAAATGTATGGGTTGTTGATGATGACAGCTCCATTCGCTGGGTACTTGAACGTGCCATTTCTCGTGAAGGTATGTCTTGTAAAGCCTTTGAACATGCGAATGATGTGCTTAATGCACTCAATACAGAACAACCTGATGTATTGTTATCAGACATTCGTATGCCTGATATCGACGGTTTATCTCTTTTAAAAATAATTAAAGAACAATATCCAACTCTGCCCGTTATTATTATGACGGCACATTCTGATCTCGACGCTGCCGTTAATGCCTATCAACAAGGGGCATTTGATTACTTACCAAAGCCGTTCGATATCGACGAAACATTGGCATTAATTGACCGCGCCATTACTCATTATCGCGAACAAAAACAACCGAATACCGATGAAACCTTGCTACAATCAGTTACAGATATGATTGGTGAAGCACCTGCAATGCAAGAGGTTTACCGTATTATTGGTCGGCTTTCTCGCTCCTCAATTAGTGTACTTATTAATGGGGAATCGGGTACAGGCAAAGAGTTAGTGGCACATGCATTACATCGTCACAGCCCAAGAGCGTCCTCTCCTTTTATCGCGCTAAATATGGCGGCAATTCCTAAAGACTTGATTGAATCAGAGCTTTTTGGTCACGAAAAAGGGGCATTTACAGGCGCCTCTCAAGTACGCCAAGGTCGATTTGAACAAGCAAATGGCGGTTCACTGTTTCTTGATGAAATTGGTGATATGCCTCTTGATATTCAAACACGTTTACTGCGAGTCCTTGCTGAAGGGCAATTTTATCGAGTAGGCGGTTATGCCCCAGTAAAAGTCGATGTACGTATTATCGCCGCAACTCATCAAGACTTAGAAAAGCGAGTTCAAGCCGGTGATTTTCGTGAAGATCTCTATCATCGCCTCAATGTCATACGCATTCAGTTACCACCATTACGCGATAGAACCGAAGATATTCCTAGCTTAGCGCGCTATTTTCTGCAAAAAACAGCAAAAGAATTGGGTGTCGAAGCCAAAGTTCTTCATCAGCAAAGTTTACAAATAATGATGGAATACAACTGGTCAGGTAACGTCAGACAATTAGAGAATGTGTGTCGCTGGTTAACGGTAATGACGGCAAGCCAAGAGATTATGCCTCAAGATTTACCACAAGAAATTCGCCAACCTGATGAAAAAGCAAAAAATATCAGTCGAATTGCTGCTTCTCAACATTGGTCACAGCATCTTTCATTATGGGCAGATGAAGCATTAGGAGAAGGGAAAGAAAACATCTTAACAGATGCATTACCTCAATTTGAGCGTACTCTTTTACTAAGCGCCTTAGCATATACGCAAGGGCATAAACAAGATGCAGCACGATTATTAGGTTGGGGCAGAAATACATTAACCCGCAAATTAAAAGAGTTAGGGATAGAGGAATATTGATCCCCTAACCCTTCATCAATTAAATTACACGCGAGAATTGACGTTGGCGCATTTGATTTCGTAAATACGTATCGAAACACATACAAATATTACGAATAAGCAGGCGCCCTCTTGGTGTTACTTGAATACCATCTTTTGTTATTTCAACTAAACCGTCATTCTTCATTGGCACAAGTAATTCTAAATCTTCTTTAAAATAGTCATGGAAGACAATATTGTGCATTTTTTCAATATCAGAAAAACGCAGACTAAAATTACAAATTAAGGTTTTAATCACATCGCGGCGAATACAATCATCATTAGTCAGAGATAAACCTCGCCATAGTGCATTTCCTTCACTATTAACGCGCGCATAATACTCTTTCAATACTTTTTCATTTTGCGCATAGTTATCACCTAACATACTTATTGCAGAAACTCCCATGCCTAATAAATCACACTCTTCATGAGTGGTATAGCCTTGGAAATTACGGTGTAAAATACCTTTACGCTGAGCAACCGCTAATTCATCATCCGGTTTAGCAAAGTGATCCATACCAATAAACTGATAGCCGTTTGTTGTCAGCGTAGAAATTGTCTCTTGTAATATTTCTAACTTCTCTTCTGCTAAAGGGAGATCTTCATCTTTAATTTTACGCTGAGCCGCGAATAAATTAGGTAAGTGCGCATAATTGAAAACACTCAATCTATCTGGTGATAGTTCAATAACGCGTTTTAATGTAAAGGCAAAACTCTCTTTGGTTTGCTTAGGTAAGCCGTAAATTAAGTCAATGCTGGTGGAGTGAAAACCCACTTCACGCGCACGCTCTACCAATGCAAAAATAAATGCTTCGTCTTGCTCACGATTTACTTTTTGTTGCACTTCTTTATTGAAATCTTGCACCCCCATACTCAGGCGATTAAATCCTTCATAACGTAGATGGTCGATAACATCTAGCTCAATTTCACGAGGATCAATCTCAATAGAGAGTTCTGCATTATCAACAAAATGAAAATGGTGACGTAATAGCGAAACCAATCGACTAATCTGTTGCTTATCCAGAAAAGTAGGTGTACCCCCGCCCCAATGCATTTGAGTCACTTTTCTGTCTTTAAAATAGCGTGCTCTGTTAATAATTTCTTTTTCTAAAACATCAAGATATTCATCTGCTTTATGTTTATGGCGCGTAATAATTTTATTACAGCCGCAGAAATAGCACAGCTTATGGCAGAAAGGAATATGAACATAAAGCGATAAAGGGCGCTCATGATAGCGTTGAGTCGCTTTGATAAAATCATCATCGCCATATTGCTGATTAAACTCTAATGCTGTTGGGTATGATGTATAGCGAGGACCTGAATAGTTATACTTATGGATCAGGTCAAGATCCCAAATAATTGTTTGTTCTGACATGCCTCTACCTTCCAAAAGTGAACCGCTGATATCTCATACCAGCAAACAGACATTATGAATATCTGAAAGAATAGTGTAACCAATAAATCGGGAACTGAATATGATCGAAAGAGGTATCGTATAAATCCCTATCTTCTTATTGATAGGCAATAACACTCAAATATATGACGTGATGCAAATCACATTATGTAAAAATAGTCTTATCCATTAAAGATATTCATAAATAAATTAAGTTTATTCAATATGTTAGTGGTTTTAATTCATCGTGAAATATCAGAGGAGAACTTTTACGCCGAGTTTAAAACGATATATTACTCAAAATACGATTTAAATTAATTAAATATCTCGTTATATTAGTTTTATTATTCTTTTATTCCCTCTTAATTCGATGATTATAATAATAGTAACAATTATATCTTTACCTAAATTATAATATTACATATCCTAGAGACAAACATTGATTAATATCCAACTAGGTCGTGTTTTGATTTAAATTTGAGGACTATTTAAAGAATAAAGGTCGCTATATTACAAGGAAAGATAGCATCCCCCATACCTTATCTTATTCTCTTTGACGTTTCTCTTATTTAATCAGTCTCTTTTATATACCCGAATTATGGATTATTAACCACGGAAGGAAACGGACTGGCAACCAAGGATGGTTTATCCTTTCAATGACAACTCCTCTTTTTTATTTACTCTCTATTTCATACTTATTCTGTGATAAATATAGGTAGTATTACCCAACATCAAATAAGAATAATTATTATTTCGCAAATAAAATAAGGCTCTGCTTATTTTAAATTAATTAAACAGAGCCTTTTCATTCTTATGCTTATTTTATTGCATTTGCTTATTCTGCTTCTTTACCATAACTAGGAGAGCGAGGACCATATAGAATACCGTTCGCATTTCCTGCTGAAAGTAAACGTACACTTGTTATACCTGCAATTTGGTAGCTTTTGTCTGATACTGTATTCACAATTTGATTCACAACAGCTGAGACCAACATCCCTACTAAACTACCTGATGAACCGTCTGTTTCCGTACTTGATGCCGTTGCAGAACTACTCCACAACACACCACCATTACGAAGGTCAACAAGCTTAGCAGTAACGGTAACTCGCGTATCACTAGAAATAATTTGATATGTCGTTCCGAACTCTTTGATATCTAAGTATAAAACAGCATCAGCACCAAAGATTTCACGTAGTTTATTAGGACTTACTGCATGAATATCCCCAGCCATGGATAAACCATTTTGCTTAAATGTCTCTTCAACGACAGCAACAGGGAAAACATAATATCCCGCTTCTGCCAAAGGATATGTTACTTGAGATAAGAAACTGTGCCCCGCGCCAACTTCCGTTGTATGGTTTTGAGGTACTAATACAAGAATACTTTTTGGCTTACTCTGTTTAAAGGCAGTGTAATCTGTTTTGATAGGTTGGGCGCAACCCGTTAATACCAACGCAAAAGCCAAGCATATTAAAGCGAATAAGCGACTCATTTTTGCATTCCTTTGTTTTTCATCAGACGATCCATAAATTCCGCTGATTCAGGGTAAAGTACTTTTTCTTCATTAAATTCTGCCATTGCTAAATCTAATGCGCCCGTCGCACCATATAACATCCCTAAATGCGCATGTAATCCTGGCGGAATACCTAATGATTTAGCACGAGAAAGTTCAATGCTTTTCTTCAATGCATCAATTTGTGCTTGAGGATCACTTTCACTTTGTTGATAGTGCTGATATACCACTTGTTGATAACTGTCCCAGTTATAAAGTGGTTTAGGGCCACTTGCACAGCCCGTCAGTAATAATGCCCCTAAAATAAGGCTTATTAATGATTTAGACATCGTTATATCCTTATAAAAGCGTATTATTTTGAAGGCTGCCAAGCATTGCTCTCAATACCTGCAACTAAGTTATTAACTGCTTCACGAATAGCTAAATCAAGCACTTTACCGTTCAGTGTTGAGTCATAGCTTGCTGTTCCACCAAACCCAATGATTTCACGGTTAGAAAGCTCGTATTCACCCGCACCTTGAGATGAGAACACGACTTCTGATGTATTCACATTCACAACGTTTAAATTCACTTTTGCGTAAGCAACCTGTGTTTTACCGCGACCTAAAATACCGAATAATTGACGATCACCGACTTCTTTACGACCAAATTCTGTCACATCGCCAGTGATCACATAAGTAGCGCCTTTCAATTGTTGGCTTTGCCCTTTAATGCCGGCTTCTTCTTTTAATTCAGATAAATTGGCTCTGTCTAATACATTAAAACGCCCTGTTTGTTGTAAGTGCGTCATTAAAATAGTTTTGGATTGATTTCCTAATCTATCAACTCCATCAGAGAAGATCCCATTCATATAACTAGAACGGTTATCAAACTTACCGATAGAAATCGCGCTTTTTGCACCTGTGTAAGTCGTGTTATAGGTTGCTACTTTAGCCACTTCTAAAGAGCGTGAAGATTCTGATGCACACCCTGCTAGTAATGAAGCAGAAATCATGATCAAACCAAACGATAATTTATTTAAATTCATATTAATAACCCAATAAAGGTGAAATAAACCCATAGATATTCATTCTATTAATTGAAGTAGAGTTGATATAAACAGAAATAATACTTTTCAGTTTTAGCTCAAGGAGTCACCCTTAAAAACCTCAATAATAATAAGGTTAAAAGGCTATCAACCCTTATTTGATAATATAAAGGCAATCGGCGATGGGGAGAATAGATGATGGATGATAAAAATAATAACAAATAAATATAGAGATAAAACAGAGAATGCTTTATCTATTATTTTTTCAATATCCCTTAAGTCAGTTTAAAATTAAACCTATAAAAAAAAATGGAAGAGAATTTATATTACTTTGCTATTTAATTAGTTCTTATAAATATTTTCATCTAAAGAAAACATCTAAATCATATGTAATAAAAAACGCGATATAACCAATATTGATTATATCACGCTCATTATTTTCGTTCTTTTTACTCACTAATGCGATAGCAATAAATGCACTATTAGCGATTAGCGTTTTTTCCCAAAAGCTGCTGCTAAAGCATCACCCATTGCGCTATTTCCTGCATTATTACCATTATTCATTGACTGACGGTTATTACGAGCTGGTTTTTGCCCTTTGTTATTTCTAACAGAATTCGTGGTATTTGATGATGATGGTTTTTTATCACTATCACCCGCGACTTCATCTAAACGCATAGTCAGTGCGATGCGCTTACGAGCTAAATCAACCTCTAGAACTTTAACTTTAACAATATCTCCAGTTTTCACCACAGTATGTGGATCTTCAATAAATCGATCTGCTAAAGAAGAGATATGAACCAAGCCATCTTGGTGTACACCGATATCAACGAATGCACCGAAATTAGTCACGTTGGTCACAGTCCCTTCAAGGATCATGCCACTAACTAAGTCATTCATCGTTTCGACACCTTCAGCGAAAGTCGCCGTTTTAAACTCTGGACGTGGGTCGCGCCCTGGTTTTGCTAACTCTTTTAAAATGTCATTAATCGTTGGCAGACCAAACTGCTCTGTAATAAATGCTCTTGCATCTATTTGTGAAATTAAAGCGCTATTACCCATTAAATCATCAATTTTCTGATGGGTAGATTGCAGAATATTTTCAACAATAGGATACGCTTCAGGGTGAACCGTTGAAGCATCAAGCGGGTTTTTACCATCTCGAATACGTAGGAAACCGGCACATTGTTCAAAGGCTTTCGGCCCTAAACGTGCCACTTTGAGTAACTGTTTTCTATCAACAAAACGACCGTTTTCATCGCGCCAGCTAATAATATTTTGAGCAATAGATTGGCTAAGCCCTGCAACACGCGTTAGTAACGGTACTGATGCTGTATTTAAGTCAACACCAACACCATTCACACAGTCTTCAACGACAGTATCAAGTTTTCTCGCTAATAATGTTTGGCTAACATCATGCTGATATTGACCCACACCAATTGACTTAGGATCAATTTTTACAAGTTCAGCCAGAGGATCTTGTAAGCGACGCGCGATAGAAACCGCACCACGGATAGAAACATCTAAATCAGGGAATTCATTAGCAGCAAGCTCTGACGCTGAATATACCGATGCGCCCGCTTCACTAACAATCACTTTTTGTGCTTTCACTTCTGGATAGCGTTTTACTGTTTCAGCAAAAAATCGCTCTGTTTCACGAGACGCCGTACCATTACCAATCGCCACTAATTCAACATTATGCTTAATACATAACGCAGCTACACTTGCCGCCGCTTTATCCGCTTGTCCTGTATGTGGATAAATTGTATCTGTAGCAATTAATTTGCCGGTGCTATCAACAACTGCAACTTTAACACCTGTACGTAAACCTGGATCAAGCCCCATTGTGGCACGCATGCCAGCAGGCGCTGCCATCAACAAATCATTAAGATTACGTGCAAAAACATTAATTGCTTCTTCTTCCGCTTTTTCGCGTAGTTGGCTCATTAATTCGGTTTCAATATGCATTAAAACTTTTATACGCCAAGTCCAGCTTACGACAGCTTTACGCCAACTATCCGCAGGTTGATTATTTAAACGTAACCCTAAATGCTCTGTAACCAGTTGTTCGCCGTAGCTCTCTTTGGGTGCTTCTTCAAATTGCGGATCTGGATTAAGTGATAATTGAAGAATACCTTCGTTACGACCACGAAACATAGCTAATGCGCGGTGAGAGGGAACATTAGCGATAGGCTCATGGTGATCAAAATAATCACTAAACTTCGCCCCTTCAGCTTCTTTACCCTCAATCACTTTGGCAACAAGATGCGCATTTTTCCATAAATATTGGCGAACTTTTGCTAATAATCCCGCATCTTCTGAAAAACGTTCCATCAAAATATAACGTGCGCCATCTAAAGCGGCTTTGGTGTCATCAACACCTTTTTCTGCGTTGATATAAGCGGTTGCCGCTTCTTCTGGATTATTTTGTGGTTCATTCCACAGTAAATCCGCTAAGGGTTCTAATCCATTTTCAATCGCTATCTGACCACGAGTACGGCGCTTAGGCTTATAAGGAAGATAGAGATCTTCCAGTTCTGTTTTACTTTGAGTTTCATTAATTGAAGAGCGCAGTTCTGGTGTCAGTTTTCCTTGTTCTTCAATTGATTTTAAAATTGTTTGGCGGCGATCGTTGAGTTCCCGTAAGTAACTGAGGCGAGTTTCTAATTGACGTAATTGCGTATCATCTAATCCGCCTGTGACCTCTTTACGATAACGGGCAACAAATGGCACCGTATTCCCTTCATCCAGTAACGTTATAGCCGAAAGGACTTGCTGGGGCTTAACAGAGAGCTCATCTGCAATAATTCGGCTTAATGATTCATTCATAAAATATTTACCTACCGAGAGGAATAGTTAAAAAAGATGGCTATTATACACGCAGAGCATTAAAAAAATTTGGCAAATTTCCTATCTAGCTCGACAATTATGAGGAAATTAACAGATTATTTTAACATTCACGCTATAGTACCTTTATGAAATTCAATGTTGATGATAGTTTTTATTCGTAATGGCAAAAAGTAACTATATTACTCGTGATGGCTGGTATGCCTTAGACAAAGAGCTAAAATATCTTTGGAAAGAAGAGCGCCCGCGTGTCACACAATCGGTTTCAGAAGCAGCGGCACAAGGTGACCGTTCAGAAAATGCTGAATATATTTATGGAAAGAAGCGATTACGTGAAATTGATAGGCGTGTTCGTTTTTTATCAAAGCGTCTTGATGAACTAAAAATTGTTGACCCAGATCCTCGCCAAGAAGGAAAAGTCTATTTCGGTGCTTGGGTCACGCTTGAAGATAATGACGAAAATGTCAAAACCTTTAGGCTTGTGGGCCCCGATGAATTTGATCCAGCAAAACAGTGGATTTCTATTGATTCCCCTGTTGCCAGAGCGCTTATTGGTAAGCAAGTTGATGATGAAATTAGCGTGCAGACACCAGGTGGTGAAGTTAATTACTGCGTATTATCTATCAAATATCATTCAGAATAAGATAAATAAATAGTTTTATCCCCTTTACTAGAGCTAATGAACAAGTTTTATCTATAAATTATTAACATTTATTCTTTGGTTTTGGTTTAATATTCTTATCAATGATAGAATTCGCTAATAAAAGCATTTGCACTTCGGGAGCTTAAAAAATGCAAGAAAGTTATAAAGTGCTAATCGTGGATGATGATTTACGTCTGCGTTCACTCTTAGAGCGCTATTTGACAGAGCAGGGTTTTCAAATCCGTACTGCTGCAAACGCCGATCAGATGGATCGTCTGCTCACTCGCGAATCTATCCATCTTATTGTGCTCGATTTAATGCTTCCTGGTGAAGATGGCCTATCTATTTGCCGCCGCTTAAGAAGCCAAAACAACCCTATTCCTATTATTATGGTTACTGCGAAAGGGGAAGAGGTTGATAGAATTGTTGGACTTGAAATCGGTGCTGATGATTACATCTCAAAACCCTTTAATCCAAGAGAACTACTAGCACGTATTCGCGCAGTCCTTCGTCGTCAAGCAAATGAATTGCCTGGCGCACCTTCACAAGATAACACCATTATCTCTTTTGGTAAGTTCAAGCTAAACCTTGGTACGCGTGAAATGTTCCACGAAGAAGAGCATATGCCTCTGACAAGTGGTGAATTCGCCGTATTGAAAGTACTGGTATCTCACCCTCGTGAACCACTTTCTCGTGATAAATTAATGAGCCTTGCTCGTGGTCGTGAATACAGTGCGATGGAGCGTTCAATCGATGTCCAAATTTCACGTTTACGTCGCATGATTGAAGAGGACCCAACACATCCTCGCTATATTCAAACAGTTTGGGGACTCGGCTACGTCTTCGTTCCTGATGGAACCAGCGTTCAATGAGAAGGCTGAGGCTTTCACCCCACAATAAACTGACACGCTCGTTATTTCTGGTTATCTCGCTACTTTTTTTTAGCTTGATAGCCAGTTATATCGTTGTGCAACACCTTATTGTTGGGCCAAGCCTTCAGCAATTTAATAAAGTTTTAGCGTATGAAATACGCACTTTAATGCCTGAAGAACTGATCCTAGTAGACGGCACCCCGCTAAAAATCTCCCCTGCTTTACGCAATAAAATCTATACCGAACTCGGTATCTCTTTTTTTGATAAAGAAGCCGCGCTTGAGGAAGGGCTCTATTGGGCCAAAATCAATGATGAATTAAGTGAACAGATGTCTGAATATCTGGGAGGAAAAACAGAGATCTGGGTTGAAAACACGCTAGAATACCCTGTGCTATGGGTTAATACGCATATGTCCCCCTCACTTTGGATCCGTGTTCCACTCACTGAATTAGGGCAAAACTTCTTACTGCCTGTTTACCGACAAGCGATTATTTTCATTATTATCGTTGTCGCTTTTTTCTGGCTTTATAATCGTTTTCAAAATCGCCCACTTAATGAAGTAGAGTACGCTGCGCGCCGTATCGGAAAAGGCGTTATTCCTCCTCCTATTCCTGAATCTGGCTCTTCTGAAATGCGCTCAATTATTCGTGCTTTTAACCAGATGTCATCAGGTATTCGCTCGCTGGATAATGATAGAACGCTTGTTATGGCAGGTGTTAGCCATGACTTACGTACACCACTGACTCGAATTCGTCTAGCAACTGAAATGATGAGTCCCGAAGATAGTTACCTCGCAGACTCTATCAATAAAGATATCGAAGATTGTGATGCCATTATTGGGCAATTCTTAGACTATATGCGCACAGGTAAAGAGATGTCTTTAGAACTGTGTGATATGAATAATCTATTACAAGAAGTCATTTCAGCTGAATCTAATTTAGGAAAAATCAGTGAAGAACATCTTCATCCTGAACCCATTAATATCACCGCCAACCCTATTGCAGTAAAACGCGCCCTTGCCAATATGATTGTCAATGCCAATCGCTATGGTAATGGTTGGGTCAGTGTTTCGAGTGGGAAAAATGAAGAATATGCATGGTTTCAAGTAGAAGATGATGGCCCTGGTATTCCACAAGAAGATAGACAACGTCTTTTCCAACCTTTTGTTCAGGGCGAACAAGCTCGAAGCTCAACGGGTGCGGGTTTAGGATTATCCATTATTCGCCGTATCATGGATGCCCACGGCGGCTATGTTGAACTTGATGATAGCGTTAAAGGCGGATTATTAATTCGAGCTAACTTCCCATTAAAAGAACGTGAAGACGAGAATGATTAGCCCACTCTATTTCAAATATTGAAGTGCATTTTATTACACCATTTCTATTCTCATTTCTCTCCTCCTATAAATATTTCATCATTTTTTCGCTTTGTCATAAAACTGTCACAATTAAGACATTTAATTGTCATCAAACTGACCTATTGTCTGTGCGTACCGTAACCGAAGTTGATAGATGTCGAAAATTATTCTACCTATCCCACAGGAGGGATTATGAAACTGATGCGTACCACCCTGACTAGTGTCATTGCCGCTGCGTTTTCAATGACCGCTCTTTCTGCACAGGCAACGACCTCACTGACTGGTGCTGGCGCAACGTTCCCTGCCCCAGTTTATGCTAAATGGGCAGATTCCTATCAGAAAGAAACGGGTAACAAAATTAACTACCAAGGCATTGGCTCCTCTGGTGGTGTTAAACAAATCATTGCAAATACCGTTGATTTTGGTGCTTCTGATGCGCCATTAGCAGACGACAAATTACAAGCTGACGGTTTATTCCAATTCCCTACCGTGATTGGTGGCGTTGTTATGGCAGTCAATATTCCTGGTATCAAATCAGGTGAACTGACCTTAGATGGCGACACTATCGGTAATATCTATCTAGGCAAGATCCAGAAATGGAATGACCCTGCCATTACAAAACTCAATCCAGGCGTAAAATTACCAGACCAAAATATCGCGGTTATTCGCCGTGCTGATGGTTCAGGTACATCATTCGTTTTCACTAGCTACTTATCAAAAGTAAATAGTGCATGGAAAGATGAAGTAGGCGCAGGCTCTACCGTAAAATGGCCGACAGGCTTAGGTGGAAAAGGGAATGATGGTATCGCGGCATTCGTTCAACGTGTACCAGGTTCAATTGGTTATGTTGAATATGCTTACGCGAAACAAAACAATCTTGCTTATACTAAATTAGTCACAGCTGATGGCGAGGCAATCGCACCAACAGCTGACAGTTTTAGTGCCGCAGCAAGAAAAATTGATTGGAGCAAAAGCTTTGCACAAGACCTGACTAACCAGAAAGGTGAAAACGCATGGCCGATTACTTCAACCACCTTTATCTTAGTGCATCAAACACAAAAAGATGCCGTAAAAGGTAAAGAAGTACTGAATTTCTTCAACTGGGCTTACGACAAAGGTAATCAGGAAGCGAAAAACCTAGATTACGCAGTATTGCCAACCGAAGTTGTAGAGCAAATTCGTGCAGCATGGAAAACAAGTATCAAAGACAGTAATGGTAAACCGATTTACTAATAAAACGGCAACCATTAAGAGATAAGTTAACGTTCACCCCCTGACAAACAGGGGGTAATAAATTAAAAGAGGCTTTATGGCCGAGCACACAACGGTAATAAAGGCCCCTAGTAAACGAGGGGACGTTATTTTCAGCGCACTAGTTCGCCTAGCTGCGTTGATTACGCTTTTGCTTTTAACAGGTATCATTGTTTCACTGATTTTCGCCTCATGGCCAAGTATTCAACAATTCGGCCTTTCATTCTTATGGTCGAAAGAGTGGGATCCTCCTGCACAGGAATTTGGTGCATTAGTGCCTATTTACGGCACCATTGTGACCTCGATAATCGCATTGGTTATTGCGGTGCCTGTCAGTTTTGGTATCGCCCTTTTCTTAACCGAATTAGCGCCTAACTGGTTAAAACGCCCATTAGGTATTGCTATCGAGTTACTCGCCGCTATTCCTAGTATTGTTTATGGTATGTGGGGGCTGTTTGTCTTCGCACCACTCTTTGCAACCTATTTCCAAGAGCCTGTAGGTAATGTGATGTCCTCCATTCCTATCGTTGGCGAGCTTTTCTCTGGCCCTGCTTTTGGTATTGGTATCTTAGCTGCGGGTGTTATCCTCGCTATCATGATCATTCCTTATATTGCTTCTGTGATGCGTGATGTGTTTGAACAGACTCCCGTTATGATGAAAGAATCTGCCTACGGCATTGGCTGTACAACATGGGAAGTGATTTGGAATATCGTTCTGCCTTATACCCGTAATGGGGTGATTGGTGGTGTTATGTTGGGATTAGGTCGCGCCTTAGGTGAAACCATGGCGGTAACCTTTATCATCGGTAATACCTACCAATTAGATTCAGCCTCACTGTTTATGCCAGGTAACAGTATTACCTCTGCATTAGCCAACGAATTTGCGGAAGCCGAAACGGGGTTACATACTGCGGCATTGATGGAATTAGGGCTTATCTTGTTTGTCATTACCTTTATCGTCCTTGCGATTTCTAAGTTTATGACATTACGTTTATCTAAGAATGAAGGAGCGCGTTAATATGTCCAAAACATCCTCTTCTTCATTACAAGTTCAAACAGAAAGTGAATTGCGTGTACGCCATAAACGCCAACTTTGGCGCCGTCAAAAAAACCGTATCGCGCTGTTTTTATCAGTCTCTACCATGGCATTTGGTCTTTTTTGGTTAACGTGGATTTTATTCTCTACGTTCACAAAAGGCTTTGATGGCATGTCGTTAGCCCTTTTTACTGAAATGACGCCTCCGCCAAATACTGATGGTGGTGGATTGGCAAACGCCATTGTCGGTAGTGGATTACTAATTTTATGGGCGACAGTTATTGGAACACCGTTAGGTATTCTTGCAGGGATTTATCTTGCTGAATATGGTCGTCGTTCATGGCTTGCTGAAACTACCCGTTTTATTAACGATATTTTGCTGTCAGCACCATCAATCGTTGTCGGACTCTTTGTCTACACCATTGTTGTTGCACAGATGCAGCACTTTTCAGGATGGGCTGGAATTATCGCATTAGCGTTACTGCAAATTCCTATTGTTATTCGTACCACTGAAAATATGTTGAAGTTAGTGCCAGATAGCTTGCGTGAAGCCGCTTACGCATTAGGCACACCAAAGTGGAAGATGATCTCTAAAATCACCTTAAAAGCCTCGGTATCAGGCATTATCACAGGTGTATTATTAGCGATTGCACGTATTGCAGGTGAAACTGCCCCACTGTTATTTACTTCACTATCAAATCAATTCTGGAGCACAGACTTAAACGAACCGATAGCTAACTTACCTGTGACTATCTTTAAGTTCGCCATGAGTCCTTTTGCACAATGGCAAGAGCTTGCTTGGGCTGGCGTATTACTTATCACCCTCTGTGTTCTATTTATCAATATTATTGCGCGCGTGCTGTTTGCTAAACGCAAGCACGGTTAACGCAGAAAGTTAAGCAAGAGAGACGTTGAATGATTATGGCTAATGATAACGCAGGAAATAAAATTCAAGTTCGTGATTTGAACTTCTACTACGGTAAATTCCATGCGCTGAAAAATATCTCTTTAGATATTGCCAAAAATAAGGTGACGGCATTTATCGGCCCTTCTGGCTGTGGTAAATCGACCTTACTGCGTACTTTTAATAAAATGTATGAGCTTTATGGTGAACAACGTGCTGAAGGTGAAATTCTGTTAGATGGCAACAATATCCTGACAGATAAGCAAGATATCGCACTATTACGCGCCAAAGTTGGGATGGTATTCCAAAAGCCAACACCATTCCCAATGTCGATTTATGACAATATTGCCTTTGGTGTCCGCTTATTTGAAAAGCTCTCTCGTGCTGATATGGATGAGCGCGTTCAATGGGCGTTGACCAAAGCCGCATTATGGAACGAAACCAAAGATAAATTACATCAGAGTGGATATAGTCTCTCTGGTGGTCAGCAACAGCGTTTATGCATCGCTCGTGGTATCGCAATCCGTCCTGAAGTTTTATTACTGGATGAACCTTGTTCTGCTCTCGACCCTATCTCTACTGGTCGTATAGAGGAGCTGATTAGTGAACTCAAATCAGAATATACCGTGGTTATCGTGACACATAACATGCAACAAGCCGCACGTTGTTCTGATTACACTGCATTTATGTATTTAGGCGAATTAATCGAGTTTAGCGATACGGATACGTTATTTACGCGTCCTGCGAAAAAACAAACTGAAGATTACATCACTGGGCGTTATGGCTGATAACGAGGCAATTAATGGATAATTTAAATCACAATAAGCATATTTCTGGTCAATTTAATGCTGAGTTAGAGCATATCCGCACTGAGCTTATGGTTATGGGGGGGCTTGTTGAAGAGCAACTGAAAAAAGCCATTATGGCAATGCATAACCAAGATCAAGCCTTGGCAAATGAAGTGATCCAAGGTGACCATAACGTTAATATGATGGAAGTCGCCATTGATGATGCGTGTATGCGAATTATTGCTAAGCGTCAACCAACAGCGAGTGACTTACGTTTAATTATGGCAATATCAAAAACGATCGCTGAATTAGAACGTATTGGTGATGTTGCTGAAAAAATCTGTAAAACTGCGCTTGAAAAGTTTTCACACCAGCATCAACCTCTGCTTGTGAGCTTAGAATCGTTAGGTCAACACGCCATACAAATGCTGCACGATGTTCTTGATGCTTTTGCCCGTATGGATGTCGATGAAGCAGTGCGTATCTATCGTGAAGATGAAAAAATTGATAATGAGTATGAAGGTATCGTCCGCCAGTTAATGACTTATATGATGGAAGATCCTCGCACCATTCCAAGTGTGCTAACCGCTTTATTTTGTGCTCGTTCTATTGAACGTATTGGCGATCGTTGCCAGAACATTTGTGAATTTATTTTCTATTACGTGAAAGGTCATGATTTCCGCCATCTTGGTGGTGATCAAGTAGAAAGAATGCTGACAAAAAACGACGACAACAACACCTCTAAATAAATTTCTCCCTCTTTTTCTTCTCTTCAAAACAGCGACGTTTATGTCGCTGTTTTTTTATTCTCTCATAAATTAATACCGTTCTAGCTCAACGCTTTTTCTCACCTTATTCCTTAAAAGCATATCGATATCAATTTTTATTATTTTATGAACTTAGATCAACTTGATAGCGTGATATCCAACATAACGATGATAATTCTTTTTCTTTGGGGTGAATATGAAATTACGTGTTTTGGTAACCGCATTAATTGCAGGCTCTGTGCTTTTCTCTGGTATTGCAAAAGCAGATAAACTCGATGATATAAAAAAAGCAGGTGTAGTACGTATCGCGATTTTTGATAGCAATCCTCCTTTTGGCTTTATTGATCCTCAAACCAAAAAACTCGCAGGTTATGATGCGGATATCGCCAACGAGATCGCCAAAGATTTAGGTGTAAAACTGGAACTACGTCCAACTAATCCAGCAAACCGTATTCCACTGTTAAGCTCAAAAAAAGTCGATTTGATCGCGGCTAACTTCACCATCACGGATGAACGCGCTAAACAAGTCGATTTCTCTGTACCTTACTTTGCAACAGGGCAAAAATTCATTGCACGCAAAGGTGTTTTAACCAAACCTGAACAAATCCACTCACTGCGTATTGGTGCTGATAAAGGTACCGTACAAGAAATCACTTTACGTGAACGCTATCCTGACACCAAAGTTATCTCTTATGACGATACACCACTCGCTTTCGCTGCATTACGCAATGGTAACGTACAAGCTATCACGCAAGATGATGCAAAACTCGTGGGTTTATTAGCAAATTTACCTGATGCTGTAAAAACTGACTTTGAAATCTCACCGTTTAGCATTACGCGTGAATACCAAGCGGTAGCCGCCGCTAAAGGCGAAGATCGCTTAATCAACGAAATCAACAACACGCTATTAAGATTAGAAAAAGAAGGCAAAGCAGGCGAAATCTACAATCGTTGGTTTGGCCCTGAAACAAAATCAGCACAACCTCGTGGCGATTTCAAATTTGCTCCATTATCAGAGCAAACACCACAATCTTGATCCTTAAAGCGTAATAACTTTCTTCTCTCATTAAAAACAAAGTTATTCCTTTATTAAAACACCTACCCCGCTTCTGCGGGGTTTGGTGTCTGCAATAGGTTTATTATATGTTTGAGCAATTTCTTTCACATTACCTTCTTGAGCCACACTATTTAAGCTGGCTTTGGAACGGTTTTCTAATCACCTTGCTTATCTCTTTTTGGACTATTGTCATTGCAACATTAATGAGCTTTGCCCTCAGTGCTGCAAGAGATAGCGCTTTTGTACCATTACGCTGGTTGGCCACTGCTTATACTTCACTGTTCCGTAATACACCACTGTTAGTGCAGTTGTTCTTCTGGTATTTCGCATCAGGAGAAATTCTGCCGCAAAGTGCCATGATGTGGCTAAATACGCCTCATGAAATTTCCTTTCTAGGATTAACGCTTGCTTGGCCTTCTTTTGAGTTTTTAGCTGGCATTGTAGGTCTGACATTTTACTCAACCCCATTTATTGCCGAAGAGCTAAGAGCCGGTATTCAAGGTGTTAAACAAGGGCAAAAATATGCCTCTTTAGCACTAGGGTTAACACAGTGGCAATCTATGCGTTATGTGATTTTACCTCAAGCCTTTCGTATTGCTCTGCCTCCTTTGCTGGGTCAATACATGAATGTGATAAAAAACTCATCACTGACTATGGCTATTGGTGTTGCGGAGCTTTCTTACGCATCAAGACAAGTTGAAACCGAATCATTACGTACCTTTGAAGCCTTTGGTGTCGCAACCATTCTTTATATTGCAGCAATAGCCTTGATGGAAGCGTGGGGACAATGGCATCAGCAACGTAAATTAGCACAAGGGTATTAAATATGGACTTTACTGTTATTGCTGATAACTGGCAGTACCTACTCTTCGGCGCTTATCCTGACGGGCCTTTAGAAGGCGCAGCGCTGACCGTCTTTATCAGTATCATTGCGGGTATTGCATCTATTATTTTGGGTACATTGGGTGGTATTGCACTGGCTATGCTCAGAGGTGTATGGGTTAACCTTTTTGCGGCTTTTTTAGGCTTTTTCCGTGCTATTCCTGTGATTATGTTGATATTTTGGGTCTATTTTCTATTGCCCGTTGTATTGGGAATGGAAATTCCTGAAATCACGACCGTGATTTGTGCTCTCGCGTTGATTACATCGTCTTATATTGCGCACGGTGTCAAAGCGGGTATTTTGGCAATAGGGAAAGGGCAATGGCAGGCAGGATTATCTTTAGGATTTAATCGTTGGCAAGTCCTATGGCATATCGTATTACCGCAAGCATTGCGAATGATGGTGCCTTCATTTATAAATCAGTGGATAGCCTTAATTAAAGATACTTCATTAGCCTATGTGGTGGGTGTAGGTGAACTTTCTTTCTTAGCAACACAAGTTAATAATCGCAGCATGGTTTATCCAATGGAAGTCTTTCTATTTGTGGCCTTCATCTATTTTGTTCTCTGTTTCTCATTAGAAATTATTGCCAACAAAATAGCCAAATTATTTTCAACACAAAAAGAGAAACGTCCTTTTTGGCAAATAATCTTTCCTGTTAAAAAACAGAAATTCATTGAGAAACGTTTAGGTTAATCACTCAAAAGCACTCATTTTCTAGATTTCATCCCTTACAGACGCAATCGATTACTTTTTTAGGTGCGGTTCTGGTTTTATTTGTGTAGGATAAAGCGAAAAACATTTTTTTTGGGATCTTTTGTCTATGAGCATGTCATCACCAAATTCTGGTTCACAGGGTTTGCTCCAACGTGTGTTTAAGCTACAAGAACACGGTACAAACGCTCGCACTGAACTAATTGCGGGTATCACGACTTTCTTAACGATGGTTTATATTATCTTCGTTAACCCTCAAATCCTCGCTGCTGCGAATATGGATATCAAAGCCGTCTTCGTGACGACCTGCTTAATTGCAGCTTTCGGCAGTATTTTAATGGGACTCGTTGCAAATTTACCTATTGCGGTTGCCCCTGCAATGGGTCTAAACGCCTTCTTTGCCTTTGTCGTCGTTGGCGCAATGGGCTATTCATGGGAAGTCGCGATGGGTGCGATTTTCTGGGGTGCAGTAGGACTATTTTTACTGACCCTCTTTCGTATTCGTTATTGGATAATTGCCCATATCCCATTGAGTTTACGTGTTGGTATTACGAGCGGTATCGGGCTGTTTATCGCCATGATGGGGCTAAAAAACTCGGGTATTATTATTCCGAATAATGACACCATCGTCACTATTGGTAACTTTGCCTCTCATAACGTGTTATTAGGTGCCTTAGGCTTTTTTATTATCGCCATTCTTGCCGCACGTAATATTCACGCCGCAATTCTTATCTCAATTGTTATCACCACTGTTATTGGTCTTCTCTTAGGGGATGTTCAATATCAAGGCATCTTTGCTATGCCGCCTTCTATCACCACTGTTGTTGGCAAAGTGGATATTGTCGGTGCTTTAGATATTGGTCTTTCTGGTGTTATTTTTGCCTTTATGTTGGTTAACTTATTTGACTCATCAGGCACATTAATTGGTGTAACAGATAAAGCGGGTCTAACCGATGACAAAGGCAAATTTCCACGCATGAAACAAGCGTTATACGTCGATAGCTTAAGTTCTGTTGCAGGCTCTGCAATGGGTACATCTTCTGTCACTGCCTTTATCGAAAGCACTTCAGGGGTTTCTGTTGGTGGCCGTACAGGCTTAACCGCGGTTGTTGTTGGTATTCTTTTCCTACTCGCTATCTTCCTATCACCACTTGCAGGCATGGTGCCAAGCTACGCAACGGCTGGTGCATTGATTTATGTGGGTGTGTTAATGACATCAAGTTTAACGCGCGTGAAATGGGATGATTTAACAGAATCTGTTCCTGCCTTTATCACTGCGGTAATGATGCCATTTAGCTTCTCAATCACCGAAGGTATTGCGCTTGGTTTTATTGCCTATTGTGTGATGAAAATAGGGACTTTCCGCTGGAAAGAAATTAACCTATGTGTTGTGATTGTTTCACTACTGTTTATTTTAAAAATATTACTGATTGATACTCATGTTATTGATTTGAATAATTTATTCTAACACTCAATAAATTAAGATCATTATGATACAGACAAAACGGCACCAATAACGTGCCGTTTTTTATAAGAAAAGAGGTGATTATGCACGTGCTTCTACAAGTAGATTTCCCGTATCATGGCCCTTTCGGTGATGAAATGACACAAGCCATGGATACATTATCTGCATCAATCAACCAAGAGCCTGGCTTTATTTGGAAAATTTGGACTGAAAATAAAGAAACACAAAAAGCGGGAGGTATTTATCTTTTTGATTCAAAAGAAAACGCTCAAGCTTATTTAGATAAACACAGTGCTCGATTAAAATCTTTTGGTATTCCAGAAGTACGTGGTGATATTTTTTCAGTAAATCAGGCGTTAAGCTTAAAAAATCAAGCCTCTTTTTTGGCTAAGTAGCGACAAGCACAAGTGTTATATCTCACTTGTGCCTTTCTATTTTCTGCAATTACTCTACTTTGGTGGGCAATAACAACCCAAAAATAGCAGAATCAGACACTTCATCACCCACAATCCAACGCTGTTTAAGATACCCTTCTTGTTCAAAACCTAATTTCGCTAACAACGCAGCTGATGCTTTATTATCTGGGTGGATATCCGCTTCTAAACGGCGAACAGATAGATGTGTATGGAGATACTCAATAAACGCCACCATAGCTTCTTTCATCATGCCTTTTCCTTGATAAATTGTATCAAGGCAATACCCTATTTCGCCACGTCGTGAATTAGGATAATGGTTAAAGAAAACACACATTCCCATTAATGTATGTGTTGCCTTATCAATTACCGCTAAGCGCAGATACTCTTTTCTTTCCATATGAGTGATATCTTGAATAATATCTTCCTGCGCTTCTTGCAGTGATTGCCAAGGGAGATGGCTCCAGTAGCGCGTCACTTCAGGTGAACTCATGATCTTAAACCAATCTTCAGCATCCCCCATTTCAAAGGGACGCAATATCAATCTTTCTGTTTCGACCCGAATATCAGCATAACGCATCTCTACTTTTCCTTATGTGTTTTTGGAGCCACAAAAGCAATACAAACTGGCTCAGTAATGGCATCTGGTTCAGCACGGAACATTATCTCTTGAGTATCGGCTATTTTTAAACTCGGCCAGTGCTTTAATCCTTCATCAAAATGTGCTTTTTCACAGTAATAACCAACTTCACTCACCAATACGACACCTTTTTCTTCTAATTGTTGAAGTGTAATATGTCGATTATAAATATTAGGAGGTTGCACATTCTCTTCTAACACCCAAGGCTGTGAAGATAATGGTCTATCTTTACCATAAAAAGTCACCCATTCATGCATATACTCACCGCCCACATACGCAAGTGGCGTGTGATAATGTTGATGCCAAGCTTGTTCAACATCTTGCACAAAGTTTTTTACGCCAATAAATTTTTGTCCTGCATTACGCACATTAGCGGCTTGAACGACTGTATAACCAGAAACAACCAACATACCAAAAACACCTAAACCATACAGTGCGCCACGTAATGAACGTTTAGGCATTACACTAATTGAGCCCACAAAAAGTGCAGTCGCAATCGACATAAAGGGTTGTAACCACTCGCTGATACGCCCCCCTTCATGAAAACTAAACCAGATAAAAATAATCGTTAATGGAAACAGAAAAATAAAATTGAGTAATTGGCTATCTTTAGAAGCAGACCAACTTACACGTCCACCATAAAAACGTAAAATTCCCCACATTAAAACCACAGGGTAAAAAACGGTCAGCGCAGCACGCGTTGTACGTAAATTAAAACGATTTTCAATTTGTGAGTCGACCCACTTAAACGCTGCAAAGTCGGTTTGCCATAACCAAATAAAATTGGGAATAACAAAAGCAAACCAAATAGCTAATGCTAAATAGAAATAAGGAGAACAATAGCTTGCTCGAACTTTAGGCACAAAAAGGCTTGATAAAAACACAGAACCGATAAAAGCTAATGATGAATACTTCCCCATTGTGGCAATGCCCATAGCGATAGCGAAGCCAATCCAATACTTTTGATTATCATTAATCGCACAAAGGAAAAAATAGAACGCCCATGCCCAACAACCAACTAGAATATAGTTATCGTTATAAGGGATAATATCAAAGTTGATAACACCAGATAAATTAAGCGCCAACATAGCAAACCAAGCTAAGTTCGTATTTTGTGTCAACTTGTAGGCTAAGTTCCAAACGCCTAGTAGCCCAACAGCAATGACAATAAAGTGGATAAAATACCAATAAAAGCTAAAATCGATACCGCCGTAAATAGCGGGTGTCATTATAAAACCCACAAACCAAGGATTTTTGGGGGAGCCCCACCCTCCGTTAGTGCCCCAATTGACAGCCTCAACGGCATCATAAGGCACGGTAGGGTCAAAGAGATAACTCACTAAGATCCAAAGAGTCGCATAACCAATAACCCACCAATATACTGGTTTACGTAATTGTGCAGATGATAATGTCATAATAAATAGAAATTTAAGTTAATTAATTTAATTTAGTCGTTAATTGACGTCACAACACAGTAAAGTATAGTGAAATGAACCGCACATTGTACGTGAGCAAAAATTAAATTGTCTTAAATTTGCGCTTTTATTGAAATTTTGTTTCTGATAGATTGCGCAACCAAGAAGATCACTATCGAGTTACCATTATGAATATGATTAAAAGAAAGCCCGCAGCTAAAGCACGTAAGAAATCGCGTGAAGAGCTGAACGCGGAAGGACGTGAACGTAAACGTCAAAAGAAACACCGTGGCAATCCTGCCGGTAACCGTCAGCAGGAAGCGGAAAATAAACAGCAAGCGAACAATACAGCGCCGAAAGATCCACGTATTGGTAGCAAAAAACCGATCCCTCTGATTGTGGGCGATGCACCAAAAGTTGCGAAGAAAAAACCTGCGCCAGTTAAAGCAGAGCCCGTTCGTTTAACGCCTGAGCAAGAGTTAGACCTATTAGAAAACGATGCACGCTTAGATGAATTACTGTCTCGTCTTGAAAACGGTGAAAAACTCAACGCAGAAGAGCAGGCTTATACTGAGAAAACCCTTGATCGCATTGATGAATTAATGGTTGAGCTAGGTATTGAGTTTGAAGATGATGACGATGAAGAAAAAACTGAAGACATCATGCAATTATTGAAAGGTAAATAATCAAAAGGCTAATCATTTGCCTTGATTAGCTTACATCTAACGGATATCAATAACTTATTGATATCCGTTATTTTTTATAGCTAGCTCTCTCTTTTACTTTTCATTAATACTCATTATTAACAATAGATTAAATAACCCTCTCAAGCTCAGATAACTCCATCTATTCCTCTCTTGTTATCCCTGATATCCTATTTTTCTATCTTTAATATACGAGTGATAAAAAATATGGATAACAGACAGCAGTACTTAGATATCGCAGCTGGGCAAGGAGAAAAAGTGCCCTCTCGTATAGTGGCCTTCCCTGCACAGCCACTAAACTATGCGCTTATTGAACAACGCTTAGAAGAACAGACCGATTACACTGATGGTGAGATAAATTATCTAAGTGAAAATATTGACGATGGTTTTTTCTATCGCTGCCAACATGGTGATGACGAGTTACATTTTTTTGTCTGTCTTTACCCTCGTGATAAAGATTACGAAATACGTCCAATGTATTCGACTGATGAACTTACACCACAACTACTCGCGCATGCGAATTCAACAACTCAAGATTTATTATTAGAAACACTTTTTACTGAAACTTTGCATCCTTTAGCAAGCTATCGCCATCAACTGAATTTTCTTAATATCATCGCACCTGAAATGGTCTTAGCATTAGATGAATCAGCGGCAGGTAAGGCATTAACACCTGAGTGGATACGCTTCCAATTAGAAACGCCCGATCTCTATCCTGAAGTAGAAAGCTTATATGTTATTCATGCTGTCTATGACACAGAAAATGATCCACCAACGATGTTCTGGTTTCATACGCATGGATTAGCGCGCTGCGGTTTAACCGAAGTCGATTTAGTTATTCCAAGTATGCTTGAATCTTACTATGGTATTCCTGAGCTCTTCCGCTGCTTTGTTAACAACAGTATTAATCATCGTCAAATTGAATTTGGTGAACCAATGCTTTGTGGTCAAACATCATCAGGTTTGGAGTATCTTGTTGCATTACCTTTTGAAGAAGGTATTCGCCATATTAATCAATCAACACCTCTCGAAAATCTTAGACCTTTAGAAGAGATGCGTTATGACACAGAAGGCGCACCAAATGGTGTTTTCTTGGGTGATTTAGCCGATCGTGATGAATATCATCAACATCCTTCCTCTATGCTATTTAGAACCAATGAAGAAAATCCGGTTTTAGAAACCTTCTTTAAAGGTTATGAAGAGCAGCAAGCGATGATGCTACTGCGTAGCAATGAAGAAACCTATGAGATGTCTGAAAAAGCCAAGCGACGCTGGGAATACTTCGTTTCTATGTTTGATAACTACAATCAACCACCTGTTGAGAAAAAAAGTGGTTTTCTCTCCAAATTATTAGGAAAAGACAAACCCGAAGAGACTGAAAACCCGTGGCAGTTTATGATCAAATTCGGTATTCCTTATGGTGAAGAGGAAGAGCTAGAGCATATGTGGTTTGTGCCACAGTCTCGTGATGGAGACACCGTTTATGCAAAATTACTCAACGTGCCATTTTATGTTGAGGATATGCAAGAAGGTGAAATCTATCCTATCAACACCGCATTAATAACTGATTGGGTCGTTTCATACGAAGACAATAGTTATACCCCGAACAATATTTACCAACTTTTTAGCCACCAGCAAACTCACTAATTAGCGGGTATTCACAATAACAACGCGAGCTTTTCATTTAAAAAACGATGAAGAGCTCGCCATGCTAATCGCCTTAAAATCTGCTGTCATATTGTGACCCGTTAATATTATCAATTGATTGTTATATTGTTGCTACATTGACATTTCAAATCTTCACATTCTGTTTTTGTCTAGTAACAGATAAGGTAAACAGTCTATTTTCATCTCAATATCTTTTCTCTGGTTGATTTAAATCAAGTGCAGATATGCATAGACTAGGCTAAATTATACCCAATAAGGATAATTATAATTCTCATTAGCATTAAAAATATTTATTATAATTAACCTTAATATTATTATGTGAATTCTCATACACGTTAATAATTATCAGTATCATTATTCTTTGTATCAATATTCGTGGAAGGACAATCATGTCTCTGATCCCAAATCACAGTTATAAAATCTTGAGCTACTCACCTCAGATTAGCCCAGCATACAGACAGAAATTATTATCTTTAGGTATGTTACCTGGCGCTGTGTTTAACGTTATTCGTATCGCACCACTGGGTGATCCTATTCAAATAGAAACGCACCGAGTATCCCTAATTTTGAGAAAAAAAGATCTCGCACTCATTAATCTTAGCGAAGTGGTTCATAACGAAAAATAATCGTTATTTCTCATTCAACCAGGCAAGACAACTATTGGCATCACTATTATGACTCCTCTCACTATAGGCCTTATCGGTAATCCCAATGCTGGTAAAACAACACTCTTTAATCAGTTAACAGGCTCTCGCCAGCGTGTAGGTAACTGGGCGGGTGTAACGGTCGAACGCAAAGTTGGTCGTTTCACAACTGCAAATCATAAAATTGAGCTCGTCGATTTACCCGGAACTTACTCTTTAACGACAATCTCAGAACAGACATCGCTTGATGAGCAAATTGCCTGCCATTTCATTTTAAGTAATGAAGCAGATATGCTGATTAACGTGGTTGATGCATCAAATCTTGAGCGTAACCTCTATTTGACATTGCAACTACTTGAGCTTGGTATTCCGTGTATCGTGGCATTAAATATGCTCGACATTGCAGAACACCAAGATATGCAAATTGATATCAAGGCACTTTCAGAGCAACTGGGTTGCCCTGTTATTCCAATGGTTTCAACCAAAGCATCAGGTATTGATAAACTCAAAGAAGCCATTGATACCTTCCCTGCTGAAAAGAAAAAACCACAAGAATTACTGACGTCTTATCCGATATGGTTACTTAATGAAGTCGAGGCACTTGCTGAAAAAATTAATCACGATGAGTTTAATTTACAGCAACGTCGTTGGATGGCATTACAGTGTTTAGAGGGTGATATCTATACTCACCAACGTGCTCAAGTCACTAGTGAAGATATCAAAACCATTCGCCAACGAATTCAAGACGAACATAACAATGAACCCGAATTAGTCATTGCAGATGCCCGTTATCAAAATATTGAGCGTATCTGCCATACCGTGATTAATATGGAAGCCATTAAGCCGAATATTCTGACGCAAAATATCGATAAAGTGATATTAAACCGTTGGTTAGGTGTTCCTATCTTCCTGTTTGTTATGTACTTAATGTTTGTGCTCGCAATTAACATTGGTGGTGCTTTACAGCCTGCTTTTGAAGGTGGCTCTGAAGCTATCTTTATCCATGGTATTCAATGGATTGGTGCAACCTTTAACTTCCCTGAATGGCTAACGATTTTCCTTGCTCAAGGTGTCGGTGGTGGTATCAATACCGTTCTGCCATTAGTGCCACAAATCGGGATGATGTACCTGTTCTTATCTATTCTTGAAGATTCAGGTTATATGGCGCGAGCTGCCTTTGTGATGGATAGATTGATGCAGGCTCTGGGTTTACCAGGTAAATCATTTGTACCACTTATTGTCGGTTTTGGCTGTAACGTACCTTCCATTATGGGTGCGCGTACACTGGATGCACCAAGAGAACGTCTGATCACTGTATTAATGGCACCGTTTATGTCCTGTGGTGCTCGCTTAGCAATCTTTGCGGTTTTTGCCGCTGCATTCTTTGGCAAAAATGGCGCGAGTGTTGTTTTCTCGCTCTACCTTCTCGGTATTGTCGTCGCCATTCTCACTGGTTTACTGTTAAAACACACCATTATGCGTGGTGAAGCCTCACCTTTCGTAATGGAACTGCCGGTTTATCACGTTCCTCACCTAAAAACGTTACTGATGCAAACATGGCAACGTCTAAAAGGCTTCGTGGTACGTGCAGGTAAAGTCATTATTATCGCCAGTATGTTTATTGGTGCGTTAAACAGCTTTACCTTCTCAGGTAAACCTGCGGATAACATCAATGATTCTGCATTAGCGTCTGTCAGTAAAGTGATCACACCATTACTTCAACCTATTGGTGTTCACAGTGATAACTGGCAAGCAACGGTTGGTTTAGTCACTGGTGCAATGGCGAAAGAAGTGGTAGTAGGAACATTAAATACCCTCTATACCGCAGAAAGTATTGTTAATGAGCCTTTTGATCCTGAAGAATTCGACCTGTGGGGCGAAATTGGTGACGCCTTTGGTGAAACATGGGATAGCTTAAAAGAAACCTTCACGCTAGCTGCGCTTTCTAACCCAATTGAAGCCAGTAAAGGTGATGGCGAAATGGATACCGGTACAATGGGCACCATGGGCGCTAAATTTGGTTCAGGCATTGCGGCATACAGCTACTTAATCTTTGTTTTACTGTATGTACCTTGCGTTTCAGTCATGGGTGCTATTGCCCGTGAAACAAGCCGTGGATGGATGACTTTCTCTATTCTTTGGGGATTAAATATTGCTTACTCATTGGCAGCCCTGTTCTATCAAGTGGCAACCTTCAGTGAACATCCACAAAGCAGTGGCATAACGATTGCTGCTGTGGTTATCTTCAACTTAATTTTATTTATCTTGTTGCGTAATGCGCGTAGTCGCCTAACAATTAACTTAAGCAATAAGCCTTCATTGTCTAAACAATGTTGTTCAAAAGGTAGTTGTCACTAAGTGACAAAGGAAAAGTAAGATGGCAAGTCTGATAGAAGTACGTGATTGTATCGCCCTTAATGGTCGAGCCGATGCCCGTCTTATCAGCCATCAACTCAATATGCCTGAACCTTTGGTGCAAGCAATGTTAGAGCGGCTCACATTGATGGGTAAGCTTGAAGAGGTGGATGTAGAAGATTGTCTCACAGGCAGTTGTAAAAGTTGCCCTGAAGCCACCGCATGCCAAACAAAGCTTTATCAATTACGCTGATACGTTATAAAAAAACTAAACCCCTATTTATTGTAGGGGTTTAGTTTTTCTCCAAGAAAAACAATATTCGGGTTCTATCTTGACGGATCTGAAATCATTTTTTACATGCGTTAATAAGTACATCACTAAATTCATCAGGGTGCGAAATAAACGGAGCATGTGCAGCATTACGGAAAATAACAGAAGACGATTGAGGATAAATAGCATCTAATAATCCAGCCACTTTTCGAGGCACTAACCCATCTAAATAACCATAGAAACGAATAAAAGGGCAACGCAAAGCTTTCAACTCTTCTCGTAAATCTTCAGTACGCAAAATTTCTAGCCCCCCATTAAGAACCTCAACAGAAGGCAGTGGTTGATCTAATACCACGGATTTTAACGCTTTCATATCCTCACGCGCACTCTGGGTGCCTAACGTTTGTAGCGCTAAAAAGCGCTCAACAATGCGATGAAAATTCTCATTTAATTGCTGCTCAAAGCCTTTTAAAACCTCAGGTTTGATACCTGGCCAATCATCATGGGCGCCAAAGCAAGGCGAAGATGCCACCGTAACCAAGGCTTGTACATGATTGGGATTATCTAAAACCACACGGCTCGCCACTAATCCACCTAAAGACCAACCTAACCAAATTGCATTTTCAGGGGCGTTGGCAAAAACAATCTCTGCCATCTCTTTTAATGTAAGAGCAGGAAAACCTTGGCTACGACCATATCCAGGGAGATCAACGAGATGCAGTGTAAAATGCGAGCTTAATCGCGGTATTAATGATTGCCAAACCTGTGCATTCAATCCCCATCCGTGTAATAGCACAAGATGCGTTTTTCCTTCACCTATTGTCTGCCAATACAATTTATTCATTGTTATGCTCTCTTTTCTTTTACAAGGATGTTCATTATGTGGATAACAATAGCAGGATATTGTTGGTTATGTCGTCAACCCTTACATTATGATACTAAAGGTATTTGCTCGAGTTGTATTCGTTATTTACCTAAACAGCATAATCGTTGCCCATGCTGTTTATATCCCTCATCCCACTCTATGATGCTATGTGGACGCTGCTTACAATCGCCTCCACCATGGAAACAGATGTTGACAGTCACTGACTATCAACCGCCATTAAATAAATTATTACACCTTTATAAATACCAACCTCGCCCTCAAATAGCGTTATGTCTTGCACGACTTTTTCTATTGCGATGGCTTTCACATCGGCGAGAAAATTTGGTGCAGAAACCCGATAGAATTATTAGCGTTCCTTCACATCGTCATCGCCGTTGGTCTAGGGGCTTTGAGCAAGTAGAAGCTATCGCTAAGCCTTTGGCAAGGTGGCTAAATTGTGCTTATCAACCGGATACCCTGATAAGAACTCGTGCTACACTGGTGCAAACGCATCTTAATGCCAAGCAAAGGCAACAAAATTTAAAGAATGCATTTGTATTAAATAACACAGTGTCGGTATCAGGGAAAAATCTGGCACTAATTGATGATGTTATCACTACAGGTGCGACATTAAAGAGCATTATACCTTTGTTATTTCGTGCGGGAGCACGCTCTGTTGAGGTATGGGCGATTTGTCGAACCTTGTAGTTAACCGCCAATTGGGCGTATGATAACCAACCAGAACAGTCAACTATTGAGCAAGACGATATGATTATTATTACTGATGCCGCACAGGCGCATTTTGCCAAACTACTGGCTAACCAAGAACCCAACACCCAAATTCGTGTATTCGTTATCAATCCAGGCACACCTAATGCTGAATGTGGCGTTTCATATTGCCCACCTGATGCCGTAGAGCCAAACGACACTGAAATTAAATTCGAAAAACTTTCTGCGTATGTTGATAACATCAGCGCACCTTTCTTAGAAGATGCGGAAATTGACTTTGTCACTGACCAACTGGGCTCACAATTAACCCTAAAAGCACCTAACGCAAAAATGCGTAAAGTCGATGCTGATGCACCGTTAATTGAACGCGTAGAATACGTACTACAATCACAAATTAACCCGCAATTAGCGGGTCATGGTGGTCGTGTTAGTCTGATGGAAATCACTGAAGACGGTTATGCTATCTTACAATTCGGTGGTGGTTGTAACGGTTGTTCCATGATTGATGTCACCTTAAAAGATGGTATCGAAAAAGAACTGTTAAACCTGTTCCCAGAAGAGTTAAAAGGTGTGAAAGATTTAACTGAACACCAACGCGGTGAACACTCCTACTACTGATATCCCTCAGTATCACATCCCCTATGGTACTCACCTGCACTGATATCATGGGGGATTTGTTTATTAAAATAATCATTTACAAAGTGTAACGTCATCTTTACCGATTTGACGTTATGATAAATGTATCGTTCTCTCGCTCAGAACAAATAAATCAATTAACAATATAATAAATAAGACAATTATGGATAAGTTTCAATTTCTCAGCATTGAACAAGCCTATCAATTCTGGACATCTCAATCGGCGATATTAGTTGATGTAAGAGATCCCCAGAGTTATCGCATAGGTCATGCTACCGGCGCATTTCATCTCACTAATGATACGCTAAACCAATTTTTACAAGATGCTGATTTTGATGTGCCTGTTATGGTGATGTGTTATCACGGTCATAGCAGCCAAGGTGCAGCTCAATATCTGGTCAATATGGGCTTTGAAACCGTTTATAGTATTAATGGTGGTTTTGAAGCATGGCTAAGAGAGTTTCCACAAGCGATAACTTCTCTGCAATAACTACAGATGAGTTTTATTAATGATCCACATTATTACGCTTTCTAACCCTCAAGCGGCTGATTTATTTGTCAATTATATGGCAACGAAAGGTGTGCGAATTCACGCAAAAAATGAAAATCAGCAAATCTCACTTTGGTTAGAAGACCAACATCAGTTGGATATGGTTGAAAAAGAACTAAACACTTTTCTACGTGAGCCTTTTCACCCACGCTATCAAGCTGCAAGTTGGCAAACTGGTGATCCGCAAAAAACAGGCATAAAATATCGTCCTGCATTTTCGATAAAAAATATGGTGCAACGATCAGGCCCTTTAACGGTACTGGTGATTATTTTATGTATCCTCGTTTTTATCTGGCAACAAGTGGTGGGTGACTATAATGTTATGCTCCACCTCGCATGGCCTTATGAAGAGAGTCTAGACTTTGAAGTCTGGCGCTATATCACGCCAGCTTTTGTTCATTTTTCATTGATGCATATCGCCTTTAATCTCGCCATGTGGTGGTATCTCGCCAGCCAAACAGAACAGCAACTCGGCACCAGTAAATTATTTGTGATTATGCTCGTTTCTGCGCTATTTAGTAATTGGGCACAATCACTGTTTACAGACTCCAACTTCGGTGGACTTTCTGGTGTTGTGTACGCATTAATCGGCTATGTAGGCTTAACGGGCATACGTAATCCAGAAAAAGGTATTGGTGCGCCAACAGGCTTAATCGTCTTTTCGATTTTGTGGATTGTAGCGGGTTATATGGGCGTTTTAGGTGACTCTATCGGAAATGCCGCACATTTTGCAGGCTTCCTTATCGGCTTATTGATGGCTTTGTGGGATAATCGACATCAATTATCTCGTGGATCATAATAAAATTAACATGATATTTTTAACATTAGGGGACACCTGTGAAGCAAACGCAACGACATGATGCCATCATTGAACTGGTACGCCTACAGGGCTATGTCAGCACTGAAGAATTGGTGGAGCATTTTGAAGTCAGCCCACAGACAATCCGACGTGATTTAAATGAATTAGCGGAAAAGAACAAAATCCAACGTCATCACGGTGGTGCAGCATTACCATCAAGCTCCGTGAATACGGCTTATCATGATCGTAAAATTATGTGGTCTGATGAAAAATCACGTATCGCACAACGAGTAGCAAGCTTAATTCCAGATGGTGCAACACTGTTTATTGATATCGGCACAACACCTGAAGCTGTCGCACATGCATTAATTAACCACAAAAACCTACGTATCGTGACCAACAACCTCAATGTGGCAACGTTACTGATGGGCAAAGAAGACTTTCGCTTAATTCTTGCGGGTGGTGAAGTGCGTACACGAGATGGTGGTATTGTCGGTGAAGCTACGCTTGATTTTATCTCTCAATTCCGTCTTGATTACGGTATTTTGGGGATAAGCGGTATTGATATGGATGGTTCTCTACTTGAGTTTGATTACCATGAAGTTCGCACTAAACGCGCAATTATCGAAAACTCACGCTGTGTAATGTTGGTGACTGACCATTCTAAGTTTGGTCGTAATGCAATGGTTAATTTAGGTAATATGAATCTGATCGATTACTTATTTACCGATCAAGAACCACCAGCGGGGATCCAAAAAATTGTTGAGCAGCACAACGTTCAACTCGAATTATGTTAATTTAGCAATTCTCCTAAAAAGTACCTCTCGAGGTACTTTTTTTTCGTCTATTCTCAATAAAAACCTGATTAACTTATTCTATTTTCTCTCTTTTTTGTTAACACATTAACAATGTTGTTTATTTCTAATAAACACACAGTTTATGTGGATATGATAATAAATTGTTATCCATATCACGCGGTTATGTTTTTTATCAGTTATATAGTTGGCATTTTCATCAAACTTCATTACAATTATGAGCGAAAACGAACATTAAAGAATTGTTTCGCGCATTCGTAGGAGGATGTTATGAAAACTCAAGACTTGATTGTCATCGGCGGCGGAATAAACGGCGCTGGAATTGCGGCGGATGCAGCTGGCCGAGGCCTTTCAGTACTTATGCTGGAAGCTCAAGACTTAGCAAGTGCGACATCTTCCGCAAGCTCTAAACTTATTCATGGTGGTTTACGTTATCTCGAACACTACGAGTTTCGCTTAGTGAGCGAAGCACTGGCAGAGCGTGAAGTATTATTACGCTTAGCGCCACATATCGCATTTCCAATGCGCTTTCGTCTGCCACACCAACCCCATTTACGTCCAGCTTGGATGATCCGCATTGGTTTATTCCTTTATGATCATTTAGGAAAACGCGTGAGCTTACCAAGCAGTAAAGGCATTAAATTCGGCGCAAACTCTGTTTTAAAACCTGAATTAACACGCGGTTTTGAATATTCAGACTGTTGGGTTGATGATGCACGTTTAGTGGTACTCAACGCACAAGAAATCGTTCGTCGTGGCGGTGAAGTACGCACACGAACTAAAGTCACTCGTGCTTGGCGTGAAAATAATTTATGGATGGTAGAAGCACAGGATTTACGCACTGGTGAAACCTCGCTCTATCAAGCAAAAGCACTTGTCAACGCAGCTGGCCCTTGGGTTAAAACACTGTTTGATGAAGGCTTAAAACTGAAATCACCTTATGGTATCCGTTTAATTAAAGGTAGCCATATTGTTATTCCTCGTGCACATAACGAACCACAAGCGTACATCTTACAAAATGAAGATAATCGTATTGTCTTCGTTATTCCTTGGATGGATGAGTTCTCCATCATCGGTACTACGGATGTTGAATATAAAGGCGATCCTAAAGACGTAGCGATTGATGACAATGAAGTTCAGTACTTACTGAAAGTCTACAATGATCACTTCAAGAAACAACTGACCAAAGAAGACGTTGTTTGGGATTACTCTGGTGTGCGTCCATTATGTGATGATGAATCTGATTCACCACAAGCGATCACGCGTGACTATACCTTAGATGTTCACGATGATAATGGCCAAACTCCTCTGCTATCGGTATTTGGCGGTAAATTAACCACTTATCGTAAATTGGGTGAACACGCCGTTGATAAACTCATTGCTTATTTCCCTAATATGGGTAAAGCATGGACTAAAAATGGTCAATTACCGGGCGGTAATTTAGAAGGCTGTGATCGTGATGGTTATTCACGTTTAATTCGCCAACGTCACCCTTGGTTACCAGAAGCACTGGCACTGCGTTTTGCACGTACTTATGGTAGCAATACCGAATTACTGCTCGAAGGCATTACTGATTTAGCGGGTATGGGCGAAAACTTCGGTCATAACCTGTATGAAGCAGAATTACGTTATTTAGTGAAACATGAGTGGGTTATCGAAGTTGATGATGCAATTTGGCGTCGTACTAAACTCGGCATGTGGCTAAATGACGAACAAAAACAACGTATTACCCAATGGTTAGCAGCAAATACTCAAAATTCATAAGAGTAGTCATACTATTCTCTGACTCTGTTCGATGTTTTTATTAGCAATTTTTGTGGCGCCTAATACCGCGCCACTTTTTTTGCTTTTTTCATATCAAAATCATCGAAATACCCTAAATTAACCACTATTTAAGCTGTTTTTCTAGAAAGGCTTTTAACACAGTAGCATTGTTTTGTTGCTCATCTTTTCCTGAATAAAGTAATACCAAAGGCTTCTCTTTTGCTATCGCAACAAGCGATTGCCAATGTTCTGGTGCCGCCATTAATTCTTGGAGATAACGTTGTGTGAATTCAGCAAAATCACCGCCGCCTCCATGAAACCATTTTCGTAATTCGGTCGAAGGCGCAACGCCTTTATTCCACTCGTCATAATGAAAATCGGTCTTTTTCACACCTCTCGGCCACAGCCTATCGACTAATACGCGATAACCTTCATGCATTCCGTCTTTATCACCATAAACACGTTTACAAGTGATCATTTCGCCTCCCATCAATCAGTTAGTTCGTTTTATTGTAGAAGAAAAATCACCCAACTTATCAGGTGATACACTCACTTTTCTCACAAATACGTCTTACAACATGAATTTTTCTCTTATTGTGACTGAATTATCCTCATCAAAAATAGGGTGAATAGTTGTTGACTAAATAACCTAATTAAGAGAATCTACATCTAGACGTCTAAATGGTTAGATGGGCAAATAAGTAGTGATACTTAATAAAAATAACAACACAGTGACACGATTGATGAGGTACAGGTATGAGCTTTTATCACGCAAGCCAACATGAAGCGCTAAACCAAAATCTTGCTGAACTTGATGGCCAGATCCAAGTTTCCTTTGAATTTTTTCCACCTCAAACTGAGGAGATGGAAAACACCCTTTGGCAATCTCTTGCGCGCTTAAATACCTTAAAACCGAGCTTTGTCTCTGTCACTTATGGCGCAAATTCAGGTGAACGTGATAGAACACACTCCATTATTAAAGGCATTAAAGAACGTACAGGACTAGAAGCGGCTCCTCATTTGACCTGTATTGATGCCAGCCGTGAAGAGTTACAGCATATCGCACAAGATTATTGGCAAAGTGGTATTCGCCACATTGTGGCATTACGGGGCGATTTACCTGATAACACTCAAAAACCTGATATGTACGCCACCGATTTAGTGCATTTACTTAAAGGGGTGGGCGATTTTGATATTTCTGTGGCGGCTTATCCTGAAGTGCACCCTGAAGCCAAAAGTGCGCAAGCAGATTTAATCAATTTAAAAAGAAAAGTCGATGCCGGAGCCAACCGTGCGATCACCCAATTTTTCTTTGATGTCGAAAGCTATTTACGTTTTCGTGACCGCTGCGTTTCAACAGGTATTGATGTTGAAATTGTGCCAGGAATTTTACCTGTCACTAATTTTAAACAGCTAAAACGCTTTGCGGGTTTAACCAATGTGAAAATTCCGGGTTGGATGCATAAAATGTTTGATGGGTTAGATAACGATCCTGAAACCCGTAGTCTAGTAGGCGCTTCTATTGCCATTGATATGGTGAAGATTTTAAGCCGTGAAGGAGTCAAAGATTTTCACTTTTATACACTTAATCGTTCAGAATTAACGTATGCTATTTGCCATACGCTGGGTGTTCGCCCTGAACTTATCACAGCATGATCCTATAACACAATTACCCCGCCAATTAAGCGGGGTGACATTTTGATGAATTACTCACCAAAGTGATAAGGTTTTTCTAAGGGTAATAGGCTGTATGCGGTGTCTAAATCACCATTAGCAATACAAGTATCTATTTTACGTACCTTATCGGTAATATCTGTAATATTCACAATCCACTCTTTGCAGTATTTTTCAACAGCTTGATTACGCAAGCCAATTTGAATGGTGCGATAGCTGAGTCGATTAAGATAAATATCACGTTCAGGATCCCACTGAATGCGGATATTACTGGTTTCTGATGCCTCTTTCCACGCGTCTGCACTGGCGTAACGGTCTGGATCAAAATGACTCACAACACCTTGTGTCAGCATCTCTTGAAAACCTTCATGTGTAATATCAACCGCAAGAATAGACGCTTGATTAGCATCTTTGCGTCCCCAGCCAGAACGGTACATCATCCAAAGAAAGGAAGGTTTTACCCACGTCATGCGGGTCATACTAAAAGGGGGCGAAACAAAAGTTCCGTTTGCGACTGCGCTCTGAGCAATAGTATTAGAATAGGCTTGGTAAACACGAACAAAATCATCCGTATAATATGCCCTTACTTCGCACTCAGGACATCGGTCAACATCATCGTTCATCTTTCTTTAATATCCTTTTATATTAATAAAATGGAACTATACGCTTA
Organism: Proteus sp. PR00224; assembly: GCF_016238105.1. Taxonomy (NCBI): domain Bacteria; kingdom Pseudomonadati; phylum Pseudomonadota; class Gammaproteobacteria; order Enterobacterales; family Morganellaceae; genus Proteus; species Proteus sp. PR00224. The sequence continues at coordinate 122,282 of NZ_JAEHQU010000006.1, read as the reverse complement.
AATTATGAGCCTCTGATCACAGATAATCAAGAGCCCCTATTTTTGTTAAGACTCTATAAATAGAGTAACGCGCGTTCACAAAAATAAAAAAAAGAATAACAGTAAAACAAACAGACTCATGTCGCGATTGTGGTTTAATAATAACAAACCTAGTCTTGCAAAATATATCTCACACTCCGTCCACCAGCACCGCTATCCGCTAAAAAGCCGTGTTCAACCAGAAATGCTAAATGCCTTGTCGCACTGGCTCGGCTGACTTTTGCTACACTTTTATATTGGCTATTATTAATTCCATCAACAAAATCCCCACCAAGCATTCTATTAATCACTTTTGATTGCTCTGATGATAACAACGCTTGATCGTGAGTTTGCCAATATTTTGTTGCCCTTACTGTATTATCAATTTCATGGGTCGCATCCAAAATCGATAATTGAAGCATTTGTAAAAACCATTGAAGCCATAATGTAATATCGCCATCACCTTTTTGCATATTTTCGATGACGTCATAATATTCTTGGCGATGCTCATTAATCGTTTTTGACATTGCATATAGCCTTACTGTTTTATTCTCAGCTTGAGCCAATGCTAAATCCATAATTAATCTGCCTATCCGACCATTTCCATCTTCAAATGGATGAATAGTTAAAAACCAAAGATGTGCAATAGCCGCTCGAATAATTAAATCAGGTTCATAATGAGTTCTCGTTTCATTAAACCAGTCTAAAAATAAAGCCATTTCTGTTTCTATTGATTTTGGTGGTGGTGCTTCAAAATGAACAATGGGCTTATCAATTCTTTTACCCGAAACAACCTGCACAATACCTGTTCGATATTGCCCTGAAGTAATCGGATTTAAAATAGAGTGTCCCTGAGGAAATAAGAGGTTATGCCACTGAAATAACCGCTCATGCGTTAATGGCTCATCTAAATTATTAATCGCATCTAATGCCGCTTGAACAAAACCTTCTGATTTTTCATCAGTAGGATATGTTTTTTCCTCTACAATGCCTAATCGAGTTGCTAATGAAGAGCGAACAGAAAAAGCATTTAACTTTTCACCTTCAATATCACTCGAATAAATAATATTCGCCAAAATAGAATCTAATGCTGAAGTGCTATTTTCAGGCAACATTTGGCTTTGCCCATAAAGCATCCCTTGAATAAAACGGGTATCAATAAGCAAAGGTATGATTGTATTGCTTTTAAATCTGAAATGAGTCCAGTTTGAATGTTGCCAAATCCACATAAATCACCCCATGAGTCAAATACAAACTCTATTCTACTCACAAAGTGAGGCGAATAGAAAGCTTAATCTACTCACAAAGTGAGGCGAATAAGTTTGCTAATTGACTCATTAGGCTGGAATGAGACGTTCAATAAGCTGTGTTTTGATAAGTGCAGGCGCTTTCACAACAGTGCCTGAAATTTTTGCCGTCATGATTTCAAAGGCTTTTTCTACCAATAACGCTTCGTCCTGCTTCATGGACCACACATTATTCGGTAAAAAGCTGAGCATCACATGATCATCGAATGTACCAATATGAAGATGAGCAGGGATACTCCCTTCACGTTGACGGATAACACTCAATAAACCTTCAAGAATAGGCAACGATGAAGCAATAAAATGAGAAGGTATTTGCTGATGTTGTTCCAAATACTGTTTCATCATCCGCTCACCATCTTTGGTCGTATTATGTTCAGCATAAGAGACAGTGACGCGGTTATCATCACCATAATGCCCTTTTATGGCTTGCACATAACCGCGCAAACGAGCGGCAATAGTTGGTAATAATGCATCACCCGCAAAAAAGTGGATTGGCGCATCTTGCTTTATCATCGCTCTTGTCAGCTGAGCGCCACTGTCACAGTTATCTGAAGCGACACAAATAGCTTCACTAACAGAGAAATCTCTATCTAAAAAAACCAATGGTTTTTGACGATGCTTAACATGATGTAGCTGATTTTTGCGGCTAGACGAAACAATAAAAATGCCATCAACATTGCGCTCGTCCATTGATTTAACGAGCTTATTTTCATTTTTGATATCACCATAAGTACAGCTAATCGTTAGCTGACAACCAATTTGGTGACAATGCATCTCTAATTTTTCGGCTAAAGCGGCAAAGAATGGGTTAGAAAGACGAGGAATAACCAATCCGTAGGTATCTGTTTTATTAAGCTTTAAGCTTCTAGCCGCATGATTGACGGTATAACCAAACACCTCAACATAGTCTGCTATCTTCTTTTGCGTTTTTGCACTGATCCGGTATTGATCACCTTTGCCATTTAATACCAATCTGACTGTGGTAATAGACAAATTCAGGTCATTTGCAATCTGTTCAACTGTTTTTGCCATTAATATTCCATCATTGATATAGCCCTCATCTTAATGATGAGGGCTGATTAACCTTTATTGAGCAGGCTTAGCTCGGTATTTCTTCCACATCGCTTTTAACGAAGGTCCAATAATGGGTAGGATCAACGTCAGTATCGCAATACCTAAGAATGTCGCTGTAATTGGGCGTGTATACAGGATAGATAAATCACCCTGAGACATCATTAAAGCACGGCGTAAGTTTGATTCTGCCATCGGCCCTAAGATAATCCCGATAACCACAGGAGACATGGAGAAATCAAGCTTAATCATAATGTAAGCGAGTAACCCTGCCCCCATCATCACAAACACATCGATGATGCTATGGTTCACAGAATAAGCACCTACACTACATAATACAAAGATAATTGGTACTAATACGCGACGCGGAACATCCATCACTCGAACGAAGAGTTTCATACATAAGAAACCTAAGATACCGAGGAAAATATTCGCCATCATCAAACCAATAAAGATACTGTTAACTTCAACTGGATTGTCAGTAAAGAGCTGAGGCCCTAATGCCAATCCTTGAACCATAAATGCACCCATGATAATAGCAGTTGCACCATCACCTGGAATACCTAAGGTCATTAAAGGCACCATGGTTCCGCCTGTCACTGAGTTTGCACCGGCTTCTGGTGCAGACACACCTTCTGGTGAACCATGACCAAACTCTTCAGGGTGTTTAGACCAACGTTTTGCTTCGTTATAAGAGATAAATGATGAGATATCTCCACCCGTACCCGGAATAGCTCCAATCGTTGTACCAATAGCAGAAGAGCGTAAATATGTTGGTAATACGCGTTTAAAATCTGCCCACGTTGGTAATACACGGTGAATACGTGCATTAATTTTTTCGTTTTTCTTCTGCTTACGCTCACGGTACTCTTCTTCGAAGCTAATAAGTCCTTGAGAGAAAGCAAACAGGCCAACCAGGATAGGAATAAATGAAACACCACCCATTAAATACACAGTATCAAAGGTAAAACGAGGTCCTGATGTCATCGGATCAAGTCCAATGGTTGCGATTGCTAAACCAATTGCCCCGCCCATTAATCCTTTCACAATCGATTGCGATGATACACTGGTAATAATACTTATGCCAAATACAGCGAGTGCAAAATACTCAGCAGCAGAGAAACCCGTCGCTACTTTTGCCAATTGAGGCGCAATAACAATCAGGGCAATCGTACTAAAGATCCCCCCAAACATAGAGCCCATCGTAGATAAACCCAGTGCTCTTCCTGCTTCACCTTTTTTCGCCATTGGATAACCATCCAATACCGTAGCAGCAGAAGCGGGTGTTCCTGGTGTACTTATTAGTATTGCGGTAATTGAGCCACCATATACGGCACCACAATACATCCCCAATAATAATAAGATCCCTGTCATTCCTTGGAAGGAGTAAGTTAATGGGAGAAGCAATGCAATCCCCATATTCACTGTTAGGCCTGGTAATGCGCCGATAATAATACCCGCGAATACCCCCAACAGGATCATCGTTATCGTTTCCAGACTGAAAACGGCCATTAAAGCGTCTAGTATTTCCATCTCAAAGCTCCTTTACCGCTTACTCAAAAAAGACGGAGGTTGGCAGAGGTGAATTAAAGATAATGTCAAAGAAGACATAAACGGCGGCAACCATTACGACTGGAATAATAACCAGCGCAATAGGCTTTCTTTCATTCATCAACCACATAATGATTGGGATAAGAAGCAATGACGGAATAATAAAACCAAAAAAATACAAGCCAGTTGCATATAGCAGCATAAAAATGCCTAAGCCATAAGCACGCTTAACCGCAGTCGAACTTAAGTCAACAGATTGGTGAACGTGTTTTACTTTTTGCACAATCACACCTATCCATTGAAAAATCCCCAGTAAAACAAATAAGATGGCTAAACCATAAGGCCAGAAGCGCTCTCCTGGTACACCATATTCATCAAACATACTCATATCACGGGAGAGATAGATAATAAGTAGCCCAAAAGCTACTGAAATCGCACCGATGATTGTATTGATTTTAGTCATGTCGGGATCTCCCCGACCCTATCCAGCTTGCGGATAGGGTGGTTTATCATAGAAAGGTTATTTTTTCAGAGTTGCTGAAATTAACTCAGCATACATTTCGTGGTCTTCTTTCATCATTTGGTAAGCATCGTCACCTGTGATGTAAACAGGCATAATACCTTGTTTTTTCAGTGCTTCTTGATATTCAGGTTTTTGAACCACTTCAGAGAATGCACCGACTAACTCTTTCTTCACGTTATCAGGGACATTAGCTGTTGTTGCTAATACAGCCCAAGCACGCATTTTCACGTTAGTGTCTAATTTCAATGCTTCTTTGAAAGTAGGTACGGCTGGGAATAATGGGAAGCGACGCTCATCCATTACACCAAGAACACGTAGAATACCAGCATCAACTTGAGATTTAACTGCACCCGGCGTTGTTAATACGCCATCAAGGTGGTTACCCACTAAAGCAGCGATTGAAGGGCCTGTACCTTCGTTATAAGGGATATGGTTAAATTTAGCCCCCGTGGTACGTTCGATATTAACACCCGCTAAGTGATAAATAGCACCCATCCCTGAGTTACCCACTTTCAGTTTACCTGGGTTCGCTTTCGCGCCATCGATAAACTCTTGTAACGTGGTGTAAGGTGATTCTGCATTAACAACTAGCACCACTGGATCAGCGATAGTTGTTGCGATTGGGGTGAAGTCTTTATAAGTAACTGGTGATTTTCCTTGGTGTGGGAACATCGCAAGTTCAACGGTTGTCATTACTAATTTCGTGCCATCTGGACGCGCATTAGCAACTTCAATCAGACCCGTTAAACCATTACCCGCAGGCTTATTCACAGGAACGAAAATACGTCCAGCCGGCATCACATCTTTTGCAAATTCAATGATAGTACGTGCAGAAGTATCAGTACCACCGCCTGGATTTTTCGGGATGACAACATCAATATTTTTTGTAGGATACGTTAACTGTTGGGCAACTGCGTTCCCCATGCCCAGTGTCATCGTAATCGCCAACGCTGCGAGTAGACTCTTTTTCATAAAACCCTTTCTCCACATTTTTATTGAGTAGCCATTAACTGCTGATAAACAATGTTTTTTCGGTTCCAAGTAAAGGTCACGTGTAGGGTATTGTTTTCAGCAATAATAGCCGGATATGAAAATTCGCCTTCCCCATCGAGTAAATCGAATGGTTCAGACCAAGTACTGCCATTATCGGATGAAAGACTGACAGAGATGGGATAACGACGACTCCAGTTACCTGAATTCGGGTTATACACCAATGCCAGTTGACCATCTGCGAAGGAGACGACATCAATGCCGCTATTATTATTTGGTAATATTGTTGCATAAGCTGGACACCAACTGCGCCCATAATCCGTTGAATCGCTACGATAAATCGTACCGCGCGTACTCCGCATCATGGCATGCACATGCCCAAGCTGGGATTCCCATAGTGTTGGCTGTATCACGCCATCCCATTGAAAAACGCGTTGTAGATCAGTCTCCCATAAGGCATCGTCCTTTAAACCTTGCCAGATTTCATGTTCCGTCTGTTCACCTTTATGATGTTCAATTGGAATATCTACTCGCAACCAGTGTTGACCGTTGTCACTCGAAATATCGACAAACGCATCCCAGAATTGGTCATCCTCAACCGATCCTGGTGCCAACCACTCGCCATTCGACATCACTAACACTTTATTTTTCACAGGACCTCTAGGTGCTACATCACCAGAAACCAATTCACTCGGTAAACTCCAGCTATTTCCGCCATCCTTCGAGATAACGTATTGGGTCGTCCAACTATGTACATCGGGACCCGTTTTATAAAACAGCCAGATATTACCTGTTGATGGGTCAACATGTAAAACTGGATTCCAGTGCGCAACACCCGGATTTTTAACAACAGGCTGAGCATGTTGCCAATGATCACCCTCTTTCATCACTAGCCAGATAGCGGTATTACCGCTACCTTCTTTATCACCAGCGAAAAAAGCGGTTAATAAACGCTCAGAGTTAGGCACACGCACAATCGTTGAAGCATGGCAGTGATTAAAAAGTGAATGTGCATTATCAAGCACAAACTGGGTTTCCTTCATCACGAAAGGCATATTCCTACTCCTGTGTCCTAAATTAATCTAACGAAAGCCACTTCTTCATATTTTCACCCAATGCAGTCATGCTATTGACGGCAGAAGGGAAAAATGAGTTTTCAAACTGACTACTGTTACGGGAACGGCAGACCAGTGTGCTGAAGTTACCAATCAGGCGCTGATGATATTTAGCGCATGCTGGATAATCCAGTGTTTCGGTCATCGCTGCTGTTGATAAATAATCAGCTAACACCGCAGCCTGCTCTGGTTTATCTTTCCAATTCTCATAAAGCCAAACATAAAGCTCTGGATGGAAGTTTGCCATAACACCGCTATATGCCTGACATCCAGCTTGGAATGAAGCTAATAGCGTTTGACTGTTAGCGTTTGCAAGATGCAAACGAGTTCCTTTTGATAATGCCAAACGACGTTCTATCATCGGAAGAGAACAGCACGTATCTTTGATAAAGGTAAAGCGATTACTTTGTGCACACCACTCTACAATCTCTTCAGATAACAAGCGCTTGTAAGGATAAGGGCATTCATAGATACCCAAATCAATCTCTTTTGGCACCACATTGGTTAAGACTTGCAGTGTTTCCATCGCTTTATCATCTGACTCCCCGACAAGAGCCAAGCGATTACTGATCATAATGACGCCATCGACGCCAGTACTCGCCATTGCCTGCAATTGTTCTTTTTGCTGACTTAATGCGGTTGCAGTATGACCAGAAGCAACTACAGGTACTCTTCCATCTGCTTTTTCAACGATAAAACGGGTAATTGCTTGAGTTTCCTCATCACTTAAATAAAACATTTCGCTTGATTGGCAGGCGGCAAATAGTCCATGTACACCAGAATCGATATACCAGTCTACAAGGCGCTCTAATGACGCCCAATCAATCTCCCCTTTGGCATCAAAAGGGGTTAGCATAACAGGCCAAACACCGACGTATTTTTGCTGACTCATCATCAATTCCTTACAGTAAGTTAATGGCATCGCCTGCCACTTTCACTTGGATACCTTGAGTCAGTGCTTGAGCAACGAATGCTTTTAGCACAAACGCCAATTTATCTTCATCAACATAAGCCACAGTAATGTGGTTACTTTGATGTCCCGCCATAAGGTCATCACGAGTTACGCCATCTAACGTACAGTTCAGTAATGGCCATTCGTAGTTAGTTGCTCTACGGCGACGTTCAAATTCTGCTTCAGGTAATTCTACCGCCACACCTGTACCGATATGCATAATCACATCAGTACCTTCATAGTGTGCACGACTCCATAACAAGCGTCCTGCCTTGCCTTGACCCGCGATAGTTGAACCCCCTTTAGGGAAGAACATCGGAGGCTGGCGATAACCTGTTGCACCTTTTAGGCCACCTTTGAGGTGTTCAAAAGGAACAGAGCCTGAAATTTCCATATCCCAGTAGAATGTTCCTTCATACTCACTACCCCAACGAATATCATGTAGTGTAGTTTCAGCCGGTAATCCTAATGATGTTAATAAACGCCATAACATCGTTTGAGGAATAGCCGTACCCATATCCACTTCGTTGATACAAGGAATTGGCGTGTTAGGGCAGATAATCTCGCCGTTTTCATCTGGTAATGGGAAACGCGCGGTCGAACCAATCGCACCTTCAGCAAAGTCAGATGCAGGGCAACAATCTTTTAAGCCCTGCTGATATTGCACACCCACCGCCGTTAAACCAAAACATTTTACGAAACGCGCCATTGCAATCATCATGGCGCACTGCTCCATCACTTGTTCACGAGTGAGTTCAGTTTTGTCATCTTGACCAAACATAAACGTCATCCCGTTATCTTCGTACCACTGTAAACATGCCTCTCTTAATTCTGTCGGTACTTTTGCCATTTCGACCAGTAACGCAGACTGAGAAAGGGATTCAATTGGCATACCAATATTGATCATTGCCTGTTGTGGGAAGACCCCGTTAATCATTCCCATACAGAATGTATCGAACAAACCGATTATTTCTTTATTTTTAATTATGTATTCGCCGACTTTGCGACCTACTTCGCCGGCTTCTGTCGCCATTACCCTGTGTGTTGGCGCAATATCTGTAAGATAGTTAAGCTTATGATTTACATAGCCATATTTTAACCAAGTAGCTAAACCATCTACAAAGAATTCATCATCAAACTCTTCTGACCATAAACGTGAATAATTTTTACCTAAACTGGTCATCGTACCCGCTAAACACAACATGCCCACCAGACCCGGCCATGTACCATCAAAGTTAGCCAGCAGTAAAATAGGGCCACGATGGTGTGCTAAAGAAGAGGCAATATGGTGTGAATATTGCCATGCGGTTAATAACACAATCACTGGTGCATCAGGATCGATTGCAGCAAACATATCGCAACCTTCACGCTGACTGCTGATAAAACCATGACCGCGAGCTTCATTAATCTCATGAGCACGCTTCATTTTGTAACCTTGAGCTTCTAATGCTGTAGCCAGTTTATCTTCAAATTTTTTCTGTACAGGCCAGCAAGTTACGTTTGCAGGCTCACGTAAGTCTGCGTTGGTGACCATCAGGATCTCTTTAGAACCTGCTGTAATGGTCGTTGGTAATTTTGGTAGATTTAAGTTCAACATAAGGTATCCCTGGTAAGGTAAACTCGGTTCATAATCGGAAAAATTAGTGGTCAACAATCTGACATCATTTCGTTATAACGCTGCTGATCTTGATACATCTGCAAATAAACTTGATATTTGGCCTGATGGAAGGCAAACGTGTCGCTATCTGGTGCGATAATGCCACCTTCTCGTACCATTGCGCTGGCAGCTTTAGAGAAATCATCAAAGGCTTTACACGCTACGGCACCTAATAATGCAGCCCCTAAATTCACTGCATCTTCTTCTTGCGCTAAATGAATTTCACGGCCTGTCGCATTAGCATATTCGCGTAGCCACAATGGATTTTTCGTTGCACCACCACACATCACGATGCGATTAATTTGATGTCCAGCATCTTCAAGTGTGTCGATAATATGACGTGTGCCATAAGCAATAGATTGCAGTGTTGCAAGATAATAACGAGCCAATGCAACACGACCACTTTCCAACGTTAATCCGCTTACCATACCTTTTGCGGCAGGATTAGCGCGTGGAGAGCGATTACCATGGTGATCAGCTAAAACATGAAACTGTGCGGTTGGATATTGTTCTGTTTCTTCCAATTCAGCGACAGCTTCATTTAATAAGGCGTAGTAATTCACCCCTTTTTCATTCGCTTCTTGTTCTAATTCAGCCCATGACTCATGACGACGAATAGACCACTCGACTAACGCACCAGCAGCACTTTGACCGCCTTCATTTAGCCATAAGTCTGGTAACATCGCGCCAAAGTAAGGTCCCCAAACACCAGGTACCATAATGGGATATTGACTTACGATCATATGGCAGTTAGACGTACCACTGATAATTGCCAAACTACCTTCAGGTTGTGATGCCGTTAATGCCAACCCACCCGCATGTGCGTCAATAATGCCTGAAGCAACAATGACACCCGTGTGCAAGCCAAACGCATTGGCAACTGACTCATCTAAACAACCCGCTTGTTCACCTAACGCAAGGATGGTTTGTGGTACTTTTTCTAATAATTCATCCAAACCTACATCGGCTAACAAGCTCTCACTAAATTGTCCCTGATGTGCTAAATAGTTCCATTTACAGGTTAATGTACAGGTACTTGCTACATCCCCTGATGTTGCTTTCCAAACTAAAAAGTCAGCTAAATCAAAGAATCGCCATACGTTTTGATAACGCTCTGGATAATGATTTTTTAACCAGAGAATTTTTGGCAACTCCATTTCAATACTCACTTCACCACCGACATATCGCAGTGAAGGATCATTGGTCAGATTGATGGTAACCGTTTCTTGTACAGCACGGTGATCCATCCACATGATGATATCTTGTTCCGCTTTGCCGCTCGGTGAAACAGAAAGCCCTTTGCCATCCTTATCCACAGCAACTAAAGAACAAGTGGCATCAAAGCCAATAGATTTCACATGGATAGGATCAATAGCTGATAACGCCACCGACTCTTTTACAGTCGTGCAAACCTGCTGCCAAATATCGGTAGACGATTGCTCAACGAAATCCGTTTTTGGGCGGAATTGAGCAATAGGGCGGACAGAAAAGCCCAAACGCTTTCCATTGCTATCAAATACCGCTGCACGGACACTGGCTGAGCCAACATCAACGCCAATAAAATATTGTTGTTCCATGCGAACCCTCATCATTTGCTAACGCTATGCTAATTTTTGCTACTTCGAGTTAGCAAGTTAATTCGAGCATGCTGAAAAAACAATCACAATAAGATTAGTTTGTGATGCAGATCTACATAGATAATTTAATATCATGATTTTATTGATAATTTATTTATTTGGCTTTATGCGTTATTTAGATGACATACTGAATCGATTATGTTCGTTATGAAGCTAACGAACATTTAATTAATAAGATAAGTAAAAACACTTATAAAAATAGCAATATTTCGACAATAAATACCCTTTTATAAAAAGATATCTCTCTAATAATAAGAGATATTATTCAAAAAATAATAAAATAAATAAAAACAATAATATTCCTATTGCTATAACGCTCTATTACTTTACTTTTAATAAGTTAATTTAAATTTATATATTCTTTTTTGGAGCATTTAATTATGTTGAAAAATATTGCTATTAGTCTTTCTCTACTGCTTATTTCCTCTTCTACCTTTGCAGCGACATTAGCTGAAAAAGAATTACAACAAAAATTCGAGGAGAATATTCAATCTCGTATTGTTGATTTAAATAAAAGCTGTGATGCCAATATAAAAGTCATGTTTGATTGGTCTGCATTTACTGCTGATGATTTAAAAACAACAGGTATTGATAGTTATTGTAGCGAAGGATTAAAAGGCGTAATTAATACTTGTGAGAGCTCAAAAATAGCACAAGAAACGGTAAAAGAAAAAATACAGAATATTACCTGCTCTAAAGCAACACCACGTAGTATTGAGCTCAAAGAAGGCACGCTGAATTTTGGTATTGATTTCAATGCTGCAAACGATGCAAAAGCGGTTCAAGAACATTTAATGAATAATCTTTAATTTTTGCCAATAAAAGACAGCAGTATTTTACTGCTGTCTTTTATTACTATTTATTGATTAAATAACGGATTGAATTAATTTTTTTGAATAATCCTGCGTGACTTTACCTAGGTTATTTATCTCACACAATTCAATATTTTTACCTTGTAAAAAGAACATCACTTTATCGCAGAAATAAGCCACTGTTTGAATATCATGACTAATAAAAAGATAAGAGAGTGTAAATTCTTCTTTTAACTGTTTTAATAAATCTAATATTTGAACTTGAGTGGGAATATCTAAAGAGCTAAGCGCTTCATCTAATACAATAAGTTTTGGATAAGATGCTAATGCACGACATAAACATACCCGTTGAGCCTGCCCTCCAGAAAGTTCAAATATATAACGTGTATAGCAGCTTTTAGATAATTCTACTTTATCTAAAAAAGCAAAAATAAGTGTTTTCAGTGCTTGAGTGCTAATACTTGGATTAATGATTTTAATCGGCTCAGCAATAATTTCGCCTACCGTTAATGTTGGATTAACAGACGTCATATAATCTTGAAAAACGATACTAATTATACCTTGGCGATGAAGTCGTTTTGTAACGGGCTTATTATTTAAAAAGATGGCACCACTATCAGGTAACTCTAATCCACAAATTAAACGCGCTAACGTACTTTTACCACTGCCACTTTCACCCACTAAACCAAAAGCTTCACTCGAATTAATATTAAAAGAGAGTGAGTCGATAACCTTCACTTTTTCACCAAATAGTGTGTTATTTTTTTGAGTATAGTACTTACTAATATTCTCAACGCTTAATAACATAAACCCTCTTTTATTTGGATAATATTAATCTATTTTTTATTAATCAATTGTTCGAAACGTAATGAAAGCTGTCGGCGTGCATTAATTAAATAACGCGTATATTCTTGTGTTGGATGCGATAAAACGGTTATTTTCTCACCACATTCAACCATTTTTCCTTTTTGCATAACTAATATATCGTCAGCAATTTCATTGACTATCCCTAAGTCATGAGAAATAAAAATCAGTGTTGAATGATAAGTTGTGACGACATGCTGGAGTAGTTTTAAAATATCTTGGCGAAGAGGTGCATCAAGCGCCGTTGTCGGTTCATCTGCAATTAATAATTTTGGTGATAAGGCAAGTGCAATCGCAATCATCACACGTTGTAATTGTCCACCACTTAATTGATGAGGAAATGCTTGCATAATAGATTGAAATTGATGAGGAAATACATGAGATAATGCCAACTCAGTTTCTTCTACGGCTTGCTTTTTAGAATAGGAAAAATGGTAGATTAAAGTTTGGCAAAATTGCTTTCCTATTCTCATTAGAGGATCAAAGGCACTCATGCCATTTTGCACAATCACACCTAAAGATGTCCCCAATAAAGCTCGACGTTGAGAAAGCGCCTCATGACTGATTTTCTTTCCATTCAAGAAAATCTCCCCTGACATGACTAATTGTTCAGGTAGTAATCCCATAATGGCTTTACTAATCAAACTCTTGCCACTACCACTTTCGCCTACAATCGCTAATGTACGCCCTTGCTTTATCGAGAAAGAGATATCATCAATCAGTTTTTTTCCGCTTTCTTGATGAGTAATAGAAACGTGCTCAAGCGTCAGTAAGTTGTTCATGCTTTTCTCCTACTGACTGACGATTATCCGGATCAAACACATCACGTAAGAAATCACCCCAAAAATTAAATGCAGTAACAACAAGGGTAATTGCAATGCCTGCGGGTAACATTTGCTCTGGGTGTAATACCATGACATTTTTTGCTTCACTCAACATATTTCCCCATTCTGGCGTTGGTGGTTGTACACCTAACCCTAAAAAGGAGAGCGCCGAGATCATTAAAACAACACTACCAATATCCGTTGATGCTAAGACAATAGTTTCAGCAAACGTTACTGGCAATAAATGACGTCGTAAAATATGACTAGAAGGTGCACCAATCACCTGTGCATATGCAATGTAATTACGATGGGAATATTGGCGAACAACCCCTCTGATCATTCTGGCATACCATGCCCATTTCACTAAAATAACGGCAATTAAGATATTACCAATACCCGGCCCCATTATTCCCACTAACGCTAAGATCATAATTTCTGCTGGGAATGACAAAACCACATCACATAATCGCATAATTAATGTGTCTGTCTTACCATGAAAAAATCCGGCTAACATTCCCATTAACCAACCAATCATTAATGTCACACTCATGGCTAATAAGGCATAAAATACCGTCGTTCTTACACCAAACAATAACCTTGAAAAGATACAGCGCCCTAAATTATCCGTACCCAGCGGGTAATCAAAGCTTATAGGCTTAAATTTCAAACGTATTGAGGTTAATGTGGGATCATGCGGAGCTAACCAAGGGGCGAATATTCCTGCAATAACCACAATCATAATCACCAATAAACACAGTTGCGCACTTTTATCTTTTCCGAGTCGTTGCCAAAAAATCCGCCACATCATTATCTCCTTAGCCGTGGATCTGCCATCATTTGAATGACGTCCATCAGAAAATTAAAAAAGAGAAATAACAGTGACATCAATAAAATATAAGCTTGTATCATCGGATAATCACGACCAAATATAGCGCTGATACATAGTCGCCCTATTCCCGGCCAAGCAAAAATATTCTCAATCACCACCGTACCAGCAATAAGCTTTGGAATACTCATCCCTAAAGCCGTTAAACTGGAATACAGCGAATTACGTAAAATATGGCGACGCAAAATAAGATTATCAGGTAATCCACGCGCTTTGGCATAAAAGACATAAGGCTGATGCCATTGATTTAACATCGCACCGCGTAATAACCGTAAATAAGTGCCGATATACCCTAAAGAGAGCGCCAGAGCAGGCAAAATAACAGACTGAGGCGATAGCATCCCGCTGACAGGCAACCAATCCAAATAAACAGCGACTCCCCAAATTAATAGCAATCCTAACCAATAATTAGGAATAGCCGTTAAAATAAACACAATGAAACGGATGCATTTATCCGTAAAACTTTGAGGTTTAGCCACACACCATAATGCTAAAGGGAGTGTCAGAATAATCGTAAAGAATAGCGCGGTTGAAGCTAGCCAAAGTGTTGGAGGTAACGCCCTTAACATCTCTTGAATAACAGGGGTTCTTGTAAGAAAAGAGGTACCAAAATCGAGTTGCAAACCCGCCATTAACCACAAAAAGTAACGCGTAAAAAAAGGCTTATCTAACCCTAATTCATGGCGCATGCCTTCAATGGCTTCGGGTGTGGGGACTATTTCATTGACGCGTAGCGCGACTTCCGCAGGATCAGACGGAGCTAATTCCAACAGAATAAAGGCAATAAATGAAATGATCAGTGCCAGTGGGAAGATAGCCAGCACTCTCCAGAATATATAACGTAGCATAAGATTTGATCAGTGAAGCACGTTGATATTACGTGCCTCACTTATTTTGGTTAATCTCATTGATGCATTAATTAAGGCTTAAAGCGCATCTTTTCAAACGGTATTTCATATTGAGATGGATTAAAGCCCACATTTTCTAATTCACTACGATGGATAGCCTTAGTACGTGAATAGGTTAACGGAATATAGATCGCTTGCTCGGCTAATGACGTAAACAAGTTTTTATAGAGTTCCTGACGGCGCGCTTCATTAGGTGTAATTAATAACTCGCCAATCATTGCATCCAATTGGACTTTATTTGCCAACCCTTTTTGCCCTTGATAATCTGCGTGAGCTGGTATTCTAAATGATGAAACAAAAGAAGCGGGATCGTAAGGCGTTCCCCATGACAGTGAATATTGTAAATCAAAATCACCATTTTTTTGTCTATCTAAATAGGCTTGTTTCTCTTCACCTAAAATCGTTAAACCGACACCAATCTTTTTAAAATCATCTTGAATAAGTTCAGCTATCTCTTTCTCAACGGCATTATTCACATTATAAGAGAGCAATAGCTGTAATTTCTCACCTTGTTTCTCACGAATAGCTTTACCTTTTGGTAATACCCAGCCTTCGGCTTCTAATAGTTCAATCGCTTTTGTTGGTTGATAAGCATAAGTTGGAGAATCAAAATCACAGTAAGGCACACTGCGCGCCATTAAAGTATCAGCGATTTTTTCGCTACCCGCTAAAATACCTTGTGCAATCCCTTCTTTATCAACCGCATATTGTAATGCTTGGCGGACTTTTTGGCTGGATGTCATTGCACGACTACTATTGAGCACAATTGCGCGAGAAGCGATCGGTGCGCTCATTTCAGTTTTGAATTTATCTGACGCCATAAGAGCTTCAAATGAATCCATATCTAACATGTCGCCATCTGCACCAAAAATAAGCTGAATATCCCCTTTTTGTAGAGAAAGTAACATAGTTTGTCTATCGGGGATCACTCGCCACATTACGCCATTTAATACCGGCTTCTCTCCCCAATAATTTGGGTTAACTTTAAACTCAGCATATTGATCTTTTTTATGCTCAGTTAATACCCAAGGCCCTGTACCAATATAGTTCGCAACACCCATTTTTGTTTTGCCATTAATAAAAGAATTTGGCGAAATAAAGCGGAATGGGCGAGTTAAACCTAATTCGGTTAATGTTGGGTAGTAAGGGTTTTTTAGATTTAATTTAACCGTGAATTCATCAACAATTTCAACACTATCAATCTGACGAACTAACTCTAACCACGCATGTCGTTCATAGTTGTCTAGCACAGCTTCAATATTTAATTTTACTGCTTTAGCATTAAAAGGTTCACCATCGCTAAAAGTCACATCATGACGTAAAAAGAAGGTGTAGCTCTTTCCATCAGGAGAAATATCCCAACGCTCCGCTAAATAAGGTGCAACACCTTTTTCGGTATTTAATACAAGGGATTCAAATACCATGTTTTGAGCCGCCATCTCACCAGAGTAGAGATGCGGGTTAATATCACGAATGTCTTTTGTGCTGGCATAATCCAACATATTATTACTTTTATCTGCTAACGCAGGAAAAGCACATGCAAGTGTTAATAATAGTGTTGGGAACACTGAAAATAAGGGCTTCACGTTGTTCTCCTTTAATTATCTATTCTTTGTTTTTGTGCGTGGATCATAAACATCGGTGTGGAGCCATAATTAATCTTTTCTTCTTCGTTCCACACAAAATCACCAATGCGAGTATCTATCATATATCGACTAAAACCGACTTCTAACAGGGTATTAATATCCCATTGAGGGCGTTTAATTTGACTTAACGGTAATTGGCGAGCAATTCGTTCCATCTCTTTGGTATCTGTATTGACGTAGTGATCTTCAACTTGCTTTTCAATTGAACGCTCTCTATCTGCCACAAAACCTTGCCAGTAATTTTCATCAAAAAGATGTAAATACCAATTAGCATCAAAATTAATCAAACTACCACCTAGTTTTAATACACGAAACCACTCTGAATACGCTTTTTGAGGCGCTTTTAAATTCCATGTCACGTTGCGACTCACCACTAAATCGAATTGTTCACTGGCAAAAGGCAGTTGGTGTACATCACCGCGAATAAATTGAATATTTGCCTGATGCGTTTGCGCATTTTGTTTGGCTTCCAGCAACATGCCCTCAGTTGCATCAATTGCCGTGACATCATGGCCTGATAACGCTAATAAAATGGCAAAAAAACCAGGCCCCGTACCAATATCAAGCACTTTTAAGGTTTCACCTTCTTTGATATGCCCCAATAACAGATGACGCCATTTCTGTTGTTTCTCGCTCAGCAATTCCTGTTGATTAGACTCACTATAACTTTCAGCTCTGATATTCCAGTAGCGAGTTACATCATTAAGTAATTGGTTATTATTTATTTTATTTGTCATCAGAAACCTGCTGTTATATCAACGTAAAAAGAGGAATGAATTCCCCTAAAAGCGAATGATTTGGCTATTTTTTAGTGTGGGTAACATACCTTGTAACGCCTTGATGCTCTATGTGCTATATCAATATTCACCAGTACTCAATAAGAGAGAACGGCCAATTTGCGATCTTTATCTTTAACATAAATGCGCATCCTAATGGGAGTGGAGATAAATAAGCAAATGAATTATTTCCCCCTGTTAAAATAGAGAAATAAATTGAGCGGATTTAGAAATAAAATTTAATTTTGTCTTATATTAAAAAAGTGAACGCTTTAATTTCACCTTTTTTATAAAACCGTTATAGTCAATAATATTGCTATCTTAATTTGCTTTCTTTAACCGAATATAGCCGTCACATAAGGCTCTCTAAAATATGAATCGAATCTCACGATTAACGGCTGATATTACCCGCGCCGATTTTGCCTTAACGCACCAACAGCAATTACTTCAATTGCTAACTCAACACTTTCCGACTAAGTATCGTTCTCTATTTGCGACGCCAGAGAAAAAGTCGGATGACGTGATTGAGTGGTATTCTCCTGTTTCTGGTAATCCTATCGCCTTAACGTCGTTACAAGGACAAGAGCAGCAAGAAATAAGACGTATTTTAGATGAACGCCTTAACGATATTAAAACGCAAACGGCGCTATTAGCATCGCAAAATAGAATTACGGATGAAGAGCGCCATCTTTTAGATACAGCATCGACGCTACCTGATAGCGAAAGTGTCTATATTATTAATGGGCAACCCGTTATTACATGGTGGCCACGCACAACACCATTACCGCCACCTATTGCACAAGTCACCGCAGGCGCAAGTGCCGCAGCTGCGGGTGCCGCGCTTGCCGATGTACCCGCCAAAACACGTAATCGCTGGTTACGTTGGCTATTACTCTTCTTATTCTTGCTGTTTTTAATTTTATTGGCGTCTTGGTTAAAAGGCTGTTTTGATCCGAAAGCGGTTCCTCCTGTGGTTGAAGAGAAACCTGCCGTTGTCATACCGCCAAAACCAGAGCCTGTTCCTGAGCCAGAGCCAATCCCTGAACCCGTTCCAGAACCTATTCCTGAGCCTATTCCTGAGCCTGTACCAGAACCTGCACCAGTGCCCAAGCCTGTGCCAGTGAAAAAACTCACTCCATTAGAAGCTTGTGTACAAGATGAATTGAAAAAAGCGGGTGTGACAGAGAAAGCCGCAAATACAACCTGTGAAAATCGCTTAGCCAGTAAAATTAAACAAATGTGCCCCGCAGATCGCCCAGCGGAACTTGCACCTCAAGTGATCCTTATCTTTGATGCCTCTGGTTCTATGGCGCTGAGCATGAATTTAACGGAGAGTGATTTAGACTATATCGCTTCAACTGGACAACTTTTCCCAGGTTATGATGCCGAACCTCGACGGATCACAACCGCAAGAAACGCAGCAATAAAAATCATTAATAACATTCCGTCAGATATGAAAATTACCACCGTTGTGGCATCTGACTGTGGTGTTGTGAAATCAAGCCCTGCTTATGGTGGTAATGAGAGATCAAAATTACTCAGTTACATTAAACGTATTGAGCCCGATAGTGGCACACCATTAGCCGAGTCTATCAAGCGTGCAGGTAATTTAATTAAAGGCAATAATCATGACACCATTATTGTATTGTTATCAGACGGTTTAGAGTCTTGCGATCAAGACCCTTGTGCCGCAGCCAGAACCTTAAAGCGCGCTCACCCTCGCGCCGTCATTAATGTGGTGGATATTTTAGGTACTGGTGCAGGTAACTGTGTGGCAAATGCCACTGGCGGTAAAGTCTTCACGGCGCGTAATGCGAATGAAGTCAGTTTAATGACTCGAAAAGCGATTGAAGATTATATTCCAAAGAACTGTAAATAATGATTGATTACTGTTTCTAATATTTAACTCACCCTCTTTGGTTTCACATTGAGGGTGAATTTTTTTCACGTATTACGTGTATTTTATTATTATATTGAAGTTCACAAGCTCTATATCTTATCTATTTAAGAGCATTCCTTAATTAGGTATTTTTTTCCTTTTTTATTTCCTCATTATTCAGAATAAACCTATTTTGTGATTATTATCACAACAGTTAGATGATCATTAATAGTTTATTCTTTTATATTTTGTCTTTTTTTTCTTCTATTTCATTATTTTTTAATGTAAAACTCAATATCTCGGTGATTTAATCCATATATTTAAGAAAATATAGCGCAACCTGTAACATCATTATTTAATTATCATAATCGTTACCTTAATATTCCCTCTTTCACTCAAGAAAAATAAAAAAACCTTTAATAATAATCAGTTAATCAACCCTAAATAATCCGCTAGATAGACACCCAATTTCTGATAATATAAAATGTATATCAATTTTATATCTTTATTTTTAGCCTTAAAGCCTATTTACGGATAAGCCAACTTACCCATAGATAATCTTGCCTAGCGGAATGATCGTCGTGAATAAAGCATTCTTACGAAGTGGTAAATTAGAAAATTACCTCCCTATGGGAGAAAATGGACAGGCTGTTTATATCTCGGCACTGCAACTACGTGAAACTCTACGTTTAAGAGGAAAGGCACATATTTCTCAATGCCTTGCTATTCCTCAGCCCAATGAAACAGGCGAGCGTATTGACTGGTATTCACCGATTGACGGCTCTGTTATTCCTTGGTCTGCGGCTTCAGAAGAAGAGCGCACTGCCGCTTATGCTCTACTGAAAAAGAATCAAGATGATTTAATCGCCTTTAGTGAACAAGAACAGCAAAGAGCTGGAAATAAAGAAAGCCAGCTTTTTGGCGCCCTGCTCAGTAAAACTATCCAATTTCCTGACGAAAACCATATTTTTATTGTTGATGGACAACCGATTATTACCTTTTGGGGGTTTGTCAGCGCCAATCAGCAACTTAGAGTTGATCCTGTTGCTTGCTTAAAGCCAGCGGTTGCGCCAATCGCACCAACATCACCAGCGGTTCCACCAGCCCAAGAAAATATCATCATTACTGACACTAAGCGTCCTTGGTGGCGTTTTTTATGGTGGCTGTTACCTTTATTATTACTTCTACTCGCTATTTTCTTCTTAAGAGGCTGTTTTTCAACGCCAGCGTTACCTACGGTCGATATTAAAACGCCAGATATTGAAGCGCCTAAATTGCCAGAACCTACGCTTGAAAAACCGAAAATCCCCACAGTGGTAACTAACGGTCACACCGTCGGTGTGCCAACAGGCACTGTTCACACTGGAACATTAGGCACTGTAGATACGAATGGAAATGTGATTAATGGCACTGACGGTAACGGTGCAGTGGTTGATCCTAATACGGGTTTACCTGTGGTTGATCCTCAAACAGACAATAACCAAGGTGCCTTACCTGAAGGAACATTGCCCGAAGATGCACAACAACCGAATGTACCACCCGTTGATCCTGCGGCACAAAATGAGCAACCGAAAACAGATAACAACCCAAATACAGGAAATGAGAGCAACACGCCTAACCCTCCTGTTGATCCCAATGCTCCACCCGATGTTACACCGCCTACGACAGTTGATAACACAACACCACTGACCATTCCTGCGAATGCATTAGCGAATGGCTCAACCCAATTCCTAAATGGCCAATGGAAAGCAGGGGCGGGGATCCAAGATCAAAAAACAGGTAAGCCACTGAGCCTAAATTACCAACTCGATAATGGCAAAGGACAAGTCGTAATGACTCGCAGTGATGGCGTGACCTGCAAAGCACCTGTCAACGCAGCCGTTAATCAAGGCGGATTAAATATTAATAACCAAGGTCAGGCTCTGTGTAGTGATGGCTCAAACTATTTGATGCCAAACATTATTTGCCAGCCAGGAAGCCAAAATATTGCTGATTGCCAAGGAAAATATGAGAACAGTCAGCCATTCCCATTATCAATGAAGCGGGAGAATAACTAATTCATGTTAGCGCCACTGACCGATTATAAAGATAAAATTACCCTTATCCGAGACAGTAATATTCAGTTTCTGGATTTCGGTTTTAAGCTACCACAGCGCAAAGAGTACGGTGAGTTTGTTAAAAAAGGCGAAAACGGCCCGTTAATGCGACTCATCTATAATGAACGAGATGATAACTATCTTTATCCTGCACCTAAAAATCAGCCTCAAACACCGAGAGAAGCTGAATTTAGTTTCTCCCTTGAAGAGTCATTAACACTATTAAATGACACATGGCTACCAGTGCCATTTTTCCGTTTTAATCCACCACGCGCATTCTCTCAAGGCCCTGATAACTGGGTAAGAATGATGTTCCATCAACTGCCAGAGCCCGATGAAGATGGACATACACACCGTGTTGTTGTGGCATTTGATACCCGTATTGAGCCTAATCGCGCCAATACTGCTTATCTTGCACCAAACGAAGAAGATGTTCGCTCTGGTGTTGCTTTTGCGCTGGCCTATTTAGGTTATGAAGTTGAGAACTTCCTTGAAACACCGTGGATTGATGGTTGGTTAAAGGAAGTCTTTAGCGAAAGAGCGCTGGCTGTCACCAAAATGTACCATGATGAACTTGAAGAGGCGCTCAAAGAGTTTCAACATCAAGCACATTACCTCAATTTACTCAATATATTAGGTGAGAAACTACACTTACCTGAAATCAAAATTAACGAAACTAAACCACAAGAGCCTGCGATTGAAGTTGATCTTATTCTTGATGTGGGTAACTCACGCACTTGTGGGATCTTAATTGAAGATCATATCAATGATAACAAAGGGTTAACGCAACTCTATGAAATGACACTGCGTGATCTAAGCCATCCTTATCAAATCTATAATGAGCCATTTGAAAGCCGTGTTGAATTTGCGCAAGCTGAATTTGGTAAACAAGATTTTTCAGTTAATAGCGGTCGCAACAATGCCTTTATGTGGCCCACCATTGGTCGCGTTGGCCCAGAAGCCAATCGTATGGCAGCGCAACGCTTAGGAACTGAAGGTTCAACAGGTATTTCAAGCCCTAAACGCTATTTATGGGACGACTCGCCTTATTCGCCGGGTTGGCGCTTTAGTCGTTCTTTTGGTCAAACAGACAGAGAGCCACTGGCGACTGCTGTGCCGATGACTTATCTTCTAAACGATCACGGTGAACCGTTATTCCGTTTAGAGCCTGATGATCGCATGCCTGTATTTACGCCAAACTATACTCGCAGTTCATTAATGACCATGATGTTAACCGAAGTGTTAGCGCAGGCATTAACACAAATGAACAGCCCAGCTCAACGCCTTAAAATGAGTCACGCAAGTGCGCCTCGTCAATTGCGCAATATCATTTTGACTATTCCACCTGCAATGCCAAAACCAGAGCGCGCTATTTTTGAGACGTGCATGGAAAACGCATTAGGGCTAATTTGGAAAGCCATGAATTGGGACCCGACTGACGAAAAATTGCGTTTTGACGGTAAAGATGAACAATGTCGTATACCGATGCCAAACATCCATGTGAAATGGGATGAAGCCACTTGTGGCCAGTTAGTTTATCTCTACAACGAAACTCAAATTAAATTTGGTGAGCGTACTGAAGCCTTTTTTGCCAGCCAAGTGCGTGAAGATAACCGCACATTAACGGGTGATAGTACATTAAAGATTGCCTCAATTGATATTGGCGGCGGAACAACCGATCTCGTTATCACACGCTATAAATTGGATACGGGTACAGGTAGCAACGTCAAAATTATTCCAACACAGTTATTCCGTGAAGGATTCAAAATTGCAGGTGATGATATTTTATTAGATATCATCCAAATTTGTGTGTTGCCTGCATTACGCACAGCATTAACGGATGCGGGTATTTCTGATGCTGATGCTCTGATGTCTTCTCTTTTTGGCAGTGAAGGTTTAGATGCAGGGCAACAAGTGTTGCGCCAACAGCTTACCCTACAAATCTTTAATCCGATTGGGTTAAAGATTTTAAGCCAATACGAAAACTACGATCCCTTAGTTCCTCATGAAGGCATTAACAGTACTTTTGGTGAATTACTTAACGTTCTACCGACAGAACATGTACGTCGTTATATTGATGACGCAACCAATAAAGAGCTTGGTGGTGGCGACAGTTTCTCCATTTTAAATGTGCCTGTACAAATTAACTTTGCGCAATTGCACGCTGAATTTATTTCAGGTGAACGTATTAATATCACACGTAGTTTAAAAGCACTGTGTGAAGTACTTTATTACTACTCCTGTGATGTTTTACTGCTGACAGGTCGCCCTTCTCGTTTACCGGGAATTCAAGCGCTATTAAAAGTATTACAGCCTGTACCGCCTTCTCGTATTCTGCCATTACACGGCTACAAAACAGGGGGTTGGTATCCATTCAACAAAAAAGGCCGTATTGACGATCCAAAATCAACAGCGGCAGTCGGTGCAATGTTGTGTTTAATGGCTGAAAATGCACGTTTACTCAACTTCTACTTCTCGACAGGTAACTTTAAAACTTACTCAACAGTACGTTATTTAGGGATGTTGGATAACAACAACACTATTTCCGATAATGACGTTTACTACCGTGATATTCAGGATAAATTTGAGCCTGATCCTGATACCTATTTTGAAGTCAGAGGCGGAATACGCTTAGGTTTCCGTCAATTGGATAATGCCCGTTGGCCTGCGTCTCCACTTTATACCTTACGCATTAAAAATCCGAAATTGGCACAGCAACTTAGCCAAGAAGACAGCGTATTGCATATCAAGTTGGGAGAAGAAAGAGGTGCCTCTGGCCATAATGATGACAATAAATCTGAAAAATTACGTATTGAAGAGATGGAGCTTATTAATGGCAAAGGTGGCGTTAATAAGAACGGTTTAAGCTTCAAACTCAATACGTTAGCAGATAGTGGTATTGGTGAAACATCCTATTGGCTGGATAGCGGGAGTGTATTAGGTAAATGAATATGATGGATGAAAAACAGTTAACAGCCAAATGGGATGCCATTTATCAAGGCGCAGGTAAAGCCATTGATTGGGTAACGGCCGTAAGAGGTAATGCACCTCGTTTAAATACCGAAGCCGATAGCCTTATCTATCGTCTGCGCCGTAGCCGTAATATGGCGAAAAATCTCAGTTTAGCGACACAACGACCAATGTCTGTGGGCTTTTTTGGTCTGTCTCAGGCAGGAAAATCGTACCTGATTTCAGCACTTGCCGCAGGACAAGAAGGCCGATTAAGAACGAGCATGTCAGGTAAAACCCTTGATTTTATCGACCACATCAACCCACCAGGTGGCGGTAAAGAAGCCACAGGTTTAGTGACTCGCTTTAGTCGCAATGCCACAAAAGGTACGCAAGAGTTTCCTGTCGAGCTACATCTTTTCAGCGAAATTGAGATTGTTAAAATTCTCGCCAATGCTTATCTGTATGACTTTAATCAGGAAAAAATTGAATTTGAATTAGATGATGAGAAAATTTCTCGTTTAATCAATTCATTAAGCACACAACGCAGTGCGACACCTGTTGCGGGTATTACTCATGATGATGTTGTTTCATTATGGGATTATCTGCAACGCCATGCGGAAAAAAGCCAGAAAAAACTGGCGACAACCTATTGGCCTAAAGCGATTGAATTAGCGCCTTATCTCAGCATTGCGCAACGCGCTAAACTCTTTTCTGTTTTATGGGGCGATATTGCAGAGCTGACATCCGCTTATCAACGTTTTAGCACCACACTGGCTTCTTTAGGTAATGCATCTCTTGTTTTGGCTCCGCTCTCTTCTTTAGTCAAAGAACAAGACGGCGTGTTAGTACAAGCAGACAGTATTATGAATGTGGATATGTTAGAGCGTCTCAATACTGCCAATGATAGCCAGATCAGCATTTGTCCTGTTCATGGCGATCGTATTGATGCCCCTGTCACATTGTCATTAGCCGAATTAACTGCACTGACGGTTGAATTAGTCGTCCCATTATTAGATGCACCGAGTAAGGCTCTATTTGAACACGTTGAACTGCTTGATTTTCCGGGCTATCGCGGTCGTTTAGGCGTTGAAACTATGGCGGATGTACGTCGTCAGGTCAACGATGACAGCGCTAATCCTCTGGCACAGCTTATTCTTCGGGGTAAAGTTGCCTATCTGTTTGAACGTTATACCGATAACCAAGAGATGAATGTACTTGTGGTATGTACCGCATCAAACAAGCAATCAGACGTAAAAGAAGTCGGTGCAGTTCTCACAGAGTGGATCAATAACACGCAAGGTAAAGATGCATTAACACGCGCTAAACGCCCTTCTGGTTTAATTTGGGCAATGACCATGTTTGATATGCGTATTACCAACTCATTAACCCTGAATGAAGCGTTATTGCGTCAATCATGGGGTAAAGGTGGCATGATCAAAATGGCCATGTTAGAGCGCTTTGGTCAATATGAATGGATGTCATCAGATTGGATCAATGGTGAAGCCTTCAATAACACCTTCTTAGTGCGTAAACCAGGTGTACCTACCCCATTTATTCAAATCAGTAATGGCAAAGAGACTGTCTTAAACGAGGGCAGTGTTTCACAATTACATCTGATGAAAAAAACCTTTGCTGAAGACGAAACTGTCCAACGCTATATTCGTGAGCCAGACCAAGCATGGGATGCTATGTTGTCGCTTAACGATGGCGGTATGCAACGCCTTGCCGACTACCTTGAAACCGTTGCGTTAAAATCACTGAAACTTGAACGTATTAGTGAGCAATTGCAAGAAATTCAACGTGATTTAATCGGTCATCATCTTGAAAAATGGTATCAATCAGGCGGTGAAGAAGAGCTCCAAGTCAAACGCCGTAACGCAGCCACTATTTTACGCTTTATGCAAAGTCGCCCTTATTTGCAAGGTGCTTTACTGGATTACCTGTTGCCTTCTCGCAAATCACTCTACGATCTATATATGCAAGAAAAAGAGGTTATCGATACGCTTTCAGATAACAAAAAAGCGACTCAAGCGCCAGTTTCTGCCTTTGCAGCTATAGAGCAACCGACTTTTGATCTCTTTAGCGATGCCCCGATTTCTCTAGAGCCTGAAGAAGATGAAGCCCCTAAAGGTCACGGCAATGAGGTTACCTATCCTAAAAAAGTGATGGCATTATGGATAAATCATCTGCGTAGCCTGCCTGATAACAGTACCTTGTTAACCTATTTAGGCATTGACCAAGAAATTATGGTGTTGCTAGTTGATGAGCTTATCACGGCTATTAATCGCCTAGGTGTTGAACAACGCATGTTGAAAACCCTTGCAGGGACAGAAGCCATTGCCCGTCGTGATGACTTAGCCGAACAGCAGTCATCTCGTGTTTATAATGTGCTGGGTGATTTTATTACTTGGTTTAATTTCAAAGATAACGGTGTTGAGAAGCCAGATAGCAAAATCAATGTCGGTCATAAAATCTTTGAAAAACCCGATAACACTAGCGTGCAATGGGGTGAGGATGAGCGCTTAGTTCGCTTACCTACCAACCCTGTTAACTACACCCTTTTATTTGTAATTGATTGGCTTATCGCTTTATCA
This sequence comes from Proteus sp. PR00224, assembly GCF_016238105.1. NCBI lineage: Bacteria > Pseudomonadati > Pseudomonadota > Gammaproteobacteria > Enterobacterales > Morganellaceae > Proteus > Proteus sp. PR00224. The sequence goes on along the minus strand of NZ_JAEHQU010000006.1, from coordinate 95,224 downwards.
GCGATTATTACTGAGAATGCGGGGCATTCTGCGGGAAGAGAGATCAGTGCTGAACAAAACGCACTATTAGGCCAAATAATTCAAACCATGAAATCATCCGTCGTGGAGTCATAATTCGTGTTTAATCCAGAATTAAAACCCGTACAACCTGCTCGTCCTGGCTTTGCGGTATTAAGTATTCGTAATTGGGAAGGTGACGCTTCCCCTGTTTATTTAAGCATTCAGCGTAACCAAGATCGCTATTTCTTAAATGATAAAGGGGAATGGGTAGGTAATGCCTTTTTCCACCAGCTTTCACTTGAAGATGCTGATGACGGTTATCAAATCGTTCTTGATAAAACGTTGGTTGATCCCCTCGTTAGCAACTTACAAATGGCGTATCAATTTACGTTGAAAGACGATAATGAAACACAAGATATCGGGCGATTACGTATTCGTGATGGCGTATTAGCCTCACAAGCGCAAGGTCAAAGTGAAGCATTAAAATCAACGGCAACATTAGATAATCAGCCTGTTCCACCGGCTCCTATTGTTGAAGAAGCGCCACAGGAGCCAGAGCCAGAACCTATCAAAATTGGATCTGAAGAACCAGAGCCAATTATCCCTGAAATCAAAGTAGATGAACCGCCACAGCGCCCAATACCACCCGCGCCGAAAAAATCAAAAATTGGCTTAATTTTAGCCATTATCTTGATTTTAATTTTAGCAGGTGTCTTAACATGGTTCTTCTTACTAAGAGGTAATCCTGCTGGCGAGCCTGCGCCACAGCCGACACCAGAACCCACAACCCCAAGTGTGTGTAGTGTTGAAAATATGAAATCTGGTACTGCATTAGCCTTTGTACAAAGCTGCATACAGAGCCAACCAGATAGCAAAACTATCCTTGCAACGATTGAACAAGCAAAACAGAACAATCAATGTGATGTTGCTCAACGTTTATATGCTTATAAAGCACAATCAGGTGATGTTGATATCGCACTGAATTACGCTCGTGAATACGATCCAGAAACCGCATCAGCACAAGGTTGCTTTAGTGCAGACAAAGAAACCGCCATTTATTGGTACGAAGCGGTTCTAAATCATGACTCACAAAACAGCGACGCAAAAGCGCGTCTTGAAGCTTTGAAAAAATAGGAAAGTCGCATGAAAAAGGCGCATTGGCTTACTCTTATTCTCAGCGGTTTAATTCTAACAGCACCAACAAGTGCTGAAGAGAAAAAGCCGCTATTACAAGAGGGTAAAAAAACCCTCTATCAACGTGTATTAACTTATCCAGGTTGCCAAGTTGCTGACAAGATTGGCGCAACAGGGAAAGAGCAACCTGCATTTAGCCGTTTTTATGTTTATCAGCGTCAAAAACAAGGCGCCAATGAGTGGCTACAAGTTGGCCCTGATAGCTTAGGTCATATTAGCGGTTGGATGAATGCAAGTTGTACATCAGAGTGGAAAATGCAGTTAACTCTCGCATTTACTAACCCTGCGGGTCGTAACCCAATGCTGTTTTTCAAAGATAAGCAAACGGTTGAAAGCTTACTTGAAAGTCCAACCCCTGAAAAACAGTACAAGCCCTTTTTAGCAGATATCAAAAACCAAAAAGTGAATCAGGCTGTTTTAGCAAAAGAGCCTGATTATATGATTGATCAGAAAAGTAATTTCTATCTACTGCCTGTATTAGGCTCAGATGAAGTCTTTACTGATGCTGGCTATAAAGTGCGAGTGCTCAATGTGGCTTCTGTCTCTTCACAAACCAAAGACAGCAAAGACGCACAGAATGCGAATGCTACTGCAAACAGTGCAAAACCAACAACACCTAACAGCAAAGATGCTGACAATATGATGCAAGGTTTTTCTGCCGCAGTAGTGTTTGTTATCGACTCAACAATATCAATGGATCCTTACATTGATAGAACCAAAGAAGCGATTCAAAAGGTTTACGCACAAGTCGAAAAAGACAACATGTTGGATAAGGTCAAATTTGGTTTAGTGGCATTTCGCTCTAATATCAAAGCCGTTCCTGCATTGGAATACGACAGCAAAATGTTTGTTAATCCCAATGATGTCAAAGATGGCCCTGACTTCCTCAATAAAGTAAAAGAATTACGCCAAGCGAAAGTCTCAAGTAGCCGTTTTGATGAAGATGCTTATGCGGGTGTAATGCAAGCCCTTGATGATATTGATTGGACACGCTTTGGTGCGCGTTACGTTATTTTAATCACCGATGCAGGCGCATTAACGGGAGATGATCCTCTTTCATCAACTAAGCTCGATGCTGAACAAATTCGCCAAGAAGCCGCTTATCGCGGTGTTGCACTTTATACACTGCATTTAAAAACGCCATCAGGTGCAAAAAATCACGCTTCTGCACAAGCACAATATGAGGCGCTAACGCTCAATCCTTTCTTACACAAATCGCTTTACTACCCGATTAATTCAGGGGATATCAATAGCTTTGGTCGGATGGTCGATAGCCTAGCAACCGCTGTAACCACTCAAATTCAAACGGCTTATCGTGGTGAAGCGGCTGTGGGTAGCGCACTAAATGCTGATCCTGCTTATAGCAAAGACAAAGAAACAAACACCTTACTTAACGATGCGCACGATTTAGGGTATGCCATGCGTTTAGCCTATTTAGGTGAAAAACAAGGCACTAAAGCACCACCTGTGTTTAAAGCATGGATAAGCGACCGTGATTTATTGCAGCAAAATATCCCAACCACAGAAGTACAGGTCTTATTGACTAAAAGTGAGTTGAGTGATTTAAGCGATGTCATGAAAAAAATCGTTAATGCTGCTAATGAAGGTTTGATCTCTCCAGACAATATGTTTGCGGATTTGCGTTCGATTGCCGCCACAATGGGTAACGATCCAAATCAAATCAAACAAGGTTCAGCAACCAAATTAGGCGAAATGGGCTTACTCGGTGAATACATCGAAAACCTCCCTTACTTAAGTGAGGTGCTTGGTTTAGATGAAGAAACGTGGAAAAGCTGGGATGGCCTTGAGCAAGAGAAATTTATCCGCCGACTCAATACGAAGTTGCAATATTATCAACGCTATAACGAAGATGTTGATCGTTGGATATCCCTTGCACCACAAAGCGATCCTCGCGATCACGTTTATCCTGTTCCACTGGAAAACCTGCCTTAATGATCCAGATTGAAGGCATGGCAATTACGCGTGGTGATGCGCAACACGGCTTTCGTGTTGCGCTTCCTTCATTGACCCTTGAGAAAGGGGAAATCGGCGCGCTAACTGGCTTAAGCGGTTGCGGTAAAAGCACCTTATTGGAAATGTTCGGGCTGATTTTACGTCCCGATGAATTAACCCATTTTCAACTCGGTGATGATTTAATTATCACGCAAGCGGTGTTGAATAATGAACAAGCGCAACTCTCATCATTACGTGCTGAGAAATTGGGTTTTATGCTCCAAAGTGGCGGGTTACTTCCCTTTTTAACCGTCATGCAAAATATCCAATTACCTCGTAAAATGTTGGGATTAACACTGCACTCTTCTTGGCTTGATCACGCTATTGATCATTTGCAATTACGCCCCTTGCTTAATCGCCTTCCTCGCCAGCTCTCCATTGGTGAACGTCAACGCGCTGCGTTTATTCGCGCAATCGCCCATGAGCCAGCTTTATTACTTGCCGATGAGCCAACGGCCGCTCTCGATCCCCATAATGCACAAGCGTTGTATGCATTGATTGTGGAGATGGTAAAACAACTCGATATCTCTGCGCTGGTTGTTAGTCACGATTGGTCTTTAGTCGAGCGTTTTGGCTTCAGCCACTATCACGCACAACTAGAAGGAGGCGGTAGTGTCTTTATCAAACAATAGCGCCAATCCTAATCGCCTTGGCTTACTCAGTTCACTCGCTTGGCGAGACTTAATTTATGATCGCAAAGTCGCTCTCTGTATTGTGTTCTCTTTAGTCTCAGTTATTGCACCACTGTTACTGCTATTTGGACTAAAAAACGGCATTGTGACGCAGCTTCACAACCAACTGCTAAATGATCCTCGTAACCTTGAAATACGTATGTTAGGCAATGGTAATTATCCACAAAGTTGGTTTAATGAGATTGCACACAAAGAAGAGGTTCGTTTTGTTATCCCATTAACTCGTAGCTTAAACACACAAGCCGATATTGTGATTGATGGGCAACATTTTATTGATAATGCGGAAATTATTCCGACAGCAGAAAACGATCCGTTATTAGAAGGTGTGGCTATTCCCAAAAATGCAGACACCTTAGTACTTTCGTCCAATGCCGCTCAAAAACTACAAGCAAATGTCGGCGATAGTGTGCGCTTATTTATCAGCCGTAAACTTAATGGCGTTAATGAGCGCGCCAAACGCACCTTTACTGTTGGCGCCATTATCAGCGATAGCAAATTTCCAAGAGCGGCCGCTTTTGTTTCTCTTGATGTTTTAGTGGCAATGGAAGATTACCGAGATGGTTATCAAACGCCGCTTTTTGGCATAACACAAGGCACTGAAGCGAAACCAAGAACTCAATTTGCTAAAGCTCGCCTTTATGCAAAAAATTTAGATGCCATTGCACCACTAGATGATTGGTTTAGACAACAACACATTGATGTGATGACACAAAAAAGCCAAATAGAGTCTGTAAAAGCCATCAGCTACGTTCTTAACGTTATTTTTTCCGTGATTGCTTGGGTATCACTATTAGGCTGTATTGCCTCATTAATTGGCGCCTTCCTTGCCAATATTGATCGCAAACGTAAAGACATGGCAGTACTACGCCTATTGGGTTTTCGTCAATTTGCAGTTTCTTTATATATTGTGTTGCAAGCGCTGTTATTAACGAGTGTTGCCTTTATTTTAGCCCTTGGGCTTTATGGTATCGGTAGCACCTTATTTACCACATTATTAGGCACACATTTACCTGAACAATCCTTTGTCTGTCAGTTAACATTCTGGGATTTATTGATTGCCATGTGCAGTGCCTTACTTGTGGCTTTAGTGGTGGCAAGTATTGGTGCATTACGTGCCGTTTCGATTGAACCTGCGGAGAGCTTACGTGAAATTTAATTTATCACTTCTAACTTTATCATTCGCGCTGTTATCTAGCAGTTTTACCGCATCTGCCAAATGGGATGATAAATTCGTTAACCCAAAAGCTTTGCCTGATGATGTGATCTTGCCTTTTCCTTGTGAAGGTTCAATGGTCTTTCGCCAAGTCACTATTCCATTAAGCCAACCGCTACAAGACTACAGTGTGACATTAGGGCAAGAAGGCGATGAATGGGGTTATTTGGAACAATCACGAGCAGAACATATTGCGGGTAGCTTTCCATTAAAAGGTAAAGAGAAAGGCCGTTACTACCTTATGGCAAAATACCCCGTTACCGATCTGCAATATAACGCCATGCAGAGCGTGATTAACGGTAAAGAGTGCCCTGTTGCGTCAAATAAATTACGTTTACCAAAAGTGAATATCAGTTGGTATGAAGCAATGCAATTTGCAGACCAATATAACCAATGGTTAAGAAGCAAACATCCCGAAGCACTACCTGTTGAAGATGGCGCAAAAGGTTTTGCAAGATTACCGACAGAAACGGAGTGGGAATTTGCGGCGCGTGGTGGCTTAAAAGTGTCTGCCTCAGAATTTCGTGATATGCGCTTCCCGATGCCAGAAGGCACCAAAAACTATATTTGGTCTGCGGGCAGTCAATCTGCGAATGGCTCTTTACAGTTAACCGGTTTGTTATCGCCTAATCCACTAGGCTTACATGACATGCTCGGTAATGTCGCTGAAATGATGTTTGAACCCTTTAGATTAAACAAACTCGACCGCTTACATGGGCAAGCTGGTGGCTTTATTGTGCGTGGTGGTAGTTATCTCACCCCAGAAAGCGATATGCGCAGTTCATGGCGTCAAGAAGAGCCTTATTACACCAATACCGGTGCAAATAAAAACAAATACACAGGCTTTCGTTTAGCGATTGTCGCGCCAGCATTGACATCGAGAGACAAAATCAAAGAGATCGAAAAAGAGTGGCAACAACTGGGCAATGAGAAGCCCGCTAACGATAAATCAAAAACCAATAGCGATAACTCGATTAATAGCCTAAATACGCTCTCAACCCAGGTGCAAGATGAAGCACTGAAAAAACAGTTAGCTGAATTGAAAAATACATTACGCGCAAATGCCCAACTGCGTGATGAGCAACGAGATCAAGCTATCCGCACATCACTGCAATTGGGTGCATTTTTATGTACCAAATTAAAAGATGATGGCGAGTTCTACGACAGATTAATTGCATTACATGAAAAAAATTGTCCTGCGGGCACAAAAGATGCCACTTGCGAACGACGCCAAGAGCAAGTTAACGAACATAAGAAAACCCTCGACTTTGTCGTGAGTTATTACGCAGACACATTAGTGGATATGGCAACAACTTATGATGCCTCTTTGGTGAAACCACAAATTGACGTTGTACGCCAATTGATGGAAGCCAGAGGAAAATCAAATTTAAATACGTACCTTTCAACGTATATGCAGGGACTCCAAGGATATTGGGCTAACGGTAAAGTTTCACGGAACGAATGGCTTGAAGCGTGCAAAAAACAATAACAGAGACTTGGGATAATAGGTGTGGTATGAACAAACAACTTATGGCAGTACTTGGCATTAGTGCTGTGCTTGCCCTATCAGGATGTCAAAGTAATAGCGGTACTGACCCTCGTTTGAAAAATAACAGTGATATGGAGTTTTTCAGCAAATCAGGCATTACGGCTTGTGCGGGTGGTGCGGCGATTGGTGCATTAGGCTGTTTAGTCTCAAACTCCAGCAATAAAGGCGCATGTATGCTTATTGCTGCAGTTGCGGGTTGTGGTGTCGGTATTGGTGCAAATGCCTATTTAGACAATAAACGCCAAAACTATGCGACGAAAGAAGAGATGCTCAATTCAATGATTGCTGATATTCGAAATGAAAATCAGCGTTTACAGAGTGCCTCTAACACAGCGAAAGCGGTTATTGCTGATGATAAAAAAGCCATTGCAAAAATTCAGCAAGAAATGAAACAACAACGTTTAAATAAAGAAGCTGCAGAGAAACAACTGAAAGGTATTGATGCCAATATTGCAGCACTGCGTTCTCGTTTAGCAGATATGAAAAAACGTGAAGGTGAGTGGCGAGATATTGCAGCGCAGAGTCGTCAAGATGGCTTAAAAACAGCACAACTTGATAAACAAATCGATGGGATGAAGAAGCAAGTGACCTCTTTACAAGAAGAACTTGATAGTCTTTATACTCAACGGACAGCAATAAAGCTTAGTTAACGTTAAAAAGGATGATAATGAAATTTTTACCTCTTTCCCTTGTTGGCATGACCTTACTATTAAGCGGTTGTGTCACCAATCCCGCTGATTGTGATCCAACAACGGGTGATGTCAGTATAATTACTAAGTTTAACTGTAATTATTCAGGGACTTACGACAATCGTGTCGAGCAAAAAAAAGCTATTCTCGCTAATGAGAAAGCATTAAATACAGAGTTTAAAGCCGTTCTTGCTGCCATTGAGAAAGAAAAGCAACAAACCAATGCCTCTCTCAAAAGTCAGCAAGCTAGCCAACAAGCATTAAACCAATCAATGAATAATCTGTTAAATCAAATTCGCCAAAAAACGAAAGGGCAAAATGATATTCAAAAACAGATCAATGAAATTGACAAACAAATGAAAGCGGCACAAAACAACCCATCAAAATCAGTGATGGAAAAACAACTTGAATTAGAGAACTTACAAAATCAAGTCATTAACCTACAAAGTGATTTAGGTCTTAAATAAGCCTAAAAAGGCTCTCTATTATTATTTAGAGAGCCTTTTTATTTAATTCCATTCTTATTTTTTATTTATTTTCATAGTGATTTATATTATCAAAATATTATTTATATAATCTTAATAACAACTAATAGACCTCTTTAATAAAACAACCGCATTTAAGCTAACGTGTTATTTTTTATTCCATTTGAAATGGACTCATCATTATAATTCCATCGCTTAATAATACATTCTTATTATTTAAATTATGGGATATAACTAATGAAAACAAAATTACTATCAACTTTATTTATTACTGGTTTATTGGCTACATCTTCGGCTTATGCTCAAAATGAGATTAAATTAGATAAAACAACACTTTCAGCGGGTTACGCACAACTTAAAATGGAAGGCCAAAACCCTATGCATGGTGGTTCTCTCTCTTTACGCCAAGAGCTGAATCAGCAGGTTGGTATTTTAGCCACCGCAACTTATGCACAAAATGAATATGACTTAGATAAGCCAGTTAAAAAAGTACTGCGTGATATTAATGCCCGCTATTATTCTGTTATGGCTGGCCCTACATTACGTTTAAATGATTTTTTCAGTGTCTATGGTGTTGCAGGTATTAGCCAAATACAATTTAAGAATATCGCTGATAAAGATATCGCACAAAACAAAATCAAGAAGAATGCCTTTAGTTGGGGTGCGGGTATCATTATTAATCCTACTGAAATGCTATCTATGTCTGTGGGTTATGAGAATAGCCGCTATAAAATGAATGAATTAAGCAGTAACCGTTTAGTCATGGATGGTTTTATTGCCAATATTGGTTATCGCTTTTAATTAAATTATTATGACTTAATAAAAACACTTAAAAACAAAAAGCCTCTGCTTTATAAAAACAGAGGCAAATTAACGCAAAAAAGACCCACACTAGGGAATAACACAGACACCGATTGTCTAAACAACTTTCTAAATCATTTTATTAAATCTTGATAAGTGCCTAGCTGATAACCTCGTTCCTCAATCGCTTGTTTTAACGTGATATCTGTTAATACTTCAAGCTCCGTTAAGCGCTGAAAGCAATAACCACTTGCACGTAACGAATTATCAATAAAAGCAGGATGTGTCATCACTTCAAGAGAGTGCTCACGACGTGCTTTTGATTCATCAAGCACCTTTAAAAATAAAGCCTGTGTGATTTCATCACCATAAAACTGGCTATCGAAACCCTCACTACTGATCACACCTTGAGTATCAATGCCCTCTTTTTGCGCTAAAGGTCTATCAACGCGCATTGGTAACGATTTTTCTTTGGCAAATTCCGCCACAATAGGAAAAATTTGCTTGAACATATGCACATGATGATGGCTATCAATATGGTCTGGTTCACAACCAAAGATCTCAATAAAACGCTGATATTGAGCGCTAAGCTCAACACGTATTTCATCAAGTGGCAAATTGCCCTCTTCTGCCATTTGCCAGACCCATTTCCCTAGCACACCTTCACGCGTTAAAGAAGATAAAGGAGACAGCGGTTTACCCATCGTCAACGTAAAATGAAGCCCAACACCTAATCCAGGCAACTCATGACGCAATTGTGCTGCATGTTTAATTCCTTCAGCATTGACAAGTGCCGTTGTTGAGCTAACCACGCCATGACGAAAACACTCTGCAATACCGTAGTTTTGACCTTTACTTAGCCCGAAATCATCCGCATTCACAATTAATAAACCAGCCATTCTGTCTCCTTATTACTTATTTTTATCTACTGACAATTAATGAGAGGCTTTTTCTAACTCAGCAATTGCTTTGGCAAAATTAGGTAGATGTGCTTTATGTGCTAATAACATTTCACGCGTAAGTACTTCTGCATCTTTATCTGAAAGTACTAACGGTGTTAAGTTCATCGCTAATAAAGCATCATTTAATTCGCCACTAATAGCCGCTTTGCTGGCCGCGATTTCAAAGGCTTTGATGGTATGAATTAATCCCATCACTTTTTCATCAAAATGTGTTAAACGAGGATGAGGTTTAGCGCCATCACGCCCTAAAATAGCAGTCACTTCAATTGACCAATCTGCTGGAATATTATCGATATGACCATGATGTGGAATATTCACATAATGCTCAGCTTGTTTATCATTATAAATAGCATTAATCACTTCACAGGCTGCATCAGAATAATAAGCACCACCACGTAATTCCAACTCTTTCGGTTTGATATTTAAATCAGGATCTTTATACAATTCAAACAACTGTTTTTCGACTTTTTGTACTACTTTAGCGCGAGCACCGCCTTTATAGTATTCGCCCATTTCAATAGCTAACATCTCTTTTTGCTTGAAGTAATACAGCAAATAAGAGCACGGCAGCATATTAAGAGAGCGGATCAAGCCTTCACTAAATGGTAGATCAAAAATATTTTTCACAGAGCCCGCGGTTAATGTTCCTGAAGCCACGCCATCTAATAATTCAGGGAAGCGAGACTGACCATTTACAATAACGTCTTTAATAAACACCATATGATTTAAGCCAAATAAATCAATGGAGAGTTCATCTTTATCCGTCAGGTTAAGAACATCTGTAATAAACATCTTCATACCGATTGGAATATTACAAACCCCAATAAACTTCTTAAAATTGGTATGGCGATAAACGGCTTCTGTCACCATGCCAGCTGGATTCGTAAAGTTGATGATCCACGCATTAGGGCAAATCTCTTCAACATCCTTAATAATATCGAAAATAACAGGGATAGTGCGTAAACCTTTAAATAGCCCACCAGCACCATTGGTTTCTTGCCCTAAATAACCATGACTTAAAGGAATTGATTCATCAAGCTCTCTTGCTTTCAATTGACCAACACGCAATTGTGTCGTGACAAAATCAGCGTCTTTTAATGCTTCACGGCGATTAAGTGTTTTATAAATGGTTAAAGGAATATCCGCCTTTTTTACCATGCGTTGGCAAAGCTCAAAAATAATATCAAGCTTCTCTTGCCCTTCTTCAACATCCACTAACCATAATTCAGTGATGGGTAGTTCATGATAACGCTTAATAAAACCTTCTAGTAATTCAGGCGTATAGCTGCTTCCACCACCAATGGTAACTACTTTTAATTTATGACTCATAAAATACTCCCATACAGCGTAATAGTGCTGTTATTTGTGTATTAATGGCGAAATTAAGGCGTAAAGAGCCATGAAGAAAATAAGCTTATTTTCTTCTTTCTCTCTATTTTCGATAAAATTAATCTTTATTGTTGATTAATTTCTTACGCTTAATAATGAATTAGTTTGTTTCTTTAATGCTGTATAAATTTTTTCGATAACTATTTGGAGTCAGCGAAGTTATTTTCTTAAATGTCTTAATAAATAAACTTGGGCTGCTGTAACCTGCATCAAAAGCAATATCTGTTATCGAATAGTTTGTAATTTCCAATTGTTTTTTCGCAAAATTAATTCGAATATCATGAATAATTTGCATGGGTGTTTTATCGTAATAACGCCGAGTTGCTCGGGTTAAATATTCTTGTGATTTCCCTGATAACATCACCATATTCGCCAATGCATTTTCACCAAATTTTTGTTTGTCATGCATCTCGCTTACAGTGTCTTTCAGCCATAAGGGAATATCGTCTTGTGTTCTATTTTCTCGATGGTGTCGTAATCTATTCACCACATTAAAGGTGATAATTTCAATAAACTCATTAAATTCGGTATGGCGGAAATTCAGTGATCCAACAACCGATTCAATATAGGAAAGAAACTCATTTTTTAATTCATAAACTTGTGAGGCAACAAAATAAGAAGGCAGTAACGAGAGATAATGTTTATCAAAAAAGGCTTTGCTAATACCCACATTGAGAATACGAGTTGCACCAAATTCATAAAAACTTTGATGATGAGAACCAATGGGAATAAAAACAAAATCACCACGTTCGAGTAAAATCTTTTTACCATTTATCTCTTGATAATAGCGCCCTGTTAATACAATGGTGAATTCATAATAGTCATGCTGATGCAATCCACTAACACTTTCTGTTTTATTATAAATAAAGACATGAAAGTTTTTGCCATTAAATAGCTGATCTTCATAGACCATGCGTATTTCGCTTTGCGCTCTCAATGACTCCACCACGGTATTCATCTTATTTTATCTTCTCATGTAACTCGATTAATTCTGTCACCAACTCTCTGGCTAACATTGATGTCATTAAATGATCTTGCGCGTGAACTAATACCAAACTGACTTTCGTTTTTCCTACACCTTGGTCATCACCAATTAAACGAGTCTGTATTTTATGTGCTTCATTTAATGCTTCGCGAGATTGTTCCATTAATTTTCTCGCGCCATCAAAATCACCTTCTTTGGCTTTTTTTAACGCGCCATAAGCCACACTACGAGCTTGGCCTGAGTTAATGATAAGCCCCATAATGATCTCTTCAAATTCATCATCGGTTGCACTGCTATCAACAGCATTTTCAATATCTAACATCATATTTCCTCTTTGACACTGCAAGTGCAGAGAAGCCTCTGCACTTGTGTTTTCTATCACTTAAAATTTCAACGCATTGGCAATATCTTCTTCACTTTCTTCTTTTTCAATTTCAGTTTGCGCTTTATTTGAAATAATCACGAAAGGCAGATAAATCAGTGTGGCAACACCCAAGTTAAACAGTGCTAATAACAGTGCCGCAATACTACCGTTGGTATTAAAGAAAGCACCTAGTCCGGTTGGCATTGTCCACGGCGCAATATTTGTCACTGGTGGGATTATCCCTAAGTAATAAGCCGTCACCGTAATCGCAGCAAGAATAGGCTGAATAAGAATAAATGGAATAAACATCACTGGGTTCATAATCACAGGCAGACCAAAAATAATCGGTTCGTTAATTTGGAATAAACCTGCTGGTAATGCCAGTTTTGCCACTTGGCGATGATCGGCACGACGAGATGCGATAAAGATAGCCAGAATAAGTCCCAGTGTTGCCCCTGTACCGCCTAAGAAGATAAAGGAGTCTAACATTGGTTTTGCCCAGAGGTGGAACGTCTTACCCGCTGCCAGTGCCGCTTCCACTGAACCGTATTCGGTGTAAATTGACACGTTCTCTAACGCCCAAGGCGTCATAATGCCACTATCAAGTGCAGCAAGAGCGAGTGATCCATGAATACCAAAGAACCACAGTAGAGAAGTGAAGATAACATAAGCCCAACCAACCACAGATCCCATTGATGCTAATGGTGTGGAGATAGAATCTAAAATAATTTGATGGAAGTTCGTTTCATACGTTGCTAATCCCCACGAAACAATCCCCATGACTGATAAAATAATAAAGCCTGGAATTAATGCAGAGAATGAACGTGAAACAGATGCGGGTACGCTATCTGGTAAACGGATTACCCAGTTACGACGCACAATAAAGGTAAACATTTCAGCCACAACAAGACCAATAATGATACCTGAAATGATATTTGCCCCGCCTAACCAATTAGCGCCGACTGCATAAGCACCACCTGCGTTATAAGGTGTTACTGTCATAAAGGCTGCAATGGAAAGTAAACCTGCTGCAATCGGGTCAACTTTACGCTCTTCTGCTAATGCCATTCCGATAAAGAACGGTGCCATCAACGACATTATACCCAATGTACCATTATAGACATTTCCCCCGATGGCTTTAAAACCATTGAGCGTTTCTATTGTTGATGCATCAAGGCGGATACCTAAAGAATAAAAGAAGGAGCCATCACCAAAACTAAGAAAAACGTTATTGATAAGTACAAACATTGCCCCTGCAAGGGTTAATGGCATTAAACGAATAAAGCCATTTTTAATCGCATTAACGTGAGGTTGCTTTCCAATTTTAACCGCAAAAGGAAGGAGTACCTTTTCAAGTGAACCAATAAACTTACTCATAGAAAAATACCCTTAAAATGCCGCTAATTGCTCGGCTTGCTGAAAAATTCGCTCTTTGACTGGAATAGAAATAATAAAAAAATAAAAAATAGAATTAATTTGTTGTTGCAGATGCTTTTTTAATAGAGGCGACAGCGGCTTTTAACACACCTAAGCCATCTACTTTTCCGTATAACAAAGAATCGATCACTTCGACCGGTTTATTAGGGAGTAATTTTTGGATATCAGGCAACATCCAGCTAATTTGTGGACCCAGTAAAATCAGATCCGCATCCTGTCCTTTTTGTGCTGCTAAGGTTTCAGGAAATGCTTCAATGACCACAGGCACCTCATATTTTTCTGCTTGTGCTCGCATTTTGGTCACGAGAAGAGATGTTGACATGCCAGCAGAACAAAATAAGTAAATATATTTCTTTTGCATAAAACCCTCTTGAGTTGGCAACGATTTACCCTAGAGATAACAAGGCTTTCTCTTGTGCATTCATTACTGTGTCAGTACAGAAACCGAAGTAAGATTAAAATAAGGATTGTTTCTGCTTGAATGAAGTATACGCAATGATACTGGTTAACGATATTTCTTATAGGTTCAGAATTGTCTCTCCTTGACCTACTCTTTTGACACTCTTCACAAATTGAGCAAATAATCTTAAGAGTTCTTTCACGTCACGAAATTTGTCTTTCTGATTAACACTTATGACTACTCGCAAAATTTCGCCATTTTAGTCAAGTTAATTCTTTATTATTATGAGAATGTGAATTAGTATCATTACTCTTTATATTTTTGATGGTATTATCGTCTTCTTTGTGGATCGATATTTAGGCCACTGCTGTAAAGATCCGTGTTATTTCGTGTTGCAACAATATGGGAAAGAGAATGTTTAAAAAGTCATTAAGCCCACTGTTCTTACTGCTTTCTTCACTTGTTATCGCAGGTTGTGATAACGCTCAAGACACATCAACAACACAATCAGCAGAGAAACAAACTCTCACGATTGAACATTTCCAAGGGACAACTGAAATCCCTGCACACCCACAAAAAGTGGTTGTGATGAATATGGAAACCCTCGATATTATTGATGCATTAGGTGTTTCTATTGTTGGTCTTCCACAAACGAATGTTCATTTACCAAAATTCTTAGAGAAGTACACCAATCCGAACGATTACATCAATGAAGGTGCCTTATTTGAACCAAACTATGAAAAGCTCAGCACAACAGCGCCTGATTTAATTTTAAGTGGTAGCCGTGCGCGTGATGCTTATCCTAAATTAAGTGAAATTGCACCTGCGATTTCAATGGATATCGATCCTAAGCGTTTTATTGAAAGCCTTGCTGAACGCACAACCACATTAGGTCAAATTTTTGGTAAAGAAGAGCAAGCTAAAAAATTATTGGCTGATTTCAATAGCAAAATTGCTACCGTAAAATCAAAAACCCCAGATGCGGGTAAAGCAATGGTGGTTTTAGTCAGTGGCGGTAAAATTTCAGCTTATGGGCCAGGCTCTCGCTTTGGCTTTATCTATGATGTATTAGGTTTTGAACCCGCTTATGTTTTTGATAGCCCAGGTTCACACGGCAACATCGTTAACTCTGAATTACTGTTAAAACTTAACCCAGATTGGCTGTTTGTCATTGACCGTGATGCAGCAATTGGTCGTGAAGATTCACAACCTGCTCAACAAGTTCTCGATAACGCACTGGTAAGAAAAGTAAACGCTTGGAACAAAGACCAAGTTATCTATCTTGATTCAAGCTCTATTTACATTTCAGGCGGGATCCAAACTTACTCTCGCTTAATGGATACCATTAATCAGGCGTTGGATCAGAAAAAATAAAATAATCGAATGAAAACGTTCCATTTATCATTGGGGATAGGGATTGTTGCTATCCTCTCAATGATCAGTCTATTTGTCGGCGCAGGAGATATTACTCCTGCTTCGCTTTTTTCTGATCCCGATATGCGCGATATCTTCTTTATCAGCCGTGTGCCAAGAACCCTATCATTATTACTCGCTGGTGGTGCCATTAGTGTTGCAGGTTTAATCATGCAACTACTCACTCAAAACCGCTTCGTTGAACCTTCTCTTGCAGGAACAACACAATCTGCAAGTCTTGGCTTATTAGTTGTCATGTTGGTCTTTCCAGCCGCTGGCATCTTTACCAAAATGATGGTTGCAACTGTTTTTGCCCTTCTTGGTACTTTGTTATTTATGTTGCTTTTGCAAAGGATCACCTTAAAAACAACACTAATAGTACCTTTAGTGGGCATTATGCTCAGTGCAGTTATTGGCGCACTCACCATCTTCTTAGCGGTATATTTCGATTTACTGCAATCATTAGATGCATGGACAAGTGGCGATTTCTCAAGTGTGTTACAAGGCCGTTATGAGCTGTTATGGCTTGTCGGTGCGCTAGCAATCATGGCGTGTTGGGTAGCTGATAGCTTTACTGTTGCCGGAATGGGGCGTGAATTTTCCATTAACGTGGGACTCAATTACCGCAAAGTGATGATCATTGGGTTATCCATTATTGCACTGATTAGTGGTGTTGTGGTTTCCGTTGTCGGCGCATTACCTTTCCTCGGCTTAATTGTGCCCAATCTGGTGAGCTTAGTAATGGGCGATAACATCCGCAAAACCATTCCTTGGGTTTGCTTGAGTGGTGGTGCAATTGTTTTACTGTGTGATGTGATTGGTCGCCTTATTCGCTACCCATTTGAAATTCCTGCCAGCGTTATTTTAGGCGCAGTGGGTGCCGTTATTTTCCTTTTCTTAATATTAAAGCAGCAACGTTATGCAAAAAGTTAATTCATCCATAATTAGCAAATGTACTGGCGCTGTCGAACATAAGAAAACGCGCCTCTCACCTATGTCTCGTATTTGGTTATTATTAGGGGCATCGTTATTATCCATTGTGTTATTTATGACGATAAACCTAAACGGCAATATCTCTTATATTCTGACTCACCGTGCTTATATTGTACTTACAATGATTGTGGTAGCGTTTGCCGCTGGTGTTTCCACGATATTGTTTCAAACCATCGCGAATAACCGTATTTTGACACCCTCACTTATGGGGTTAGAAGCCCTGTTTGTATTACTACAAACTGTGTTTATTTTCTTTGAAGGGGATATGCCTGCCTCGTGGATGTTGAACCTATCAAAGTTCTTCTTAGAATCGACATTGCTGGTGCTATTTTCTGTTGTGCTCTATCGTTGGTTGTTTAGTTCGGTACGCTTTAACATTAACTTAGTCCTGATGATCGGGATTATTTTAGGCACTTTATTTCGTAGTTCAGCTACGCTATTACAACGTTTGATGGACCCCAATGAGTTTTCCGTCTTACAAAGTCGTATGTTTGCCACTTTCACCCGTGCAACGCCTGATCTTATCTTTTGTGCCTTAGCCATGATTGTGGTTGTCGGTGTTTTACTTTGGCGTATGCGTTATAGCTTTGATGTCATGGCATTAGGACAAGCCAATGCCATTAACCTCGGTATTAATTACCGCAAACAAACCACTTATATTCTGTTACTGATTTCTATTCTAGTGGCTGTATCAACGGCGTTAGTGGGTCCGTTAACCTTCTTAGGGTTAATTGTCGCTAACCTCGCTTATCATATCAGTGGCAGTAGCCAGCACCGTTTCTTGATGCCCGTAGCCTTCCTACTGGGCACTATTGCCTTAATCGGTGGGCAACTGGTTTTAGAATATGGCTTAAAAATGACAGGAACACTTTCTGTTGTGATTGAGTTTGTTGGTGGGATGTTCTTTATCTATTTGGTGTTAAGAAGACTTTAATATGATTGAAATCAGCAAAATATCAAAACGTTATCAAGACACGACCGTTCTCGATAATATTACAACAACAATTCAACGTGGCGGTATTACTTCGATCATAGGCCCTAATGGCGCGGGTAAATCCACACTACTTTCTGTTATTGGACGTCTATTACTTCCTGAAAGTGGCATGGTGAGCGTTAATGGTATGGATGTTGCTGCAACTGATAGCGATGTTCTTGCTAGAAATCTTTCAATACTGCGCCAAGAAAACCAGTTTGTTAGCCGTTTAACCGTAGAAGAATTAGTTGGCTTTGGTCGCTATCCTTACAGCAAAGGTCGTTTAACGCTCGATGATAAAAAAGTTATTGATGAGTCATTAGACTTTTTAAATTTGACTGAATTTCGTCATCGTTATCTAGATGAATTATCGGGTGGGCAACGTCAACGTACCTATGTTGCGATGGTGCTATGCCAAGACACAGAATATGTCATGCTTGATGAACCACTGAATAATCTTGATATGAAGCATGCGGTAATCATGATGAAACTTCTGCGAAAAGCAGCAGATGAATTAGGAAAAACCATTATTATCGTTATTCATGATATCAATTTTGCTTCTGTTTATTCTGACTATATTTTAGCCATGCGTAACGGACAACTGTATTATCACGGTTCACCAAAAGAGATCATGAAAGCAGAGATTATCGAAGATATTTTCGATACACCCGTTGACGTTAAAGAGCTAGATAATAAGCTAATTGCTATGTATTACTAATTCCATTTAGCCCTATTATCTTCAATAAAAAGCATGTTGTTCTTTTCATTAACAACATGCTTTTTTATTGCCTTTTCCCTTGCTGAAGTAACTCTGAATCAATATCTTCAAAGATAGATTGCCATTCGTTATCATCAATATCCATTAATCCAAAAGAGCGCAGTAAAAAAGTGCCTTCTGTCGCTAAAAATGCCAATCTTGCCCGTTTTCCAGCTTCTGTTGTCATATCTACACCTGCTAATCGTTGCTGATACCACTCTTTTGTACTTTGTAGATATTCAGGCGTTTGCAGCAATGCTGCCATCAAACTCGCTCCTTTAGCAAAAGAGACTTTGTCATGATTATGAGTGGCATGAATATGTGCAGTGACTCGATTTTCAGGTGAGTTATCGTTTTCAACGATTTTTTTAAATTGCGTTTCATAACTGCCTTCCCAGTGCTCAAACATCGCATCAATCATTGCTTCTTTGCTACTAAAACAGTATTGAACGCCCCCTTTTGAGATCCCCATTTTTTTTGCAACAGTATCAATCGTTAATGCTGCCGCTCCTTGCTCCATGACAATGTCGAAGATAGCTTCTAACAGTTTTTCTCTATCAATGGTTCTTTGACGTCCCATAAAAAAAACCTCTTTTCAATACGTTCGTATGGATTTATATTATAGCCGCTAGTAAAAATAATACACATAAAAATAACTGAGATTTCTATGATAAAAGATTATAAACGTTGGATAGTATTACTTTTGGTATCTAGCATGCTGTTTCTCATTGTTGTTGATGTAACCGTGCTTTATACCGCATTGCCACGTTTAACTTATGATTTAAACGCAAGTGCTTCAGAAAAACTTTGGATAATGAATGCTTATCCATTAATTGTTGCTGGATTATTACCCGCAGCAGGTATGCTAACCGATAGAATTGGTCATAAAACGCTGTTTATCTGTGGTCTTCCTCTTTTTGCGATTGCCTCTCTATGTGCTGCTTTCTCACCGACAGCAACCACTTTAATTGCTTCTCGAGGTTTTTTAGCCGTGGGTGCCGCAATGAGTATGCCTGCAACACTATCAATCGTGCGCCAAGTTTTTAGCGATCCACAAGAGCGAGCTATTGCGATTGGCATTTGGTCTGCGGTTGCTTCTGGCGGAGCTGCTTTAGGGCCTTTAATTGGTGGCATGTTACTTGAACATTTTTGGTGGGGTTCTGTCTTTTTAATTAACGTCCCTATTGTGCTTATTGTCTTGCCGTTCTCTATTTGGCTTATTCCTAAGTTTTCGGGATATGGTGATCATAAAATTGATTATTTAAGCTCAGTACTCATTTTAGTGGGTTTGATCAGTACTATTTATGCCTTAAAAGAGATAGGAAAACCTTATACACAGTGGAATGAAGCGACGATTGCCGCCATTATTGCCGTAGTTTTCCTCACTCTATTTACTCTACGCCAACGTAAACAGACTCACCCGATGATTGACTTTAGGTTATTTAAAAACCGCTTTTTTAGTATCGGTATTTTAATGGCCGTACTTTCTATGGTGATCATTGTAGGCATTGAATTATTGCTTAGCCAGCGTTTACAGCTTGTTGCGGGTTTTACTCCACTGAATGCAGCGCTGGTCATTTTACCTATTCCTATTGGCTCTGTACTTGCTTCTCCCTTGGCAGGTTATTTCTTGGTGCGTTTAGGTGAAGTTCGCTTAATTATTGCTGGATTTATGCTTACTTTGGTGGGAAATCTGTGGTTAATTGCTGTTTATCAAACAACATCTCCAATGGTGTTAATCGGTAGCTTATTCTTAATCGGCTTTGGTTTAGGTATTATCTTTACCTCGGCATCTACGTCAATTATGTTGAGTGTCGCAGATAGGCAAGCGGGAATGGCGGCATCAATTGAAGATGTAGCTTATGAGCTCGGTAGTGTGATTGGTGTGACATTTATGGGCAGTTTGATGAGTACCGTGTACACCTTAAAACTGATATTACCTGACTCATTAACAATTGATGATGCGGTATATGACAGTTTAGATGAGGCTCTTATTGTGGCAGAAAAATTGCCAAATGACATGGCTTCTCTTGTGATATCTCAAGCAAATATCGCCTTTGAAAATGCCTTTTTTGTCGTGCTAACCGCGACCGCAATTATTACGGCACTTAGCTTAGTGGTTCTACCTTATTGTTTACGGAATGAGGTGCGAAAGTAAAATTGTTTTGATAATAGCTATTTGCACATTTTTGTAGAAATTAAAGGACAGTTATCTCCTAGGTGACGTTGTTTTCTGTCACGACTTTGTTTACCTGAAAGAAACTGTCGTTTAAAAATTGCATAAATTTTTAAACCATTCGAATATTCAATAGTTGGATTTTCTTCAGACTGAGTTGTTAACCAATCAGAGCAATCATGTTCCACAATAACACATTGTTCTTTAAGAATTAATCCCACAAACATATCTCTATACTAAAAGAGAGCAAAGTATAAAAGAGATAAAATAATAGAACTATCTTCTAAAGAAAATATTTATTAAGAATACTATTCCTACTTATTTAAATAAAATTAACATCTAACTTAAAATAAGAGTATATCTATTTTTAAACTCAAAAATTATCTATATTTAATTTAATTAGAGAATTATTTTATTATTCATATTAAAACCGATCAATATCCAATGCATCCATACTAAAATGAGAAGGCGATTGTCCCATCTGTTTTTTAAACATTGTTGAGAATGAGCCAGCGCTGTTATAACCCAAATCAAAGGCAATCTCGGTAATACCGCGTCCTGATAAGATTTGTGTTAATGAATTTAATAAACAGACTTGCTGTCGCCATTGTGAAAATGACATTCCTGTTTGCTGACGAAAAAATCGGCTAAAAGAGCGCTCACTTTTATGTAATTTATCTGCCCACTGTTGCGGTAAAGAATCTATTTTAGGATTACGGATAAAATCACGGCATAATTTAGCTAATTTACTGTCTTGTGGAATAGGCGCAAAAAACGGTAATGGTTTTGCTTTCGATAATTCACATAGGATTAACTGCATTAAAAGACCATCTCGCCCTTTTTTGTCATATTCCGCAGGTACATCAACAGCTTCAAGTAACAACTGACGAAAGAGAGGAGAAACACTTAACACTTCACACTGTTTACTATGACGAGGAGCAGCAGAAGGCTCGATATACAAGCTTCGCGTACTCACATCTAACATACGAGTTTCATGCCCTGTTTCTGGCGGTATCCATACGCCACAAGACGGTGGAATAACCCACTCACCATCATTGGTACTCACTTCAATTAAGCCTGTGGCAGGATATAAAAATTGAGCTCGACGATGTTGATGCGTTTCTAACAACGTATTAGGCAGATAGTCTGTACCTAGCGCAATAACATCTCGGTCAAGTGAATCAACGCTTTTTAAAGGTACATTTCTCACAATTTAAACCACTCTCTTTTTATTTTCTTCCTTTTAATATAGCAGTTATCCCACGCTCTACACACTGGCAAATAATAACCTATATAATTAAAATCGTTATATATTTAAATATATAGCTAAAATACCTTATGCGAAATTTCAACCTTCTTGATATCTATTTAACAAACCCTATTAACAATCAAAAAACGAGCTTTTAACACCTCTCGTAAATAGGCTGAAATTCAAATGTCATTGTCTGGTTTTAGAATGTTGGCAAAAGATTAATCAACTACTATCCCTCTCGCAGAGGTTATTTCGAGCATTCTGCAATTATCTATGCATTCAATAATAATGCAGCGGATACCAGACATTCCCTTTATTCATAGCCTAGAAAAAACACGCACATTCTTTATATCAAGTATCGGGTATATCGGGATCCGCCTATTATGTTTAAGGTAGAGTTCATTATGAGCAATCAGTCCGATCACGATAGTGATACAAAGAGCATTCTCAACGATGTTAGCCGCCGTCACTTTATTCAAGCGAGCTCAGCATTAGTCACCCTTCCTTTTCTCGCATCAAACTCTTTTGCTGCGACAACAGATAACGCTATCCCAGTAAAATCAATAACAACCGAAGATGAAGAGCGCGTTGTTTCAACCTGTAGTAGCTTTGACTGTGGAGGCAAATGTGACATTCGTGCCCATGTAAAAGATGGCAAAGTCACCCGTATTAGCACACGCCCAGATGCTGATTTAGATGAAGAGATGCCCATTATGCGTGCCTGTGTACGAGGCCGTGGTTATCGTAAATTTGTCTATCACCCAGACCGTTTAAAATACCCAATGAAACGCGTTGGAAAACGTGGCGAAGGCAAATTTGAGCGCATCAGTTGGGAAGAAGCCACCACGCTTATCGCACAAAATATGCAACACATTAACCAGCAATATGGTCCAGCGTCTCGCTTTGTGAGTTTAAGTACGGGCGTTACTGGCGGTATTTTCTCAGGTGCGAATATGTTACGTCGCCTGTTTAATATCACTGGCGGTTTTCTGGAAAATTATCACTCTGTCAGTAACGGCAATACCCTTGCGGTCACGCCTTATACATACGGCACCGCAGCCAGTGGCAGTACATTAGATACGTTAGAAAATACCCCTCTCGTGATTTTATGGGGTCATAATCCTAACGAAACTATTTTTGGTCATTCAAACCATTTTTTCCAAAAAATGAAGAAAAACGGCACTAAATTTATTGTCGTTGACCCTCGTTATTCTGATACCGCCTCTTCTTTAGCTGATCAGTGGATCCCTTTATTACCCACGACAGATAACGCGATGATGGATGCGATGATGTATGTCATCGTCAGCGAAAACCTGCATGACCAAGCCTTTATTGATAAATACACAATCGGCTTTGATGAGCACCAAATGCCAGAAGGTGTGGGTGAAAATGAGTCTTTAGTTGCCTATTTAATGGGTAAAAAAGATGGCATTAAGAAAACCCCTGAATGGGCTGAAACCATCACTAAAGTACCTGCCGATACTATTAAACAATTAGCGCGTGAATACGCATCGACAAAACCTGCTGCATTAATGCAAGGCTGGGGGCCTCAACGTCATATTTGTGGTGAACGGACGGCGCGTGGCGCTACTTTACTCGCCACTATCACGGGGAATGTGGGAGTGCGTGGTGGTTGGGCTGCGGGTTATGGAATGGCATTAAATTCTGAACTGCGTAAAACCATCGCAGGGCCAAGCCTATTAATCAACCCAGTAAAAGCGAAAATCAATATCACCAACTGGGTACAAGCGTGTGAAGATAAAAGTTTAGTCACACCACAAAATGGGTTACTGAATGCAGAGAAACTTGATACTGAAATCAAGATGATTTTCTCAATGGCCGGTAACTACATGACAAATCAAAATACCGATATTCTTCATGCTGCGAAAGTACTTGAAGATGAATCGAAAGTCGAGTTTATCGTCTGTAGTGATCTCTATCTTACGCCAAGTGCAAAATACGCCGATATTTTACTACCAGAAACCAGCTTCCTAGAACGTTGGAACATCGGTGGTACATGGAGTTATGGCGACTACATTATTCTTTCTGAAAAAGTAATTGAACCTGAGTTTGAGCGTCGCACTGACTACGATTGGTTACGTGAAGTTGCCGATAAATTAGGGGTAGGCGAACAATTTAGCGAAGGCAAAGAGACTGACCGTGATTGGATTGAATATTTAGTTAATGACGCGAGTGTTAAACGTCCTGAAGACGGTATTCCAACCTTTCAAGAGCTATTGGTTAAACGCCGTCATCTCTTAAAACATCGTCCTCATACTCAAAATGTGGCATTTGAGAAAAATATCCAAGATATCGAGAATAACCCATTCCCAACACCATCAGGAAAAATTGAGATCTTCTCTAAGCGTTTATATGACATGAATAATGTCGATATTCCTGCGCTTTCTCATTATGTACCCGCAATTGAGGGCCCCGAAGATACGTTAACGGATAAATTCCCTCTGCAACTTATCACATGGAAAGGGCGTAACCGCGCAAACTCAACACAATTTGCTAACCCTTGGTTGCAAGAAGTCCAACGCCAAGAACTGTGGATTAATCCGTTAGATGCCCTAGATAGAAACATCAAAGAGGGCGAGAAAGTCAAAGTGTATAACGATCGCGGGGTAACCATGGTTCCCGTCAAATTAACACAACGAATTATGCCTGGTGTTGTCGCCTTGCAAGCAGGTGCTTGGTGGCAACCTGATGCAAAAGGCATAGATCAAGGTGGATGTGCCAACGTATTAACATCATCTCGTAGCACCGCAATGGCACACGGCAATGCTCACCAAACATTATTGGTCGAGGTAGCAAAAGCATGAGTAAATTTATCGTTTATCCCGCAGTGAGTAGTAAACAGTTAGGATTTTATATCGATAGCGCTCGCTGTTCAGGTTGTAAAGCGTGTCAGGTTGCGTGCAAAGATAAAAATAACCTCGATGTCGGGCGCAAATTTCGTCGTGTCTATGAAATTACGGGTGGCGGGTATACCCGAAATCCTAAAGGCGCACTGATTAATAATGTCTTTGCTTACACCTTATCTATCTCTTGTAACCATTGTGACGATCCTATTTGCGTTAAAAATTGCCCAACAACCGCAATGCATAAGCGTGAAGGTGATGGCATTGTGATGGTAGATACAGACAAATGTGTCGGTTGTGGTGCTTGTGCGTGGTCTTGCCCTTATGGCGCACCACAAATGAACCCAGAAACCAAACAGATGTCAAAATGCGATTTTTGCATCGATTTACAGCAAAAAGGTGAACAACCCGTTTGTGTCGCTACTTGTCCGTTAGGTGCAATCCAATTTGGCCCTATTGATGAACTACGTGAACGCTATGGCGATTTAGATTATGTCACGGGTTTACCTTCCCCTGAAATAACGCATCCAAACCTTGTTATTAACCCACATCAGGGTGCCAATAGTGACGGAATTAATAATAAGGGAGAAAGAAAATGAATGAATGGTCATTATTAATCTTCACATTTATGATGAATGCGGCCATTGGTCTTGCGCTAACAACAGGGCTTTTTGCTCGCCGCCTTTCTCATTATCTCAATGCAGAAAGCTACTATCGCTTTATGCTATTGGCCTTATTTGTTATTTGCGGACTAGCAGGTTTAGGCTCTATTGCCTCAATCACTCACTTAGGTGTGCCATTAAATGCCCCAAATGCGATTAGAAATGTTTTTTCCGCTTGGCTAAGTCGTGAAGTTGCTATCACAGCTATTTTTGTCGGTTGTCTAGGCTTAACCTTTTTATGGCTCTGGCGCACTCGCAAACTCTCAATGCTGTTATTAAGTACCAGTATTCTGATTGGGTTATTTGATATTTATTGCATGGCATCAATTTATCGCCACACCTCCATTTTGACATGGATGGATAACAACACGTATGTGATGTTCTTCGGGGCAATGTTAACGCTAGGTGCTGCAATTTTCTTTTTATTGTTCAAAATAGTGCAACGTGTCGGAAATAAGTTAGGTATTGAAATACCACAAACCTCTTTCCCAATGCGTTGGAAATGGCAACTATGGGGAATAATAGCAGTTAGCTTAATGGGTCGATTATTGTATCAACCTTTTTATGAGCAATATTTAACTAGCACTCTATATAGCCAAAAATCGGTGACATTCCCGTTATCACCTATTCAAGTCTATTACTCCATTGGTTCGTTACGGACTACATGCTGGATCTTAGCAACCTTTGCAGTATTGGCTTGTGGTTATAGTTTAGTGAAATTCCTAGCCCCTAAAAATCAAGAGAAATCCACTGAGTCTATTTTTGCACTTGGCTGTGTTATCGCAATTATCGCGGACTTTATGTTGCGCTATGTTTTCTACTCAATTCACTAATTGCCATTGAGTATGTCGTTTAAATAATAAAAAAAACAAACCTCATTAATCGGGGTTTGTTTAAGGAAATATCAAAATTATGAGCAGACTCTCTTATTATGCGGCTGCATTTAATTTATTGGGAATTTGTTATTTGTTCCCACCTGATGATGACACCAATAAAACTGCACTCAACTTTTTTAAAACTGGGGATTTTGTAGCACAGTGGCCTTGTAAAATTGAAAACCGTCTGTGTGAACGTTTAATTGATTCTGTGTCTATCGATACAGAGCAATTAAAAACCCAATGGCAAAATCTTTTTGTTGGCCCTAATGCATTGCCTGCCCCACCTTGGGGTTCGGTCTATTTAGATCTTGAAGGTTTATTACAAGGGGATTCTACCCTTGCGCTGAGTGAATTTTTAAAACGGGAACGTTTAAAAGTAAACACGCCTTTTCCAGAGCCTGTTGATCATATCGGTTTGATGCTATTTCAAGCGGCGGTATTGGCATCGGAAAAAAAAGAAGAAGCAGTTAATGAATTATTTTCCCTTCATTTAACCACATGGCTACCTCACTATTTAAATAAATTAAAAATGAGTGGGTATAGCCAATTTTATAGCACATTAACAGAACTGGTAACCATCACGGTGAACGCATTCAGAAAATAGAAATTTATTAACAACTTATCATCCTAACATAATTATTTAAGGTAATTTGGACCACGCACCCAAATTACCTTTTTTCATTTAGAACATCCCTTTTAAAATTATGATAATTTTAATCCCAAGCGTTTTGTTAAACGACGTAAATTAGCCGGATCAAGTGATAATTCTCGCGCGGTTGCTGCCCAATTTTGGTTATTACGCAGTAATGCTTGTTTGATTAAGTCTCGCTGAAATTCGTCCGTTGCTTCTTTTAGATTTTTTTCTTCTGAAGGTAACATTTGAGAACCAGAGTGAACTGGATTTTCAGCTCCTAAAGCAAAATGGCTCACTTGTAAAATAAGGCTATCAGTTTTATTTCCCGCTCTGGCTAAAACAATCGCTCGATGAATGGTGTGTTCTAATTCTCGCACATTACCTGGCCAAGAATAGTGTAATAAATAAAGGCGTAATTCTGGGCTAATAATCACTTGAGTAAGATTAAAACGTTGACGATATTGCTCACAAAAATAACCTACTAATAGCAGAATATCTTCGTCTCTTTCTCGTAATGGAGGCACATGCAGAGGGAAAATACTTAAACGATGAAATAAATCAGCACGGAAATTCCCCGCTAATACTTCTTCCCATAAATCACGATTTGTTGCTGCTAATACACGCACATTAACGCGTAAATTACGATCATCACCAATACGTTGAATATCACCATATTGTAAGACACGCAGTAATTTGGCTTGCAGTGATAATGATAACTCCCCTATTTCATCAAGAAATAACGTTCCGTTATCTGCCATTTCAAATTTACCACTACGATGACTAATTGCTCCTGTAAAAGCCCCTTTCACATGACCAAATAATTCACTTTCCGCCACGCTCTCAGGCAGTGCGGCGCAATTTAAATAGACTAACGGATTATCTGCACGATTAGACATTTCATGAATGGCTTTTACCACCAGCTCTTTACCCGTTCCCGTTTCGCCACTCACTAAAATATTCATATCTGCGGGTGCAACAATTTCTATCTCTTTTTTCAGTTGCATCATTGAAGGCGATAAACCAATAATTTCTGTTTTTACTGTGGGCTTAAACGTATTGGTTGGCGTAAATAACATATTTTGATTTTCAAGTTGCTCAATCAATAATGCATTATTTAATGCTCCTGCGGTTAATGCAGCAATTAAACGTAATTCTTCATCACTAAAGGTATCAAACTGATTAGGGTCCATTCCATCAAGCGTTAACGTACCAATTAAGTCTTGTCCCGCAAATAACGGCAATCCCACACAAGCATGCACTTTTAAATGCTCTCTATCCGGAATAAGCCCATCATAAGGATCGGGTAAATCACTATCCGCAGGAAAACGAACAACATCCCCAGCACGCGCAATAGTTTCAAGGCGTGGATGCCCTTCAAGTAAAAAGCGCCGCCCTAATACATCAGGCACAAGACCATCTATCGCCAATGGAATAAACTGATGAGGCTCATAACGAAGCAGAGCGGCTGCATCGCAATTTAGCACTTGCCGAAGCGTGGTCACAAGGCGTTGAAACCTATCTTGATGACCCACATCTTTTTGTAATTCAATGGCAATTTTAGCCAGCACATCAACAGAAAAGCCCATAAAAACACCTCATAGTCATTATGACTGTTATTATGGTCATTTTGACATGATAAAGATAGTCATATTGACAATATATAAATAGCCAACAAAATAAAAAACGTTATAAAACAACAAATTAAAAAATGGCACGCTTCTTGATTATATCAATACATATCCCTATGAAAAGATTAATGAGAAGGAACAATACAAAATGGCTATTCATGTTAAAAATAATGTTAATTGGGTTGGACAACGTGACTGGGAAGTTCGTGATTTTCATGGCACTGAATACAAAACATTATTAGGCAGTAGCTACAACAGTTACCTAATACGTGAAGAAAAGAATGTGCTTATTGATACGGTTGATCATAAATTCAGCCGTGAATTTGTGCAAAATTTATGCACGCAAATTGCTCTAGAAGAGATTGATTACATTATTATTAATCATGCAGAAGAAGATCACGCTGGCGCACTCACTGAGCTGATGTCTTTTATACCTAATACCCCGATTTATTGCACAGCAAATGCCATTGATTCAATCAATGGTCATCACCATCATCCTGAATGGAATTTTAATATCGTTAAAACAGGCGATAGCCTAGATATTGGTAATGGCAAGCAACTCATTTTTGTTGAAACGCCAATGTTACATTGGCCTGACAGCATGATGACCTATTTAACGGGAGATGCGATTTTATTTAGTAATGATGCCTTTGGTCAGCACTATTGTGATGAACGGTTATTTAACGATGAAGTTGACCAAACTGAATTATTTGAACAATGCCAACGCTATTATGCCAATATTTTGACGCCATTTAGTCGCCTTGTAACACCCAAAATTAATGAAATTTTAGGCTTTAACTTACCTGTTGATATGATTGCTACTTCTCACGGTGTGGTATGGCGTGACAACCCAACGCAAATCGTTGAATTATATCTAAAATGGGCAGCAGACTATCAAGAAGATCGCATCACTATTTTCTATGACACCATGTCAAACAATACACGAATGATGGCAGATGCGATTGCACAAGGTATTAACGAAATTGACCCTAACGTATTTGTAAAAAGCTATAACGTCGCCAAAAGTGATAAAAATGACATCATCACTAGTGCTTTTCGTTCTAAGGGTGTTCTAGTCGGTTCATCGACAATGAATAATGTGATGATGCCAAAAATTGCAGCGATGCTTGAAGAGATGACAGGCTTACGTTTTCGTAATAAAAAAGCGGCTGCTTTCGGGAGTTATGGCTGGAATGGTGGCGCTGTTGATCGCATTCAAACTCGCTTGATGGATGCCGGATTTGAAACCGCACTGGCGCTAAAAACCAAATGGCGTCCAGATATGCAAGCACAAGAGATTTGTCGTGAATATGGTCGTGAAATTGCACGTCAATGGGCTTTAGCGCCACTTCCTGCAACCCAATCTTGTTGTACAGTCTCATCACAACCTGAAGTTACCACAAATATTGAAGCTGTCGATTTAGGTCCTTGTATGCAATGCAGTGTGTGTCAATGGATTTACGATCCTGCAATTGGTGAACCGATACAAAATGTTCAACCTAATACGCCGTGGAGTGAAGTACCTGATAACTTCTTATGCCCTGAATGTTCATTAGGAAAAGATGTCTTTGATGCACTTGCCAAGGAGGCAAAATGAGTAAAGACCTTCTCAGTAATGGGATTGTCATTATTGGCGCGGGCTTTGCTGCGCGCCAATTAGTGAAAAATATTCGCAAATTTAATGCAGATATTCCTATTACCCTAATTGCATCAGACAGTATTGATGAATATAACAAACCCGATTTAAGCCATGTAATCAGTCAGGCACAAAGTGCCGATGATTTAACGAAACAAACGGCTCAAGACTTTGCACAACAATATCAATTAGCAATTCATCCTTATACGCAAATTACGGATATTAATACGGATGAAAAACGTATTCAGAGCATGCAAGGCGAACAATGGTATTACGATAAATTAATATTAGCCACTGGTGCCAAAACCTATTGTCCGCCAATTTCAGGGCATGAGTTAATGTTGACGCTCAATAGCCAACAAGAGTACCGAGCTTATGAAACGCAAATTCATCACGCTAAACGTGTGTTAATTTTAGGTGCTGGGTTAATTGGTACTGAATTAGCGATGGATTTTAGTCGAGCAGGTAAAGAAGTGATCCTTGCTGATATTTCTGGGCAATTATTATCGTCGCTGATCCCATCTGATCTCAGTGGTCGTTTACAATCAAGCCTAACAGAAATTGGTGTGCGTTTAATGCTCAAATCACCGTTACAGTCATTAACACAAACCGATAACGGAATTTTAGCGACATTTAATCAACATCATCAATTAACCGTTGATTGTGTTATTGCCGCGACTGGGCTTACACCAAATATAGAGCTTGCTTATCTTGCAGGCTTACATACTGACCGTGGGATTATTGTGAATGAATATCTGCAAAGCAGTGATAAAGATATTTATGCCTTAGGTGACTGTGCACAAATCAACGGTAGCTTATTGCCATTTTTACAGCCAATACAATTGAGTGCGATGCATTTAGCAAAATCACTTGTAGGTGAAAATAATGCGCCACTTAATCTACCGCCAATGATTATTCGGGTAAAAACGCCTTTAATGCCACTGCACCTTGCCGGTGAAACCGCACGTAAAGATTTAACGTGGAATATTAGTACAACACAATCGGGCATTATCGCTAAAGGCTTTGATAAAAATGATGTATTACGTGCCTTTGTGGTAACAGAAGAGCAGGTAAAAGAAGCGTTTGCTTTATTAAGAGCACTGTCCGCTTAATTTAAATCTCTTCTCTAATTTTGACCTCTTAAACGACAAAAAGCACCTCAAGAGGTGCTTTTTGCTGAAACAATACAAATTCGAATTTGCAATATTTTACAACCTTGCTTGTTGCCTTATCCGCTCTCTAAGGAATATACATTTTGATCCTTACGATCTGACCGTATATCAGGGTGCAGCGCGGGCGACGTTCGATAATTTATAGAGCAGGACCACTCATACCAGCTCTAGCGCAAGTAATATACGGATAATAAATACAATGCAAGTCGCCTAATAAAAACTGATTCACCGCTCACCTTGAGTATCTATCAACAAACGCTGATTTATATAATCAATAGTCTCATCTATCGTCATAATATTATTAACGACATTCGTAATACCTTGTCCGATAATAATCTCGGCTTGGCGTAAATTAAATAACTTACCATTAGGTACCGAAGATTCTCGTATTCCCTTATTAATTTCTTGATAAGCCAATGTCATCCATGGGTAACGATGGCTAATTTCTTGGTTATGGCTGAAATTTTGATGATTACTGTTTCCACCTAATAAAATTAGGTGATCCATCACCATTGGGGAATAAAGCCAACGATAAAATTGCTCTGCATATTGTGATTTTTGGCTATAACGTGAAACGCCTAATACGCCACCGCCTAATTGTGGAATACTTCCGGGCACAGGTGCAAAACCTGTTTTAGGTAAAATATTGCTATGAGCGACATCGTTAAATAAATTCATATAAGCGATAAGCATAGCAAGATGACCTTGCTCAAATTGTCTAACTGATTCACTCCACCATTTATTATCAATATTTTCGGTGATCGACAATTGCTGTAGATATTCTTCTAATATTTCACCCGCTAACGGCATTGCTAATCTAGGAATATTATTACTTCCTATTAAACGCCCACCTTTTGCGTAGTAACGTAATAAATATTCTGTTGCAATGAGCCCTGCACTCCCTAATGTTGTTGAAGCGCCCATTGGACGATTTAATTGCCCTTCTTCATGCTGTTCAGTAAAAAACTGCGTTACATTATCGTATTCTTCGAACGTCGCAGGCACCGTTAATTCATTACCGGTTTTTTCGTAATACATTCTTTTTAGAATAGGATCTTCAAACAAGTCTTTTCGATAAAACAGAAGTTGCGCACTGGCATCAAAAGGCATGGCGTAAGCAACATTATTGACTAAACTAAATTTCTGTTGAGTGGGCAATGAGAAATTATTTAATAAATCCGTTAGTCCATTACCGATCTTATCTAATGGCTGCAATATTCTTTCCGCAAACCAAGGAAAACACGCCATATCAATACGCAGCAAATCATAATATGGATGTAAATGTAGCTGACTCAATATTTGATAAACTTCATCATAAGGGTGTATCGCCAAATTAACTTTAATTCCTGTCTGGCGATAAAAATGGGGCAATAGTTTTTTTAATGCACTGGTTGAAGGACTAGGCAGAATAAGCAAATTAAGATTTATATCTGCTTTATCCTCACATATAACCGCAGCGGTTTGCGTATAAAGATGATCACTTTGATTACGCACATAAATGGCATTATTTGCTGTTATCTCTCCCTCATCGGCATCTTGCATTAACGCATCAATTACTTCTAACCCAAGTTGGGCATAGTTCATTGGAAAGTAATACAACCCTTTTAATACAGGTGGAATATTATCGCTCAATGCAAAAATAGGCGGGCAATCATTATGGCTACCGAAATAACTGGCTTGTGTTAAATAACGTGCTTTTTCTATATCTTGAGCAATAAATATGTCTGGAATTTGCTCCATAGAAAAGAAATCAAACGCAATTTTATAGCTCTCTTCATCTGACGCGCAAAGCACCACATTTTTTTTATTTGGTGCGTACTTCAAAAGTCGATGTTGTAATTCATTAACAAAAATCTGATTATTTAAATAATCACTATTGCCAATAAAAATGCCGACCAATTTACCGACAGTTTTTGCTACCTGTTGGCAAATAGCCTCTGCCGCTTGAGCAAAATCGAGTGTAAAAAAACGTTGTGTATTGAGTGGTTGGCGATAAATAAATGCAATTTGAGAAGGGGACAATTTTAACGTGTCAAAATAGATATTCGCATCATTAAGGCAACTCACGGTGATCACTTGCTTATAACCACCTGCTGCAATTTTCTGTAATAGCTCTAACTCTGTGGTTTCAAGGTCATCCGTTAAAAAAAGATCGTAAGTAACCTCAGGAAAATGAGCGATAGATTGTCTTAAAGAATTAAAGAAAACAGCATATTTTTCAGAAACTAATTGAGGTAAAAGTATCGCAATTTTATGGCTTTTATTGGTTCTTAACAGTTGAGCCTGTGTATTTAATTGATAACCCATTTGTTTGGCGGCTTGATACACAGCTTCAATTTTCTCAACGCTTACATTTCCACGCTTGTTCAATACGTTAGAAACAGTACCATGAGAAACACCTGCTAATTTTGCAATATCTTTTATCGTTGCCATAGACCTTTTTCCATCTCAATTTCCGCTTTCACTAGCATACCTGAATTATTTATCTCGACTACCGATAATTAATTTGAACGTTCCATTTAATAATTGTTTATAAAACAATCTTTTATTACTTGTCTCAAATAAATAATTATCAATATCAATTAAAAACTCATATTCATATTAATCAATAAGATAATAAAATTAATTTGAATAAGATCACTGATCTGATCTTCATTTATTGGCAAAGACTCTTCATCATTTTATTATTGGAACGTTCAAATTTATCTATGTCTTATAGATAGCCAACACCAGATAATTAATAAAATCATAATAAAACAATAGGATAAGGGGATTTCTTATGAAACTTCATTTTTTAGGGACGGCTGCCTCAGAAGGCATACCCAATCCCTTCTGCCGTTGTGAACACTGTCTAAAAGCAAGAGAACTTGGTGGGAAAGATATCCGAACTCACTCGTCTGCCATTGTCGATGACATTATGTTAATCGACGTATCACCTACATTTAGCTACCAGTTAATGCGTGATGGAATGGATGCTACCCATTTTGAAAGTCTTCTATTCACTCACACGCATCCTGATCATTTCAATGTTGGCGATCTGTTTAGCCGAATGGAAGGTTATGGTTTTGAAATTAACCATCCCCTTCATATTTTTGGCAATGATCGCGCCATTAATGGTTGTATCGAAGTTTTACCTGGTTACAGCAAAGAGCGTTTCGCTTTTCACTGCTTAATTCCTTTTGTTACTGTCGAAAGAAACGGTTATAAAATTACGCCATTACTTGCTAATCATGCGAAATGGGAACTTTGCTATGTTTATCATATTGAGAAGGATGGCAAGGTGATTTTCTATGGTCATGATTCTGGTTGGTTCCCTGAATTAACGTGGAAATGGTTAGAAAACAAACCACTTGATATCGTTGTTTTTGAATGTACTTATGGACTCAATGGTAAAGATCGTACTGATAATCATATGAGCTTAGAAACCGTATTTGCAGCAAAAGAAAAACTGCAACAACAAGGTTGTTTACATCAAGATACACAAATTGCCGTTTCGCATATTTCACATAGCGGTAAATTGCTTCACCACGAATTAGAAGCTGTTTGTGCTCCTCATAATATCCGCGTTGCCTACGACGGATTAACGTTAGAAACAAATTAAGAGGAGAACGATGATGGATATGAAAATAACCTCTCGCTTACTAATTATGATGTTTGTGCAATATTTCATGCAAGGTGCGTGGAATATGACTATGGGGCTAGTATTAAGTACCTATGGTATGGCAAGCATTATTGGTAATGCCTATGCTTTATTAGGTGTAGCAACAATTATCTCCCCATTATTTATTGGTATGGTGGCTGACCGTTTCTTTGCTTCACAAAAAGTGATGGGCATCCTTCATTTAATTAATGCCGCAGTCATTATTTGTGTTCCTCAATTTATTGAAGCACAAAACAGTGGTATGACTTTATTCTTAATTTTCATTATTGGATTATTGTTTTATCCAACCACTGCGCTTTCAAATAGTATTAGTTTCTCCCACATTAATGGTGTGAAATATTTCCCTATTATTCGTGTATTCGGTACGTTCGGTTTTATGGCTATCGGATTTATATTAGGAGAAATGGGCTTCTCTGGTAGTACGATGACTTGGTATATTGCTTCTGCTGTGGGCGTATTACTGGGTTTCTATTGCTTTACATTGCCGAATACACCACCGAAAGCGAAAGGCAAACCGTTCTCTGCTCGTGATATTTTATGTTTGGATGCACTGTCATTATTTAAAGATCGCTATTTTGCTATCTTAATGTTTAGTATCTTTATTTTAATGATCCCTAAAACAGCTTACTCAGCTTATATTCCCGTATTTATTAAAGCATTAGGTTTTAATAATGCAGCGTCTATTATGCAAATAGGGATCGCCTGTGAAGTGCTGTTTATGTTTGTCTTGTCATTCTTCTTAATGAAATTTGGCTTCAAAATTACACTTCTTTTAGGTGCTGTTAGCTGGATCATTCGCTCAATATTCTTCTCTTATGCAGCGATAAATACAGAGTTTTATTTTATCGTCATCGGATTAATGTTGCAGGGATTATGTTGGGACTTCTTCTTTACCGCTGGTGATATCTATGTTGACCGCAAAGCAAAACCTGAAATTCGCGCTCAAGCACAAGGTTTACGTTTTATTGTCTCTAATGGTTTCGGCTTATTATTTGCTTCCACTATTTGTGGTCAAATCTTTAATTCAACCGTAACAGAAACAGGTGATGCAGCCTTACCACAATGGTCAACATTCTGGATATACCCAGCGATTGTTGCCGCCGTTGTGACGATATTCTTTATCTTCTTCTTTAAAGATGATGTGAGTAAAAAGAAAAGTAACGAAGATAAAAAAGCACAAGAAAGTATTGCAACACCGTAGTTTTAAAATAAAGGAATAAGCCAACGTTAGGAGCAAACCATGGACGCATTAATACAGTTTGTTGACAGCATTGGCCCTTTATCACTTTCAAGTATCGCTAAATTACTGGCCGCCTTTATTTTAGGCGGCCTTATTGGCTTAGAGCGTGAATCAAAGGGAAAGCCTGTCGGTTTTAAAACCTGTGTCATTATTGCCGTTGCCAGTTGTTTATTAACCATTGTTTCTATTCAATCCGCAGAATATTACGCCAATATCTCCGACAATATTCGTAGCGATCCCATGAGATTAGCAGCACAAATTATCAGTGGTGTCGGCTTTCTTGGCGCAGGTGTTATATTGCATCGACGTGATGACGCAATTTCAGGTCTAACAACAGCAGCGATAGTATGGGCTTCAGCGGGTGTGGGGATTGCTTGTGGTTCAGGGTTTTATTGGCATGCCATGATTGTGACTTTTCTCTTTTTTATGGCTATTCAACTCAGCCCACAAGTGGTGCTATTCCAAATGAAAAACCAACGTTTAGGTAAGATAAAAGTACGTATGTTATTTACTCATGAAAGCGGTGTTCCTCTTTTAATTGAGTATTTAAAAAACCATAAAGACGTGATTGAAAATCTGACTATTCGTGATATTAAAAAAGAACGCGTTGAAGTAAATTTGAAGCTGTTAGTTAGGCAAAAAATTACCTTACCTGAATTTTATTGCTCATTAAAACAGCTTGAACATGTTCATTCTGTTTCTTTGGATCATTAATATATTCAAAAATAAAAAGGGCGGTTATCTAAGATAAAGCGCCCTTTTTATTATTTTGATGACCGATTGATGGTCATATTAAGGATTTTTGATGACTAGCGGATTACCAAAACGTTCTAGATACATCATTCCAAAGATTGTTGAAGCATAATCTGTAATATGCCCTACATCACGATAAACCGGCACGCCTTCTATATCGGTTAAGCAGATATTTTTATCACACTGCACATCTTTAGGATCGATGATAATTAAAGTTGGATAATCCTGTTTTAATTTAACGAATAACTGATCCATTCATGTATTCCCCTCACCTTTATAGTTTTTGGGATTACAGTTATTATCTGCAAAGTCTTTTCTTAATTTTGTATTTTCATAAAAACAGGTCATAAAACCACTTGGCATAGAATTAACTGTTTTAATAAAAACGGGTTTAGCGCCTGTGGTAATAATAAGATCAAGCGCTTCACGCATCGCTTTCTCAACGCGTTTACGAGGCTCTTCGACGGTTCTAACATCACCTATTTTATTAATGACATGGTTTGACGCGTAGTTATTCCAAACCTGTCCAAATATCACATAATCAAAGTGATTGTTCTTGATGAGTTGATAATATTTCGCCGTTTGATCGAACAACGCTGATAAACCGCATTTTTATGATTAGACCAATCATAAAGGTAAATATTAGGAAGAGTAATGCATGATAACGTGGCTTGTGCATATACATCTATTTTGGCGTCTTTACCTAAAATATCCATAAAGCCCCAATAATGATTTGCATAAGAATCACCAAATAAAAACGCTTTTCTCTGGCTTCCCACTTCACCAATATGGCACATTTTATCTGGATCAGAGGCTTCAAAATTCATACATTTGGTTCGATTAGGATAATCAAACTGATTCAACTTAGCTTCTAAATTAACGTAATTTTGCCCAAGCCTTGCGCCAACACCGTGATATTTTTCATTCATAATTCAAGTACATTATCCAGATGAAAAGAATTGCCGGATTATATACCAATTAGCCATATCGCTTTAGTCACAAAAAGAAAAAGGCTATTTAATATTTATTATTAATAACACCTAAATGGCCATAACTGATTAAACTCCATCGTTAAACCTAATTGCACTTCAGATGAAAGAGAACCTTTACTCACCACAAATTTTGGATGTCGAATAACGATAGAGGTATTAATATCATAAAACATTAATGATGATCGGCTCTGTTCTAACTCATCATAAAGCGTCCTCATTTCTGCTGATGACCTATTTTCACATAATCGCCCAAGCGTGATATGAATAATATTTTTATGAAGGGTGTTATCAATGGGGATCTGCTGATAAACCTTTTGTCTAAATTGTTCTAATTCCTTTGAAACGCCCGTTAATATCACACTACCATTAGACGTTAACACAACGTTATTAAATGAAATTTCAATTCGTTTTGTTTGATTAAAGATTTGGGCAATCTCATGGCACCACGCCAATAATCCGGGTCGTTGCAGTTTAAACTGTTCATTTTGTTGATTAAAAATCGTTAATAATGTGGAATGAAATTCTTGTGGCTGAGCAAATTCAATAAATGGAAACTTAAGTGCAAGCGGTTCACAATAAGCCATTAGCTTCTGGCTAAAGGGAATAAAGCTTTCCTCAATTTCAGGCTGACAAATCATTAATTGCCCCGCATTTAAGCTGACATCAAAAATACTTTCATCATTGATTTGTCGTTGCCAAATTTCACCTGTTGACAATTTTTTGAGTGTTGCTTGTGTCAGGAATTCGCATGCCATAAATGCACCTAAGTAAAGAATATAATTATTGCTATTACTTTGGTTGGAGTGAAATTTAAAATCAAGTTGCAGAGTGAATAATAAAAAGTGGCTTTCATCTAAAAGCCACTGTCACATCAATGGGGGAGATGTTAAAAATGGGCTATCTATAAATACTCAATCAAAATCAAATCAATTACAGAAAATTAGCAGCTTTAAACTTCGCGAGAGCATCTGCTGTTTGCTCTGCGGTCATTGGGCGTAATGGGCGACGAGGAGAGCCCACATCAATACCATGCAGTTGCATTGCCACTTTTCCTGCCGCAACGCCGCCGTATTCGACTAACACACGAATAATCGCAATCACTTTATCCATGCAAGCGGTCACACCTTCATGATCACCCGCTTTAAATTTTTCAATAATTTCAAGGTATAATGGCGCAGCATAGTTATAAGTACTGCCGACTGCACTTAATGCACCACAGGCTAATCCAGCAGGAATAAATTCATCAACACCAAATGGGATGTCATATTTTCCACCATCTACACGTAAGCAACGCTGGAATTCATACATATCAGGAGAGTTAAATTTCATACCTGATAGATTTGGGATAGCTTTACCCGCAGCTTGTAAGAATTTTTCCATATCAATGCTTAAGCCTGACATCGTGGAATGATAATAATAAAAACCTTTTGATGGCGCACTGGCGGCGGCTAAACGGCAATATTCAACCAAGTCATCAACATTGCCTGGCTTAAAGAAACAAGGACCAATCACTGATGTTGCTTTGATATCTAATGTCTCAGCATGGCGAGCAAGTTCTAGTGTATCCGCAATGCTTAATGCACCCGTGTGAATAATAAGGTCTAGTTTACCCTGACTGGCATCAACCCAGCGTTCGGCTACCTTCTTACGTTCTTCAACAGAGCAATGAATACCTTCACCCGTTGTTCCTAATACATAAGCACCCGTCACACCGCTTGCTATAAGGTGTTTTGCTATCTCATCAATGACAGGATAATTAACGCTACCGTCAGTCGCAAATGGGGTATGAGGCGCGGCAATCAGTCCAGAGAGTTTGTTCATGATCACTTCCTTTGGAGGTTAATTTCTTTATTGTTTAATTTATGGAGTTTGACTCTATATTAGAGAGCTATACTTCAGAACGCAATAACGAAATGAGCGTTAAAGGAAGAGAAAAATGAAAGTGTGATCTTTCGCCAATTTTCGCAAAAAATCACACAATGCAGAAATGAGCTTACGCGGAATGAGTCTGTTTTAACGCATTCAGTGTTCGTAGTTTTTGCTCCTTGACCATTTCTGGTTGAGCTTGAACTAACAAGGTATAGAGGAGATCCAACACAAAGAGTTGTGCTGTTTTTGTACCAATAGAGTCGCCTTGCAATTTCCCTTGTCGATTACCATTAATCAAATGGTAGTCCGCATGTTCCATAATTTGTGAACCCAAATTATGAGTCAGTGCAATGGTATGGGCTCCCGCTTCTTTTGCCAATTTAAGGGAATGAACCGTTTCTGGTGAATTACCTGAGTGGCTAATACCAATAGCAACATCACCCGGTTTTAATAACGAGGCTTGCATATACATAAAATGGTTATTTGTCACCGCATCAACACGATAACCAATTCGCATTAATTTATTTTTTAGATCTTCCGCCGTTATACCTGAAGAACCAACACCACAGATAAAAATATAATTTGCTGACAATAAAGCATCTACAGCGCCTTGAACTTGCTTCATATCGAGCAGATTCAATGTCTCTGATAGTACGTTATTAATCGTTGCTTG
The DNA here is from genome assembly GCF_016238105.1 of Proteus sp. PR00224. Taxonomy (NCBI): domain Bacteria; kingdom Pseudomonadati; phylum Pseudomonadota; class Gammaproteobacteria; order Enterobacterales; family Morganellaceae; genus Proteus; species Proteus sp. PR00224. The sequence goes on along the minus strand of NZ_JAEHQU010000006.1, from coordinate 54,825 downwards.
AAGTTTTAAACCAATGGTATGGATATCGTCTTGATGAGTGACTTCTGCATCAAGAATAGGTGACTCTTCATTATCAGAGGTCGCCATTTCAATCGCCAAATCCATTTTAAAATCTTGAAACCCTTTATAACCCAATGTGCGACAAAAACGCACAACCGTCGCTTCACCCGCTTTTGTCGCTTGTGAAAGTTGAGCAATAGAGAGCTGAGTAACTTCTGTAGGATGGAACAGGATATAGTCTGCAATACGCTGTGATACTCGCGTTAGACTATTTTTCATTGCGCCTAGCGTATCAAGTATTTTACCCGGCTTTAATCGGGTCGTTGCCTGTTCTGTCATGGAGATTATCCTTGGTTGCAGCGGATACACGGAAAAAATTCTGCTAACAAGAGTACCAATTCCAACAGGTTAAAAAAAGCCTTGCTCATACAATAATGTGATAATAAAAAACGCTTTATTCCTTATATCATCAGAATACAACTTACTGATACATCAGAAATAAAGCGCTTAATAAAAACAGTAATTGTTAGTCAGTCAATGCGGCGATATCCAACTTAACGACTACTTTCTTCAGTGTATTTGCACCCTTTTCAGCCGAAATTCCCGGTTTATGAGGTTCATAAGGCATAAAAACAGCAAACATGCTTGGTGTAAGCGTTAAGGTCTGTTGACCTATTATTGTATCGGTTAGTTGATAATCATCAGCCTCATTATAAGGCGTCACATCTTGAGCTGAGCCCTGTATACCAAAATCAATAATTTCCTCACCAGATAGCAATATCTGAATATCAATATAACGCTGATGTAACTCTGCACGTTTTTGCTCACGAGGCTGCGTGTCAAACGTCATCACATTCATAAACAACGTTTCACCGTCAATTTTATAACTACCCGGTGCGAGAGATGCAGGATCAAGTGCGAGTGCTTTTTCCATCGCGTTACGCAGTGTTGAATTCATTTCTGGCATCAAAGCCAAATCTGATATGTGTCCAAATAACATAGGTTATCCCCTATTAATTCCCTGATGTTTCATTGTCATCTAATGAAATTTGTTTTGCTGAGGCGAAAAGAGGCGCTGTGATTGTTCCTGCTATTACCACAGACATTGCACCGATCACACCGTAGAAGAAGAAGTTAAGATCACTGCCATAACGAGCCGCTAATACCGCAATAATACTGACGATAATACCCACCACGGCACTGCCTGCATTGGCACGTTTAACAAAAATACCCAACATAAACAGACCTGTCATTGGGCCACCCATTAAGCCAATCAGGCTGTTAAAGGCATCCCAAATTTCAGACTCATCAGATAAAACTAACCAAATTGCGGCAAGGCTACTGAACACACCCGCTACGATAATCACTAATCTTGCGACTTTCATTTTTTGTTCAGCACGGCGTTCTACTTTACTTAAACGAGTATAAATATCTGAGTTAAAGCAACTTGAAATACTGTTTAAGCTACTCGAAATACTCGATTGAGCCGCAGCAAAAATAGCAGCGATAATTAATCCAGCAATACCGACAGGCATTTCGGTCACAATAAATAGAGGTAGAATACCACCTGTATTAAAGCCTTCAGGTAAGAAACTAGGATTCTGTTTGTAATACACAAACAAGGCCGAGCCAATAGCGAAGAAGAAAATAGGAATAATGGCAACTAATTTAGCGTTTGTTATCAGTGTACGCTTAGTTTCTTCAATGGAATCCGTCACAATATAACGCTGTACGACATCCTGACTTGCGGTAAATTGCTGAATATTCGCGAATAAAAATCCGATCATCAAAACAGGAATGGTGCTATCAGTCCAACTCCAACGTAATTGTGTCGCAGGGAAGAATTTATCTGCCTGTGATGTTGCAGTGAAAATTTCACTAATTCCGCCATCAACTTTAAAGCAGATCATAATAAAGATAAGCACTGCGCCACCTGATAGTAATAACCCTTGAATAACGTCAGTCCAAATAACGCCTTCAATGCCGCCCATCCAAGTATAAACAATACATAGCAAGCTAATCAGCACAATTAATACAACGGGATCGATACCCATAAAAGGACGCAAAGCAAGTACAGTTAAATAAGTAATAATTGCCACTCGACCAATATGGAATAACATAAATGAAAGGCTGGCAAATAAACGGCTGCGTATATCAAAACGCGCTTCTAAATATTCATAAGCCGAGGTGATTTTTAATTTTCTAAAAAACGGAATATAGAAATAAAAGACTAATGGCAAAATAGCGATCGCTAAATATTGCCCAATAATGAAAGTCCAGTCTGAGGTATAAGCCTTTGCAGGAATAGACATAAACGTAATCGAGCTTAATGTGGTTGCAAAGACGGAAACACCCGCAGCCCAACCAGGAACGCGACCTCCGCCACGGAAATAATCATCCGCGGTTTTTTGACGTTTAGAGAAATAAACACCAACGAGTAGCATTGCTGCTAAATAACCAAACAGCACTGCATAATTAATGAAACCAAAATCATGTAATTGCATTTTTTAGTCCTGCCATATGTAGGGTAAAAGGTAAGTTTTACGACAGTTTTTTATTGCTCTCTAGCCCACAGGACAGCGCCCCAGAGCCCGGCATCATGATGGTAGTGAGCCGATAAAATCGGCACTTGTAATGCTAATGGCTGTTGTGTCATGGCTGCTTGAACGAGTTCTATATACCCTTTCGCTAGCCCAACACTACCGCCAAGAACGACACAATCGGCATCGGTTGTGGCTTTAATATCTGTCACCAAATTTGCAATTGTGTTTGCTGAGTGCTCAATAATTGATTTTGCTTGTGAATTTCCCAGATAAAAGGCAGCAAAAATCGCTTTAGCATCTTTTCCTGCAAGCTCTCCAGTTGCCTGTGCGGCAATCGCACGACCTGAAGCGATGGCTTCAACGCAACCATAGCGACCACAGCCACAACGTGGGCCATGAGGATCTGCTAAGGTGTGACCTAAATGGCCTGCAATACCTCGTTTTCCTGTAAAAAGTTGTCCTTGTTGAATAACGCCACCGCCAACACCTGTCGATACAGTGATAAACGCCATATCAGAAATAGTTTCACGACGATAATCATATTCAGCCCATGTTGCGGCTTGAGCATCATTCAGTAACCAACATGGCAACCCCGTGATCGCAGATAACGTTTCTTTTAAAGGAAAATCCTTTAATCCGCCTAAGTTATCCGGATTCAGAGCCGTTAAAATGCCATTACAAATAATGCCTGTTGATGCCACGGCAACACTATCAGCATGGTTTTTTAGTGGTGTCGTAATAGCAACGAGTGCTTCATAAAGTTGTGTTGGTGATGCACTTGCGGGTGTGGTGATCTGCGTATGTTGTGTCAATTGGTTATCTCGGCTAATTAATGCTGCCGAAATTTTTGTTCCTCCAATATCAATGGCTAATGTATTCATTTATCTAACTCCTGCTGCCACTTTAATGCTTGAGTGAACCAATCACAGACATGCTCAAGACGTGTTAATGCAGAGCCTACAGTGACAGCCCAAGCACCCGCATGCATACCTCTTGCTGCCATCATCGGTGTGTTATAACGCCCTTCAGCAATCACTCGGCATCCTTTTTCAGCCAATGCAGTGACCAGCTGTAAATCAGGCAGCTTTGGTATTTCGCCACCGGTATAGCCCGACATCGTTGAACCAATAAATTCGGTGCCCAACTCTTGGCAATACATGCCTTCGTCAAAGGTGGCGCAATCCGCCATCGCCAATTTTCCTAAACGATGAATATGAGCTAATAACGTTTTCACGGGTACAGGACGCACACGATCAGTACCATCAAAAGCAATAATATCTGCACCTGCGGTGGCTAATTCTTCAATATCACTGAGCCACGGTGTGATCCTTACAGGGCTATCAGGCAAATCACGCTTCACAATGCCAATAATCGGCACATCAATAAGAGGACGCGTTGCTTTTAAATTATCAATTCCCTCAATACGTACTGCGATTGCACCTGCATTTACTGCGGCTTGAGCCATAGCAGCGACAATTTCGGGCTTATCCATTGGACTATTATCAACTGGCTGGCAAGACACGATTAATCCGCCTTTTTGCTGAATATCCTTAGTCATTTTTTCAATTAGCGCCATTTTGAACTCACTGTTCTCTTTTTTGAAATACAACTCCAAATTATAATATTTTACGGAGTTTAATTTCTCAATCAAAAAAATAACAATTTGTGAAGAAGATCAAACAATAACCACAGCCATATAACCAACTGATAAATAAACAAAATAAAAAGGAAGAATGATGTCTCCACCACTCTTCCTGTTTTTTTACTTTGTTTTCATTAAGTAAAATCAGAAATGGAACTGTAACCCAACACGATAACGCGTCTGACGAGCATCACTAAGTGGGCTTACTGCCATGTTGCCAATTTCAATATAAGGCGTGAATGTGCTGTTGATTTGATAAGAGAAAGCGACGTTATGCTCATAATTACGTTTTTTATTATCGTATTTTATGGCATCGCTATACATTTGCGTGTAGTCATATTCCACTTTAAATTTGTTATATTTATAACCAATAAAACCATCAAAACGATTTGTCTTTTCGTCATCAACACCCTGTTTTGTTTTACGGGCATAATCAAAACGATAACGCCCTGCAATATATAAACCACTATCAAAATTATATTGTGCTTTTAAATAAGGTTTATATATAGAAGTATCGGTAACTGTTTCGAAAATAAGACCAGGTTGTAATGTGACATTATTATTTAATTTATGATTGTAGCTTAACCCCATTTCAATGGCATTATTAACAACATCACTAAATAATTTATCTTTTTCACCATCAACACCACCTGATTTGACACTCGCATCAATATAAAAACCAATACCATTTGAAAAAGAATGAATAAATGCAATTCTATCTTTATTAATTCGTGTCGAATCTGCATATTCATGACGGAAGTCTAATGTAGTCGCATATAATTGAGATGACATTAATAAAGTACAGCATGCCAATAAAAGTTTTTTCTTTTTATTTGCCATAATATTTACCTAAATAGGTAAGACTCCCTGAATAAATCAGGGGTCTTAATGGGTTATTTTAATTTATATGTAGGGAGAGATTATTCAATAATTAATTGTTTATCTTTCATCGTTAAAGTAATAACTGAATTAACAGCTTCACCTTTATTTGTTTCACCTCCGATTAAATAAAGTGAATTATCATGTGAGATAGTGACACCATAGCCAAGAGGAAGCGGTAATTCGCCAATGACTTTCCATTGATTATTAATAAAGCCATAAATTTCTTTATGCCATGTTTTTTCTAGTCCTTGGTGTGCAAAATAATGTTGCTGTGCATAGTTTGCCTGAGAACCCGGAAAATTAGCCCCTCCAGCAACCAGCAAGGTGTGCATGCTGTAACCCGCAAATGCACCTGCTAAGCCGTCTTGTTGCTGATCAGGTGTAGGATTTGGTAGCTTTTGTGCTACCGTGTTCCATTGTAATTGGTTGTTTTTAAATGTCGCTGTTTGTACTTCACTGGTTCGTAATCCCGGTTTTATTTCACCATTTATTAAGGTGATTTTATTACCATCATAAGCTAATGCCGAACCCGCCGTTCCATTAAATGGCATAACACCTAATAATCGCCATTGATTACTTTCAGCGTTATATTCCATTATATTTCGATTAAAGAAGTAACCTTCCGCAGGTTTATTAAAATAATCACTGATGACTTTTTTATTTTCAGATCCATTCTCTTTGGTGCGGTTTAAATCAACAAAGTAACCATCAAAAATTTGTTGATTAACACCACCAAGAATAATAGCTTCATGGTTGTTAATATTGATACCAGCATGCCCAACTAATCCGTAAGGCGCTCGCGTATTCACTTTTTCCCATTTATTTTCTTTAGGTAAATAACGATAAACTTCTGTGAGTGCACTAATAGTTTCACTCTCTTTATTTTCTTTTCCCGCACCACCAAATACATAAATATCGTTATTTAATGCTAGTGCAATGGCCTGATCTCTTTGTGTACCAGGAAAGTCTGCTATTTTTTCCCATTGTTTTGTTTGATTATTAAGATCAAGCTTATACCAAGATTTTCCTGCTGTGCCTAAACCAATATAAATAACATTTTTGTTGATTGTTCCTGCCCCACTTTTAAATGTGACAGGTAAGTTAGGAAGTTTTTCTGCAAAGCTAGTAGAGGTGAATATTGCTGACACTAGCATTACAGAGAGACAGGCGTAAGATATTTTCTTTATTCTGTTCATACTTATTAGCTCTTATTATTGTCATCAAGTAGGGTGTTTTTTGTATATTGAAGATCACTCCAATATATAATTATTTTCGGAGTTAAACTTCAAATCGATCTTTTCTGAATTGTGAAGACGATCAAAATGTCTATTTTTTAGCCTTATATTTTTATAACTTTCCTTAAATCAAATTTAGGAATAAAAATCTGACATTGGAATAAAAAGTAGTCACAATAATTTATTGTTGAGATTTTATGCAGAATATAATGTTACTTCTTTTACAGTAAAATTTTTTTATAAAAGAGATAAGAATGGAGTTTTATTTCAAGAGCCTTTTTAATCGATTTAATCCCCATTTTCACCTTGTGTGCTAACTAGGGAGTAAAAGAGTCATAAAGAACTTTCAATTAATCAGGAATTATTCCAATTAAATTTTTTAAATATAATCAATAAGATATAAAAATAAAATAATGTTTAATAACCGTTTCGACATTTTTGCCGATGCTCACCTTACACAAATAAGGTTAATTCCATGACTTATTACGACATTTATCTATTGGCATCAGAAAAACATTTAGAAATAAAAATTAACACTGAATTCCAATAAAATTTATTTCTTTAGTTTGAATTTATGATATAAATAACAAATACGCATTTTGAAAAACAATATTTCATATTGCATTGCGATGATATCCATTTCAATAAAGAGCAAAAAGATGAATATGAACACTAACAACCGACTTTTAGGCCTAAACCTACTACTACTTCGTTAGGTGGCCACGCTTATTCATCTTTTGCAAAAGCCACCAGTAAGGTGGTTTTTTTGTTTGTAACCTACTGGTGGAACTGATTTTTTAGGGGAGTTCTATGATGTTTAGTTTCACCACAAAGGTTATGAATTACAATGTTTTATCTGCAATTCGTTGTTTGCCAGCTACCTCCATCACTAAAATAATTAAATCGGAGGCAAAATGAGCCAGCAATGGACATCACGAGTCGGCCATATCTTAGCAGCCGCAGGCTCTGCAATCGGTATTGGCGCAATCTGGAAGTTTTCTTATGTCGCTGCCAATAATGGTGGTGGTGCATTCTTAATCGTCTTCTTATTATTTAGTTTTATTATCGGGCTTGCGGTATTACTGGCTGAAAATATATTAGGCAGTAGCACACACGCCGAAGCAGTTAATGCATTTAAGAAAATGATGGGGCGCAATTGGGTCATCATTGGCGTTATTGGTGTATTCAGTTCATGGTGTATTTATAGCTTCTATAGTGTTGTCGGTGGTTGGACAATTGGCTATACCGTTATGGCGGCAACAGGTCAGTTGAATATTACAGATAGCGCTGAATTAACGGGTATTTTTACCCGCTTTATTAGTGATCCTTTATGGCCTATTTTGGCTCACCTTGCTTTTGCTGGATTAACCTGTTTTGTGGTTTTAGCAGGTGTACAACGCGGATTAGAAAAAGCCGTTAAAATCATGATGCCAATGTTATTTATCATTATGATTTTATTGATTATTGTTGGTATTAGCTTACCTGGTTCTTCTGAAGGCTTAAAATTATTTTTATACCCTGATTTCAGCAAATTAACCCCTCAAGGCGTATTAGATGCGTTAGGGTTAGCCTTCTTCTCACTGTCTATCGGTTTAGGTATTCACATCACTTACAGTGCTTATTTAGCGGATAATAAAGGTATCGCTAACTCCAGTATGTGGGTGGTTATTCTGTCTTGTATGGTATGTGTACTTGCCGGATTAATGATTTTCCCTGCATTATCTGCCGCAGGCTTAGAGCCTAATGCGGGCCCAGGTTTAACCTTTATGACCATGCCAGTTTACTTTGCTAACTTACCTGGTGGCAATATTTTAGCCGTGACGTTCTTTGTCTTGTTATTAATGGCAGCGTTAACTTCTGCAATTTCATTACTGGAACATATCGTCGCTTACGTACAGATGCGTTTTCAGTGGACACGCCGTCGTGCAGGGTTAGTCGTAACCGCATCGATTATGTTGATGGGTATTCCAGTGTCATTATCTTTTGGACCGATGAGTGACGTGACGCTGGGGGGCAAAACAGTCTTCGATTTGTTGGATTACCTGACTTCTAATATTTTGATGCCACTGTTTGGTATTGCAATGTGTTTAATCTTTGGTTGGTCACGTAGAGCGAATGCCTTTATTCCTGAAAATATCACAGGATTAAAACGTCAAAGCTTATTATTGGTATGGCGTTATATTGGGCCAATTTGTATCGGGATTATTTTAGTGCATGGTTTGATTGGTTAGTCATCAGCAAAAAGAGCCACTCAAAATGAGTGGCTCTCGACTTAACTGATAATGATTTATTGATGGATACTTGATAACTTTTACGACTTATTTATAGCTTTGCTTAATTTCTTGAGCCGCCACTAATCCACGTTTTGCTTCTTTTTCAGCAAGTTCAACAGATAAACCGATATAAGAACGAGGATCAAGCATTGCCTTAATTTCATCTGCATTAAATGCCGCTGTAATGGTTTCATTCTTCATCAGATTAGTGTAAAAATCTTCACCATCTGCCGCCGTTTTAATGGCTTCTTCATATAACAATGAATGCGCTTTATCTTTGCCTAATTTTTCTGCCATTTTCATCATAACGTATTCGGTATTATCTAAACCCTTATTTCTCATCACGTTATGTAGCATTCTCTCTTCATGAGGAACGATGGTTCTTGAAAGCTCTTCCGTTCTTAGCAAAATTTCTGTTGTTAATTCTAATGCTTCTTCAATTAAGCCATCGAATAACATATAAGAGCTGCTATCGCCCTCGTATGGTCTTACTGCGGAATACATGCCCACATTCGGTAATGAGTAAAGCTTTTGTGAGTTAGCGATAATTCCTTTGGCTAATTTTGGATTAATTTTATGAGGCATCGTGCTACTACCCACAGTGCCTTTTGTAAATCCTTCAGAAACTTCAGCAATTTCTTCTAACGTGGTGCTATACACTTCTTCACCCATTTTATGGCAGATATTTGCCATCAATGCCAAATTCATCATGTACTCTAATTTATGCGTACTTAGGTTACGTGATGGGACTTCCATTGCTTGCATACCCACTAATTCAGCAACGCGTTTTTGTACTTTCATCCCCACTTCAGGCATGGAGTTAAAAGCACCTACTGCGCCCCCCATCATGATAGTGAATACACGCTTTTCACACTCTTTCATACGCTGGTAGCAATCAATAAAATCACTGATCCAAACAGACACTTTATAACCATAAGTAATTGGAATAGCATGGCGACCGTGTGTTCTACCTGCCATCACCATATGTTTGGTTCTTTCAGCGAGATTTGATAAGTTTTCGATGATCTCGCTTAACAACAACATAAATTTGTTGTGTACCGTTTTCATCATATACAGCTGTGAACTTTGCTGTATATTTTGAGTGGTAATGCCGTAGTGCACATATTTACCACTCTCTTCAGAGCATGCATTCACCAGTACTTTTAAGAAAGGCACAAAGCCATGACCGATTTTTTGATAAATACGGTTCATCTCTTCGAAATCGATATTCTCAATAATCGCCTTTTCTTTAATTTCATCTGCGGCAGACTGTGGAATAAAACCGTATTCAGCTTGTGCTTGCGCTAACATGGCTTCAAACATCAACCAAGTTGAATATTTCGCTTCATTGGACAGCAGATTTTTTATACCGCGATCGTCGATTGTTTTACTTTTAGAATCGTATAACGCTCTCATCATGTATCCTTTTATTTCTTCATTGCTTCATCAACAGCATTGCGAACAAATTCGACTTTAGGGCCATAAACGACATGGACATGGTTTGCTGCCGGAAAGAAGAATGCTGTACAGCCAGACTCTAACATTAACTCTTTATCTATTTGATTAACTTCATTAATATCGATACGTAATCGTGTAATACAGTTATCAACATTACAAATATTTTGTTTGCCACCTAACGCTTGAATAAGAATTTCTGCAATTTCGCCATAACGTTTTTCTTTGATTAACGTATTTTTCATATTGCTTGATTCTTCTCTACCTGGTGTTTTGATATCAAATTTGACGATAGCCCAGTAGAAAATAAAGTAGGTCACAACAGCCAGTGCGCTACCAATCAACACTAAGAAGATCCAGTTAGTATGTTCGTACAGCAAACCAAAGATGGTGAAGTCAAAGACAGTGCCTCGAATATAACCAATCGCAACTCCCGCAAAAGAGAGCAGAACAGCGCCAATACCGACGATAATCGCGTAAATTAAGTAGAGTAACGGCGCGATAAAGACGAAAGTAAATTCAAGTGGCTCAGTAACGTTACCTAACATTGCCGTTAAGACCATCGTCACCAGCATCGATTTAACTTCAGCGCGATTTTCTTTCTTCGAGGTTTTATAAATTGCTAATGCAATCGCAGGGAATAGGAACAACGTAACCAACATTTGTTGTTGAGCCATAAAGCGCGTTAGGCTTGGCATCATTGCCCAATATTCACTACTTGGCCCTTGATTAAACAATACTTCGGTCATTGCTGGCACAACACCCACATAGGTTTGACCTTCAATAACATAAGAGCCACCCGCTTCGGTAAATCTAAACAGAACGTTCCAAACATGGTGTAAACCAAATGGAATAAATAGACGTTCACCACCCGCGGTAAAGAAAGGCCCGACAGGGCTTAAGAAGACAGCCGAGAGCTTAGTTAAGCCCATGACTAATACTTCCCAAATAAATGGCAATAATGCGCCTACGCCTATCATCAATCCGACCATAATAATGGCGACAGATTTTTTCCCTGAGAAGAAAGCAAATGCAGTTGGTAATTCCAGGTTATAGAATTTATCCGTTGCCCATGCGGCGATTAATCCCGTGATAATCCCCCCTGCTGCACTGATATTCATGGTTTGGATACCAAGCACCTTGATTTGCCCCACTTGCGTCATAATCGCAGGATCAGCCAATTTTCCTGTCAATACCAGCCAGATATTGATAGTACTTATCAAGGTTAAATAGCCGACAACAGAGGCAAAGACCGCTATCCCCTTATCTTTGTGGCTCATACCATATGCCACACCCATTGCAAATAAGAGAGGGATATTGTCAAACACAACACCCGCAATAGAACGGATACTCACTAACAATGCGTTGACGGTTTCATTTCCTAAGAAAGGAAAGCGTGCAATCATATAAGACTGAACTAAAGCACCACTGATCCCCAATATCATACCGATTGGTGCCAATACGCCGATAGGTAGAAGTAGGGTTCTACCAAAGCGCTGAATAGATTCGCTGAACTTTTTCCTGGCCATATTTTTTTCCTTATGACTTCTCGAATATAAAAGAATTACAGAGGTACTCTATCTTAGGGATTATAGGAAATGAATGACGCGCTGGTTTTAAATATTATCTCAGGTCATATTTTATGACTTAGGTCTTTTTGTTAATTATCGATGTAATAAAGAACAATGAATAAATCCTTTTATTCTATTAAATAATATTTATTTTAGGGCTGAGAAGTAAGATTGAAAAGAAAAGCTATTTTAGAATAAATAACGATTAATCTAACAAGATATATTAATATTATTCACGCTTTAATAATTAAAAAGAGTATTTAATAAATCATATAAGCTCTATTATCCCTTTTTAAAGTAGATTTTCTAACTCATTAATCAGTAAATCCACCAGCATAAAAAATCCAATTCGTGATTTGGTATCATCTTTTTTAGTATCATGATTATCAGCAAAACAAAATAGAGCATGAGTTGCATAAGTGGTTAATTCATTGGTATTAAATGCTGTCATACTAATGATGTTAGCATCTTTTAGCTGCACGATTTTTGCTGTCTCGATGATTTTCTTAGTGCCACCAGAAAGAGAGATAAAGATAACCGTGTCATCTTCATTAACAAGACGTGTAAACGAATCAGATAAGTTGTAATCATTAATAAAAAAGCAATGCAGACCTAATGCAAACAATAGGTGTTCAAGGTAATACCCTACGGCTTTGCTTGTACCTCTTGCAACAATAAAAATATTCCTAGAATGGCGTAAGGTTTTTGCACACTCCTGAATTTGTTCTTCATTAATTAAGGTAAATGTTTTATGAATATTTTTTTCTAATTGTTTTTTATAAGATGCCGCATTCGTTTTTTCGACTTTATTTTTCGTCAAAATATAATTATTAATTTGGAATTTAAGCTCTTTAAATCCACTAAATCCTAATTTTTGCGATAAATTAATGATAACCGTTTTTGATACAAAGGTTTTGGCGACTAAATCATTAATATTTAAATACGGAATATCCGCAATATTATCGGTGAGATATTTTAATACTTTCTTTTCGCTGATCGTCAAATTGTCATAATTTTTTAAAAAATCCAGCATATCTCACCCAATAAATTAATCTAAAATATCTAATGAAAACAGCAAACATCAAAAAAGCAGTTCGGTTATTTTTTACGAGTTTATGTGAAATAAAGTGCATAACGAGTATACGTTAAATCATACAGTTATGTAGGATCAGAGTGACATTTTGTGAATTAGGATAATATTGAGCCCATTTTTTAATGAGCCCAATACGTATTATTCGTTACCCCAGCGATTAAGAAACATGGCGATATCATCAATGCGTTTTTTATCAATACCCGCTTCTTTTGCCATCTCTTGCTGTGCGTTTTCGCTAATTTCTTCGTTATTCATTAATCGTGTAAGTAGTAACTGGAAGTAGAGAGCCAGCGCATCTGCTTCAGCCTCAGCAACAGGCTCTATCGATTCCATCGCATACTCTTCTACCATGTCATAATATTTAAAATGAATGTCATTGTTCATCGGTTGTCCTCAGGGATTAACGTTTATACTCGTCGTATTCAAATTACTAAGAGTATATCTCTACATTCGCCTGTTAACCTAAAATTCGCTATCATCCATTTCCTTCTTTTTCTGCGGATAAGCTGATGTCTACGATTATCGATACTTTTATTGCCCCACCTTGCCATGATGAAATCGAGATCCTTTATCAAGACGAGCACTTAGTGCTTATCAATAAGCCAACAGGGCTACTCAGTCTGTCAGGAAAGAATCCACAAAACATCGACTCAGTACACTATCGATTAGTGAAGCTATTTCCGGGTTGTACGCTTGTTCATCGACTTGATTTTGGTACATCTGGATTGATGGTTGTGGCACGCAATAAAACAATCAATGCTCTTTTGTGTCAGCAATTTAGCCAGCGCAGTGTAACCAAAGTATACAGCGCGCTACTGTGCGGGCATTTAGATGATAATGAAGGAATAATCGATGCGCCGATTGCAAAAGATACGGCTCTGTTCCCACGTATGTCGATTAGCCCCATTAATGGCAAACCCGCGCGCTCTCGCTACCACGTTATTGAACGTTTTTATCATACGTTAGAAGATGGAACGTTATTGCCTTTAACGCGAGTACAATTTATGCCTGAAACAGGGAGAACTCATCAACTTCGTATTCACAGCCAGTTTATAGGGCATCCTATTTTAGGTTGTGATTTATATGGTGGGTGCGACGGAGATTTAATTGAAGGAACTGAACGGACTCCGCGACTTATGCTTCATGCGAGTGAACTTCATTTTGTTCATCCCATTAGCCAAGCACCCATAAAAGCGCGCTGCGAGAGCCCGTTTTAAATATCGATATTTACAGTTTAAGTGCTTTTACTGTTTCATCGATATCAAGTTCATCTTCAGTAAAAACAATTTCTGTTCCATGCATAGTGGTGATCGCAAGCTTTCTCAACGTGCGCATATTATTGGCGTCATCCGCTGATTTTGGTCTGATGCTATTCATTAAAGTACCGACAGAAAGTACGGTGTTTTCTTTATTGATATGCGTATCTGCGGGCACATCTTCACTATAAATTCGAAATGATTTAATGGATGTCAGTTTAACTCTCTCACCTGCAATATAGACATATTTGCTGTCTGGGATCACTTTCACAGCGTAAGCAGATAGACCTTTAGTATTTGTGGTTGGTTCAAACGTGACATTTGCATCTGTTTTTATCAAAGCAGGGTTGGCAACTTTAATCACATGAAAATAACGGTTATCACCGTTTTCATCTTTAATAAATCCAAAACCTTTATCTTCAAACCACTTTGTGATTATTCCGTTCATTGCCATTATCGCCTACTTAATCGTTTATCTACAAAAATTTCCAGATGCAGTATAAAGCACAATGCTTATACAGACTATGTCTTTGAGGTAATAAGCTACTTTGCTTATTACCACATCAAATCATCTGGGATTTTAAAATCAGCATAAGGATCGTCTTCATCTTGTTCTGTTTCGCTAAGTGCGTTATTTAACAAGATACAGTCCACATCTCTTTGTGTAATTTTATCCGCAACACTTGCTGGAATAATCGCATATTCAGTTTTATCTGCACTATCCAGACGAGCAATGGCGAGACGTCCATTAATCAATTGAGATTGTGTCAGTTTATCCACTACGATATTTTTAATCACATTATTGTCAGTGAAGTTAAAATCAATATCGCCTGTTGCTGGCGTAATTCTATTCATCTCAATAAGTTGCTTAACTTGCGCTTTATACTCTTTAGATAAAGTTGCTTGTTTTTGTTGCTCACTAAGCAGTTTATCGCGCTCAAGTTGGGCTTTTTTATTTTCTTCCACGGCTTCTCTTGCTTCTCGTGCCTGAACGCGTGATTTTTTCGCCGTTCTTTGAACTTTCGCCATTTTTTTACTGGTCACAAGCCCTGCTTTTAACATTTGTTCTTGTAAGGTAAGTTTTGCCATTTTTATGCCTAAATCTGCTAAATAATTTTTGAAATTATACCTGTAATTTCCAAGAGTGCATCAGATTGTGAGTGTGATGGGTTATTGGAGGAAATAGGCCTTGTGAGATTTGAACCAATGAGTGCATTCAGAGTATATTGGAAAAACTATCGTCAAACTTTCTCTTATAACAGGTAATAACAATGGCTCTGATCCCCAAAAACTATGCACGGTTGGAAAGTGGCTACCGTGAAAAAGCGCTGAAAATCTATCCGTGGGTATGTGGGCGCTGCGCTCGTGAGTTCGTTTATTCCAATCTACGTGAACTAACCGTTCATCATATTGATCACGACCATACCAATAACCCAGAAGATGGCAGTAACTGGGAGTTATTGTGTCTGTTTTGCCATGATCATGAACACTCTAAATATACAGAAGCAGACCAATACGGTACAACCGTTGTCGCAGGCGAAGATGCACAAGACGATGTAGGCGCAGCCACTTATAATCCGTTTGCTGATTTAAAGTCGATGCTGAACAAGAAAAAATAATGAAGGTGATATCTGCTTTAGTCCGTCCCTCTTTTCACGCTCCTATGCAGAATGGTGTATACTTGCCAACAAGAAATTTGTTCACGGTTAATTAATAATGAAAGAAATCGAAAAAGCAAAAATCAAACTCCTTAGCGACCGTTTAGATCTTATTCGTCACAAAATGGCAAATATCTCGCTGACAGACGAAGCAGAAAAATACGCAGAGTTTGAGAAAGAAAAAGTAGAACTGGAAACTGAAATCGTTCGTTTGAAAGAAGTACGTAGCAATAAACTAAGTAAAGAAGCGCAGAAATTAGAAGATATGCCATTCAAACGCCCCATTACTAAGAAAGAACAAGCTGATATTGGCAAGCTGAAGAAAGCCGTACGAGGCTTGATCATTGTCCATCCAATGACAGCATTAGGCAGAGAAATGGGGCTAGATAGTATGACTGGTTTTTCTAAGACTGATTTCTAGTTAGAAAATTACTCCGACTAAAACCTGCAAAGATCGACTAATACTGGCTGGTTCTTAATATACTTTTCGTTGTTATGAACCGTCAGTAAATAATTCGCCTTCAATATTCGCTACCTCATCTTCTGCCATAAAACTGATCCTGACAATTTAGTTAATATAAAAATTAATAGAATGACTGCTTTTTTATTTACCTCTTTTTAGCAAATCTTTCAGTGCCGCAATATTCGCTCTTGCCCCTTCGATTTCTTTTAATCGACGACGTTTTTGGGCAAAAATATCAAATACTTCTTTAGCTTTTTCATCAGCGGCTTTTTTACTTATTTCACCTGCGCCTTGTAATACTTCACGGTCGTTGAAACTTAAAAACTGATCCAGCTTGGTATCCCAATCCTGTAAGAAAACTTGCTTACGGCGCAGTGCTTGGTCTTCAGCAAAATCGAGCCACATATTGACAATACGGTTTAATTCTTTAAGTTCATTTTCACGCAGATAGTTCTTCGCAATCGTTACATCCGTTTTACGTACTTCATCAAATTTATAGCTGGTTAATCCCATATCTGGCTGACTCGCATCTGCACGGCTGGCAATAAGCTCTGCGGCAGTCATTCCCGTACAGGCACAAAATGCAATTTGTTTTGGATGGTTTGGAAGAATCGATTGGTTTCTTTATTTGAAGGTTCGTAGTCTGCTGCCATGGTGAATATC
Source organism: Proteus sp. PR00224 (assembly GCF_016238105.1). Classification (NCBI taxonomy): domain Bacteria; kingdom Pseudomonadati; phylum Pseudomonadota; class Gammaproteobacteria; order Enterobacterales; family Morganellaceae; genus Proteus; species Proteus sp. PR00224. The sequence goes on along the minus strand of NZ_JAEHQU010000006.1, from coordinate 38,091 downwards.
TCTTTCACCCGTAGATAAACTCGTCGCTCACTGGCACGAATATCACGGATACGTTCGAGTATCTCATCAAAGTAATCTGGCACGACAGACTGACCAACAGGCGGGTTTTTCAGCCGCTCATCGTCCATCACAAACCCTTTGATCAGATACTGTTCTAAGGTTTGTGTTGCCCACTGACGGAACTGAGTACCGCGAACTGAACGAACACGGTAACCAACAGCAAGAATGGCGGGTAAACTATAGTGGTCTATATCTCTGGAAACCTGACGATTTCCTTCTAATCGAACTATCCGGAATTTCCGGATGGTTGCATTTTGAGCAAGTTCTCCTTCAGAGAAAATATTAACAAGATGCTCATTAATTGTACGAACATCTTTTCCATACAGCTCAGCAATTGATGATTGAGATAACCACAGCGTATCCGACTCAAAGCGGCATTCGACGTGAGTCTGACCATCTTCACTGCGGAACAAAACAAATTCGCCCTGTGGCGCTTCAGGAAGATTTTTGCTCATCAAATTATCCCCACTCTCTATACGTTATGAATAAACTGTGAACAACAATATACCATGTTTAATAAAAAAATAAGGGCATCAGCCAATAGATAACAAACGTACTATTTTGCTGAAAAACAATATGATAAGAGAATAAAAAGAGGTTTTATTGGAAGATCAGTTAATACAAAGTGGCGGAAGATCACAGGAGTCGAACCTGCCAAGGACCGCTGGCGGCCCCATCTGGATTTGAAGTCCAGCCGCCCCACCGGGGACGATGATCTTCCATTTTTGAATGGGTCAAAAGGAAATAACGGGATGATTATACGCTGAATTATTTTTAATCCCAAGTGCATCAAATCAATAAAAGCTCTTTCAAATAAAATAATCCCATTTTTGAGTAAAACCTCGGATAATTACCGCGATACTATTGAACTTATGCGGTTTCATCCTCATCTTACTCTCTATAACGAATAAACTCAGTGGTGTGTTTTACGCCACTGCAAACCTAAATACAGGATGTTTTTTATGTCAAATCCATTACTTAGCACAACGGGATTACCTGCATTTTCCCTTATCAAACCAGAACACGTTATTCCCGCCCTTAAAGAAGTCTTAGCAACTTACCGTGAAACAGTTGAAAAATTATTGGCTGATAATACTCAATTTAACTGGGATAACCTTTGCCAACCGTTAGCAGAAGCTGGCGATAAACTGTCTCGAGTTTGGTCTCCTGTTAGCCATTTAAACTCAGTTAAAAATAGTGCAGAACTGCGCGAAGCCTATGAACAAAGCTTACCGCTATTGTCTGAATTTAGTACTTGGATGGGGCAACACGAAGGTTTATATCAAGCTTATAAATCCATTAAAGAAAGTGCAGATTTCAACACATTAACTCAACCTCAGAAAAAAGCGGTTGAAAATGCACTGCGTGATTTTGAATTATCAGGTATCGGTTTACCAAAAGAGAAACAACAGCGTTTTGGTGAAATTAGTGCGCGTATGTCAGAATTAGGTGCGAAATACGGCAATAACGTATTAGATGCCACAATGGGTTGGTCTAAATTAATTACCAATGTAGACGATCTATCTGGTATGCCACAAAGTGCGATTGATGCAGCAAAAGCGATTGCGCAAGCTAAAGAGCAAGAAGGCTATCTGTTAACACTTGATATGCCAAGCTATCTACCAGTTATGACTTACGCAGATAACCGTGAACTGCGAAAAGAGATGAGCATTGCTTATAGTACTCGCGCCTCTGATCAAGGTCCAAATGCTGGTCAGTGGGATAACAGTGAAATTATGGCGGAAATCTTAGCGTTACGTCATGAACTCGCTCAACTGCTAGGCTTTAAAAATTACGCTGAAAAATCCCTTGCTACTAAAATGGCAGAGTCTCCTGAACAAGTAATTAGCTTCTTAACTGATTTAGCCCAACGCGCTCATCCACAAGGTGAAGAAGAATTAGCAGAACTCACTCAATTTGCAAAAGAACACTATGGTGTTGATAAACTCGAATCGTGGGATCTGGCTTATTACAGCGAAAAGCAAAAACAACACCTATTCTCAATCGATGATGAACAGTTACGCCCTTATTTCCCTGAACAACGTGCTTTAAGTGGTTTATTTGAAGTCGTTCATCGTATCTATGGTTTAACAGCCAAAGAACGTAACGACATCGAAACTTGGCATGACGACGTCCGTTTCTTTGAGCTTTATGATGAAAGCAACACTTTACGTGGTAGCTTCTATCTTGATTTATATGCACGCGAGCACAAACGTGGTGGCGCTTGGATGGATGATTGCGTAGGAAGAATGCGTCATGCTGACGGTTCACTACAAAACCCCGTTGCTTACCTCACTTGTAACTTCAATAAGCCAGTAGGCGATAAACCAGCACTGTTTACTCATAATGAAGTAACCACTCTATTCCATGAGTTTGGTCACGGCTTACATCACATGTTAACTCAGATTGATACGGCAGATGTTGCAGGCATTAATGGCGTGCCTTGGGATGCTGTTGAATTACCAAGCCAATTTATGGAAAATTGGTGTTGGGAGCCAGAAGCGTTGGCCTTTATTTCGGGTCATTATGAAACTGGTGAACCATTACCACAGGCAATGCTTGATAATATGCTTAAAGCAAAAAATTATCAGTCAGCGATGTTTGTGTTACGTCAACTGGAATTTGGTCTGTTTGATTTCCGTTTACACGCTGAATATGATCCATCGAAAGGAGCGCGTATTATGGAAATCTTAAACAGTGTGAAAGAGAAAGTTTCCGTGGTTCCTTCTACACCTTGGGCGCGTTTTCCTCACGCCTTTAGCCATATTTTTGCAGGTGGATATGCAGCAGGTTATTACAGCTATTTATGGGCTGATGTACTGGCAGCAGATGCATTCTCTCGCTTCTCTGAAGAAGGCATTTTTAACCGCGAAACGGGTCAATCATTCCTTGATAATATTTTAACTCGTGGTGGTTCAGAAGAGCCAATGGAGCTGTTCAAACGCTTCCGTGGTCGTGAGCCGAAACTTGATGCTATGCTCAAAGGCTACGGCATTAAAGGATGATATGTGAATATCTGTTTACTTTGTGAAGAAGGCGCTGATAACAGCGCCTTATCTGATTTAGCGCAACGTTGGGGCTTAGTTCACGATGAAACGCAAATTATGGCATTAGTGTTAACACCTACTCACCTTGAATTACGCAAACAAGATGAACCTAAATTGGGTGGTATTTATGTCGATTTTGTGGAAGGCACCATGGCGCACCGTCGTAAATTTGGCGGTGGTCGAGGTGAAGCTGTGGCAAAAGCGGTCGGCATTAAAAAAGACTACCTACCTGATGTAGTTGATGCAACAGCGGGACTTGGTCGTGATGCGTTTGTATTGGCCTCTATTGGTTGTAAGGTGAGAATGGTTGAACGCCACCCTGTTGTCGCGGCGTTGCTTGAAGACGGCTTAAAACGAGCTTATCTTGATCCTGATATTGGTGAATGGATGCAAGAACGTATGACACTGATCCACGCCTCTTCAGCTCAAGCACTGACAGAAATCACACCAGCACCCGATGTAGTTTATCTTGATCCTATGTATCCACATAAAGCAAAAAGCGCATTAGTGAAAAAAGAGATGCGAGTATTTCAGTCTTTAGTAGGTGCCGATGAAGATGCAGATGCACTATTAGAACCAGCAATGACGTTAGCTAAAAAAAGGGTTGTGGTAAAACGCCCTGATTATGCAGAACCATTGAATAATCAGCCCGCACACGCCAATGTAACTACAAAAAATCACCGTTTTGATATTTATCCTTGTGTGTAATCACTTACACATTAGGAAAAAATAAATAAATTTTAAATCTGACGGGTGTTAAACACCCGTTCAGAATAGATAAAATTTACAGAACGCCTTGTGCCAGCATTGCATCAGCGACTTTAACAAAGCCTGCGATGTTCGCGCCTTGGATATAATTAGTTTGCTTACCTTCACCACCGTAATTCACGCAAGCATGGTGAATATCTAACATAATGTGATGTAAGCGAGCATCCACTTTCTCTGCTTTCCAGCTTAAACGTGCCGCATTCTGTGCCATCTCTAAACCAGAGGTTGCAACACCACCAGCATTAGCAGCTTTACCTGGCGCAAACAGGACGCCCGCTTCAGTAAAGGCATCCGTTGCAGCAATCGTTGTTGGCATATTCGCGCCTTCAGCAACGGCTTTCACACCATTTTTGATAAGTATTTTAGCCGCTTCCAAATCTAACTCATTTTGTGTTGCACAAGGCAAAGCAATATCAACAGGAATAGCCCAAGGTTGTTGCCCTTCAAGATACGTTAAGCCAAATTCTTTTGCGTACTCTTCAACACGACCATAATTATTTTTAATTTCAGTGAGTCGAGCGAGTTTTTCAGTAGTAAATCCAGCTTCATCAACCACAGTACCACCTGAATCCGATGCTGTTATTACTTTAGCGCCTAACTCTAAACATTTTTCGATAGTGAACTGTGCAACGTTACCCGCGCCAGAAACCGCTACACGCATTCCCTCAAGAGACATACCATGACGTTTAAGCATCGCATTAGTAAAGTAAACTAAACCATACCCAGTAGCTTCTGGGCGGATTAAACTGCCACCAAATGAAAGACCTTTACCTGTAAATACACATTCATTGCTATTAGACAGCTTTTTCATCATGCCTGCCATAAAGCCGACTTCTCGTGCACCCACACCAATGTCACCAGCAGGAACATCCGTATTAGCGCCTAAATGGCGATAGAGTTCCGTCATCAGTGCCTGACAAAAACGCATGACTTCCCCATGACTTTTACCTTTAGGATTAAAATCGGAACCGCCTTTGGCTCCTCCCATCGGCAATGTAGTTAATGCATTTTTAAATGTTTGCTCAAAACCTAAGAATTTTAGGATAGAAAGATTTACTGATGGATGAAAACGCATACCACCTTTGTAAGGTCCAATGGCTGAGTTAAATTGGATACGCCATGCACGGTTAACTTGCACTTGCCCTTTATCATCTAACCAACAGACGCGAAACTGGATAATACGTTCAGGCTCAACTAAGCGCTCAAGTAATGATTGTTCACGATATTGTGGGTTTTTCTCTAAAAAAGGCCACAAAGTGGTAAAAACTTCACGAACCGCCTGATGATACTCAGGTTGATGAGCGTTATATTTTTCTACCCCTTCTAAAAACGAAGATAATGAGCCAGATATATTCATTCAGCTATTCCTTTTTTGTGTAATGTGATGTTGGCATAACCTCATTTATTCGGAATATTTTTGGGTTTTGTGAGGTTGATGTTGTTTTGCTTCTTGAATATATCATTAAAATACATTCGCACTTCAAGACATTTTTTTCATAATTAGACAAAAAAAAAAGGTTGACTCGGTTTAAAAGCAGGAAAAATAGGAATTTTAGGCAAAAAAAATACCTGCATAAGCAGGCATTTTTTTTGCTTAAACAAGCAATCGATTATTATTCATCATCTTTCAGAGGAACAATTAGCATATCAACATGCACAGTATTAATTAGTTGGCGTGCTGATGACATCAATTTGCTCCAGAAGTCTTGGTGATGACCACAAACGACTAAATCCATATCGTATTTCTTAATCGCATCAACCAGAACTTGGCCTAAATCACCACTACCACTCAGGGTTTCCTGAATTTCATAACCTGATTTATCAGAGAGGTCTTTTAACGCGTTACGGGTTTCATCAGTAATACGTTGCTGCATATCACCGAGGTTGACATCAATTAGACCGGTATAAAGATCAGAGTAGTTAACATCAACGTGAATTAAGGAAACTTTGGCATTATAGGGTTTTGCCATAGATACAGCTTTCTGTACTAAGACGTTACTCTCAGGGGATAAATCAACTGCCACTAGAATATGCTTATAAGCCATCGTGAACTCCTTCCATAAGCTGATTAATCGGTTGGAAAGGCTGTTAAGCCTAAATCCTATGTATTAAATATAACGTTTTAAGATGAAAATTAGATGTCGCCTTGATCACAACTTATGTCAAATTCATCAAGAAAGCATCTATCGATAAATAACAATATACACCATTTTACATTAGCACGATGTCATTCACCGACAATATCATCATAATAATGAGAATTGAGTATAAAAAACAACAAAAACACCCTTTTAGAGTTATTTTTTATCTTTTTTTCTGAAAAAGGAAACAACTTGAAAAAGTCACTTTTGTTTATTGCTTAATTTCACCTAAACTTAAATTAGAGAAAAAAGTAACCTTTATTGGTAAAGGTTTTCTCATCTCAGAATCTATTATTCTAGGGAGGGGATTATGTTTAATGTCATTGTTGTCTTTTGGGCGCTATGTATTCTTTGCCTGATTAATATGATGCGTTATTTTTCATCTATTCGGGTATTGCTCACGATATTGCGCCAATCTGATCCTTTGCTCTACCAATCTGTGGATGGCAATGGATTTTTTACTATGCACGGACAATTTTCAAAACAACTAAGACTAATTCGCTATATCAACCAACGCCAATACGTCAGTCATCATAATCCTGAAGTCATTATGCGTTGTGAGCGGATTTATCGGCAATTTTATCTTGTTAGCCGTTTTTGTATTTTGGCTGTCGCAAGTTTAATTGCCATGCTTTTTTGGTAGGTAATAAAAATAAAAAACGGTGACTAAAAAGTCACCGTTTATAAACAAACTTAGGTAATTATTGTTATCAGCTATTCACAATAAATGTAAGTGATATCCAATAAAGTAAACCTGATAAACCAATGCTAACTGGTAATGTTAAGATCCAAGCCAGTGCAATATTTTTCACCGTCTTCGATTGGACACCACCACCATCAACAATCATTGTACCTGCAACTGCAGATGACAGAACTTGTGTTGTTGATACAGGCATACCCGTATAACTTGCTACACCAATGGATACCGCTGCTGTTACTTGCGCAGAAACCCCTTGAGCATAAGTCATACCTTTCTTACCAATCTTCTCACCAATCGTTACTGCAACGCGTTTCCAACCTACCATTGTCCCGATAGAGAGCGCTAATGCCACTGCGATAATGATCCAAATCGGAGCATATTCCACGGTGTTTAGCAGGTCACGACTCAATGTTTTTAAGAACCGTGCATCTTGGGCGCTAGTTTCTGGTAATTTAGCCACTTCTGTTGCGGTATCAGCGATACACATAAGTAATCGACGCATTTGAGCACGTTGGTCTGCAGTTAGCTCATCATAAGAGCTAATATTTGCAAGCATCTGTTCTGTTTGATTCAGAACAATTGGCGTTCTTGCGCTATTACAATGGAAATCTGTATCACTAGCATCAGCTTGTACTGGTACTACTGGTGTATTATCAATAGCATGCTGTAGTGCTGGCTGATGTTTCTCATAATATTGTTGTAAGTGCACAACTGCATCATGAGTTTTGGTGATATCGTATCCGCTCGCACTCATATTGACGACAAAGCCCGCAGGCGCCACGCCAATTAATACCAACATGATAAGACCGATACCTTTCTGCCCATCATTTGCACCATGAGAGAAACTCACCCCAACTGCAGATAAAATCAGTGCAGTACGAGTCCAAAATGGCGGCTTACGCTTACCATCTTGCTTCTCACGTTCAGCAGGTGTCAGGTGAATACGACGACGTTTTTTCGTACCACTCCAGTAACGGCGCAGTAAGAAAATCATCGCGCCTGCAATAACCAAGCCGATAATTGGTGAAAGAATGAGTGATAGAAAGATACTGATCATTTTTGGTATGTTTAATGCGTCAACGATAGACGAATCTGTCACGATAGCATTTGTTAAACCAATACCAATGATAGCACCTATCAGCGTATGTGAACTTGATGCTGGAATACCGAAATACCATGTACCTAAGTTCCAGATAATGGCGGCTAACAGCAACGAGAAGACCATGGCAAGGCCATGAGCTGAGCTCACATTCAGCAGAAGATCTGTCGGTAACAAGTGAACGATAGCATAAGCTACGCTCAATCCACCGAGCAAAACTCCAAGGAAGTTAAATACACCCGCCATCACGACCGCAAATTGCGCACGCATAGCACGAGTATAGATAACAGTTGCTACCGCATTTGCGGTATCATGGAAGCCGTTAATAGCTTCATAAAATAGCACAAATAACAGTGCTAAAACCAACATCAAACCTGTGTGAAATTCTAGGTCAGTAAACAAATGTAGCATAGACGTTAAGCCAGTTAGTTGGACATGAACGCGGCGCATTATCAGCGACAAATGCGAACGGTGGAAGCGAAATTTAACCTTTTTTTGATTTGATAACCAAGAAAATTAGAACCTTTTTAAGATAATTCCTTATATATCATTTAATTAATAAAAATAAAAAAAAAGTAAATTTCTGACAATTTTTTTCCTTGCTAATAAGAATTTAGGTGAAAAATGCAGATTTCTCCATATAATTTTACAAAAATACTCTGATCTTACGCGAAAATCATTGATTAAGTTGTCAGAGAAAACCAAGAACGAGACATCATTGTGGGATCATACGATACAGTAATTATAGGTGCAGGTGCCGCGGGGCTTTTTTGTGCGTCTTTAGTAGGACAAGCAGGATTATCTGTTTTAGTCCTCGATAATGGCAAAAAAGCGGGCCGTAAAATTCTAATGTCAGGTGGTGGGCGTTGTAATTTCACCAATATGTATATCGAACCTTCAGCGTACTTATCAGAGAATCCTCATTTCTGTAAGTCAGCACTTGCTCGCTATACACAATGGGATTTTATTGAATTAGTGCAAAAACATAACATTGCCTACCATGAAAAAACGCTAGGACAGCTATTTTGTGATGATTCAGCACAGCAAATTGTTGATTTATTACTCACTGAATGTCAAAAAGGGAAAGTAAGTGTTCGCTTACGTAGTGAAGTCACGCAAATCGAGAAAACGGATGTGGGCTTTACTATTTTTGTTGATGGAAAAACGATCACAACACCTTCGGTGGTCATTGCCAGTGGTGGTCTTTCTATGCCTGGTTTAGGAGCTACTCCTTTTGGCTATAAAGTTGCAGAACAATTTGGACTTTCTGTTTTACCCACTCGCGCAGGTTTAGTGCCTTTTACTCTGCATAAACCCCAACTTGAGCAATTAAGCCAACTATCTGGTGTAGCTGTACCTGCCATTGTGACGGCAAAAAATGGGACAAGCTTTAAAGAAAATATTCTTTTTACACACCGTGGTCTTTCAGGTCCCGCGATTTTACAAATTTCTAGTTATTGGCAAGCTGGAGAGTATGTAAGTATTAACTTACTTCCAAGCATTGATCTTGAAAGCCTTCTCCAAGAAAAACGTCAAGAGCATCCGAATCAATTATTAAAAAATACACTTTCTCGCTTATTACCAAAGCGTTTTATTGAAATAATGATAGAAAATAAACAGTTACCTGATGTTTCCCTGACCCAACTTAGTAATGAACGTATTACGCAAATTGCAACGTTATTACAAGAATGGCAAGTTCAGCCTAATGGTACTGAGGGATATCGCACCGCAGAAGTCACACTAGGTGGCGTAGATACCCGTGCCCTTTCCTCTAAAACAATGGAAGCCACAAAAGTAAAAGGACTCTATTTTATTGGGGAAGTGGTTGATGTCACAGGTTGGTTAGGTGGATATAACTTCCAATGGGCGTGGAGTTCAGCTTATGCCTGTGCGCAGAGCCTTATTTCAACACCAAAATCAACAAACTGATAAATTACACATAATAAAAGCCAGCCATCATCAATCAGTGATGGCTTTTTCTTCTTGTATTTCTCGGTGGAGATTAAAAATACCTTATATCCCTTCCTTTCCTCTGGTTCTATGCCACATTTTCTCTTCTTTTTCCTATAAATGACCCCATAAAGAATATTGTTAACTATTTGGTTATATTACTGTTTTAAAAAATTATTAAAATAAAACAACTCTTTAATCAGTGAGTTAAAACTTTTTTAGCGCTTTTTTCTAATTTGCTTAAAAAAGGGCTTTACAAATGATACTGAGAACTATTATCATCAATAACACTTTCAGATGCACCACCTTCAGGGTCATATGAAAGAACGACATTGCTCACATTGCTTCCAGTGTTTTATTTTAGCCAGCCGGGTGCTGGCTTTTTCTTTTCTAGAACTTATTCGATGTTTTTGTTTTCTCTTATTCAAATTATTTGGATCTTCAGGTTAAATTCCTCCGCTTTTTTACTTTGCGCTATTGAGTAAACTGTGTTCAACAACTTCAGAGAAGGAAACACATTATGATTTATCTACGCAAAGCAAATGAAAGAGGACACGCTAATCATGGTTGGCTAGATAGCTGGCATACCTTCTCTTTCGCAAATTACTACGATCGTGATTTTATGGGATTTTCTGCACTACGAGTGATTAATGAAGATCGCGTAATACCCGGTGAAGGTTTTGGTACTCACCCACATAAAGACATGGAAATTTTAACCTATGTGCTTGAAGGTAATATCGAGCATAAAGACAGCATGGGTAATAAAGAAAATGTTCCCGCAGGTGAGTTTCAAATAATGAGTGCAGGTACAGGTATTACTCACTCAGAATATAATCCAAATAGTGATAAAGGACTGCATTTTTACCAAATTTGGATTATGCCAAACACCGTCGGTATCACACCACGTTACGATCAACGTCGTTTTGATACAACAGTGAGCAAACAGCTTATCTTATCGCCAGATGCCCGTGATGGCTCTTTAAAAGTCTTTCAAGATATGACGTTATGGCGCTGGAACCTGAAAAAAGGTGAAGAAGCACAATATCAAGCTGAAACAGGACGCAATGTTTGGCTACAAGTTGTGAAAGGCAAAATAACGATTAATGACATAATTGCGACCACCAGTGATGGTGTGGCTATCGCAAATGAAGATATGATCCGTTTCGTTGGTGATGAGGACAGTGAAATTTTACTGTTTGATTTACCTCCAGTAACAGCATAGTTGGGTTATCACCCTCTAAAGTCACTTTTTCTCTAATAAACAATTTCACTTTATTTTCTTTCTATTCCCTGAAATCTTCTCGCATTTCAGGGATTTTTTTTATCTCAAAGATCTCAAATAAAAAACACCAAACATCCTATGAGTTTGGTGTTTTTATTCATGCTAATAAAAATTAACGTTTTGGCCCAACTTTAGTCAACGCTTGACCCGCTGGGGTGTCCGTATACTTATCAAAGTTTTTCACAAAGCGATCGGCAAGATCGTCTGCTTTGGTATCCCATTGCGTTTTATCAGCATAAGTATCTCGAGGATCTAATATTTCACTGTTAACGCCTGGCAGTGCGGTTGGGATCTCTAAATCAAATACTGGCAGTGTTTTCATTGGTGCTTTATCAATATCACCATTTAAGATGGCATCAATAATAGCGCGTGTATCTTTAATAGAGATACGCTTACCTGTACCGTTCCAACCTGTATTAACCAAGTAGGCTTTAGCACCTGATGCTTGCATACGTTTTACCAATACTTCAGCGTATTGTGTTGGGTGCAGAGATAAGAATGCCGCACCAAAACAAGCCGAGAATGTTGGCGTTGGCTCAGTCACACCACGTTCAGTTCCCGCAAGTTTAGCGGTGAAACCTGATAAAAAGTGGTATTGCGTCTGTTCTGGTGTTAAACGTGAAACAGGAGGTAACACACCAAAAGCATCCGCTGTTAAGAAAATAACTTTCTTAGCGTGACCTGCTTTGGAAACGGGTTTAACGATATTATCAATATGATAAATAGGGTAAGAAACACGAGTATTTTCTGTTTTCGAACCATCGTCGAAATCAACAGAGCCATCAGATAACACAACCACGTTTTCTAACAGTGCATCACGTTTAATTGCACCATAGATATCAGGTTCGGCTTCTTTTGATAAGTGGATTGTTTTCGCATAACAACCGCCTTCAAAGTTAAACACACCGTCATCATCCCAGCCATGTTCATCATCACCAATTAGCTTGCGCTTAGGATCGGTTGAAAGGGTTGTTTTACCTGTGCCTGATAGACCAAAGAAAATAGCAACATCACCACTTTCGCCAACGTTTGCGGAGCAGTGCATAGAAGCTATGCCTTTAAGAGGAAGGAAGTAGTTCATCATAGAGAACATACCTTTCTTCATCTCGCCACCGTACCAAGTACCACCAATTAACTGAATGCGTTCAGTTAAATTGAAAGCAACGAAGTTTTCTGAATTCAGACCTTGCGCCTTCCAATTTGGATTTGTACATTTCGCTCCGTTCATCACAATGAAGTCTGGTGTGAAATTCTCCAGCTCTTCTTGTTCAGGACGAATAAACATATTTTTAACAAAATGCGCTTGCCAAGCAACTTCTGTGATAAAACGAACTTTCAAACGTGTATCCGCATTCGCACCACAAAATGCATCGACAACAAACAAACGTTTGCCTGATAGCTGATTGGTTACTAATGATTTTAAGTCAGTCCACACTTCTTGTGAAAGTGGCTTATTATCGTTCTTACCTTTACCCTGATCAGCCCACCATACGGTGTCACGAGTAACATCATCACGAACAATGTATTTATCTTTCGGAGAACGTCCAGTAAATATACCTGTATCAACGGCAATAGCGCCTAACGAGGTTTGTGTACCTCGCTCGTAACCTGTTAATCCAGGCTTGGTTTCTTCATTAAATAACAGTTCATAACTTGGGTTATAAATGATTTCACTCGTGTCCTTAATACCGTACTGCTGGAGATCCTTAGGGGTAAGACCTTTAACGCTCATAGTTTCGCTCCTGATAAATAGACCTTTCTACGAATAATATTAAGGTGTTACGAGTAATTAACAGCGATTGTTATCAATATTTTGAAAATTTATAATTTTTTTATGTTAAGAACGAGAGCTAATGCACAAAACTACAGAAAAATTGTTGAATAAAAAAGGACGCAAAATGGCGTCCTTTTGATAAAACTGACTTGCTAAATCGAATCAGTGCAATTCAGAGTCGTTCAACTTATTGATATTATTAATATCATTCTCATTGAAGATATAATGAGTTCCACAATATTCACATTCCATATCAATATTTCCCTGTTCTTGCAACAGGTGAGTTACATCTTCTTTCGACAATGTTACTAATGTATTTTCACAGCGTTCACGTGAACAAGTGCAATGAAATTCAACAGGTTGAGGATCATAAAGAGTGACATCTTCCTCGTGATATAAGCGATGTAAGATCTCTTTAGTATCTAGCGTAAATAGCTCTTCAGCTTTAATTGTGTGCGTTAACTGTGTGAGCAATTCAAAATGTTCAGCAGTATGTTCTGCTGTGAACTCTTCTGATGCAGGCAATACTTGTAATAGCATACCCGCTGCGGCTGGTTTGCCCGCTTGCATACCACTACGAATAAATACGCGTGTAGGTAACTGTTCTGATTGCTTAAAGTAGTTATCAATACATGCTTCAATAGTTTCACCATCAAGAGCAACAATACCTTGATAACGTTCACCTTTTTCAGGCGTTACCGTGATGACCATAAAACCATTACCGATCATCTCTTTTAATGTACTTCCAGCCTTAACATCATCACCTACACGCGCAACACCACGCATTTGTTGATTATTGTTGCCATTAATAACCGCCAATCGTACTGGACCATCGCCTTGTATTTGAACTGTAATATCTCCTTCAAATTTAAGCGTTGCTGTTAACAAACTCGTTGCCACCAACAAATCACCCAAAAGGCATTGAACTGGCTCAGGATAATGGTGATTTTCAAGCATTGATTGATAGGTTTCAGTCACATTGACCAATTCACCACGTACCGCGTTTTTTTCAAATAAAAAACGTGATAAAGCGTCTTTTTTAGACATAACTTTCTCTCATTTCAGGGAATCGGTTAATCCGATTCTTGTAAATTTGTCTGTTTGAAGCGAAGTAAGGTGCGTCTTTCCTTTTTATCAGGGCGACGCTCAGGATGAGGCATTGTTAACGCATTCATTTTTCTTGCTAGAGCAATTTTTTCTCTTTTAGCAATACTCTCTGGTGTTTCACAATAGAGTGTCTGCGCTTGTGTAGCACCTTGTCGCTGTGCACTCACCATGAGAATGGTTACCGTCCGTTCATCATTACCTTGTCGTAGGCGTATTTCTGCGCCTTCTTCAACGATTTTACTTGGCTTGCCTCTCACACCGTTGTAATGGACTTTACCACCTTCAATCATTGTGCGAGCAATGGCACGCGTTTTATAAAAACGAGCGGCCCAAAGCCATTTATCTAAGCGGACACCACTTTCTTGTGATGGTTGACTCATCCCTTTCTCCTTAACTTCAACTTCTTTACGAAGGCGATAGTGTAAACACATAGCCTTCCACAACAAGGGACTTACTGAGGAGGGCGATAAAAACAGTGCTCATAATAGAGACTGATTTTATTCATGCGTTGGTTATTTTGTCGCCGGCGCCGGATGATAAGAAATAGGTTCAATATTAAGAACCCGATAGCAAGAAACAATAATAACGTATTACCGATGTAATATAACATTGTCATCGAGTCTGGCAGGCTATGTAAAAATATCTGTAACGTGCCATTTGCATCGATAACCATGCCTGTTATGACACCTCCGGTATCAAAAGGCGTGTGTAATAAAATATCAGATAAACGTTGTAGTTCTCGCCACTGTTCTAACGGGGTCGGTTCAAATACCGAATTTGAACTTGAAGCGTAATCAACAAGTTGTTTTCTCTCATCACTGATTAACAGCACACCACCTGGTGGAGGACTGTTTAACAGTATTGCGGCTTTATCTATTTCTCGGTAGATAAAAGAAGATGTGGTGGTGTCGATAAGCTTTTCCAAGGCCTCAGCACTCACTGCACGCAATAAAACATTAGTTCCGGTTAATTTTCCACTTTCAGCTCGTTGAACTAATGCAGTCCAATCATTGACGTTACTTAAGTTAACTAGCGCCATTTTTAGCCGAATACATTCATTTTCTCGTGGACATAAATCCTGTGTTTTCAACACAATGCCATCAAAATTATCTAACAAGTTCATCCCAGATTTAGTAATCGCTTGGCCTAAACTTGGGTTAACTCTGTTATTAGAAACAGGGTGTAATTGCTCTTCAACCATATGCAATAAAGCGGCAGCTTTTTCTATCGTGCTCGATTCAGGCATTGGCATTGGATTACTGTTATTCCAATAAATCCCTGAGCAATCAAAAGGTGCAAAAATCGTTTTATTATTCTTACTTGATAAATTAGGTGGCATGTAGCACATCCCAACCCCTTTAGCTTGAATAATATCTCCGACATGCAAATCGGTTGTTTCCAACTCGGTAAAGTTGGTGACTAAATGAGGTTCAGTATCTTTAAGCCATGAAAAGCTGAGTTTCATAGAAAGAGAAAGTGGCTGATAAAGATACAACATTCCAATAATAAACAAACTCCAAAAAACGAAAATAATATTTTTAATATATCGTTTATAAGGATAATTTTTCTCTTCATCATGTAATGAAAGGTAATTTCCTTGTTTTACAACATGATGGTTTGGATACATTTCTAAATAGGTCACCTTATCAATATCGTTTTGGATATAAGGCTCCCAATGAGGCGGGTAAACAAGATCAATCCCCCCTAAAGAAACATTTTTTACCTGCCCATGATCAAAATTACCAAAAAGCCCCCAGCGCTTTAAGCGCCCTTTAAAACAGTGGATTTCTTGTTTACGTGGTTTGATTAAAGGGTTGTGGATCAGAAAAATACCAACAGCAAGAAAAGCACCACCAGTCGCTAGGATCCAAGGAAGAAAAACTTGAGGCATCATTAAGGCTGTTAGACACAACGTAAGCCCTATACAAATAAAAGAGCCATCCCAAAAACCAGATGAGTTATGTAATCGATATTCTTCGTTAGTTTCTTCTCGGATTTGTAATAAGTGAGCCGCATCACCTTCGTTCTTTTGGATAGTTGATGAACCATTTGCCAATATCGGTTCAGACAGCTGTTTTAAACTTAGCGCAGAAAAATGAATTTTTTCATCTTTTAAGAAATGTCCATTCACACCAACAACGATGGGGATCGAAGGGGTACAGACAACATCAAGAACGTTTTCTTGCTGAAGATAAGGAACGAGCAGCGGGGGAATATGAATTTCTACAGCATCAATATAGTAACGCCAATGATTTAATCCTTCACTAGAACCTGCGAAGCGATTAACGATATTTCTTAATGTAGTAACGACTTCGCCTTTAATTGGCATTTCGGGGAAGTTTTGTAATGAATAGCCAGAAGAGAAGTTTGATGTACCAAAATAAGATAAATAATCACTAATAAGCCCATAGTCATCAGAAGTGAGCTTGCGATAAGTAGGTTTAGCGAGAGATGGGAGATGATGTGAGCCATCAAGCCGCCTTCTTTTAAAGAATAGAAAGGCGGCCATTATAAATAGGCTTATCATCAAGATAGCCAATATAATGACTGATAATCTCATTTTTTCCCCATGCTTATACTGATGCTGCGTAGTAACAATAACAAATTTAAAACCCTGCCTAACATAAGGCAATTCCTATTCTTTTGTTCTATTTTTTATTTAAATACAATAGATTATATTTTTGCAGTCGCGTTATAATTTATATCTATAATCAAGTTTATATCCGCTAACAATGCTATCTTCGGGTAAAATAGCGAATCAATAAATAATAATATTCTCAAAAAATCAATAAATAACTAGATTTGATAGCGGAGTGTACTCAATTTTCCTTTAAAAGCTAAATCTAATTGTTAGATTTATTTTGTCATTAATGTGTTAAATTCAGGTTAATCTCTATTCTGCCAGGGACTGTTATGAAAGAACTAAAAAAACCCAATATATTAAACATTGATAACATCGCCCGTTCTCGATTATTTCAGATCCAATCCGTTAATCTGGAGTTTAGCAACGGAGAAAAGCGCACTTATGAGCGAATGAAACCCGCTAATCGTGAAGCTGTTATGATTGTTCCTATTATTGATGACAATCTTATTCTTATTCGTGAATACGCCGTAGGTATCGAAAATTACGACTTTGGTTTTCCCAAAGGCGCCATTGATCCTGGTGAAAATGCCCTACAAGCCGCAAACCGCGAACTAAAAGAAGAAATTGGTTATGGTGCCCACTCATTAATAGAACTCGCAAAGCTTTCTATGGCGCCATCTTACTTTTCTAGCAAAATGAACATTGTCATTGCGCATGACCTTTATCCAGAGCAACTCGAAGGTGATGAGCCTGAGCCACTAATCCAAATACGTTGGCCTATCGCCAAAATGATGGATTTACTCGACCACCCAGATTTTACAGAAGCTCGTAGTGTCAGTGCTCTCTTCTTAGCTCACCGCTATCTATTACAAAAATAAATAGATAAATAAAAAACCGGACTTTAACATCCGGTTTTTATTTTCGATTAATTAGAATAACTCGTTAGATTCGCCATTATCCTCAAAAATCTGTGTTCCTACTTCATTTTTTGCCCTTTCTGTCGGTTGAGTCCCATCAATAAAATATTCTTTCATTGAAGGGCCATCACCTGCCAATTTTCCTGTTCTTCTATCAATTTGAACAGCCACAACACCTTTTGGCACAGGCATCATATTAACAGGGACACCATCCAGAGCCACTTTCATAAAGTCATTCCAAATAGGTTGCGCTGTTTTAGCACCCGCTTCACCACCACTCGCGGCAGTTCGACCTAAATTGCGGCTACTGTCATCAAAGCCAATCCAAGCTGTGGCAACAATATTGGCACCATATCCAGAGAACCATGCATCTTTAGAACTGTTTGTTGTTCCGGTCTTACCACCAATATCTTGGCGTTTAAGATCACGAACAGCACGCCAACCTGTACCAGACCATCCCGGTTCACCCACAAGGTTTGTCCTTAATGCATCATGCATTAAGTAAGCCAGTGGTGTGCTGATAACGTGTGGTGCATAAGGGCTTTCTTTTACAGTTTCAGCTAACGGTGCTTGTTCTAATTCAATTTCAGGCGTAGCAGCTGCTGGCTGAGATTTATTAGATTGAGCAACGTTTTCCATATAGTCATCAGATAACGCAATAGAACGCATGGTATCGCCGTAAATAACAGGGATATCAGTACAATCCGGGCAAGCTATCTTTGGTTTTGCAGTAAACAGCTCTTCACCATCAGCATTTTCAATACGTTGGATATAGTAAGGCTCAATGAGATATCCGCCGTTTGCCATAACAGCAAATCCTCGTACCATTTGCATTGGTGTAAATGATGGTGATCCTAATGCTAAAGATTCTGTTCTATCGATATTTTGATTAGGGAAACCAAAACGTAATAGATAATCAGCAGCATAATCCACGCCCATCGCGCGCATTGCACGTACCATCACCACGTTTTTAGACTGGCCTAAACCTTGACGTAAACGAATAGGGCCGGCATAAGTTGGCGGTGAGTTTTTAGGGCGCCAATCTGTTCCTGCACCAGCATCCCAGCGGCTAATAGGTAAATCATTAAGCAGTGTCGATAACGTCAATCCTTTATCTAATGCAGCAGCATATAAGAAAGGTTTAATGTTTGAACCGACTTGGCGTAAAGATTGAGAAACTCGGTTAAATTTACTGATCTCAAAATCAAAACCACCAACAAGCGCAATAATCCCTCCATTGATAGGATCTAATGCAACAAATGCCGCATTAACACCCGGAAGTTGCGCTAGCACCCAACTTTTTTCGTTATTTTGACGTACCCAAATTTGCTCACCAACATGCACAACGGCATCAACTTTTGTTGGTGTTGCGCCTTGAGAGGTGTCAGAAATAAATTTACGTGCCCAACGAACCGCTTTTAAATCTAGCGTAATGTTGTCGCCCGTTTTTAAAATGACTTTGGCTTCTTTCGCATCAGCAGATAACACAACAGCTGGAATTAAAGGGCCATAAGTTTGGATCCCTTTTAATTTCTTGTTGATAGCTTCGTTATCCCATGGTGTTTGCCCTTCACTCCACAAAACTTCTTGAGCACCACGGTAACCATGACGCATGTCGTAGTCGATAACATTATCACGCAAGGCTTTTTCTGCCGCTAATTGATCTTTACGAACCACAGTGGTGTAAATTTTATAGCCATCAGTGTAGGCATTTTCACCATAACGCTCGTACATCTCCATACGCACCATTTCGGTTAGATAAGGTGCTGAGAAATCAATTTGAGGTGCGTGGTATTTCGCAACAATAGGCTCTGCTCTTGCACTTTCATATTGTGCGCGAGTGATATAGTTCTCTTCATACATACGCTGTAAAACGATATTACGACGTTTTAAGGCACGATCATAAGAATAAAGTGGGTTAAGTGTAGAAGGTGCTTTAGGTAAGCCAGCAATCACAGCCATTTCATTAAGGCTCAGATCGTGAACACTTTTACCAAAGTAAACATAAGCGGCAGCACCCACACCATAAGCACGATTACCCAGATAAATTTTATTTAAATACAGCGCTAAAATTTCATCTTTAGTGAGCTCTTTCTCAATGCGGATCGCCAAAAAGGCTTCTTTTATTTTGCGCATTAATTTCTTTTCAGGCGTTAAAAAGAAATTTCGAGCTAATTGTTGCGTAATGGTACTAGCGCCTTGGGAGGCTTGTCCTGATGTTAATGCCACTACAACAGCACGCGAGATCCCAATAGGGTCAATACCGTGGTGTTCACGAAAACGCGTATCTTCTGTTGCGATAAAAGCATTAATAAGTTGAGGAGGCATCTCCTCCAATGTTAGCGGTAAACGACGTTTCTCGCCGTATTGCGCAATCAACTCTCCGTCTGCACTAAATACCTGCATAGGGGTTTGTAAACGAACATCTTTTAATGTCGCGACATCGGGTAACTGAGGCTCAACATACTTATACATACCGTATATCGAGGCTGCTCCCAAAATTATGCAAGCAAAAACGAAGATGAAAAAATATTTTAAGAACTTCACCTTAAATTTCCCATGTAGTGTGAATTGGGCGGTTTATAAACAAACAGTGCGTAGTATAAAGGTAACGCCTCTTTGAAAATAGGCAATTACTCATCAATAGATATGGATATCATTTATGGAAACACACAATTACCAGATTGGTATTGAAATTAACACTCATCATATCAATGCAGTTTTGGTATTTCAGCAGAATAAACAATGGAAGATCAGTGCATTTTGGCAATTCCCTTTACCTCTTAATGACGATTTAAATGATATAAAATTAAGAAAAATCCTAATGGGTTGGCGTAAAAAATTACCTTCTATTAATAATGTTACGCTTTCTCTACCGGATATTTATGAAAACTATCAAATTATCCCACTGCCTCATGCAGTTTCCCTTACATCAGCAGCATGTTATCGGTTGGCGCAACTACGAGCCACATCTTACACACAAAATACGAAAATCCCTGTTAATTTTGATTATCGGCAAAATAAGGGGAAACTCGCTATTCACCTGTGCCATAAAACGATTTTAGATAAGTATATTGACTTATTTTCTCGAATAAACTTAACAATAACTGCGATTGATACCCCAGCGTGTGCACTACGCTATTTAGCAACTTACCTCGGCATCTCACCTCAGAATCCCCTTTTGTACTGTAAAAACAAAACGCTACTTTGGGTATCATCTGATGAAAATATGCCCCATTACGGCACTCTCACCTATGAAAACCAACAAGAGCAACAAGCTTGTATTTATCAGTTAATAGAAAAATACCATTGGCCATTAAAACAGTGTTATTTAACGGGTGATAATGAAGAATATTTTAGCCAGTTGATGCCTCTTTGGCCCAATCTTTCCCTCAACTTATTTAAAACAACGTCAGATAAAGATCTCATTCCATTTGTTGCATTAGGTTTGGCATTACGCCCTGAAGAGGTGCTATGTATCAAGTAAATTACCTACCTTGGCGCCACAGCTTATTTAGACAAAAAGCATTGTTATGGCTTTCTCAAACGCTATCATTGGTCACGATCACTTTCGTTATTTGTAGCTATTACACCTACCATTTGGCACAAAAACGATCACTCATAACAGATCAACAACGCCAAACTCAGCAACAAGAAGATTTATTACTAAAACAGGTCGATATATATCAAACACAGAAAAAACAAACACTTTTACACTATCAGCACTATTCACTCTATTATCAAAACTGGTTGCGCTATTTACATTACATTCGCTTCTTTCGAGCTATCGAAACCCATCTTCCCTCAACTGGTTGGATTAGCCACTATGGTGAGGCAGATAATCAACGCTCACTGCATCTCACACTCCCCAATACACAATCACTCTCCTTTATTACCAACCTTAAAAGTCACTCTGTTTTAGCCTCTTTAACGTTGAGTTATTTACAACAAAACAAAACTGATCCGTCTTACACAGAAGTGCATTTAAACGGAAAATCAGAAGAACAAGAGCGATGGAATGAAGAAGATGAGGGAAGCCAATGAAAATAAATGCACAATGGTTGTTACTTATTGCGTTTCTACCTAAGTGGAAACTCACTTTACTGAGCTTAATGATACCTTTTATTACCCTGCTATTTTATTACCTCTTTATCTACACGGACTACCAGCAAGAGATAGCCCAACAACACCTAGAAATAGCACAAAGACTAAAGCGTATTAATCACTATCAAAGCACATTAGACACAATGCCATCTATTAATTCACTAATCACACAACAAATAGATTATGACATTCCATTCGATAACCCACCGGTTAGTGAGCAATTACAACGCTTACTAATGACTTATCATTTTATACCAGAGATTTGGGAAAACACGCCTAACTCTTTATATAAACTCACTTTTACTTTGTCTTACCCACAGTTTTTAACACTATTGGAATACCTCAGTCAAACAAGTTTAGCGCTGATCTCTCTGAATATTGTTCCAATAAAACCCCACCTAATTTCAGTACAAATGAGTTTTACAGAGCTAAGTTATCCTAATGCAATACAGGGTGATATATCATGAAGATAGGAATTTTAATCGTCATATTATATATGATGACAACCACCATTTGGGCTCACACTCGAGACCCCTTCTTTCCTGAGAATAGCGATGATGAAAAGATATCATCTACCTTTATTGAAGAGCGAACATCTACTACAGAACAACCTGAAGAATTACATCACCAACTTTATCCTTTAAATTATGCTGATGCTGAGAGACTAGGTGAACAACTAAGTGATCACACTATTCCATTACTAAGTCAGCAGGGGCGAGTTATTATTGATAGAGAAGCGAATAGTCTTTCAATAGTTGATAATAGTAAAACACTATCTGAAATTGGGGATTGGCTAAAATTACGGGACACCCCACAACAACAAGTTCATATCACCGCACATATTGTGAGTAGCAGTCAGGATGCTCTAAATGAATTAGGTACTCAATGGGGATTACAAGCATTAAAAACACAAACCGAAGCCGCATCTACAATACCTAATGCTATTTCAACAACCTCCTCGCTTAATTCGGCGCTATCAACGCCTTCACTTTCTGCATTATCACTCCATCAAAACACCAAAAACCCTCTTCACTATATTGCATTTAATATTGCTAGAATTAATGGACGCCTATTAGAGCTTGAATTAAGTGCGTTAGAACAAGAGAAACAGTTATCTATTATTGCCAGTCCGCGGCTAACAACCGCTCATGAAAAAACAGCCTCCATCAAACAAGGAACGGAGATCCCCTATGTCAGTCGAGATAATGAAATCACACGAGTACAATTTAAAGAAGCCGTCTTG
This sequence comes from Proteus sp. PR00224, assembly GCF_016238105.1. Taxonomy (NCBI): domain Bacteria; kingdom Pseudomonadati; phylum Pseudomonadota; class Gammaproteobacteria; order Enterobacterales; family Morganellaceae; genus Proteus; species Proteus sp. PR00224. Next base: position 15,315 of record NZ_JAEHQU010000006.1, on the reverse strand, counting down.
GGTATGGAAGTAACGCCCATTATTCAAAGAAATAAAAAGATAAGGTTAATACTTAAAATTAGTCAAAACACACCAGGTATTGCACTTGTTCAAGGCGGAAGTGAACATCTTTCTATTGATAAACAAGAGATCAGCACAGAAGTGACTATTCGCGATGGAGAAACCATTATGTTGGGAGGTATATTTCAGCAAAAGCAACAAGAACACACAGCAAAGATCCCCTTCTTATCCTCTATTCCATTACTAGGCGTACTTTTCAGTCATAAAAGAGATCAACACAGTCGCCATGAATTGGTTATTTTTATTACACCCAAATTAATATAATTTTTTATGTGATAAATATTTTTATTATAAAATACAAAGCATTACATGTTTTTCACTAGAGTTAAACTGAGAGTTATTCATTGTTTTTTCTTATAATCAGTATTTATAGATTTGACGATGAGGACGATTTAGCTTACAAGGGTTAGCTAATTTGAGTGAGCCTGAAACATCACAATAAAAATACGGATACATTTTATGCACTTCCTCTATTCTTGGAGGTAGGGCTTTTTATATGTAATATTGATCGATTGATGACGAAAAAGACAATATTATCAGATGCGGTTTTCCGACTAAATTGTGTTAGAATCTCCGCGTTGCCAACAAAGATAATTACTTTTTTAGTAGTTTTTGTTATGTACTGTGGGCAAAGGGATTTTTATCCTATGTTGTCGCTTATGACAGCATGTGGTTATTTTATAGCGATCTACTGAAAGAACTCAGTCTTATTATGAGAGTAGATAACAAATGTTATCAGGTGTGAATTAGATAAACACTCATAAATTTCAGTTTAGGTCCCGTCGCTGAATGAATTTGGCGGGGCGGGTTATCATTAACGAATATCTTAGTAATACCAAAAACATGGCAGAGAAACGTAATATCTTTCTGGTTGGGCCTATGGGTGCCGGCAAAAGCACTATTGGTCGTCAGTTAGCTCAACAACTTAGTATGGAGTTTTATGATTCCGATCAGGAAATTGAGCGGCGTACAGGTGCAGATGTAGGTTGGGTATTTGATGTTGAAGGCGAAGAAGGCTTCCGTCAACGAGAAGAAAAAATAATCAACGAACTCACTGAAAAGCAAGGCATTGTGTTAGCAACAGGTGGTGGTTCGGTGATATCGCGAGAAACCCGTAACAGATTATCTGCACGCGGTGTGGTTGTTTATTTAGAAACCAACATCGAAAAGCAGCTCGCGCGTACCCAACGTGATAAAAAACGTCCTTTATTGCAAGGTGTTGAACCTGTGCGCGATGTCTTAGAGACATTAGCTGAAGAACGTAATCCTCTTTATGAAGAAATTGCTGACATCACTATTCATACTGATGATCAGAGTGCAAAAATTGTAGCCAATCAAATAATTGAATTATTAGAACAAAACTAATAAATTCAGCTATTTATAAGGTTAAGTAAAGACAATAAAAAGAAGGCCACTGTTATGGAAAAAATCACTGTCACATTAGGTGAAAGAAGCTATCCCATTACCATTGCTTCTGGCCTTTTTCATCAAGAAGATACCTTTTTACCTTTAAAATCAGGGCAGCAAGTTATGATAGTCACAAACGTGACACTTGCTCCACTCTATTTAGAAAAGGTAACGGACACCTTAAAAAAACAGGGTGTTTTGGTTGATAGCGTAATTTTGCCTGATGGCGAACAATACAAATCGCTTGAAATCATGAATGATGTCTTTACTGCATTATTAGAAAAAAATCACAATCGAGATACAACACTTATCGCATTAGGCGGTGGTGTTATTGGTGATCTAACTGGTTTTGCCGCAGCAAGCTATCAACGTGGCGTTCGCTTTATCCAAGTACCAACAACACTATTGTCACAAGTCGATTCTTCTGTTGGTGGAAAAACCGCAGTTAATCATCCTCTTGGCAAAAATATGATTGGTGCGTTTTATCAGCCCGCTTCTGTTGTTATCGATCTCGATTGTCTTGCCACATTACCGCCTCGTGAACTTTCATCGGGTTTAGCTGAAGTTATTAAATATGGCATCATTTTAGATAAAGACTTTTTTATCTGGCTTGAAAATAATATTGATAAACTCTTGGCTCTTGATCCTAAAGCCATGGCATTTTGTATCCGTCGTTGCTGTGAGCTAAAAGCTGACGTCGTTGCTGCTGATGAAAAAGAAACAAGTGGCTTACGCGCACTACTCAACCTTGGCCATACCTATGGACATGCCATTGAAGCCCATATGGGATATGGTGTTTGGTTGCATGGTGAAGCCGTTGCCGCAGGTATGGTAATGGCGGCAAGAACATCTCAAGCACTTGGTCAATTCACTGAAGAAGAGACTCAACGTGTTATTCAATTGCTTGAGAGAGCCAATCTCCCCATCAATGGTCCTATTGAAATGACACCTGATGACTATTTACCTCATATGATGAGAGATAAAAAAGTATCTGGTGGCAAATTACACCTTGTTTTACCAAAAGGTATCGGTCAATCCGAATTACGTGCCGATATTACTCGCGAACAAGTCCACAAAGCGATAACATCTTGCATTAATGCAAATTAAGCTCCCCATTACCTGACAAGCAATAAACTAGAATATTCATTTAAGGAAAATTCTGGTTAATATTGTCAAATGCAACGTTTCAGAAAAAGCGTTTCATCCTTATACTATGAGGTAATGGCTAAGGCTGAATAGAATATTTTTCGCTTTTTGACGCTCTGACGGAGGGCATAATGGACGAGTTCAAACCTGATAATGAAACCAAGGGTGATAATTCACTCAAACCTGATACTTCGGATAGACCTGAACGTCGAACCAACCGACCTCGTAACAATCCATTAAAAAACGCACGATTCTCTGTATCCCGTCAACAGATGATGATTGGTGCAGGTGTTTTAGTCCTTATTCTGCTAATTATCGCAATAAGTTCAGCATTAAAATCACCAGAAACAACTGAACCTGCACCTTCGACCAATACGGAAAGAAATATCGACCTATCTCAACAACCGTCATCCGTTACGCCTTCAGAAAATGGTCAGCCATCGACACCTCAATCTATTTCTGGGCAAGAGATACAGCCTGCAACACCACCTTCACAAAATTTACCTCCAATGATTGATTCGCAAGGTCAACGTGTTGAGATCCCTGGAGATATCGTTGATTCTTTAAATCAACAACAAGCAGGTATTAATCAAGCCACTAATCAGCAGCAATTAAATGCGCAACAGCCACAACCCGTGCAGCCTGTCACGCAACCACCTGCAACTAAACCAGTGCAACCCGTACAAAAACCGGCTGAAGTAAAAACACCACCGACAAAACCAGTAACACCACCAGCAACAACGCAACCTAAACCTGCAACGACTAAACCTGTTGTTTCAGGCTCATTATCAGCAAGTAATTTAAGCACTATCCCTGCTACTAACTATACTTTGCAATTAAGTGGTGCAAGTCGCCAAGATACCTTAGAGGCTTTCGCTAAAAAGAACCTCAATGGAAACTACACTATTTACAAAACGCAGCGTAATGGTAATCCATGGTATGTACTCATCTATGGAAATTATCGTAATATAAGTGAAGCCAAGCAGGCTGTTTCTTCTTTACCTGCGCCAGTACAAGCCAAACAACCTTGGGTTAGACCGATGAAACATGTTCATCAGGATCTAAAAAAATAATTAAGACGAAGTTCACCGCTGATATGCTGTCTGAAACAGAGTACAATCGGCGACTCTGAAACGATTGAGAAATTTGGACGGCATGAAAAAAAAACGCGCATTCCTAAAATGGGCTGGTGGTAAATATCCTTTGGTAGATGACATTAAACGTCATCTGCCTGAGGGTAATTGTTTAATTGAACCTTTTATGGGTGCCGGTTCTGTTTTTTTAAATACAGAATACGATTCATATATTCTTGCCGATATAAATAGTGATCTAATTCATCTCTATAATACGGTAAAGCAACATCCTGAAAAATTTATGAAGGATGCTCGCTTATTATTTACCCCTCAAATGAATATCGCAGAAGAGTTTTATCAACTACGACAAGAATTTAATCGTTCAACGGACGCTTATCAGCGTAGTGTGTTATTTCTCTATCTTAACCGTCATTGCTACAATGGGCTGTGTCGTTATAATTCAAAAGGTGAATACAATGTCCCTTTTGGTCGTTATAAAAAACCTTATTTTCCTGAAGCAGAGCTAATTTGGTTTTCTGAAAAAGCACAAAAAGCCGAATTTGTTTGCCAAAGCTATTCATCAACGATGACAAATGCAAAAAAAGGCGCCGTTGTTTATTGCGATCCTCCTTATGCACCGTTATCACCGACTGCAAATTTTACGTCATACCATACAAATAGCTTTAGTTTTCAAGAGCAGGAACACCTGGCTCAACTTGCCTCAATGCTGGCTTACGAGAGACAGATACCCGTGTTAATATCAAATCATGAGACTGCGTTAACAAAAGAGTGGTATGTAGACGCAAAAGAGCTACACAGTGTGAAAGTCAGAAGAACAATCAGTAGCAACACACTTGGTCGTAGCAAAGTGAACGAATTACTTGCCTTATATAAATAATCGTTAACACCTCCCGACAATGGGAGTGTTGTCTGGAGAATGCGATGAAAGATTTTCTGATTGCCCCTTCTATTTTATCCGCTGATTTTGCTCGCCTTGGCGAAGACACTGAAAAAGTGCTCGCAGCTGGCGCAGATGTTGTCCACTTTGATGTTATGGATAACCACTATGTACCGAACCTAACGTTTGGTGCGCCAATTTGTAAGGCTCTGCGCAACTACGGTATTACAGCGCCCATTGATGTTCACCTAATGGTTAAACCCGTTGATCGCATCATTCCTGATTTTGCAGAAGCTGGCGCAACATATATCTCATTTCACGCTGAAGCCAGTGACCACGTTGACCGTACAATTCAACTAATAAAAGATTGTGGTTGTAAAGCAGGCTTAGTGCTTAACCCAGCAACCCCATTAAATTATCTTGATTATGTAATGGATAAATTAGATCTTATTCTGCTGATGTCTGTTAACCCAGGCTTTGGTGGTCAATCATTTATTCCTAACACCCTCGATAAATTACGCCAAGTTCGTAAAATGATCGATGATGGTGGTTATGACATTCGTTTAGAAATTGATGGTGGTGTTAAAGTCGATAATATCGCTGAAATTGCCCAAGCAGGTGCAGATATGTTCGTTGCTGGCTCAGCTATTTTCAATCAACCAGATTATAAGCATGTTATTGACAATATGCGTCGTGAATTAGAAAAGGTATCGTAATGATAGACAAAAAACTCAAAGGCATTCGTGCTATCGCCTTTGATCTTGATGGCACACTCACTGACAGCGCTGTTGGACTAACAGAAGCAACAGATTACGCATTAACATCAAAAGGTTTTGCACCTGCTGGTAAACATAATGTCACAATTTGGGTGGGTAATGGCGTTGATATGCTACTTACGCGCGCTTTACATAACGCTGGCGTAGAAGATGTCACAGAAACCTTATTAAAAGAGATGCGTGACCTTTTTGATGAACATTATGCAACATCGGTCAAAACAGGCAGTGATTTATTCCCACACGTCAAAGAAACGCTTGAAGTATTAGCTTCACATAACATTCCATTAGGTATCGTTACCAATAAGCCTTCACCTTTTATTGCACCACTATTACAGCAACTGAAAATTGATAAATATTTTTCCTTAGTACTAGGGGGAGATGATGTCAAAGAAAAAAAACCACATCCAGCACCATTATATTTAACAATGGGTACATTTGGTGTTAAAAAGGAAGAACTCCTTTTTGTTGGGGATTCTCGCAACGATATTATTGCAGCACAAGCGGCCGAGTGCCCTTGCGTAGGTTTAACCTATGGCTATAACTATGGCGTCTCTATTGCAGACAGCAAACCTGATTATACACTCGATAATTTTGCTGACTTGCTATCAATCCTCGACATCACGCAATGACAACTGTGGAACAGAATTAAGATGACGACTTCAGTAGAAAAAACGGCACAAAAGCCAATTGTATTCAGTGGTGCACAACCTTCTGGTGAACTCACTATTGGTAACTACATGGGTGCATTACGTCAATGGGTACAAATGCAAGATGACTATGATTGCATTTACTGTATCGTTGACCAACACGCCATTACAGTTCGTCAAGATCCAAAAGAACTTAGAAAAAGAACCTTAGATACGCTGGCTCTTTATCTTGCTTGCGGTATTGATCCAGAAAAAAGCACTATTTTTGTTCAGTCACATGTTCCACAACATGCACAATTAAGCTGGGCACTTAACTGCTATACCTATTTTGGTGAATTGAGCCGAATGACTCAATTTAAAGATAAATCAGCGCGTCACTCTGAAAATATCAATGCAGGGTTATTCGATTATCCTGTATTAATGGCGGCAGATATTCTGATTTATCAAACAAATCAAGTCCCTGTTGGTATCGACCAAAAACAACATCTTGAATTAAGCCGTGATATTGCTCAGCGCTTTAACGCTATTTATGGCGATATCTTCACCGTACCCGATCCTTTTATTCCAAAAGGCGGTGCTCGTGTTATGGCTCTGCAAGATCCGACCAAGAAAATGTCCAAGTCTGATGATAACCGTAATAACGTTATCGCATTGCTTGAAGATCCAAAAGCAGCAGCCAAGAAAATTAAACGCGCAATGACAGATTCTGAAGAACCACCTCGTGTTATTTACGATCTTGAAAATAAAGCAGGTGTGTCTAACTTACTCGATATCTTAGCGGGTGTTACAGGTAAAACTATTCCTGAATTAGAAGCTGAATTTGAAGGTCAAATGTACGGTCATCTAAAAGGTGCTGTCGCTGATGCGGTATCTGAAATGCTAACCAACATTCAAGAACGTTTTAACACATTCCGTAATGATGAAGCATTGCTTAATAAAATCATGAAAGAAGGTGCTGATAAAGCCAAAACTCGTGCTCAAGCAACCTTAGACAAGGTTTATGATGCGATTGGGTTTATCGCACATCCGTAATTTTTCGTTAATACATAAAAAAACACCCCAAAGTTGGTGTCCAACTTTTGGGGTGCAGTTCATGTTTAGGGAGGTGTTTTAATACCATTAATTATCAATTAGATAACTATTTATCTCTTAAACAGCCGTCTATCAAAGCTTTCAATAGTTTGATTTTGCAGTCTTAGCTGCATGGTTTTACTCCAACTCGCTGATAATCCTGCCGCACTTAATAAACGATGATAAAGCTCTTCATCAAAAGGCATATGAAAAGCAATAGAAATAGCTTCTTTAACAGAGACATCACTGTTTCTTGAAACCAACACAAGAGGATGATGACTGCCTGTTTCTCCTGCACTCACAACACGATATAACCAACCACAATAACCACTATCTTGCATAATTTGCGAAAAGTTACTGACTTCTGTCACTGTGTTAAGTTTGTAGCAAGGAGAGCGAGGTTGAGTCACTTGAATTAATGCAGTTCCCCATTGATAAATATCCCCAATAAAAACATTCTCTTCCGTCATGCCTGTTGTTGAGATATTTTCACCAAATGCGGGAGCATGAAAAAAATCCATCAATTGAGGGAATTGCTCAGCCCAATAAAGATAATGTTCGTTAGGATAGTGACAAAGGGCGCGATCAGAACCACCGTGAAAACACTTTTCTGCTTGCTCATCACCTTCTAATCCTAGTGATGTCAATTTGATAGTGCCATCCACCAGCCTTTTGGTGATCGCACTGGTAAATCCATTAGATGTTGTTGTGATATTACCGATAAAAACACTAGGAAAATAACGCATAGCTCACTACCTAAACAGAAAAGAATAACTCATAGTAAAGATAGTGTTCAAAAGAAACAATGCCGACAAATGTCGGCATTGAAAATATAAAAAAGAAAGGATGTTATCTACTCAATTATGCTTTGCTCTGAAAACGTTTTTGCGCTTCGTCCCAGTTAACGACGGACCAGAACGCTTTAATATAATCAGGGCGGCGATTTTGATATTTCAAGTAGTAAGCATGTTCCCACACATCTAACCCTACAATTGGGTAACCTGATGCGCCAGCTAACTCTTCACCCATTAATGGGCTATCTTGGTTTGCAGTAGAAACTACCGCAAGTTTGCCATCGTCTTTTAATACCAGCCAAGCCCAACCTGAACCAAAACGGCTCGCAGCCGCTTTTTCAAATAACTCTTTAAAGGCATCAACGCTACCAAAATCGCACTCAATCGCATCTTTTAGTGAACCTTGTAATTGAGTACCTAGCTTCAAACCTTTCCAGAATAATGAGTGGTTAGAGTGACCACCAGCGTTATTACGTAAAAAAGTACGTTGATCAGCAGGCACTTTATGAAGATTTTTAACTAATTCATCAATCTCCAAGCCAGCAAGCTCAGGTAATTTTTCTAATGCTGTATTGGTATTATTCACATAAGTTTGATGATGCTTAGTATGGTGAATTTCCATTGTACGCTCATCAAAGTGAGGCTCTAATGCATCATAAGCATAAGGCAGTGCAGGTAATGTATAGCTCATATTAATCTCCAGTGCTGTTTTATCTTGGATCACATCATGTGATTTATCTTTTCATTTCATTATAGTGAAAAAAACGTTAATGAAAATCATTATCATATCCATATTATTTTTGTGGTTTTTTTATCCAGCACGGTTAAATTAATTTTCACAGTATATTATTTTAATTTAAAAGCATTCTATTAAACGATGATCCTATTAAACAAGAAAATAGTAGATAAATAATGCCCTGCTAGCTTTAGCACTAATTGAACATTCCATGAAAAGCATTTCCATTAATTCGTGATCTTCTGCGCAAAAAAGAAACAATCTTTATTTACCCTCTTTTGTTAACGACTTTTTGACATAGTATTAACAATAGTGAGGAGAACTATTATGACAAAAATAAACCAACATCATATTCCTGCAAGCATTGCAGAACACGCCCTGATCAATAAAGAGCAATACCAAAAAGATTATGAATTATCCATTAAAAACCCTGAGGCCTTTTGGGCAGATAAAGGGAAAATCATTGACTGGATAAAACCATATACTGTGGTAAAGAATACTTCTTTTGACCCAGGCCATGTACGCATTCGCTGGTTTGAAGATGGTCAGCTAAATATCAGTCAAAACTGTCTTGATCGCCACCTTAAAACACGAGGTGATCAAACCGCCATTATTTGGGAAGGCGACTCACCTAATGAGTCGAAAAAAATCACTTACAGACAACTCCACCAAGATGTTTGCCAATTCGCTAATGTATTAAAAAATTTAGGTATTAAAAAAGGCGATGTTGTGGCGATTTATATGCCGATGGTGCCAGAAGCGGCAGTCGCTATGCTCGCTTGTACTCGTATTGGTGCTATCCATTCTGTTATTTTTGGTGGTTTCTCTCCTGAAGCTGTCGCAGGTAGGATCATTGACTCAAAAGCTAAATTAGTAATTACAGCTGATGAAGGATTACGTGCAGGTCGCGCTATTCCTTTAAAGAAAAATGTTGATGATGCTTTAAATCACGCTGATATCCCCCCTATTAATCATGTAGTAGTATTTCGTCGAACAGGACATACCGAACAATGGATTGAAGGACGCGATGTTTGGTGGGATGAAATCACCCAAGGTGTCAGCTCTGAGTGTGATGTTGAAGTAATGGATGCAGAAGATCCTCTCTTTATTCTGTATACATCAGGTTCAACAGGCAAACCCAAAGGTGTACTGCACACAACGGGAGGTTATCTCGTTTATGCTTCAATGACCTTCAAATACACCTTTGATTATCATGAAGGTGATATTTATTGGTGTACTGCTGACGTGGGTTGGGTAACAGGACATAGCTACTTACTGTATGGCCCTCTGTCAAATGGTGCGACTACTGTTATGTTTGAAGGTGTCCCTAATTACCCATCTGTTAACCGCATGGCTCAAATTGTTGATAAACACCAAATCAATATCTTATATACAGCACCGACTGCAATCCGTGCATTAATGGCTGAAGGCGATAAAGCGATTGAAGGTACTCAACGCACCTCTCTGCGCATTCTAGGCTCCGTAGGTGAACCCATTAATCCAGAAGCATGGGAATGGTTCTATCAGAAAATGGGACGTAGCCAATGTCCTATCGTTGATACATGGTGGCAAACAGAAACTGGTGGTTTCATGATAACACCATTACCGGGTGCAATGGATCTAAAACCAGGCTCAGCAACACGCCCTTTCTTCGGTATTCAGCCTGCAATTGTCGATAATATGGGCGAAGTACAGCAAGGGGCTTGCGAAGGAAACTTAGTGATTACTGATTCTTGGCCGGGTCAAGCAAGAACTCTTTTTGGTGATCACGATCGTTTTGAGCAAACTTATTTTTCAACCTTTAAAGGGATGTATTTCTCTGGTGACGGCGCTCGCCGAGATGAGGATGGTGACTATTGGATAACAGGGCGTGTTGATGATGTCTTGAATATTTCAGGTCATCGTTTAGGAACAGCAGAGATTGAATCCGCTCTTGTTGCACATCCTAAGATTGCAGAAGCCGCAGTAGTTGGTATTCCTCATAATATTAAAGGACAAGCTATTTATGCTTATGTCACTTTAAATCACGGTGAAGAGCCAACTCCTGAACTTTATACAGAAGTTCGCAACTGGGTACGTAAAGAAATTGGGCCAATAGCCACACCAGATATCCTACATTGGACAGATTCCTTACCTAAAACACGATCAGGGAAAATTATGCGCCGTATCTTGCGTAAAATTGCCTCTGGAGACACAACTAACCTCGGGGATACCTCAACACTCGCTGATCCGGGTGTTGTAGAGAAACTGTTAGAAGAAAAACAGTCTCTATCACTCACTGCTTAATACACAACAAATAACTGTCATTCAAAAAACGTAATACGACAAAGCAAAGGCATGAAAATGCCTTTGCAGGGCTCTCTTACCTGAAAATCATGGAATGCGGGGGATTTAAGCCTCTAAATCAAGTGATAAACCAAACAATTATATAGAGGAGAACTCTGATGAATTCCAATATTTATCAAGAGATAGAAAACAACCCTCGCTTTAAAGAACTGGTTAATAAACGTAGTCGTTTTTCATGGACACTTTCAATTATTACGCTCGTTATGTACGTCTCATTTATCTTACTTATTGCGTTCTATCCACAATGGTTAGGTACACCATTATATGAGGGCAGCTACATTACACGAGGTATTCCTATTGGTATGGGTTTAATCATCGCCTCATTTTTATTAACGGGCGTTTACGTTATTAAAGCCAATACAGAGTTCGACAAACTTACCGCTGAAATTATTGAAGAGGTAGAAAAATGAGAAAGTTACTTTATGCAATAAGCTTATTTTTCCTCTCCTCAACGGTTGCTTACGCTGCCGCAATAACTGAAGGAGGTGAGAAACAACCTATGAATATTCAGGCCATCATCATGTTCCTAATATTTGTAGGATTAACACTTTACATCACTTATTGGGCTTCTAAACGTACCCGCTCTCGTGCTGATTACTATACTGCCGGAGGGAAAATTACTGGCTTCCAAAACGGAATGGCAATCGCCGGTGATTTTATGTCTGCCGCATCCTTTTTAGGGATCTCCGCACTGGTTTATACCTCGGGTTATGATGGACTTATTTATTCAATTGGATTTCTGATTGGTTGGCCTATCATTCTTTTTATCATTGCTGAACGCTTACGTAATTTAGGACGCTATACCTTTGCTGATGTTGTCTCCTATCGCTTAAGCCCTAAACCAGTGAGAACACTCTCCGCTATTGGATCACTGGTTGTTGTCGCTCTTTATCTGATTGCACAAATGGTTGGTGCCGGTAAATTAATCGAACTCCTTTTCGGCTTAAACTACCATATTGCCGTTGTGCTCGTCGGTATTCTAATGGTGCTATATGTTTTATTTGGAGGCATGTTAGCCACCACTTGGGTTCAAATCATTAAAGCTATTTTATTACTTGCAGGTGCAAGTTTTATGGCTGTTATGGTGATGAAAGCTGTCGATTTTAATTTCAATACCTTATTTAAAGAAGCCGTTAGTGTTCACTCAAAAGGGTTCTCTATCATGAGTCCTGGTGGATTGGTTTCTGATCCTATATCTGCTCTCTCTTTAGGTCTTGCACTAATGTTTGGTACGGCGGGACTTCCTCATATCATCATGCGCTTCTTTACTGTTAGCGATGCAAAAGAAGCCCGTAAGAGTGTTTTCTATGCAACAGGTTTTATCGGTTATTTCTATATTCTTACTTTTATCATTGGTTTCGGCGCTATCTTACTCGTTAGCCCTAATCCTATGTTCAAAGATGCCGCTGGCGCTTTGATTGGTGGAACCAATATGGCGGCTGTTCACTTGGCGGATGCCGTTGGCGGTAACTTCTTCTTAGGCTTCATTTCAGCCGTTGCCTTCGCTACTATTTTAGCCGTTGTTGCAGGACTAACTTTAGCGGGCGCATCTGCGGTATCACATGATCTCTACGCGAATGTAATTAAAAATGGTCACGCAGATGAAAGACAAGAGCTAAAAGTATCCAAAATTACTGTGGTTATCTTAGGTATCGTCGCTATCGGTTTAGGTATTTTATTTGAAAAACAAAATATTGCCTTTATGGTGGGGCTAGCTTTCTCAATTGCAGCAAGCTGTAACTTCCCAATCATATTGTTATCAATGTATTGGAAAGGGCTGACAACACGAGGTGCAGTCGCAGGAGGATGGTCTGGTTTATTAGTTGCTGTCACGTTGATGATCTTAGGGCCAACAATTTGGGTAAGTATTTTAGGTCATGAAAAACCCATCTATCCTTATGAATATCCAGCATTATTCTCAATAATCATTGCTTTTGTTGTCTCATGGCTTTTCTCTGTTACTGATAAATCATCTTTAGGTGAGCAAGAAAAAGCAAAATTCCAAGCACAGTTTATTCGTTCTCAAATTGGCTTAGGTATTGAACAAGGTAAACAGCACTAACAGTCTGAAATAATGTTATCTTTCTAAATAAAAATAACCCCAAAGTGAATTTCAACTTTGGGGTTATTCATTTTCAATGATTTTTATCCATTATCATAAAAATCTTGATCCTATTTCTATTATTTACTTATTTAGAATACTTTTAAGCTTTAACTACATATCTATACGATTATTTAAATAACTTATTATTAGTTATTCTACTGTTATAAAAATAAAAACAAATTAAATTGAAATCAATTAATTACAAATAAAAAGAAACATAACTTATTTTCTACAAGGCTTATTAATAAAGCCAAATAGCTCAAAATAGTGAGGAAGAAACATAGTAATATCAATTTCAGACACACTTCAGCCAAACAAGGCTTGTATTGTCAAAAAGTAAATGGTTAACTTTTTATTCTGTATAAAAAGAGGTGGTAGTTTTTAAATAGATTATGTCTCAATTAACTCATTACGCACTTTTATTTTTCTTATCTATGGCACCTGCAATATTGGGTGGTTCAACACTGCATATAGAACAAATCTATATTGTTCTTATTGGTTGGCTACTTATACTGATATGTAGTGGCATTTATCGTTCTGTTTTTGGAAAAATAATAACCTTTATTACTAGTGCGCTATGGTCTTTAAACCTGTCTATTTCTCTATTTTTCTATCGTGAACACGATATTGCTTTTTCATCATCCATTGCTGAAACTTTTATTAATACCAATGGCAGCGAAACTGTCGGTATGCTCTCTTATAATAAGTATTATGTCTTATTTTACCTATGTGCTTTTGCCATTTACTATTTTTTCATCCATAAAGCAGCTCAAGTATCTGATCTAAAAACGACAAAAAAAAGTGTGACTGCTTTTGTTATATTAATAGCCATCATTCCAATTTATAAAATCTTAGCATTGAAAAACGATGACAACAGTAAATTACTTGCAGAATATACCCTTCTGAACACACCTTTTTATAATGCAGCAGCACTTGTCCGAACCTTCCATGAAAATCGCCAAATTAGAAGAATTGCCTCTCAAAAAGTTGAGTTTCAATATAATAAACATAATGATAATACAGAAATTTATATCCTTATTCTTGGAGAGTCCGTTCGCAGAGATCATCTAGGAATTTATGGCTATCAGTACGATACAACACCTAATCTAATGAAAGAAAAGAGTAATCTTATCCTATTCAATCAAGTTTATTCTCCTGCACCAGTAACTATTCTTTCTGTACCAATTTCACTCTCAAATATAGGATTGGAACAGTTACAAGATAAAAGTCATTACGCTGATAATATTGTTTCTCTTGCCAATCATGCTGGGTTTAAAACATATTGGTTAAGTAATCAAGGTGAAGGTAATCAGAAAACTAGTGTTATTTCTGTCATTGCTAATATGGCTCAAAATAAAAAGTGGAATGAATTTATCGGTTATGATGAAGAGTTGCTTCCTTATTTAGACAGAGCTCTCAATGAGCCATCTGAAGAGAAAAAACTAATCATCTTACATACATATGGTAGCCATGAGCCAGCCTGTAATCGATTTCCAAGTCAGTATTTAAAGAAATTCACGCAAGAAGATGATGATAACTGCTATGACAGCTCTATCGCTTATACAGATAAATTAATTAATAACATCATCGAGAGAGTCAAAGATAAACCAGCTTCTATTCTCTACTTTGCAGATCACGCTTTACAGCGTCTCGATAAAAATAGAGAGGTTCGTTATCATCATGGTGTAAATACGCCACGAAAAGAAGCTTATGATATCCCTTTGTTTATTTGGTATAGCCCATCATCTATTAAACCTACTATCAATAATGATGCATTGAATAAGCCTTATTCAACAGTAAATAACTATTGGCTACTAAGTAGTTGGCTTGGAATAGAACATAACTCCCCTCAACAGTGTCACTCACCATTAAATGAGTGCTATCAGCCTAAATCACCAATCACTGTTATTGATGGTAATAAAAATATCTTAAACTATGATTTACTGCGTTCAGAAGAGCAGGAGCCTCAATAACATTCTCATTAAAAGATATCTAAATAAAAATAGACTCAGTAATAAAGAGTGTATTTTTACATTTACACCATCTGCTTTTAATAAGATCCATCAGAGATAACAAGAAATAAAAGATCAGAACACTAGGCATTAAATTAATGTGATATTAGATGCTTGATACGGGGATCATTTTACTAATGAGTTGCCATAAATAGTGTTTAACGGCATGAAGATTGGCTATTTTATTGAGGAATGTAACCATAGTTTCTAATTAACGACTAACATATAAACTGTGATCTTTTTAA